>NZ_JBEXUA010000003.1:0-565949 GCF_040614235.1 Mycobacterium sp. NPDC006124 | reverse complement strand
CGATCGAATACGAGGCCATCTACTACGCTAGGAAACCAGCCCAGTCAGAGGCTGCACACCAGTAACCAGGAGTGCATCGAACCCGGGGCGGTTCACGGCTACTGCAAGCGGGCGTGTCATTCCATCTGTGTAAGTCCGGGGTGGTCCATCATCGGACCGCCGTTCGGGCGGATAGAAGGAGTGTTTTGTGACCAAGGCCATAGCTTCGGCGAGTGCGGAGAAGTCGGCCGCGCGCCGATTGGCGGAGACGTTCTCAGCCGAGACGTTGGATTCGCTGATCACCGACGCGGTCAAATCCGGTACCCCGATCGATGGGGCGGACGGTTTGCTCAATGAACGGACCAAGGCGGTGCTGGAACGCTCGCTGGCCGCCGAGCTGACCCATCATCTGGGGTATGAGACTGGCGACCCGGCCGGTCACGGGTCGGGCAATTCCCGCAACGGCTCGACGACCAAGACGGTGAACACCGTCAACGGACCCGTCACCATCGACGCGCCGCGTGACCGCAACGGGTCCTTCGAACCGGTCGGAAGATGACCCGACGACTGTCGAACATCAATTCCGTTGTGCTGTGGTTGTATTCGCGTGGAATGACGACCCGAGACATCGAGGCGCACCTGGAGGAGGTGTACGGGGCGAAGGTGTCGCGGGAGTTGATCTCCAACATCACCGAAGTCGTCGTCGATGAGATCAAGGCGTGGCAATCCGGCCCGCTCGACGAGGTGTACCCGATCCTCTACATCGACGGCCTACGCCTGCGGATCAAGGATAACGGGGTGGTGACCACCAAGGTGGCCTATTTGGCCATCGGCGTGGACGTCGATGGCCGCAAACACGCGTTGGGCTGCTGGATCCAGGACACCGAGGGAGCGAAGTTCTGGCAGAAGGTCGTCATCGACCTGCGAAACCGCGGTGTGCATGACACCTTGATTGCCTGCTGCGATGGCTTGACCGGCCTGCCGGATGCGATCCGTTCGGTCTTTCCCGAGACGGTGGTGCAGACCTGTGTGGTGCACGTGATCCGCAACGCGATGCGGTTCGTGTCCTACGGCGACCGCAAGAAGGTCGCCGCGGCGATGCGCGAAATCTATACCGCGCCGACCGTTGAGGGTGCCGAGCTCGCGCTCACCGAATTCGACCGCAAGTTCGGTGAGCAGTACCCCGGAGCGATCGACACCTGGCGCCTGGTCTGGAGTGAGTTCATCCCGTTCCTGGACTACCCGGTCGAGCTGCGCAAGATCGTGTACACCACCAACGCCATCGAATCGATGAATTTTCAGCTGCGCAAGATCACCAAGAACCGCGGTCACTTCCCCGACAAGGACGCCGCGATGCAGTTGCTCTACCTCGGCTTGCGGAACATCTCCAGCCAGAGAGGAGGCGAATCGGGCACCGGCACACAGGGCTGGAAGGTCGCGCTGAATACCACGTCGAGGCTCTTCCCTGGCCGCCTTCCCTTGTGCTAGAGAAAAACTCCTAGTAGCCCCTTCTCGGACTTACACAAAATTCGTGACAGGCTACTGCAAGCCCGTGTCGACAACCGGGCCAGAGTGTCTGTGCGGCAATGCTTCTACTCCTTCCCGGCCCGCTACGCCGGGCGACGCCTACCGGTGCGGTTGGCCGCCCGGACCGTCGAGGTCTACGACGGACCCCGACTGGTCGCCTCCCACGAACGAGCTGTCGGACGCTACGTCGAGGTGCTGTGCCTGGATCGCTACCTGGAGGTCCTCAGGGCCAAACCCGGGGCGCTGCCCGGGGCGACCGCACTGGCACAGGCCAAGGCCCGCGGGGTGTTCACCGCATCTCATCAAAGGTATTGGGATGCAGCCCGATCCGCGCGAGGCGACGCCAAGGGAACCCGTGCCCTGATCGCCATCCTGCTGGCGCACCGCAGCATGCCCGCCGGCTCGCTGATCGCAGCGATGGATCGGGCGGTCACCTCGGGATGGTTGGATCCCGAGACGGTGCTCATCGACGCCCGCCGCCACACCAGCACACTCGTACCCGTGGCCACGATCGACGGACTGGCCCGCTACGACCGGCCACCACCGTCGCTGGCCGATTACGACGACCTGCTCACCGGAAGCGACTCATGACCGCCACAGCCAGCAAGACGACGACCGTCGATGCCGCTGCGCAAGCCTCCATCGGCGCCGCGGCCCGCGAGTTGCACCTGCCCACCGTCCGCGCCGAAGCGGTCCGCCTGGCCGAGATCGCCGACCGAGAACGCCACACCCACCTGCGCTACCTCGCCGAAGTCCTGGCCGCCGAAGTCGACGACCGCACCGAACGGCGCCGCACCCGGCGCATCAACGATGCCAAGTTCCCGAGACTGAAACGGCTGGCGGAGTTCAACATCGACGCAGTACCCAGCATCGCACCCGCCACCCTCGGACAGTTGGCCGCCGGGCACTACATGGACGCCGGCGAACCAGTCGTCCTCCTTGGTGACTCCGGGACCGGCAAGTCCCACCTCCTCATCGGGCTGGGATTGGCGGCCTGCGAACTAGGCCGCCGGGTCCGCCACGTCACCACCGCCCAACTGTTCAACGAGCTCGTCGAAGCCGCCGACGAACGGGTCCTCTGACGTGTCGTGGCCCGCTACGGGCGCCCGGACCTGCTCTGCCTCGACGAGCTCGGATACGTCCAAATCGACCCTCGCGGAGCCGAATTGCTCTTCCAGATCATCATCGAACGCGAAGAACGCGCCTCCGTCGCGATCGCCACCAACCTGCCCTTCAGCGAATGGGGCACCGTATTCCCCGACCCACGCCTGGTCGCCGCCATCGTCGACCGCGTCACCTTCAACGCCCACATCATCGAGACCGGCACCAAGTCCTACCGACTACGCACCAGCAAAACGACCACCCGAGCCAAGCGCGCCACCTAGACCAGATGGGGCCAAAATTCATGACGACGGTGGGGCCAAATCACTTGACGAAACGCACCCTGGTCGCGGTGATCACCGGATGCCAGGCAGCGTGGAACTTCTTTGGCGGGGTGTTCAGGGTCCTGATCCCGGACAATCTGAAGCCGGTGATAACCGCTGCCGATGCGGTCAACCCCCCGCTTCACCCAGGGGTGGCTGGATTACGCCGGCCACGTCGGGTTCCTCACCGACCCGGCCCGGGTGCGGTCCCTTAAGGACAAGCCGCGGGTGCAACGGGCGGTGCAGTACGTGCGCCGAAACTTCTGGGACGGTGAAACATTCGCCAGCCTGGATCAGGCGCAGCAGGCCACGACCGCGTGGTGTGAGCGTACTGCCGGCACCCGGATCCACGGCAGCACCTGCGCACGCCCCTTGGAGGTGTTCACCGCCGAAGAACAACCCGCAGCGCAGCCGAATTCCACACCACTACAGCATCATTGACCGTCGTCACCGACGCACCCACAGCCCAGGAGAACTGAACATGAACACCCATCGTGGCGCCGCCGAACCGGTCGGTGCCGACCTGACCCGACTGCTCAAAGCACTCAAGCTCGGCGCCCTGGCCGACACCCTGCCCGAACGGGCCGTGCTCGCCCGCCAGCACAAGCTCAGCCACATCGGATTCCTCGAAACGCTCCTCGCCGACGAGGTATCCAGGCGTGAATCCCGCTCGGCGGCATTGCGGTCAGCCAAGGCCGGGCTCGACCCGACGATGCATTTCGACACCTGGACCGCCCAAGACGACCTTCGCTATGACCGCACCCTGCTCGGGGACCTGACCTCGCTACGATTCCTCGACGCTGGACAGTCTGCGATCATCCTCGGGCCCGTCGGAGTAGGCAAGACGCACCTCGCAAAAGCATTGGGGCACATGGCAATTCGTCGCCGCCATGGCGTTCTGTTCGCGCGATCGGACAAACTGTTCACCCGGCTGCGAGCCGCCCGTCTCGACAACACCGTCGATGCCGAGATCCGCCGCCTGACCGCCATCGACGTCCTCATCATCGACGACTTCGCGCTGCGACCCCTCGGCGCCACCGAAAGCAGCGACTTCTACGAAATCATCGTCGAACGCCACCGCGCCAAGACCACCATCGTGACCTCCAACCGGGAACCCGCCGAATGGCTGACCATGACCGCCAACACCCTGCTCACCCAATCAGCGATCGACCGACTCACCGCCACCGCCCACACCCTCGTCATCGAAGGACCGTCCTACCGGCAACGCACCCGACCCGCGTCAACTTGACCCGGACCAACCCCGACGAGCATCCTCAATAACGCGCCACGGTGGTCCCACCCCCCTGGCAACCAGGTGGCCCCATCACCCTGGCAAGCGACACCGGCGCACTCCTACCGTGCAGGTAGATCGCCTGATAGATCGCCTCGGTGAACACCCGCATCTCCAGATCGCCGGGGAAGTCCTTGACCAGCCTTCGGCTGATCTGTTCGGGTGACCAGCGGCGGTGAAGCCCGTGACCGACGTACTGCCGTAGCCGGCCGGCCCGATCCAGTTTGCGCTCCTTGGGCCGCTCGCGCCGCACCGCGGCCATCCGATGCGCGGAATACGGCAGGAACCCCAATGCTTCGGTGGCATTGCGCCGTAGCTCGCGGCTGATCGTCGACGGCGACCGACCCAACCGATCCCCGATCTCACGGATCGAGATGCCACGGGTCGTCAAGTCGTGGATCTGTTCACAGTCAATAAGACTCAAGTATCGCGGGCTAATCGAGCATTGCAGCCTCTCCAATGTGCCGTCAGTACCGTTGTCACCGTGATTGTTTCGCGGAGTCTTCACATTGGCCAGTATCTCCGCCGGGCGATACTTCACGACCCGTCCATCGGGATAGACACGCCCACCATAAAACTGGCGAATGCCCTTGTCCCAGTCCTGGGCCGTGCGTTTATCGACACCGACCTCCACGGCGGCGTCGCGTCTGCTCGCCCCTTCGCCGCGAAGCCGCAAGAACTCCGTACGCTGATCGCTGACGTCGCGGCCGGTGAAGATCCCCGCCTGATGAGCCCACTTGTAGCAGGTCACCCGCACGAAGCCGAGTTCTCGGGCCACCGCCGAGACGTTGCCCCCGATGCTGAGCAGCCGGAAGAACTCGGCCTTCTCCTTCTCGCTGTAGACCCGAGGGGTCTGGCGTTGGCTGGCCACCCCAGCCTCGCGTCGCCACCGGTAACCGGTGTCCGGGCTGACCCCGACACCCGCCGCCGCTGCCCGAATCGTGCCTCCACGGTCCAGCAACCGAAAGAATGACTCCCGCTGACCCGCCGAATACCGTTCTACACCTGGATGATTCGCCAATTCATCAGACAACGCCATGACCTCTTCCTCATCGAGACGTTGCAACGACCCCGAGAAACCAAGGATCCCGGCCAGCTGCTGGCGCCGCACCGAGGCCGCCACCGTCTTGCGAGACGCCGCGAAGCCCTCTTCGCGCAGATCGGCCTGGATCCGCGGTGCCCCATACATCTGATCGGAGGCATCGTGGAATAGCCTGACCTTGGTATCGATGAGGTCGCGGCAGGCTTGCGTCGGCGACGAGCCAGCCGGGCCGCCGGCACGCCAGTTGTAGAACCCCGAACGCGACACCTCCAGCAGTCCGGGCATGCGCAATACCGTGAAGTTGACCTTCTCCGCCTCGACGACCCGGTACATGGCTACCGGTTCTGTTCGGAGGCGAAGAAGGCCGCTGCTCTTTTCACAAACGCCCTATCCACACGTAATTCCGCGTTCTCCTTGCGCAGCCGTTGCAGCTCTGCGCGTTCGTCGTCGTCGAGCACCTCGGGATTATCGGTCGCCGAGCGGGCTTTGGCCGGCGCGACCCACCGGCCAAGCAGTTGTTCTCCGACACCGATCTCCGCGGCGACGCGCGCGATCGGCCGACCGGTATCGACGACCAGGCGCACCGCCTGCTCGCGGTACTCCGGGGTACTCGCGGTACTCCGGGGTATAGGTCGTGCGCTTGCGTTTCCCCGACACGGGAACATCCTCCCCGCAGGATCAGCAGTCCCGCGATCAAATGTCCACCATCAGGGGTCAACCCCACAAGTGGACCCGGTATCGGGGGCTCGCCAGTTGCTCTTTGATTCTTCTGTCGTTTGGACCATTCTATGATGTGACCATATTGCTAGTCAGATTCAGATGGCAAGGTAGGAATCGTGCGTACGAAGCGGGTCTACAGCGGGATGTCTGCCGATGAACGTCACCGATCCCGGCGGGCACGGCTAGTCGATGCGGGTGTCGAGTTGGTCGGCACCCGCGGCGTCGCGGCCACCACCGTCACTGCCGTGTGCGCGAAGTCTGGCGTCACGTCGCGCTACTTCTATCAGCACTTCGCCGAGCGTGGCGATCTCCTGCGGGCGGTGTACGAGCAGGTTTACACGATATTTCACGATGTCATAGTCCGCGCCATTCCCAATGCCGGAGGCGAGCCCGCAGAACTGGCATACGGCCCGATTCGTGCCCTGGTCAGCATGATCGACGACGACGTTCGGCTGGGCCGAATACTGTTCGTCGAATCTGCGGCCGAACCACTACTCCGAGAGTTGCGAAGTGAAATGATGGCCGGATTCGCTGACCTTGTGTTGCGCGAGGCCCGACTGCATCTCGACATCGCCAATTCTGCAGTGGGCGTCGCTCACTTGGCTTCCACCCTGGGTGTCGGAGGTCTGTTCGAAATTCTGCGTCAACGGCTCGAGGGCGAGCTGAAGTTCGTCCCCACTGACGAGCTAGTCGAACACTGCGCCGGGTTTCTCGGCAGTCTCGGCAGCTATGTGCTGCAGCAAAACGCCGGCGCTCCGCCTGCGCGAGTGGTCGGGATGAGCGAGACCTAGTGTGCAGTTGGTCGAGGGATCACTGCCTGAGCGCTACTGAGTCCTCCATCGGCATAGCCCTTGCGAAGACGTTGTGGGGTTGACCCCTGATGGTGGACATTTGATCGCGGGGCTGCTGATCCTGCGGGGAGGATGTTCCCGTGTCGGGGAAACGCAAGCGCACGACCTATACCCCGGAGTACCGCGAGTACCCCGGAGTACCGCGAGCAGGCGGTGCGCCTGGTCGTCGATACCGGTCGGCCGATCGCGCGCGTCGCCGCGGAGATCGGTGTCGGAGAACAACTGCTTGGCCGGTGGGTCGCGCCGGCCAAAGCCCGCTCGGCGACCGATAATCCCGAGGTGCTCGACGACGACGAACGCGCAGAGCTGCAACGGCTGCGCAAGGAGAACGCGCGCGGACGTCGTCGGAGGTGCCGACGACGGGCGGCGGCGTCGATCGCTTGTTTTCGGCCTTCGCTAAACGGATTAGCGCGGACGCGAAGTACCCGTAACGACTTGGGCTCACCAGTCAGCAACTGCGTGTGCTTTTCGGGATGCGACGGATCCCAGCGATGCTCCTCGGTGTTGGGAATCCAGAGGCCGTTGGCCTGGCGCTCGAGACCGACGATCAGGTCTACGGTTGGATCCTCACCGCTACTGAACGGTTGATTCATCTCGACGAATATCGCTCGCTTCGTCACCGACAGTTGCACTCGCGGATACTCATCAGCGATCTGAGGCGTTACGTGTTCCAGCACCCGCGCAACGATTCCAGCGGGTCCATCGTGAGAGGTCGAGTCTGGACCAAGCGTGAAGTGACTCCTGCGGTCTAGGACAATCCCGCAATCGGCGTCCAGTCCCTTATCACGGTGATGGATCGGGCAATTGGCAGTGGCGTGCGCGAGCGACCCCGAGTTGTACGTGCGCAGCACGCCGCGAAAGGAACGGGCGGCGGTCTTCACAGCCTCACGGCGATCACGGGCCTCTTTGAGCACAAGGTCTTCGGGTGCCAGTTGCTTGCGGACGTCATCGAGGATCTGCGCCGTGTAACCCATGAGCACCCTCCGCCTGTGCGTCAAGACGTCGTGCAGTACTCCGAACGGCACGTTCGATCGAGTTACACGCTTGTCATCAATTTACAAGCAGTCACCGACAAGTTCTCGAACCCACAGACTCGCGTCCAACTTTGCGAATCACGCGGCCTCTGCGAGGACCTCACTGACGCCCAAAAGTTCGTTAGCCTTTGCGAATGTTCCCAAAAGTGTTCCCATACGGCATGAAAACGGCTCCCGGAGAAATCTCCGGGAGCCGTTTTGCATAGTAGCGGGGACAGGATTCGAACCTGCGACCTCTGGGTTATGAGCCCAGCGAGCTACCGAGCTGCTCCACCCCGCGACGGGTGAACACAAGGTTACCGAGCAGCCCCCATACCTCCAAATCGTATGGTCAGCGCATTACCGACGCCGGATCGTGGCGTCGGGCCAGGGCGGTCAACCAGGCCAACGCGTCCTCGTCGTAGCAGCGTCCGGGACGGCCCGGATCGTCCGACGCCGCGAAGTTCGGCATCTGCCCTCCCGTTGACCACGGTGCCACCGCGGCCACCAGGTCCGCGGCGTGCGATGCGACCGCGGCGCCGTCCGGCGAGGCGAGCACCCCGATGACCGAGAGCGCATACGCGGCATTGCGCTGGCAGAAGGCACTGCGGTGGCGGGGCTCGCGCGCCAACGCACCACCGAGGAGCCTCAGTTCGACCAGCGTCTGCGGCGACCGGGAACCCGGCCCACACGCGGCGAGGATCGCCTCGACCGTCTCGGCGGTCAGCTCGCGCAGCAGGGCGTGGCCTTCGTGGACGGGCATCGGATCCACCGGGTCGGCGTGCACCGCGCCGATCGCCGCATAGGGCAGCACCCCGACGGCGTCGATCAGCACCGGGGCGGCCTCGCGCATCGGCAGTAGCAGCCGCTGCGCCTCCGCGACGTCACCCACGGCGGTGTAGCGCACTGCGACGGTCATCCGGCCGGCTAGCGGCTCGGGTACACCTGGCAGCGGCGGCAGCTGCTGGATGCACACCGACGTGTTGACCGTCTCGGGAAGGTCGGCCGTCCACCGCCGCCACTCCCCCAGCACCTCCGTGGCGTGCTCGCCGTCGAAGAACAGTGCGCCACCGAAGAATTCGCCGATGGGCAGCAGATCGATCTCGACGGCGGTGACGACGCCCAACATCGACTTGCCGCCCCGCACGCCCCAGAACAGGTCGGCGTGCTCCTCGGGCGTGACCCGCAGGATCTCACCTGCGCCGGTCACCAATTCCACCGCACGCACGTAGTCGGCGGACAGTCCGACGGTGCGCACCAGCGGACCGACGCCTCCGCCGGTCAGGAAGCCGACCACACCCACCCCGGGCGCCGATCCGCACAGCGGCGCCAGACCATGCGGTGTGGCCGCGTCCAGGACGGTCTGCCACCGAACCCCGGCACCCACGCGGGCGGTCCGCGCGATCGGATCCACGACGCACCCCGACAGTCCCGCGGTGAGCACCAGCACCGTGTCGGCACCAATCGGGACGGCACCGTGGCCGGTCGCCTGCACCGCCACCCTCAGGCCCCGGTCACCGGCGAACCGCATCACCTCGGCGACGTGGCTCGCCGTGGCCGCCAGGACCACCGCCCCGGGACGCACCGGCACGGCCACGTTCCAGGGCGTCGCGCGATCGTAGACGCGCTCTCCGGGCAGCGCGACGGGCGCGCCGACGTAGCTGCGCAACTGCTCCATGCCGTCGTTCTCGGTCATGGTGAGGGAATTCATCGGGATCCTTTCGGCGGTCGTGACGTTCGCCGGAAGGATCACCCGTAGCGCTTGGACGATTCTTGGACGGCCGACTCCAAGAACCGGCCAACCGCGCTCAGGCCAGCGCTAGTGCGGCGGCTTCGACGCCGCGCATTCCGAGGCTGCGGGCGTCGGCGGCTACCGCGGCCGCCAGCTCGTGCCGCTCCTGCTCGGAGTCACTCAACTCCGCCGCCAGCAGCGCGCATCTCACCAGCGTCGGTGTCGCACCCGTCCGTTCGGCGACGGCGCGCGCCCGCGCCAGCTCGGTGTGGGCCCGTTCGCGATCACCGGCGAGCAGGTGCAGCCGAGCCATGGCCAGGGCCACCGGCCCCACCACCCCGATCTGGCCGATCACCGCGATCCGGTCATCGAAGGGACCCAGCTCCTCCAGTAGCACTCCGGCGTAGCGCACCAGCCCGCCGTCGGCGGCGAGGTGGGCGAGGAGCACCAGGTGGCCCAGCGTGGTCCACACGTGCGGCCGCGCCCGATCTGCGAGCCACGCCGAGAGCAACGCCTCCGCCGCTGCGGGGACCTCCGGCCCGTCGGCGATGCTCAGCACCACGGTTCTCACCAGATCGGCCATGTTCTGCCCGCCGGTCTCCGGACTGGCCGCCATCGCCAGCCACCGCGGGTCGATTTCGCCGCCCGTCTCCCGCAGCAGCGACACCGTGGCCATCAAACCACTTCCGGCGCCGTATAATTCGGTCTGCTCGTGGACGTGGGCCGCGATGCCGTGGTGCCGCTCGGCTTCGGCGAAGTCGCCGCGCCAGACGGCCAGCACCGCCTCCATCCATCGCAACTGGGCCCGCATGACCGGCAAGACGAGCGACTCGCTGCCCTCGATGCCGACCGCCAGTCGGCGCGCCGCGGCGGCGACGTCGCCGAGATTCATCTCCGCCATCGTGCACACCGAATTGGAGATGACGCGATCCTCCCGGGATCGACTGTGCCGCAGAGCATTCAGCTCCTCAGTCCAGCCGAGGATCCGTTCGCTGGCCGTCGCCACCCCGGAGTAGGTGATCAAGCGGCCCGTCAGCACGTCGGCCAGGATGTCGGGGTCACCGGTCGAGCGGGCCAACCGCTCGGCCCGGTCCAAGTGCGCCGCCGGTACCCCGGGATCGGGGTCGTAGCAGTGCCCCACCGCCAGCGCGGCCAGGACGCGCGCGCCGGCACCGGCGTCTCGGTCGGCGACCTCCACCGCATCCTCCAGCACGGTGAGCAACTCGCCCGGATCCTCCCCGGGCGCGAGCCATGGCCACGCGCCGCTGGCGCGCAGCAGCGCGCTGGCCACCAGACCCGCCGTCGTCGTGCGCTCCGCCCGAAGCGCTTCCGACAGATACCGCTGCACCGTGGTCAGCACCAATCGTCCTCTGCCGGCACGGGAGTGGGCCTCGAGCATCGCCACCACCAGTGCGTCGCGCTCGCCCTCGTCACGCGCCGTGACGGGCAGCCGGTCGAAGGCGTCCAGTGCGGCCTGCCACCACGTCGCGGCGATGTCGGAGCTCCACCGCTCGGTCGCCTCCTCGGCCGCCCGGCGGCACGCCTCGACGACGACGTCGGGCTCCACCAAGGGCTGAGCCGCGACGAGGTGCAGCGCGCGCCGGGTCAGCGCGTCGGCGCCCACCCCGTCGGCCAACACCTCGGCGATCCTGGCGTGCTGACGTCGCCGCCGAAGGTCGGGCATGCTCGCGACCAGTCGGTCGCGCAGCAACCCGTGGGCGAAGGCGTAGCCGTCGCCACTGTGGGACGGCACCACGATGCGTTCGTCGGCCGCCTCGTCGAGGTGATCGGCCAGGGCGTCGACGTCGAGCCGCGTGGCCTTCGCCAGTACCGTGACGTCGACGTCGTCCCCCACTACCGCCGCGGTGCGCAGCGTGTCCAGCACGGCCGGGTCCAAGCCGGCGAAGCGCCTGTCCAGCACCGACTTCACCGCGACGGGAATCTCGTTGCCAAGGCGCTCCTCTCGCGGGAGGCGGGCGTACTCGCAGACGAAGAACGGGTTGCCGCCGGTCCGCTCGGCGAGCGTGGCCGCCTCGGCGTCGCCGACGGCCTCGGCGGCGACCTGGTTGGCCAGCGCCGCCACGTCCTGCGACGCCAGCGCGGGCACCTCGACGTGGCGGTTCTGCGCGCCGCGGGCGACGGTGCCCAGCAGCCGCCGCAATTCCGGCGAGTGGTCACCGTCACGGACGGTGAGCACGACGGCGACGGGGTGGGCGCGCAGTGAACTCGCCACATAGGCAAGACAACTCGTCGACGCCGAATCCGCCCATTGCACGTCGTCGACGACGACGGCCCGCACGTCGGACGCCGACTCCAGCACGCTCTGAATGCGTTCGTAGACATGGAATCTAGCCGTGTCCGGGTCCGCATGCTCCGGCACGCGGAGCACCTCGTCGGCGTCGGCTCCGAGCGAGCGCACCAACTGGCGCATGGGCCACCACGGAGGTGTGGCCGACTCGTCGGGACAGGTGATCCACACGACGCGACCACCACCCTCGGCGACGTGCGCCGTCACCTCTTCGGCCAGCCGCGTCTTGCCGATTCCAGGCGGTCCGGACAGCACCAGCCACCGGGTGGCACCGCGCGAGACGTCGGCGAGAAGCTCGGTGGCCGTTGCCAATTCGCGTTCCCGCCCCACCAGCACTCCGTGCGTCGACGGCTCGGCGGGCTCAGCCATCACCGTACCGGTGACCGCGGGCGTGACCACCTCGACGGCGCCGGTCCACCCGGGCTGGCGCGGCCAGGCCGCAAGTTCCGGCGCCTGCCGCAAGACTGCGGTCTGCAGGTCGCGCAGCTCCGGGCCGGGCTGCAGCCCTAGCTCGACGTCGAGGCGGCGGGCATGACGGGCGAAGGCCTCCAACGCATCCGAGGTACGGCCGGCTCGGTATAGCGACACGACGTGCAACCAGCACGCGCGGTCCGACAGCGGGTCGACCGCACTCAGCTCGGCGGCCGCCGACACCGCAAGGGGCACCCGACCCAAGGCCAGCAGCGCGGTGATGCGGTAGTCGAGGCAATCCCGCCGCATCTCCTCGGCCGAGGAGGCCTCCGCCGCGACCCACGGTAGGTCCCGCAGGTCCTCCAGGAACGGCCCGCGCCACACCGACGTCGCGCTATCGGCGTGCTCGAGAGCGGCGGCCCAGTCGTGCGACTCGACCGCCGCCGCCGCGCGGCCGACCGCCGAGGTGAAGACCGTCAGGTCCACGGCATCCGGGGCGACGGAGAGGTAGTAACCGGGTGCCTGCCGGACGATCGGCGAGGCCCCCGCCATCCGGGCCGCGTCCGTCGCGCCCGCGCCGCCGCGAAGCGCGCGACGCAGGTTGGACACGTACGCCTGCAGACTGGCCGTCGCGCTGGCCGGTACGTCGTCACCCCACAGGGCATCGGTCAGACGGTCGACCGAGACGACGCGACCCCGGGCCAGCAACAGCATGGCCAGCACGGCGCGCTGCTTGAGCGGGCCGACGTCGACCCGGACCCCGGAGTCCGCGCGGACGACCTCCAGTGGTCCGAGCAAGTGATACCGCACCGGAGGAGACCTAGAGGGCTACTTCGCCTCGCGGTACTTGGCCATGGCGTCGTCCAGGTTCTGGAGAGCCTGGCCGTACTGGGCGAAGTTGCCGCTCTGCTGAGCCGACTGCATGGCGTCCAGAGCGGTCTGAACCCCTTGCAGCGCCGCGGACTTCGCCGCCGACAGCTGAGTCGGTCCACCGGGGACGGCCACCGGAACCGGCACCTCGGGAGCCTGACCCTGCTGGTTCGCCGGTGGCTGCGCCGGCGGCTGACCCGGTTGCGGGTTGGCCGCGGCCGGCGCCTGGCCATTGGGCAGCAGCGTCGGGGCGGGACCCGTCGCCGTCGCCCCGGCACCCGCACCGAACAACTCGTCGAGTGCGTCGCTGACCGTGGGGCCGTAACCGACCTTGTCGTTGTACATCATCGCCACGCGGATCAAGCGCGGGTACGACGACGCCGCGTCACTGGCCCCCGGCGAGGCGTAGACCGGTGCGACGTAGAGCAGACCGCCCTGGGCCACGGGCAACGTCAGCAGGTTGCCCCAGCGGATGCGGTTCTGGTTGTCGCGCCCGATGACGCCGAGGTCCTGGCTGACCGCGGTGTCGGTGCTGATCGCGTTGAACGCCAGCTTCGGCCCGTTGACCTGACCGGGAATGGTCAACACCGTGATCTTGCCGTACGTCGACGGATCCGAACTCGCGCTGATGTAGGCCGCCAGGAAGTCACGGCGGAACCTGTTCATCGCGCTCGTCAACTGGAACGACGCCGAACTGTCGTTGGACGCGATGTCCTTGGCCACGATGTAGTACGGCGGCTGAAAACTGCTGGCCGTCGGGTTCGGGTCGAGCGGCACGTCCCAGAAGTCCGACGTGGAGAAGAACGTCACGGGATCGTTGACGTGGTACTTCGCCAGCAGTGCCCGCTGGACCTTGAACAGGTCCTCGGGGTAGCGCAGGTGCTGCTGCAACTCCGGCGAGATGTCCGACTTCGGCTTGACCGTGCCGGGGAACACCGACTCCCATGCCTTGAGCACCGGATCGGACTCGTCCTGGGCATACAGCGTGACGGTGCCGTCGTACGCGTCGACGGTGGCCTTGACCGAGTTGCGGATGTAGGACACCTGCTTGTCGAGGGCCAGCCGGTTGAGTGCGACCTCGTTGGAGTCGGCGGTCGCCGAGGACAGCGACGTCAACTCCGAGTACGGGTAGTTGTCGAGGGTGGTGTAGCCGTCGACGATCCACACCATCCGCTTGTTGACGATGGCGGGATACACGCTGGTGTCGGTGGTCAGCCACGGGGCGACGGCCTCGACGCGCTGCGCCGGATCCCGGTTGAAGAGGATCTTGCTGTTCTCGCCGATCACGTTGGAGAACAAGAAGTTCCGCTCGGCGTACTTCGCGGCGAACACGCTGCGCGCAAACCAGTTGCCCACCGGCACACCGCCGCTGCCGGCGTAGGTGTAGTTCTTCGTGTCGGTGTTGGTCTCGTAGTCGTACTCGCGGTCGGTGCCGTTTCGGCCGACGATCGCATAGTCCTCGGCCGTGTCGGCGATGACGGGACCGTAGTAGATGCGCGGCTGATCCAGCGGGGCCGGTCCCGGCGAGACGACGCTGCCGTTGGCACCGACGACGCTGGCCAGGAACTCGGGGTAGCCACCATTCTGGTTGGGATCGTTGGCAACGCCGCGGACGGTGTTGGCCGGCGAGGCGATGAAGCCGTTGCCGTGGGTGTAGACGGTGTGCCGGTTGATCCAGTCGCGCTGGTTCTCGATCAACCGGTCGGGGTTCAGTTCGCGGGCCGCGACGACGTAGTCCCGCAGGTTGCCATTGGAGTCGTACCGGTCGATGGAGAGCTGATCCGGGAAGGAGTAGAAGTTCTTGCCCTGCTGGAACTGTGTGAACGCCGGGCTGACGATGGTCGGGTCGAGGAGGCGGATGTTCGACGTCGTCGCCCGGTCCGACGCCACCTGTTGGGCGGTAGTCGCCGCGTCACCGCTGTAGTCGCGGTAGGTGACGTTCTGGTCGGTGAGCCCGTAGGCCTGCCGGGTCGCGGTGATGCTGCGACTGATGTATTCGCTTTCCTTTTGCGCGGCATTGGGTTTGACGCTGAACTGCTCGACGATCAGCGGCCAGCCCGCCCCGACGATCAGCGAGCTCAGCAGCAACAGCACCACGCCGATGGCCGGAATGCGCAGATCGCGCAAGACGACGGCGGAGAACACCGCGATCGCACAGATCACGGCGATCGCGAGCAGGATCAGCTTGGCGGGCAGCACCGCGTTGATGTCGGTGTAGCCGGCACCGGTGAACGGCTTGCCGCCACGGGTGTGGCTCAGCAGCTCGTAGCGGTCCAGCCAGTAGGCGAAGGCCTTCAGCAGCACCAGCGTGCCCACCAGGGTGACGAGTTGGATGCGGGCGGAGCGGCTCAGCGCACCGGTGCGCCCGGCCAGGCGGATACCGCCGAACAGGTAGTGCCCCAGCAGATTCGCCACCAGGGCGAGGAACGTCGCGACGAACAGGAAGTTCAGCACCAGCCGGTAGAACGGCAGGTCGAAGGCATAGAACCCGAGGTCCATGCCGAACTGCGGGTCGGTGACGCCGAAGTCGCCGCCGTGCAGGAACAACTGCACCTGAACCCAGTAGGTCTGTCCGACCAGTCCGGCGAGCAGGCCGATGAACAACGGCAAACCGATGCCGAAGAGGCGCAGCCGCGCCATGACCGAGGTGCGGTAGCGGGCGACGGGGTCGTTGGGCCCCACGGTGGGCACGAAGACCGGACGGTTGCGGTAGGCCAGCGCCATTCCGGCGAACACCACGCCGCCGATGAGCAGCGCCGTCACCAGGAAGACGATCAGCCGGGTCACCAGGGTGGTGGTGAACACCGACCGGTATCCGAGCTCGCCGAACCAGAGCCAGTCGACGTAGGTGTCGATGAAGCGCGGGCCGATCAGCAGCAGTAACACCACCGCAAGGGCGAACCCGATCAGAATCCGGCTACGTCGAGTCAGCTTCGGCATTCGCGCCGCAGGCCGCATCCCCACTCGTCAACTCCAGTCGGTCATCACGCCGCGGTTCGGCGTGCCATAACTCTACGCATTCGCACCGGGGACGTTCCCGGGTCGCTGCGCTCATGCCCTCCGAGGCGCCCTCTCAGCAATGCGGCGCTTCGCCACCAGCCGAATAGGTCTTCAATGCGTCGATGGCGCCGCTCAGGTCGTCCACCTTGATCAGCTTGAGGCCGTCTTCGTCGGCCGTGTTGGCCTCGTCGCAGTTCTCGGCCGGCACCAGGAACACCGTCGCCCCGGCTTCCTTCGCCGCGTAGATCTTGTGGGTGATGCCGCCGATCGGGCCCACCTTGCCGTCGACGCTGATGGTGCCGGTGCCGGCGACGAACTTGCCGTCGTTGAGGTCACCGGTGGTCAGCTTGTCCACGACGGCGAGGCTGAACATCAGCCCGGCCGAGGGGCCGCCGATGTTGGCGAGGTTGAAGTCGATGGTGAACGGCGCCCACGGCGCGTCGACCACCCCGACGCCGAGGAACCCGTAGTCGCGGTCCCCGTTCTTGCCCAGCGTGATCGTCGCGGTGCCGATGTCACCACCCTTGCGGCGGTAGTCGACCACCAGCTGGTCGCCGGGCTTGGTGGCCTTGAGTACTGCGGTGAACTCCTCGAGGTTGGCCACCGGCTTGTCGTTCACCATGTCGATGGCGTCGCCGTCCTGCAGCTTGCCGACCGACGGGCCCGGGTCCGACACAGTCTGGACGGTGACGGCCCGCGGGTACTTCAGATAGCCCAGGGCGGCGTACTCCGCGCTGTCCTCGGACCGCTTGAAGTCGCTGGTGTTCTCCTTGTCGATGTCGTCCTTGCTCTTGTCCGGCGGGTACACCAGATCCCGCGGGACCAACTGCTCGGTGCCCGACATCCACAGCCGCAACGCCTGGCCGAGGGTGAGGCCGTCGCTCTGGCTGACCGTCGTCATGTTCAGGTTGCCGGAGGTGGGCTGCACCTTGGTGCCCTCGATGTCGACGACTTGCTTGCCCTCGACCTCGCCCAGGGTGTTGAACGTCGGACCGGGTCCGAGTCCCACGAACGGCACCTGCACCGCCGAGAGCAACAGACCGAAGGCGACGATCGGCACCAACGCCACCACCAGCGTCATCATGCGCCGGTTCAAACCACCCATCACGGTGCCCACAGTAGGGGGCCGTCTGGACCCGTTCACTCTCGGCGTGACCGCGGCCCCCCGCCGGAGGCATCCGGTGAGTACCGTGGACGCCATGCCTGACCAGCCTTTCGGCTTCTCCGCCTCCGGCGGCAAGGGAGACGACCCGGACCGAGACGACCACGAGAAGAAGCCGAACCCGGGGTCGCCGGATCCCTTCGGATTCGGCGGGGGCGACTTCGACATGAACAACCTCGGGCAGATCTTCTCCAAGCTCGGTGAGATGTTCAGCGGTGCGGGCAACTCAATGGCGGCCGGCGCCCAGTCCGGGCCCGTCAACTACGACCTGGCGCGCCAACTCGCGTCGAGCTCCATCGGTTTCGTCAAACCGGTGCCCGAGCAGACCAGCGCGGCCGTGGCCGACGCGGTCCGGCTGGCCGACACCTGGCTCGACGGCGTGACGCCCCTGCCCGCGGGCACCACCAGTTCGGTGGCGTGGACGCCCAGCGACTGGGTCGACCACACGATGGCGACCTGGAAACGGTTGTGCGACCCGGTCGCCGAGCAGATGTCGACGGTGTGGGCGCAGGCCCTACCCGAGGAGGCCAGGGCGATGGCCGGCCCGCTAATGGCGATGATGACGCAGATGGGCGGCATGGCGTTCGGTTCGCAGCTCGGCCAGGCTCTCGGCACGCTGTCACGAGAAGTGTTGACCTCCACCGACATTGGGTTGCCCCTGGGCCCCAAGGGGGTGGCCGCGCTGATGCCGGAGGCCATCGAGTCGCTGGCCGATGGACTCGAGCAACCGCGAAGCGAGATCATGCTGTTCCTCGCCGCCCGGGAGGCGGCGCACCATCGATTGTTCAGTCACGTGCCGTGGTTGGCGGCGCAACTCCTCAACGCCGTCGAAGCCTTCGCCCGCGGCATGAAGGTCGACATGAGCGGCATCGAGGACTTCGCCCAGGGCTTCAACCCCGCGTCGCTGTCGGACCCGACGGCCATGGAGCAGCTGTTGAACCAGGGCATCTTCGAGCCGAAGTCGACGCCGGAGCAGATCGCGGCGCTGGAGCGTCTCGAGACACTGCTCGCCCTGATCGAAGGATGGGTGCAGACCGTCGTGACGGACGCGCTGGGTGACCGCATCCCCGGCACCGTGGCGCTGAGCGAGACGCTGCGGCGGCGACGCGCCACCGGAGGGCCTGCCGAGCAGACGTTCGCCACGCTGGTGGGTCTGGAACTGCGGCCGCGCAAGCTGCGCGAGGCCGCGGTGCTGTGGGAGCGGCTCACCCAAGCGGTCGGCTCGGACGCGCGCGACGCGGTGTGGCAGCACCCCGACCTGTTGCCGGGCTCCGAGGACCTCGACGAACCGGCCGGTTTCATCGACCGGGTGGTCGGCGGCGACACCAGCGGAATCGACCAGGCGATCGCCGACCTGGAGAAGGACTTCGACGCCGACGGCCCCGACGCCGGGCCTGTGGATAAATGATTTGCCGCTGAGCGGTCCCGTGGCAGAGTCGGCGCATGTCGAGCCACACGCTCAATCCGGCGATGCCGGTGCTCGTCAGACCCGACGGCGCCGTTCAGGTGGGCTGGGATCCGCGGCGCGCCATGCTCGTCGAGCCGCCCGACGGCTTGTCCGCCGCCGCCCTGGCCGACCTCTTGCGCGCGATGCAGCGAGGGGCGACCGCTCGGGAATTGTGCGCGCTGGCAGCCGACCGGGGGATCGCCGACGTCGCCGAGATGACCGATCTGGTCACCTCTCTGGTCGAACGGGGACTGGCGACCCCTAGCTCGCCGACGTCCCCCCGCAGGCGCTCGGCCGGAATCCGCATCCACGGTCGCGGTCCACTCTCGGACCTGCTGGCCGGCGCGCTGCGGTGTTCCGGTGCGCGCGTCAGCCAGAGCAGGCTCAAGCACTCCGGGGGCATCCCGGCGTCGACGGATCTGGTGGTGCTCGCCGACGTCCTGGTCGCCGATCCGCATCTGCTGCGTGAGCTCCATCGGGACCGGATACCGCACCTGCCGGTGTACGTGCGTGACGGCACGGGACTGGTCGGCCCTCTGGTGATTCCCGGGGTGACCAGTTGCCTGGGCTGCGCCGACCTCTACCGCACCGATCGCGACGCAGCCTGGCCGGCGGTGGCCGCCCAACTTCGGGACGCCGTCGGCAACGCCGATCGCGCCACGATCCTGGGCACCGCGGCGCTGGCCTTGAGTCAGGTGGACCGCGTCGTCACGGCCGTCAGCGAGTCAGGTGACGCGAGCCGCGCCGGGGTTCCGCCGCCCACCCTGGACACGACCCTGGAGTTCGACGTGCGCAGCGGATCGACGACGAGCCGACGGTGGCAACGTCATCCGCGCTGCGCCTGCTGAGCCCTGCCCTGCTTCGCGACGGCGAACGTACCGACGACGTCGGCGAACCTCTTGACGTCGCAAACGCGTTTGGCCGCAATCGAGTTGCCGACCACCAACCACCGACCGTTCGATCGCAGCAGCCTGAGCGCGAAGATCGGCGTGTCGAACACGCGGGTGCTCGACGCGTCGTCGTCGACGACGTCGACCTGCATGGGCAGACCGTCGACGCGGGTCACCGTGATCGTCCGTCGTTCCTTCGACACTCGAATCCGTCCCACGTCGGCAGGTCCGCCGGCTCCGACGAGGATGACACCACGACGTTGGGGGACGCTGAGTTCGACCGTCCCGCAGATCATCTCGTCGAGTCGGTCGGAGCCGAACGACTTAGTTGGGGCTGCCGACATGACTTCTCGCGTCCCACCACGTGCTCAGCGGCGCATCCCAGTCACCCGCCTCGAGCCACCGGCACACCGCCCGGACATCCCGAGGTCCAACGGGTCCGAGCCGACGGACCGGCCCCTCGGGCCTTCGGTCGACCCCACAGGGTTGTACGACGACGGTGATCGCGTCGGCGCCCGGCCCGGTGCACCGAGACCGTCCCACCAGGCAGTCCGTGGTCACCAGCATGCCGTGCGGGCAGCGGCGAACCGTGGCCCTCAAGGCCTCGAGGGTGGCCGAACTCCCGTCGGACGGGCACACCGCACACACCACGACGGTGAAGGGATTCATCGCGCGCCCCGCTCGGCGGCGCGCAGCCGGGCGACCACGGCTTCGATACCGTCCCGGTCGATCACCTTGATGCCCTTCGCGCTCACCCTCAGCGTGATGCGTCGCCCTTCCGAGGGCAGGTAGTAGGTCTTGCGTTGCACGTTGGGCGACCAGCGGCGGCGAGTGCGACGTCCCGAATGGGACACCGTGTTGCCGAAACGTGGTGCTCGACCGGTGACCTCACAATGCCCGGACACGATGCCTCCTTATTGATAATCATTCTCGACAAGCGTCGCACGCGACTGTAGTGTTCGAGGCGCTCTAATGACAATCATTTTCATCTAGGAGGCCCATGTCGAGGACCCCGGTACTGCTGACGGCCGGCCAGGGTGACACCGCGGCCGTGACCACCACGCTGATGAAACGGCCGAGAACCCTGGTCGTCGCGCATCGATTCGACGGTCACGTGGTGCAGCGCCACCTGACGATGCTCGTCGACGGCATCCCCGTCACGCACGAGGCGGGCCTCGAACTCGCGCACGGATGCATCGCCTGCACCGTCCGCAACGACCTCCTGGTGCTGCTTCGCAGACTGCACCGGCGAGACGACGTCGACCGCATCGTGGTGCACCTGGCGCCGTGGCTGGAACCCGAGCCGATCTGCTGGGCGATCGACCACGTCGCGGTCAGGGTCGGCCCCGGCTACGTCGACGGACCGGCCGCCCGCGACGTCGTCGTCGAGGCGGTCATCACGTGCGTCGATGCCGTCGCGTGGCTCACCGACGCCCTCGGTGCCGACGAGCTCGACGACGGACGGACCGTCGCGCAAGTCGTCGTCGGGCAAGCCGAATTCGCCGACGTCCTCGTCCCGACCCACCCCGAGGCCACCACGTTGGCCGTGTTGAGGCGCCTGGCCCCGCGCGCCCGCATCACCGTCGGCACCGACCGTCTCGAGATGGCGCTGGCGCACCTCGAACCCGACGCCCGCCGCGGTCGCAGCGACGGACCGCACGGCCCACTACTCGCCGGGCAACCGCCGTTGGCCTGCGACGGCGCCGTGGCGCTGGTCGAGTTCTCCGCCCGGCGGCCGTTCCATCCGCAGCGACTCCACGCCGCGGTCGACCTGCTGCTCGACGGTGTGATCCGCGCCCGAGGCCGGCTCTGGGTGGCGACCCGGCCACGGCAGGTGATGTGGCTGGAGTCCGCCGGCGGCGGCCTGCGCGTCGACTCCGCCGGCGACTGGCTCGTCGCGATGACCCCGTCCGAACTGGCCTACGTCGACCCACAGCGCCGCGCACTGGCCGGCCTCATCTGGTCCGAAGACCATGGCGACCGGCATACGTCGATGACGGTCCTTGTGTGCGGCGCCGACGCCGACGCCATTCGCGCGGCGCTTCAGGCAGCGCTGCTGACCGACGCCGAGATGGCCGCTCCCGGCGATTGGAGCGGCTACCCCGACCCGTTCGGTGAACGGCACCAGGATCCGTGCCGGGACGGCACCGACGCCACGACCGACGACGCCCCGGGCAACCGGCGGGCCACGGAGTCATGAATACGTAGCCGCGCTCGATGGTCCGACCCCAGCTTCGTCGTGGATGATGGTGGAGTGGCAGACATCAAGCGCGGACGAGCAGCTCGCAACGCCAAGCTCGCCAGCTTGCCGGTCGGCATCGCCGGCCGGGCGGCGCTGGGCATCGGCAAGCGGCTGACCGGCTCGTCCAAGGACGAGGTCAACGCCGAGCTGATGGAGAAGGCCGCCAACCAGCTCTTCACCGTCCTCGGCGAACTCAAGGGCGGCGCCATGAAGGTCGGCCAGGCCCTCTCGGTCATGGAGGCGGCGGTACCCGAGCAATTCGGCGAGCCCTACCGCGAGGCGCTGACCAAGCTGCAGAAGGACGCGCCACCACTGCCGGCAGCCAAGGTGCATCGCGTGCTCGACGCTCAACTCGGCACCAAGTGGCGGGACCGTTTCGCCTCGTTCGACGACTCCCCCATCGCGTCGGCGAGTATCGGCCAGGTCCACAAGGCGGTCTGGGCCGACGGTCGCGACGTGGCCGTCAAGATTCAGTACCCGGGCGCCGACGAAGCGCTGCGCGCCGACCTGAAGACCATGCGACGGATGGTGTCGGTCTTTCGCCAACTGTCCCCCGGCGCCGACGTCCAAGGCGTGGTGGACGAGCTCATCGAGCGTACCGAGATGGAACTCGACTACCGGCTGGAGGCCTCGAACCAGCGCGCCTTCGCCAAGGGATACCGCGACCACCCGCACTTCGTCGTGCCCGCCGTGGTCGCCAGCGCCCCCAAGGTGGTCGTCGCGGAATGGATCGAGGGCATCCCGATGGCCCAGATCATCCGCAGCGGCACGCCCGACCAGCGCGACGTCATGGGCACACGGCTGTTCGAGCTGACCTACGACGCCCCGACGCGCATCGAGATGATGCACGGCGACGCCCACCCCGGCAATTTCATGCTGCTGCCCGGGGACAAGATGGGGATCCTGGACTTCGGCGCCGTCGCACCGATGCCCGGCGGCATGCCGGTCGAACTCGGACTCATGGTGCGCTACGCGCTGGCCAAGGACTACGAGAAGCTGCTGCCCACGATGGAGAAGATCGGCTTCATCCAGAAGGGCCAAAAGGGCGAGCAGGTCTCACCCCGCGAAATCGACGAAATGCTGCGCCAGTACGTCGAACCCGTGCAGGTCGACGAATTCCACTACACCCGTAAGTGGTTACAGAAGATGGCCGCGGCGAACATGGACATCTCGGCCGATGCCATCCGGACCGCCAGGGCGATGGACCTGCCGGCCAACCTCGCCATCCCCATGCGGGTCATCGCCTCGGTCGTGGCCATCTCGTGCCAGCTCGACGCGCACGTTCCCACCAAGGAGCTTGCCCTGCAACTCATTCCGGGCTTCGCCGACGAGACGTCCTGACCCCAGCAATACGTGGAGTCAGAACGCCTCGCGCCGGCTACGCGGCCGCCGGGTTGGCAACGGGATCCTTCTCGTCCTTGCGCGGGCGGCCTCTCGGCCGCTTGCGAGCCACCACCGCGCCGCGGTCGATGATCTCACCGCCCCAAACGCCCCACGGCTCTTGACGTTCCAGCGCTTCGGCGAGGCACTGACGGCGGATCGGGCAGTCGGCGCACAGCACCTTGGCCCTCTCCAGCTCCATCGGGTTCTCGGCGAACCACAGGTCCGGGTCGTTCGCGTGGCACGGTACTGCCGGGAACGATCTCTCGCGGCATGTCTGCGGGGACATGTCCGAATCACCTTCTTCCTGGTTCAAATCGATCGTCAGTGACGTCTGATGGATCTGAGACCAGAAGCTCGGGTCGTCCCCGAAAGCAATCTGGCCACGGATCCGGTGAATGTCGGGTCCGTGGCCATGTGGCTTTCGTGGGTACCTAGGTGGTGCCCCGATTCACGGACGCGACAGTCGCGGCGGCGGCGCGTCGCTTGGACGCCGGAATGGCGCCACGCATCGCGACCATCGGATGCCCTGCCGGCGTGGCGAGCCCGGCGACGGCGAGGGGCGACGACGTGACGACGGCGTTGGCGACGGCTACGCCGGAGAAGTACTTGGTGTAGTTCACGTTGCTCCCCTCCCCTCGAATCGACCGGATTAGACGGTTATGAGACTAAACGCTCGTGTCGGAAATGGACAAGCGATTTTCTGACCTGCATGTTCGCTCCGTCATCGGCGGCCCTTGACCAACGCGAGGACGTCGGGACCGAACTGCTCGAGCTTGCGGGCGCCGATGCCGGGAATGGCGACCAGCGCAGCCTCGTCGACGGGCAGCGTCTCGGCGATCGCGACGAGCGTGTTGTCGGTGAACACGACGTAGGCGGGCACCTTCATCTCCTTGGACGTCTCGAGCCGCCACTCCTTGAGCTGGGCGAGCAGGTCCTCGTCGAGATCGGACGGACAGGTCTCGCACCGGCGCAACATGATCGACGCCGATGAGCTCAACGCGCCGTTGCACACGCGGCAGCGTGGGGCGGCGCCCCGCTGACGCCGCGGCTTGCTCGGACCGTCGTCCGACGAGGCCTGCGGGCCGACGCCGTTGAGGAACCGCGACGGACGCCGACCCTGCCTTCCGCCGGGAGTTCGCGCCAGCGCCCAACTCAACGCCAAATGCACACGCGCTCTGGTGATTCCGACGTAGAGCAGGCGTCGCTCCTCCTCGACCTGCTCGCTGTCGGCCCCGCGGGCCAGGGCATGGGAGATGGGCAGCGTGCCGTCGGCCAACCCGACCAGGAACACCGCGTCCCACTCCAAGCCCTTGGCCGCGTGCAGAGACGCCAACGTCACGCCCTGCACCACCGGCGGGTGCCGAGCGTCGGCACGCTGCCGCAACTCGGCCAGCAGCGACCGGGTGTCCAGCGACGGCCGCAGCGCCACCTCCTCCTCGACGAGTTCGACCAGCGCGGTCAACGCCTCCCACCGCTCGCGGGCCCGTACGCCCTGCGGTTCCTCGGCGGTCAAGCCCAAGGGCTCCAGCAGTTCGCGGATCACCGGCGGCAGGTCCGCGCCCACCGCGTCGACGCGTTCGGCCGCCCGCTGCAGCGCCGCGAGCGCCTGCCGGATCTCTTGGCGGCTGAAGAAGCCCTCCCCGCCGCGCACCTGGAACGCCACCCCGGCCGCGGTCAGGGCCTCTTCGTAGACCTCCGACTGCGCGTTGATGCGGTACAGCACCGCGATCTCGGCGGGGGCGGTGCCCTCGCGGATGAGTTTCTTGATGTCCTTGGCGACTGCGGTGGCCTCGGCGACCTCGTCGGGGTGCTCGCCGAACGTCGGCGTCGGCCCCGGATCACGCTGGCCGATCAGGTGCAACTTGCTGCCAGCCATGCGACCGCGTGCCATCGAGATGACCCGGTTGGCCAGCGACACCACCTGAGGGGTGGACCGGTAGTCGCGCTCGAGGCGCACCACCGCGGCCTCGGGAAAGCGACGGGAGAAGTCGAGCAGGTAACCGGGCGTCGCGCCGGTGAACGAGTAGATGGTCTGATTGGCGTCACCGACGACCGTGAGATCGTCCCGGTCGCCGAGCCAGGCGTTGAGCACCCGCTGCTGCAACGGCGTGACGTCCTGGTACTCGTCGACGACGAAGCAGCGATACCGGTCGCGGAACTCCTGCGCCACGGCCGCGTCGTTCTCGATGGCGGCGGCGGTGTGCAGCAGCAGGTCGTCGAAGTCGAGGAGCAGGACATCGTCATTGCGCGCCTTCATGGCCTCGTACCCGGCGTAGACCTTGGCGACCTTGGCGGCGTCCAGCGGGATGTCCCGGCTGACCTTCGCCACCGCCGCCGGATAGGCCTCCGGGCTGATCAACGACGACTTGGCCCACTCGATCTCACCCGCCAGATCGCGGACGTCGTCGGTGCTGGCCTGAATCGACGCCCGGTTCGCCGCCTGGGCGACCACGCCGAACTTGCTGTCGAGCAATTGCCACCCGGTGTCACCGACCACCCTCGGCCAGAAGTACTGCAGCTGGCGCCGGGCCGCGGCATGAAACGTCATCGCCTGAACAGCCCCGGTGCCGACGCCGTCGGCGCCCTTCTCGTCGAGGGACCGCAACCGGCCGCGCATCTCGCCGGCGGCTCTCGAGGTGAACGTCACCGCGAGCACCTGACCGGGCGCCACGTGACCGGCTGCGACGAGATAGGCGATGCGACGGGTGATCGTGCGCGTCTTGCCCGTGCCCGCACCGGCCAGCACGCAGACCGGACCGCGGGGTGCCTGGACCGCCTCGCGCTGTTCGTCGTCGAGGTCCTCGATCAGACGATCGAGAAGGGTGGAGGCGGCCTCGGAAGCCTGGGACGGCATGACCTCCATCCTGTCAGGCACGGGTGACACGCGCCGCTCCGACGCCCCCGTGTGGCACCGCCCAGGTTGGTGGATCGAACGGTGCTTCCGTAACGTTGAAGACGCTATGACAGGTAAAGACTCGCAGCTGACCATGTACTCGACGACGTGGTGCGGCTACTGCGCACGACTCAAGACCGCCCTGAAGTCGGCGGGCATCGGCTACACCGAAGTCGACATCGAAGCCGAACCCAGCGCCGCCGAATTCGTCGGCTCGGTCAACAACGGCAATCACGTCGTCCCCACGGTGAAGTTCGCCGACGGCTCGACGTTGACCAACCCCAGCCTCAAGCAGGTTCAGGCCAAGCTCGCCGGCTGAGTCAGCCTGCGAACGGCTCCTGCTAGGGGGTGAACGGCTCCGATTACGGGCTGAACGCCCACGATTCGATGATCTCCCGGGCAATCGAGATCGACCCCGGCAACAGCAGCCGTGACGACGACTCGCTGCTCCAGTCGCCGTCGGCCAGTGCCGCTTGGACTTCCGAGCGGGTGAACCAGCCCGCCTCGGCGATCTCGCCGTCGCTGAAGACGAACTCCTGCTCCGGATCGCCGATCGCGTGGAACCCGACCATCAACGACCGCGGGAACGGCCACGGCTGACTTCCCAGGTAGGTCACGTCCGTCACGCTCAGACCGATCTCCTCGGCCACCTCGCGCACCACGCAGGACTCGAACGACTCGCCCGCCTCGACGAAGCCCGCGATCAACGAGAAGAGCCGCTCGGGCCACACCGTCTGACGCGCCAGCACCGCACGGTCGTGACCGTCGTGGATCAAGCAGATGACGGCCGGGTCCATGCGGGGGAATTCCTCGCGGCCGGTGACCGGGTCCACCCTCGCCCAGCCCGCCTTGTGACTCTTGGTCGGCGACCCGTCGGCGGCGCTGAAGCGGGCGCTGTCGTGCCAGTTGAGCAGTGCCGTGGCGGTGGCGACCAGCTGCGAGCTCGCGTCGTCGAAGATGGCACCGGCACGGCGCAGGTCCAGCACCTCCGATTCGGCATGAGGGTCCTCCGGTCCGTCCAACGCCCCGCGCACCGCCCAGACGTGCCTGCCGTCGGGCATCCGGCCGAGAAACACCGCGTGCTCGTCGGGCGTCGGCGAATGCTTCGCGGCGCTGCCCAGAACCACGCTGCCACTGGAGATCAGCACCTGGTTGCGACGGTCCACCTTCAGCAGCAGCGCCTCGCCCCACCCGGCCGACGCGGCCTCGGCGTCGGCGCGCAGTTCGTCGGCGCGGTCGAGGCCGACCCGCGACAGCAACGGGACGTTGCGCAACGAGAACCCGCTGCGCTCCTGCCCGCCGGTACCAATCCCCCGGTCGCTACGCTCCTGCCCGCCGGTACCAATCCCCCGGTCGCTACGCTCCTGCCCGCCGGTACCAATCCCCCGGTCGCTACGCTCCTGCCCGCCGGTCACCGGTCGACGTCCGCGTTGCGGATGTAGAGCAGCCGGTCGCCGAGCTCCATCGCATCGGCCTCGGGGGCATCCACGCGCACCAGGCTGCCCTCGCGGACCACCCCGAGCACGATGTCGGGCAGGTGTCGCGCGGAGCCGCCCACCTCCTTGGTCGTCACGTCTCGCTCGGCGATCGCGAAGCCGGCGTCGGGCGTGAGCAGATCCTCGATGAGCTCCACGACGGTCGGGGTGTTGGCCGCCATGCCGAGCAGCCGGCCGGCGGTCTCCGAGGACACCACCACCGAGTTGGCGCCCGACTGCAGCAGCAGATGCTGGTTCTCCGACTCTCGGATGGAGGCGATGATCTTCGCCGTCGGGGCGAGTTCCCGCGCGGTCAGGGTGACCAGAACGGCGGTCGGGTCGCTGTTGGTGGCGACGACGATCGCCTTGGCGTGCTGCGCACCGGCGAGCCGCAGCACGTCGGCGCGGTTGGCGTCGCCGTGCACCGTCACCAACCCGGCGCGGTCGGCGCGGTCCAGCGCCGCGCGATCGGTGTCCACGATCACGATCTCACCGCTCTTGGCTCCGTCGCCGATCATGGCCGACACGGCGGTCTTGCCCTTCGTGCCGTACCCGATGACGACGATGTGGTCGCGCACTCTTCTCCTCCATTGCTGAATCTTGAGGGTCTGACGCGAGGCCTCCGTCAGGGTTTCCACGGTCGTACCGATCAGCACGATCAGGAAGGCCACGCGCAGCGGCGTGATCACCAGAACGTTGATCAACCGGGCCGACGGCGTGAACGGCGTGATGTCGCCGTAGCCGGTCGTCGACAGTGAGACCGTGGCGTAGTACAGGCAATCCAGGAACGACAGCTCGTTGTCCTGCACGTCGCGGTAGCCGTCTCGGTCCAGGTAGACGATGAGCACCGCGGCGAACAGCGCCCCCAGCGCGTAGACCACCCGCATCGCGATCTTGCGGGCCGGGCTCACCGGCTGCTCGGGGATCCGCAGCGTCCCGACCAGAGCGTGGTCGGGCTGGGTGGTCAACGTCTGATCGAGCGCCTCCATCCGGCGCCGCAACCTACCCTTGGCCACGAGGGCCCGTCATCCGCCCAACTCGCCGCACAGCACAATGTAACCATGAGCTCCCTCGCCGCAGCATCCGAGAACGCACCAAGCCAGGTCACGGCCCAACGAATGGGGGCCATGCTAATCGGGATGGGGGTGCTGCACTTCGTCGCACCCAAGCCCTTCGACACCATCGTGCCGGCGGAATTGCCCGGCAGCGCACGGTTCTACACGTTGGCCTCCGGCGTCGCCGAGGCGGCCACCGGCGCCATGCTCATCGCCCCGCGCACGCGTCGCGTCGGCGCACTCGCCGCGGTCGCGCTCTACGTCGGGGTGTTCCCGGCGAACCTGAACTCCGTGCGGGTGTTGTGGAACAAGGGCTGGCCCGCCCGCATCGGCACCATAGCGCGGCTGCCGCTGCAGATCCCGATGATCACCTCGGCCCTCAAGGTGTACCGCAACGCGCCCCGCTGACGCCGTCGAGCAGCCCCGCCAACTCGTCGGCATCGGGCAGCACGTCGGGCGTGACCGTGCGTCCGCTTCGCACGTAGTGGAACGCCGTGCGCACCCGCTCCGGTGTCACACCGGCCGTCGCCGCCCACGCCAGCCGGTAGACGGCCAGCTGAACGGCGTTCTGCTGCAACGCCTCTTCGGTCGCGGGTGAATCACCGGTCTTCCAGTCCACCACGGTCACCCCGCCGTCGTCGTCGGCGAACACCGCGTCGATTCGCCCCCGCACGACCGTGCCGCCGATCACCATGTCGAACGGCACCTCGACGTCGACCGGCGTCCTGGCGGCCCACGGCGACGAGACGAAGGCCTCCTGCAGTTCGGCGAGCCGCTCCGCCTCCACCAGGCCCAGTTCCCCGTCGACCGCCCCCGGCAGGTCTTCGAGGTCGAACAATCGCTCGGCGTGGAAGAACCGCTGCACCCAGTCGTGGAACGCCGTGCCGAGCAACGCGTGCGGATCCGGGCGGACCGGCACGCGACGCTGCAACCGACCCAGCGCACCCTCGGGATCGCGGCCGACGTCCACCAACGCGCTCACCGACAACTGCGCGGGCAACACCGCAGGTGGCCGCACCGACGCCAATTCACGCTCGGAGATCAGCGCGTCGACGTCGGCGACCCACCCGTCGGGATCTGCGGCGTCACCGGCGGCCTCCGCTGGTGCGGCCATCGCCTCGGCGACGAGTTGGACACCGCGGTCGACGACGCCGCGGTCGGGACCGGCCGGGTCGACGGGCCATGACCGTTCCGTCACGGTGTCCCGCAGGGGATTCGACTCCCCGGCGGCGGGCGCGTCCGCCCAGTGCTCGACGACACCACAGGGGTCCCCCGCGGCCACCGACCGGTCGATCACGTCCTTGATCTCGAGCAGGAAGTCCGACGGACCGCGTGGCGTCGACTCCGTGGCGCCCCAGTGATGGCCGGACAGCAGCAGGGTGTCCTCGGCGCGGGTGAGGGCCACGTACAGCAACCGTCGCTCCTCATCGACGCGACGCTGGTCGAGGGTCTTGCGATGGGCGTTGATCTTGTCCGACAGCGCCTTTCGATCGTTGACGTCGGAGGTGTCGAGCACCGGCACGCCGTGTTCGGACACCGACGCGCGGTCACCGCGCAGCAGCGGGGGCAAGTCGCCGGCGTCGCTGAGCCAGGTCCGGGCCGATCCGGAGGACGGGAAGACGCGAGCACTGAGGTGCGGGACCGCGACGACCTGCCATTCCAGCCCCTTCGCAGCGTGCACGGTCAGGATCTGGACGCGGTCCTTGGACACGGTGATCTCCGCCGGTGCCAGTCCGTTCTCCACCTCCATGGCCGTGTCGAGGAAGCCGAGCAAGCCGGCCACCGAGGCCGAGGGACGCGCTGCGAACTCGGCGACGACGTCGGAGAACGCGTCGAGGTGTTCGGTGCCGCACCAGCCCGCCGAGACGCTCTGCGCCGCGCGCACTTCGGCATCGACGCCGAGTATCCAGCGGATCTCGGCGATCAGGTCGGGCAGCGGGTGGTGAAGCTGTGCCCGCAACGCGGTCAGCTCCCGGCACAGCGCGACGATGCGGCCGTAGCCGACGGGCGAATAGCGGTCCGGGCGACCCGGATCGCAGATGGCGTCGGCCAGGCAGGCGCTGTCGGCGTCGGGGCGCGCGGAGGCGACGATGTGCGTCGTCGAGGACCGGTCGACGGCGCCCTTGGCCGCGGAGTCGAGTTCGACAGCCCGACGCCACAGCGCCGTGACGTCGGCGGCGCCCAGCCGCCAACGCGGCCCGGTCAGCACGCGAATCGCCGCCGAACCCGCGGTGGGATCGGCGGTCAGCCGCAGCATCGCGACCACGTCGGCCACCTCCGGCACCGACAGCAGACCCGACAGTCCGACCACCTCGACCGGCACACCGCGCGAGGTCAGCGCATCGGCGACGGGAGCGGCGTCGGCATTGCGGCGCACCAGCACCGCCATCGTGGGAACATCGGCGCCGGCGTCGACGGCGCCGTGGTAGACCTCGGCCAATTGGTCTGCCAGCCAGTCCCTTTCGACACCGACGTCGTTCAGCAGCGCGCAGCGAACAGTGCCGGCCTGGGCACCCGGGCGTGGAAGCAACTCGCGGACGGCCACCGATCGGCGCCGTGCCTCCGTCGAGACCGCGTTGGCCAGATGCAGCGCGCTGGGCGGGTTGCGCCAGCTGGTGCGCAGCTCCAGGGTCGGCGCCGCCGTGCCGTCGGAGAGGCAGAAGTCGGTGGTGAACCGAGGGAGGTTGGTCGCCGACGCGCCGCGCCAGCCGTAGATCGACTGGATTGGATCGCCGACCGCTGTCAGCGCGAGCTCGTCGTCGACGCCGCCGCCGAACAGCGCCGACAGCGCCACCCGCTGCGCGTGACCGGTGTCCTGGTATTCGTCGAGGAGCACCACGCGGTAGCGCTGGCGAAGTTGCTCGCCGACTCGGGGGAACGTGGCGGCGAGCTGGGCGGCCGCGGCCATCTGCATGCCGAAGTCCATCACGTTCTCCGCGCGCATCCGGGCGTGCAGTGCGTCGATCATGGGCACCAGCTCGGTGCGCTCGGACTGCACGGTCAGGAGCTTCAGAAGCGACTGGTTGGGTCCGGTGTCGCGCTGCCTGGGCCCGGCCGGCAGGGTGTGCACCAACCTCTCCAGCTCGAGATGGGTGTCACGCAGCTGATCGGTGTCGACGAGGTGTTCGGCCAGCTGACCGGCCAACCGCAGCACCATCCCGGTGACGGTGGCCGGGGACTTCTCGGTGTCCAACTCGGGGTGCTCACACACGACGCGAAAGGCCAACTGCCACAGCTCCGTTGCCCCGATCAAGCGGGTCGACGGCTCCACGGGCAGCAGCAGTCCGTGCTCGCGTAGCAACGTCCCCGCGAAGGCGTGATAGGTCCCGATCGAGGGATGCTCGTCGACCTCGGCGCGTTCGCCGGGCACCAGACCCGCTCCGGCCAGGCGGGCCAGTCGGGTGCGGACCCGCCGCAACAGCTGACCGGCGGCCTTGCGGGTGAACGTCAGCCCGAGGACCTCACCGGGGCGGGCGTACCCGTTGGCGACCAGCCACACGACGCGGGCGGCCATCGTCTCGGTCTTGCCCGCTCCTGCGCCCGCGATCACCACCAGCGGGCCTGGCGGTGCCGCGATGACCGCGGCCTGCTCCTCGGTGGGCGCGAAGATGCCCAGGGCGTCGGCCAATTCGGCCGGGCTGTAGCGGTCGCTCACGGTCGACCACCCAGCGCCGCCTGGGCCGGACACGTGGCACGCACCGGGCAGTGCACGCAGCCGTCGTTGACCCGGGCGACGAACTCCGGGCCCTTCGTCGCACCCGCGGCGTGCTGGACGCGATCGCGCCACTGCGCGCGGCCGTCGGCGGTCATCGGGTTCTGCTCGCGCTCGGCGGCACCCGCAGCCCCGATCTTGCCGAGGTACACCAGCCGGCCACCACCGGCCTGGTCACCCTGCGGCAGAACGCCTTCGGCGATCGCCAACTGATACATGGCGAGCTGGGCGTGCTGCTGTGCGTCGTCCTTGCTGACCGGGCTCTTGCCGGTCTTGACGTCCACGACGACCAGTCGGCCCTCGGCGTCACGCTCCAGCCTGTCGACCCGTCCTCGGACCCGCACGCCCGGCTGGTCGCCGTCGCCGACTGTCACCACGCCCTCGACCTCCACCTCGGTGCCGACCTCGGTGAGCTCGTGCCGGGTCTGGGCCCGCCACTGGAGGAACGCGGTCACCATCGCGCGGTGGCGTTCCAGTTCGTTGGCCGCGAACCACGCCGCGTCGAAGGGCAGTTCCTCCCAGACCGATTCGAGCTCGGCCAGCATCTGGCCCTCCGTCTTCTCCCCGTCGGACACCAGCGCGTGCACCAGCGTGCCCAGCGCCGACCGGACGTCGCGGCCGTCGTCGCCGCCGTGCCGCTCGAGCAGCCACCTCAGCGGGCAGTCCGACAGCGTCTGCAGCGTCGACGGGGACAGCGTGACGACGTGCTCGTCACCATCCCACAGCGGTGCGTCGGTCGACGTCGTCGTGGCGGCGTGCCAGTGCGCCGGGTTCGCACCGGGTACACCCGCGTGCGCCAGCCTCGCCAACTGCGTTGCTGCACAGGCACGTACGTCGTCGGCGACGGTGCCGTCCGGTGCGCACACGACGGCCCGCAACCTGCCGACCACCGCCGCGGGTGAGAGGACCCGGGGGGCTCGGACCGGTTCGGGGTCGGCGTCGGCTGAAACCGTCGCGAGCGCGGCGAGTTCGGCGACGAACGGGGACGGCATCACGGCATCGTCCCCCTGATCTCCATCCACGGCCGTGACCAGGACGTGCGAACGCGCCCGGCCGAGCGCGGCGACCAGGAGTCTGCGCTCCTCGGCCAGCAGCGGTGCCCGGGCAGACGTACCGTCGGCGATCCCGTCGAGGGCGTCGACGAGCTGCTGTGTGCCCAGTACTCCTCCACGCGGGACGACGTTGGGCCACAAGCCTTCCTGCAAGCCCGCGACGACCACGAACTCCCACTCGCGGCCCAGCGACGCGTGCGCCGACAGCACGGAGACCGCCTCACCGCCACCGGCCGGGTCGCCACCTCCGGCGGGCAGCACCATCGAGCGCACGTGGTCGACGAAGCCGGTCAGCGTGGCGCCGGTCGTGTGTGTGACGTACTGCTCGGCGACGTCGAACAGTGCCGTCACCCCGTCGAGATCGCGGCCCGCCTGCATCCCGGCGGTACCAGCCCGCTCGGCGGCAGCGAGCCACCGCCGCTGCAGGCCGGTCTGATGCCACGCCTGCCACAGCGTGAACCGTGGGTCGAGTCCGTCGGCGTGGCTGCGGCGGGCGGCGGCCAGCACCTTGCGCACCAGCTTCAAGGCCCTGGCCAACTGGTCGGGGACGTCGTCCGCGACGGGCCGTCGCGGATCGAGTGCGTCGACGAGCAGATCGGCGAAGTCGCGCGACGCGTCACCCCCGTCCACCCGACGCAACGTGCGCCGAAGTTGCCGCAGTGACACCGGGTCCACCCGGCCGATCGGGCCGGTCAGCAGGGCCAGCGCACGTTCGCCGTCCAGACCGTCGGAGACCACGTCGAGCACCGTGAGCAACGCTGCCGCGGCGGGCATCTCGGCGAGTGGGCCCGTCGAGGCGTGCTGGGCGACGGGGACGCCCGCCACCGTCAGGGCACGCGCCAGGCCGGCACCCACCCGCGGCATCGACCTGACCACGACAGCCATCTGCGACCACGGCACGCCGTCCACCAGGTGCGCCCGTCGCAGCCCGTCGGCGATCATCGCGGCCTCCGCACGCTCCGATGCGGCGACCCGCACCGCCACCGATCCCTCCCGATCGCCCGCCGACGTCACGCGCCGGGCGTCGTCGGCGCCGGGCAGCCGACTCGCGATACCCGTCACCGCACGCGCCACGGCGGCGGCACACCGGTGCGACTCACCGAGCACGATCCTCGGATCATCACCCGCACCCAGCAGAGCCGGGTCGGCGCCGCGGTAGCCGAAAACCGACTCGTTGGGATCGCCTGCGATGACGGCCAGTTCGGCTCCCGCCGCCAGCACCCGCACCAGCAGGGCGGCCTGCGGGTCGAGGTTCTGGGCGTCGTCGACCAGCAGCAGCCGGATGCGGCCACGCTCGGACGCCAGCAGTTCGGCGTCGGCGGCGAAGGCCTCGAGCGCGGCACCGACCAGCTCGGCCGCACCCAGCGCCGGCACCGTGGCCTGCGGCGCCGCCATGCCTACCGCGGATCGCAACGACATCACCTGCTGGTAGACCTGCGCGAACTGACCCGCCGCAACCCACTCCGGGCGGCCGGCCCGCCGCCCGAGGCGTTGCAGCGCAGTCGGTTCCACGCCCCGCTCGATGCATCGCGCCAGCAGATCCCGCAGTTCGTTGGCGAAGCCGACGGTGCCGAGGGCAGGGAGCAGGTGGCGCGGCCACGTCACCGCGGCGTCCGGACCGTCCTCGAGGTCACCGGCGAGGAGTTCGCGGACGATGCCGTCCTGCTCGGCGCTGGTGACCAGCCGCGGTGGCGGGTCCCCGTTGCGCTGGGCCGCGAGCCGTAACACCGCGAAGGCGTAGGAGTGCACGGTGCGCACCATCGGTTCGCGCACCGCCGACGGGCCGTTCGCCAGCAGCGCGGACGTGACCAGCGCCCGGGCCGTAGCGCTCAGCCGCGCCGAACCCGTGAGCAGCAGAACCGATTCCGGAGCGAGCCCCGCCGCGATCCGGGAGGCGGCGGCGTCGACCAGCAGCGAGGTCTTCCCGGTTCCCGGCCCACCGATCAGACGCACGGTGCCGCGCAGACCGGGATCGGTCAGCACGGTGGGAGTCGGTGCGATGCGCGGAGCGGGCATGAGGACATGTCACCACGGGGGTACGACAAGAACATCCGACGCGCGGCTGGCAGCATCGACACCGTGACCGACGTCTTGAGCGTGCGCCGCTTCGGCCCGCGCACACCGCCCCGGATCCTGGCGCTGCACGGGCTGACGGGACACGGCCAGCGCTGGGAGTCCCTCGCCGTACGACTCGGGGAGTATTCGATCCTGGCTCCGGACCTGCTGGGCCACGGCTGGTCGTCGTGGGCCGCACCGTGGACCATCGACGCCAACGTCGCGGCGCTGGCGAACTTGCTGCGGAGGGAGGCCGACGCCCCGGTCTGGGTGGTCGCCCACTCCTTTGGCGGCGCCGTCGCGCTGAGGCTCGCGGCGACCTCACCCGAGCTGGTCGCCGGTCTGATCCTGCTCGATCCGGCGGTCGGGCTCGACGGGGAGTGGATGCGCGAGATCGCCGACGCCATGCTTCGATCCCCGGACTTCGCCGATCGGGACGCCGCGCGCGCCGACAAGGTCTCGGGGTCCTGGCGCGAAGTCGACGCCGCCGAGTTGGAGCGCGAACTCGACGAGCACCTGGTCGACTTGCCGAACGGCCGGGTCGGTTGGCGGATCGGCCTTCCGGCGGTCATGTCCTACTGGAGCGAGCTGGCGCGGCCGATCGCCGTGCCGAGGCCGGGCACGCCGACGACGGTCGTGCGGGCCGAGCGAACCGAACCCCCCTATGTCACCGAGGAACTCGTCGCGACGCTGCGCGAGGCGCTGGGATCCGACTTCACCCTGCGCGACGTCGACTGCGACCACATGGTGCCGCTCGCCAGGCCCGCCGAGACGGCCCGGCTGATCCGTGAACTGGTGGGCTGAGCGATCGCGCCCATCACCGACGACCAGGTCGAGACCGTCCGCTCCTTGGTCGCCGCCATACCGGCGGGAAGGGTGTCGACCTACGGCGACATCGCCGACGCCGCAGGGCTTCCCAGCCCGCGGATCGTCGCGTGGATCATGAGGACCGACTCGTCGGACCTGCCGTGGCACCGGGTGATCAGGGCATCGGGCCGGCCCGCACCCCATCTGCAGACGCGTCAGCTGGAGCTGCTGCGATCCGAGGGCGTGCTCTCCGATGACGGTCGCATCGCGCTGCGCGAGGTGCGGCACGCGTTCTGAGCGCCGGCTAGAGGATCAGGCGCACCAGCGCTGCCGTCCGGGCCAGGCCGGGGAACGCCGCGGCCGTCGACCGCGGATGCAGCGCATGGACGGCAACCCGGAACATCAACGCACGCAACAACATCTGCGGCCACTCGGGCAGGGGCGCCCAACGCTCGACGAGTCCGTCGTCGGCCTCACCCCACGCCAGGGCGTCGACCACGACGACCCCGGCCGCCCAGGACGCCGGCCGCCAGTAGGGCGTGATGTCGGTGATGCCCGGCGCCGCGGTGCCGGCGAAGAGCACGGTGCCGTAGAGGTCCCCGTGCACGAGCTGACTGGGGCTACGCGTCGGCCGGCGCAACGCGGCCAGCTGAGCGATGAGATCGATCGAACGTTGCCCGTCGGCCCCGCCCGGCGCGACGCGCGCACCCGGCGGCAGCCCGTGCAGCGGGCGGTCCTCCCAGGCGGCGCGGTCGGCGGCGATGAACACGTCGACGTCGGACCAGGGCGCCGACGGCGGCTGGGTCAGGAATCGCGGACGTTCCAGCTTGGCCGTGGCCTCGTGCAGCCGCACGGCAGCGGAGACGACCTCGTCGTGGCGTGGCTCCGGCGTCCCGGTGACGAAGGTGTCGGCTCGCCACCCGGCCACGACGTAGCGGCCGTCGGTCGAGCGCACCGGGCGGGCCAGACGCACCCCGTCGACGAAGAGCGTCTCCCGGACCTTCGCCGACCACCCCGCACGCGCGTGCTCGGCCACCATCGACAGCACCACTTCGCCGCAGCGCCAGCCACCCTCCCAACTGGAACCGAGGGGAACGGGCCGGACACCCGAGAGACCAAACGCCGCCAGGACGTGATCGGGCGGCATGTCGGCACTCACAGACTCAGCCTAAGGCGTGGGCTGGCCATCGAGCCGTCAGTACATGACCATGTCGGGTTCGAGTTGCCGCGCCCACGCCACGATTCCGCCCTGCAGGTGCATCGCGTCGGCGAAACCCGCGCCCCTGAGGGTGACCAGCGCCTCGGCCGAGCGCACCCCGGTCTTGCAGTACAGCACGGGCGTGCGGTCCTGCGGCAGCTTCGCAAGGCCGTCGCCCGCGTCGATCACCGACTTCGGGATCAGTTCGGCACCCTCGATGTGGTTGATGGCCCACTCCACGGGTTCCCGCACGTCGATCAACGCGATGCGACGGCCGGAATCCAGCATGTCGCGCAGCTCGCGGGGCGTGACGGTGGCGTCGGCGGCCGCGTCGGCCGCGTCGGCCGCGGCGTCGGACACCACGCCGCAGAACTCGTCGTAGTCGACGAGCCCGGTGATCGGCGGCGCCGCGGGATCCTTGCGAACGGCGACGGTGCGGTAGGCCATCTGCAGCGCGTCGTACATCAGCACCCGGCCCAGCAGCGGTTCGCCGATGCCGACGAGCAGTTTGATCGCCTCCGTGCCCATCACCGAGGCGATCGAACCGCACAGGATGCCCAGGACGCCACCCTCGGCGCACGACGGCACCATGCCGGGCGGTGGCGGCTCGGGATACAGGTCGCGGTAGTTGAGGCCCCGCCCGTCGGGGGCGTCCTCCCAGAACACCGAGACCTGGCCTTCGAAGCGGTAGATGGAGCCCCAGACGTAGGGCTTTCCCGCCAGTGCCGCGGCGTCGTTGACCAGGTAACGGGTCGCGAAGTTGTCGGTGCCGTCCACGATCAGGTCGTATTGCGCGAACAGGTCGACGGCGTTGTCGGGCGCGAGCCGGACCTCGTGGAGTCGCACCGCCACCAGCGGGTTGATGGCGACGACGGAGTCGCGGGCGCTCTGCGCCTTGGGCCGGCCGACGTCGGCCTGGCCGTGGATGATCTGGCGTTGCAGATTGGACTCGTCGACGACGTCGAAGTCCACGATGCCCAGGGTGCCGACACCCGCGGCGGCCAGGTACAGCAGCGTCGGGGAGCCGAGTCCGCCGGCCCCGATCACCAGGACGCGAGCGTTCTTGAGCCGCTTCTGGCCGTCGACGCCGAGGTCGGGAATGATCACGTGACGGCTATAGCGCGCAACCTCGTCACGCGTCAGGTCGGCGGCGGGCTCGACCAGTGGTGGCAACGGCGACGGCATCGGGGTCAGGCGATCGGATAGGGCCACGGGTTGAAGCGACACGTCTTGCCGTCGGCCTGCACCGACAGTGGATCGAAGCGGGCGTCGTCGTCGTTGCTGGTGGAGAACGTCTGCTGCATCATGATCGGGGCCAGGGCCCCGTTCTCGGCGCAGGGTTCGTGCTTCTGATAGCCGATGGCGTGCCCGACTTCGTGGTTGACCAGGTACTGGCGATAGGAGCCGATGTCTCCCTGGAACGGAACCGCGCCGCGCACCCAGCGGGCCTCGTTGACGAACACCCGTGACTGGTCACCGAGGTAGGCCGGGTTGTAACAGGAGGCCTCCAGCGGGATGTCGTAGCCGCATCCCTCGCGCACGGTCATTGGCGAGGTCAGCGACACGCGGAAGTCCGGGGTTTGCGCGGGGTCGTCGATGCGGGTAAAGGCGATCTGCGGGTTGTGCGTCCAACTCTTCGGGTTGTTCAGCGTTTCGCTGACCATCCGGGCGAAGGCCTCGTCGCCACCGATGGACGTGGTGTCGACGCCGTCCTCCACCTCGACGGTGTAGGTGAACGACTTCGTCGTGCCCTCGCCGACCTTGGGCGTGGTCCCGGGCACGACGTGCCAGGTCTTCGCGCCGGCCTCGGTGAAGGGGCCTCCCTCCGGAAGGATCCCGGTCGGAAGGTTCGCGTCGAACTGCGTCATGCCCTTGGGTGGGGCGCCGATGATCCCGGTGCCGGTGGCGCCGATGGTCGGCGGGCCCTGAACGGGTCCCTCCGCGTTGACCGGCGTCGGGGCCGTGGTGCCGGTGACGGCCTGGTAGACGACCAGCACCGTGATCACGGCCAGGATCGGCAGGGCGTAGGCCCGCCAGCCGTAGGTCGAGACGAACCGGCCCAGCCACGACTGCTTGCGCCAACGCTGATGTTCGTCGCGATTGGACCGCACGCGGCCGCGGGCGTCGGCCAGGGGGTCGCGCTGCGCGCGCAGGGGTTCACGGAACTCGCTGCGCAGGACGGGTTGACGACCGCCGCCGTCATAGCTCCCGTCGCCTCTCTCGCCCCGGGCTTGATTGCCGCCGGCCCGGCGACGCCCCGGGTCGTAGGTCACCGCACCAGAATGGCACAGGCGCGCCGGAGAGCGGCCGTGGCGCGCCACCGGCACATGCCATCACATGACGCACGGCTGCGAGCACCGGTAGTAGTGTCGGTTCGATGACCAGCCCGATCAACGGCTCCCACCGGGGCGGCCAACACCGGGCCGCAGTTCCACATCTGGATAGAGGAGTCATGAGCGACATCGCCGAACGGAAGGGTGCTCAGTCGAGCGGTGGCGGTCCGTCGACCGGGAACACCACCGGCGGGAACCGGCGCGGAAACCGCCTGCCCCGCGACGAGCGGCGCGGGCAACTCTTGGTCGCCGCGAGCGAGGTCTTCGTCGACCGCGGCTACCACGCCGCCGGAATGGACGAGATCGCCGACCGAGCCGGTGTCAGCAAACCGGTTCTGTATCAACACTTCTCGTCGAAGCTCGAGCTCTACCTGGCGGTCCTGGAACGCCACGTCGACAACCTGGTGACCGGTGTTCAGCAGGCGTTGCGCACCACGACCGACAACCGCCAGCGGCTGCGCGCCGCCGTGGGGGCCTTCTTCGACTTCATCGAGCACGACGGCCAGGGATACCGGCTGATCTTCGAGAACGACTACGTGACCGAGCCGCAGGTGTCGGCTCAGGTCAAGGTGGCGACCGAGGCGTGCACCGATGCGGTGTTCGAACTGATCAGCAGTGATTCCGGGCTCGAGGCACACCGGGCCAGGATGATCGCCGTCGGCTTGGTGTCGACGAGCGTCGACTGCGCGCGCTACTGGCTCAACTCCGACCGGCCGATCTCCAAGGAGGCCGCGGTCGACGGCACGGTGCAGTTCGCCTGGGGCGGACTGTCACACGTGCCGCTGACCCGCTTCTAGCTGAGCTTGTCGGCGACGGCCGCGGCCGTCGCTCCGATGCCGAAACCGACTCGGCGCGAGTCGGCGGCGCCGATCTCGACGTAGGCGATCCGGCTGTTCTGGATCAGGTAGCGGCGGCCCTTCTCGTCGGACAACGCGAGCACGCCCGAGTCCTTGCCGAGGGCCGCAATCACCAATTCCTCCACGTCGCCCGGGGTCTGCGCGCTTTGGAGCACCAGCTCGCGCGGACTGTCGGTGACGCCGATCTTGACCTCCACGTGAACCCTTCCCTTCGTTGGTCTTTCCCTTGAGCAGGCTAGTGGACGGCCCGCGTCACGCGCGCCGACGGTGGTGCGACTTCGCGGACAGCGCAGCGCTGACCGGCTCGGTTCGCACGTCACGGGCCGTGAGCCAACCGAGTCCGGACCGTGATCTGGCCCCAGGCGCGTCAACCTCGTGCGTCACTTCAGCCTCGTTAGCATCGCCTCAACACACGTAGACGACTCCCGGGAAAGCGGTATGGACAGGCCTTACGGAACGTATTCGAAGACTTCGAGGACCTCGACGACGGCGCGCAACGCCGGAGCCACCGGTATTCGTAGCGCACGATCCGGCGGGTACACCGACGTCGAGAGCGGCGTCGTAGACGGTGGCGCGACCTATCGGCGCCGGGAGTACGACCCCGACTACGACACGCGCGGCTCTTACGGCTCGTCGTCGTCTTACTCGTCGTCGGGATACGAGTACCGGCCCGGATCCCGCTACGAATACGGCGGCCGGTCCGCGGCCAGCGCGGTACAGGACTACGACACCTACGACCGCGACTCCGACTACGGGCACCACCCGGAAGACCACGGCGACGACTACCTCGACGACGACGTCTACGAGTACGAAGAGGCCATCGACCGACGGTGGATCTGGGTCGCCGGCGTCGCCGGGGCAATCCTGCTCGTCGCCATCATCTGCACCGTGGTGATCCTCGGCGGCGGCGACAGCGGCTCGGTGTCCAAGACGATCGTCGCGTCCACGCCGACGACGGCAGCTCAGGACGCCGTCACGACCCCGGCAACGGCGCCGCCGGTCCGCAGTTCCGTCGCACCTCCCCCGCCGGTCGCCGCGCTGTCCCCGGAGACGGTCACCACCGTCCCGCCGACCCCCACCGCCACCGCCGCCCCGGCACCCCTGCCGGCCGCCCCGATCCCGGTCGCCTCCCCGCGGACGGTCACGTACCAGGTGACAGGCACCCGGCCGCTTCTCGACCTGGTCACCGTGGTCTACACCGACGGCCAGGGCGCGTTGCAGACGCAGTTCAACGTCGCGCTGCCCTGGGTGCGTTCGGTGACGCTGGACCCGGGCGTCGAGCTGACGTCGGTCACCGCGACCAGCCTAACCGGTCAGCTGAACTGCTCGGTCACCGACGCCAACGGCACGGTCCTGGTGGCCCAGAACACCAACTCGATGATCGCCACCTGCACCAAGTAGGCCTAACCGAGACCGAGCTCGCGCACCCTCGCGTTGTGGGTCTCCTGCAGCCGGCCGAAGAACTCGGTCAGCCGGCCCAGACCCTCACCGCTGGAGACGACGAAGTCGACCAGCTCGTCGTGCTCGGCAAGCACGTACTGCGCCTGGGTGATGGCCTCACCGAGTAGCCGCCGCGACCACAGCGCCAGCCGGTGGCGCTGCTTGTCGCTGGCCGTGACCGCGGCCTTGACCTCGGCCACGACGAATTGCGAGTGTCCGGTCTCGGAGAGCACCGCGCGCACGACGTCGGCCGCGTCCTCCGGGAGCGCGTCGGCGATCTCGAGGTAGAAGTCGGCGGCCAGCGCGTCGCCGATGTAGGTCTTCACCAGGGCTTCGAGCCAGGTACTCGGCGTGGTCAACCGGTGGTAGTTCTCCAGAGCCGAGGCGTACTTGGTCATCGCGGGCACGATGTCGACGCCCCGCTTGGCCAGCGCCTCGCGCAGCAGCTCGTAGTGGTTCATCTCGGCGGCCGCCATGCTGGCCATGTTGATCCGACCCGCCAGATTGGGGGCCATCCGTGCCTCGTCGGTGAGGCGGTAGAAGGCGGCCACCTCGCCGTAGGCCAGGAGCGCGAACAGCTGGTCGACGCCTGCGTGCCTTGCCACCGTCGGGGCCACCGTCTGCTCGGGCGAAGCCCCGGGCTGCGTCGGAGTCATGGCTCGACTCTAGACGGGCCCGGCACGCCGATCGGCGCCGCGACGGCACCGAATGACCGGCCAGCTATCATGGTCATCGGAAGCGGCACGTCTCATACCCGCCGCTACCAAGAAATGTGCGTGCACGTGTCGGTCCGCTTCCCCGGAAGCCGAGGCCCCCAACGTTCCTTCGTCGAACCCGTGTGCGCGTGTGGACGCCGCGAGATTGACAAACGAAAGGTTACGTCGGCAAACGCATGACTTCATTCACCACCACCCCCAACGGCCCCGAGTCCGAGTCCGACGTCGCGACCCCCGACATCGTCGTGGTCGTCGACGCCCCCGAGGCAGCCCCCAAGACCACCACCTTCGCCGAGCTCGGCGTGCGCGAGGAAATCGTCCGGGCCCTGGCCGAGGGCGGCATCGAGCACACCTTCGCGATCCAGGAACTGACCCTGCCGCTGGCTCTGTCCGGCGACGACCTGATCGGTCAGGCCCGCACCGGCATGGGCAAGACCTTCGCCTTCGGCGTGCCACTGCTGCACCGCATCGTCACCGACGAGACGCGGCCACTGACCGGCATCCCCCGCGCACTCATCGTGGTGCCCACCCGCGAGCTGTGCATCCAGGTCTACGAAGACCTCGCCAACGCCGCGAAGTACCTCACGGTCGGCGACCGGAAGATGGTCGTCACCTCCATCTACGGCGGCCGTCCCTACGAGTCGCAGATCGAGGCACTGCAAAAGGGCGTCGACGTCGTCGTCGGCACGCCCGGCCGCCTGCTCGACCTCGCCCAGCAGGGACACCTGCAGCTCGGCGGGCTGTCGGTGCTGGTGCTCGACGAGGCCGACGAGATGCTCGACCTCGGCTTCCTGCCCGACATCGAGCGGATCCTCAAGCAGACTCCGGACGACCGGCAGGCGATGCTGTTCTCGGCGACGATGCCCGATCCGATCATCACCCTGGCCCGCACGTTCATGAACCAGCCGACGCACATCCGCGCCGAGGCACCCCATTCGGCGGCCACCCACGAGAACACCAAGCAGCACGCCTTCCGCGCGCACGCCCTGGACAAGGTCGAGATGGTCGCCCGCATCCTGCAGGCCGAGGGTCGCGGCGCGACCATGATCTTCACCCGCACCAAGCGCACCGCGCAGAAGGTCGCCGACGAGCTCGCCGAGCGCGGCTTCAAGGTGGGCGCGGTGCACGGCGACCTCGGCCAGGCCGCGCGAGAGAAGGCGCTCAAGGGTTTCCGCAACGGTGACGTCGACGTGCTGGTCGCCACCGACGTCGCGGCCCGCGGCATCGACATCGACGACATCACCCACGTCATCAACTATCAGATTCCGGAGGACGAGCAGGCCTACGTCCACCGTATCGGCCGTACCGGCCGCGCGGGCAAGACCGGCATCGCGGTGACGCTGGTCGACTGGGACGAGCTGCCCCGCTGGACGATGATCGACAAGGCTCTCGGCCTCGACACCCCCGATCCCGTCGAGACGTACTCGAGTTCGGCGCACCTCTACGAAGAACTGGGCATTCCGACCGACGCCACCGGCTCGATTGGCAAGGCGACGCGCTCCACCGAGTCGAGGGACCGGCCCAAGCGCGAGTCCGGCGACGGTGAGAAGCGCGTCAGCAGCGATCGCCCGGCGCGCAATCGGGACCGGACCCGGCAGCGCACCCGCGGTGCGGTGAAGTCGGCCACCGACTGCGAGCAGGGCACCGAGGCCCGGCAGGCGCCCTCGACCGCGGGCGACGACGAGACCACCCCCGCGGGCGACTCCACCGGCCCGGCCAAGCGCCGGCGCAGGCGTCGTCGCCCCAGCACGTCCGCGCCGACCACCAGCTGACCGGAGCGCCCACCTCCCGATGGTTCAAGCCGTGAAGATCCCGCGGTCGCGGCGCTCCTGCCCGCCGGAACGCCGTACCAGGGGCGATCTCCTGGCCGCGGCTGCGATCGTGGTGGTCCTCGCCGTCGCCGCGGGACTCATCTGGTGGAGCAGTGATGCCAGGGCCACCATCAGCAAGCCCGCTGCCGAGCCGGTGCCTGCGCTGAAGGCCGCCCGCGACGTCCCGACCGCGCTGCGGGAGGTGTGGAGCGCCGCGAGCCCGAAGACCCGTCGGCCCGTCGTCGCCGGTGGCGCCGTCGTCACCGGGGACGGGCGAGAGGTCGACGGCCGAGACCCCGCCACCGGACGCGTGCTGTGGAGTTATGCCCGTGGCGTGCCGCTGTGCGGTGTCACCTACGTCTACAACGACGCCGTCGCGGTATACCCCGACGACCGGGGTTGCGGCCAGGTGACCACCATCGACGGGCAGACCGGACGCCGCCACTACTCCCGCACCGCGTACGCCGATCCGGACGTGACACTGTCCTCGGACGGGTCGACCGTGTTGTCGGTCGGCGACACCCGACTCGAGCTGTGGCGATCCGACATGGTGCGGATGATCGGCTACGGCTACCTCGACGCCAGGATCAAGCCCGGCGTCCCGGCTCAACCGCTGTGCGCGATGGTGTCGGCCGCCGCCAGCTCCAACGCGGTGTCGGTGCTGCAGAAGTGCCCCGGCCAGGCCGACCTGCGGCTGACGCTGCTGGTGCCCGCCGATCAGGAGGACGAGCCGACTACGAAGATCGTGCAGCTGCCGGGCGTGCCCGCCGACTCCGACGCGCGGGTCATCGCCGTGTCCGACACCACCACGGCGGTCTACCTGTCCAAGCCGACGCCCACCGTCAACGTCATCGACGACACGGGCACCACGATCGCCAGCACCGCCCTGCCCGGTCCGGCGTCGCCGCAGTCGGTGGCGTCACGGGCCGGTGACCTCATCACCTGGTGGACCGGAAATTCGGTGATGGTCTTCGAGGCCAACGGGTTGCGATACAAGTACACCGTGACTCCGGTGAACGCCCAGGCGCCGGTCGGCCCGGCGACCCTGATGGCTGGGCGGATGCTCGTTCCCGTCACCTCGGGTTATGACGTGTTCAACCCCGAGACCGGCGCCGGCGAGTCGCACATCGCCGTGCCGCGCCCGCCAAGTCAGTCCCCCGTCGTTCCCGACGTCGCGGGCACGGCCGTGCTCGAACAACGGGGTGACACCCTCGTCGCACTGGCCTGACTAGATCTCCGGAGTGAAAGTCGGCAACGCCTTGCCCGACTTCCAGTGCTTGAGAAGGGCGGCCGCGAGCTCGCGATAAGCCAAGGCGCCCTTGTTCTTTCGGCCCGCCAGCACCGAGGCTCCTGACGCGCTCGCCTCGGCGAAGCGCACCGTTCTGGGAATCGGCGGGGCCAACACCGGCAGCTGGTAGCGGTCGACGACGTCGAGGATCACGTCGCGGCTGTGCGTGGTCCGTGAGTCGTACAGCGTGGGCAGCGCCCCCAGCAGAACCAGGTCGGCGTTGGTGATCTGCTGCACGTCGTCGACGGTGCGCAGGAACTGGCCGACGCCACGGTGCGCGAGCGTCTCGCACTGCAGCGGCACGATCACCTCGTCGGCGGCGGTCAGTCCGTTGAGGGTCAGCACGCCAAGCGACGGTGGGCAGTCGACGATGACGACGTCGAATCGGTCGCCGATCTTGGCCAGCGCCCGCTTCAGCGCGTACTCCCGGCCAGCCCGCATCAACAGCATCGCCTCGGCACCCGCGAGGTCGATGTTCGCCGGCATCAGCGTCATGCCCTCTGGCGTCTCGAGCAGCGCGGTGTCGGGCTCCACGTCGCCGAGCAGCACCTCGTGGATGGACACCGCCAGTTTGTCCGGGTCATGGCCCAGGGAGAACGTCAGCGATCCCTGCGGATCCAGGTCGACGAGCAGCACGCGTCGCCCCTGCTCGGCCATCGCCGCGCCCAGCGACGCCACCGTGGTCGTCTTGGCAACCCCGCCCTTTTGGTTGGCGACTGCCAGTACTCGCGTCATGTGGTTCCCGTCGATTCGCTCGCCCTAGGTGTGCCGTTCATCCTGGCACGCGCAACCCGGGAAGGCGCGTGCGGCACAATCGCGGGTGTGAGCGTTTCCGAAGGGCAGGAGCGTAGCGACCCGGGAAGTGGATCCGAAGGGCAGGAGCGTAGCGACCCGGGAAGTGGATCCGAAGGGCAGGAGCGTAGCGACCCGGGAAGTGGCGTGCGCGCGCATCGCCTCCTGCTCTTGCGGCACGGCGAGACGGAATGGTCCAAGAGCGGCAGGCACACCGGGCGCACCGACCTCGAGCTGACCGACGAGGGCCGTGAGCAAGCCACACTGGCCCGGGATGCGCTGGCCGACCTGCGACTGCGCGACCCGATGGTGATCTCCAGCCCTCGCCACCGCGCGCTGGTCACCGCCGAGTTGGCCGGGTTGACCGTCGACGAGGTGACTCCGTTGCTGGCCGAGTGGGACTACGGCGACTACGAGGGCCTGACCACCGCCCAGATTCGCGAGACCACCCCGGACTGGACGGTATGGAAGTACGGCTGCCCCGGCGGGGAGAGCACCGAGGCGGTCACCGAACGCGCCGACCGCGCCGTCGCCCTCGCGCTGTCGCACATGGAGTCGCGTGACGTGGTGCTGGTGGGGCACGGACACTTCTCACGCTCGGTGATGATCCGTTGGATCGAGCTGCCGATCGCCGAGGGCATCAGAGTGTCGATGGCGGCGGCGTCGATCGCGGTGTGCGGCTTCGAGCACGGTGTCCGGCAGATCGGTGCGCTCGGTCTGACCGGGCATCCCAACCCCTGCCTGCCCGCGTGACGGAGCCGACCTTCGTCCTGGCGGCGCGCGGGGAGGTGCTCGTCGCCGACGGCGTGATGGTCGCCTACCCCGCCCTCGCCGACGCGCGGGCCGCACTGGCCGCGCACGAGACCCCAATGATCTTGGGCGCGTTTCCCTTCGACGTCAGCCAGCCGGCAGCGCTCTTCAGGCCGGGCCACGTCCGTCGCACCGGCGCGCTGCCCGAGTGGCCCACGCGCACCATGCCCGCCGTCCGCATCACCGAGACGGTGCCCGACCCCGCCGAACATCGGGCGCGCATCGTCACGGCGCTGGAACAGCTGCGCAACCCGGCCTCGCCGCTGAGCAAGGTGGTGCTGGCCCGCGCCGTGCATCTGCTCGCCGACAGCCCGCTCGACGTCGGCATGGTGGTGCGCCGACTCGCCGAAGACGGCTCGGCCACGGCCTACTTCGTCGACTTGAGCGCAGCGGGCGGGCGCCACGTCGGCACCGCGCTGCTCGGTGCGAGCCCCGAGTTGCTGGTGGCCCGCCGCGGCGAGGTGGTGACCTGTCAGCCGTTCGCGGGGTCGGCTCCCCGATCGACCGATCCCGTGATCGACCGGGCCAACGGTGCTGCCCTCGCCGACTCCGCGAAGGACCTGCACGAGCATCGACTGGTGGTCGAACAGATGCGGGCGGCGTTGCAGCCGCTGTGCACCGACCTCGACATCGCCCCCACCCCGGAACTGAGCCGCACCGCGGCCGTGTGGCATCTGAACACCCCGATCACCGGACGCCTACGCGAAGAGTCATTCACCGCATTGGATCTCGCGATGGCGCTACACCCCACCGCGGCGGTCGGCGGAGTGCCCACCGCGGATGCCGTCCGCCTGATCTCCGACGTCGAGGGCGATCGCGGGTTCTACGCCGGCGCCGTCGGATGGTGCGACGACCACGGCGACGGCACCTGGGTGGTGTCGATTCGCTGCGCGGAGCTCTCGGCCGACCGCCGCACGGCTCAGGCCAGGTCCGGCGGCGGGATCGTCGCCGAATCGAACCCGGATGACGAAGTGGCCGAGACGAATACGAAGTTCCGCACCATCCTGAGCGCGTTGGGAGTCAGCACATGACCGTGAACATCCGTCGGGCGCGACCCGGTGACGAGGCCGAACTGGTCGCCATGGTGCGCGAGCTGGCCGAGTTCGAGCATGCCGCCGAGGAGTGCACGGTGACCGAGGCCCAGATGCACGAAGCGCTGTTCGGCGATCCGGCCACGGTGCAGGCGCACGTCGCCGAGGTCGACGGTCAGCCCGCCGCCACGGCGCTGTGGTTCTACAACTTCTCCACCTGGGACGGCGTGGCCGGCATCTATTTGGAGGACCTCTTCGTACGCCCCGCGTTCCGTCGACACGGCCTGGCGCGGACGCTGCTGTCGACGTTGGCCCGGGAATGCGTCGACAAGGGCTACTCCCGGCTGACGTGGGCCGTGCTCGACTGGAACTCCAACGCGATTGCCCTCTACGACGCCGTCGGAGGCCACCCGCAGACCGAGTGGATCACCTATCGGGTGACCGGTGAGGAGTTGTCGGCACTGGCCGCGACACCCACCGCGGCAACGCCTCAGACGTCGTCGGAGCTCTGAGCCAGCCACTGCACCGCCGAGGGGCTGAACAGCAGCACCAACGCGGCGATCGCGACGACGGCGACGGGAATGCCGTAGGACCACTGCTGCGAGCCGACCGCGATGTACCACGCCACCGGCAGCAGCAGGAGCTGCGCGAACACCGCGATCCCCCGCCCCCAGCGCCGGCCGGTCCACAGTGCCCACGCCGCGGTGATCACCGCGGCGCCCATGACGACGTACCAGGCAGCCGTGCCGTAGCCGCTGATCGACACCTCGCGGGCGCCCTCGAGGGCCCGGACGACGAACACCACCGCCACGACCACGAGTGCGACGCCCTCCAGTGCCACGATGGCGGCCGCCTGACGGATGGTTGAGGGCGAGGGCACGATCACATCGACGAGCGTAGAGCGCGCCGTGGTGGCATGCCGATAGGGTTGAGCCCCGTGCGTGCCGTGCTGATCGTCAACCCCAACGCCACGTCGACCACGCCGGCGGGGCGTGATCTTCTGGCGCACGCCCTCGAGAGCCGCGTCAAGCTGACCGTCGCCCACACCGACCACCGCGGCCATGCGATCGAAATCGCAAGGGACGCAGCGCGAGACGGTACCGACGTGGTGATCGTCCACGGTGGCGACGGAACCGTCAACGAAGTGGTCAACGGCATCCTCGGCGACTGCGGTCAGACCCCGCCCAAGCGCGGCCCGGCGATCTCGGTGGTCCCCGGCGGCTCGGCGAACGTGTTCGCCCGCGCGCTGGGCATCAGCCCCGATCCGGTCGAGGCGACCAATCAGCTCGTCGACCTCCTCGGCGCCTACCGGCGCGGGGTCAAGTGGCGTCGCATCGGGCTGATGGACTGCGGCGACCGCTGGGGGGTCTTCACCGCGGGCATGGGCGTCGACGGCGACGTCGTGGCCGCCGTGGAGGCTCAGCGGGAGAAGGGACGCAAGGTCACCGCGTCGCGCTACATCACGGTGGCCACCCGAGAGGTGCTGGCCAGCGCCCGTCGCGAACCGTCGATGACGCTGGAGCTCGCGGGACGCGCACCGGTGAGCGGCGTGCACTTCGCCTTCGTGTCGAACTCGAGCCCGTGGACCTACGCCAACACCCGGCCGGTGTGGACCAATCCCGACACCAGCTTCGAATCCAACCTCGGCGTCTTCGCCACCACGAGCATGAACATCTGGGCCAATCTGGGGCTGGTGCGGCAGATGCTGTCGAAGAACCCGCGGCTCGACGCCAAGCATCTGGTGCGGGACGACGACGTGCCGTGGGTACGCGTGACGGCCGACACGCCGGTCGCCTGCCAAATCGACGGAGATTACGTCGGCCAGCGCGAAAGGATGACGTTCACGTCGGTACGGGATGCCCTCGGCGTGGTGGCGCCGCCACCGAAAAAGGCTTGACCTGCTAAAGCGCTGTGGACTCGCGCGAATTAGGGCGCAAGTACGGCAAGTGTAGTACAAACGTCAGGGGGGTCCGGCCACCCGGTCCCCTCTAACGATGCCAGTGAGATTGCCCACGTGTGAACGCGCCTCTATTGACATCTGTTGAGCCTGTGGAAGCATCGTTTGCAACAGTGCAGAAACATTTGATGTGCACGCGTTAACAGCCGAAGAAAAGCTCGTGCGCCTTGCTGCGCACAGGAATAGGAGTAGTAGCTATGGATTGGCGGCACAAGGCGGTCTGTCGTGACGAGGATCCGGAACTGTTCTTCCCCGTGGGAAACAGCGGCCCGGCGCTCGCTCAGATCGCTGACGCGAAGATCGTCTGCAACCGCTGCCCGGTGACGACGGAGTGCCTGAGCTGGGCATTGGAGTCCGGTCAGGACGCGGGCGTCTGGGGCGGCATGAGCGAGGACGAGCGTCGCGCGCTCAAGCGTCGCAATGCACGGACCAAGGCTCGTACGGGCGTATAGCTCGCATTTCTTCACCTTTACGGCCCCGGCATTCGCCGGGGCCGTAAATTTTTGCGCCAACTGCAATGGCCCGCATGATTTCCAAGATGTGACGACCGCGTTACTGCGCCGACCGGCCCCGGCGACCGACGGGCACCCGTAGGACGACGTCGGTTCCGCCGGTCTCCACCGCGTGCATGCCCAGCGACCCGTCGAGTTCGGCGGCCACCAACGTCCGCACGATCTGTAGGCCCAAGCTGTCGGACTTCTCCAAGCTGAACCCCTCCGGCAGACCGCGACCATCGTCGTGGACCACGACGTCGAGCCAGCGGGCGGAGCGTTCCGCCCGGATCGTCACGCTGCCGTTGTCCGAGGTCGAGTCGTAGGCGTGCTCTATCGCGTTCTGGACGAGCTCGGTGATGACCATGACCAGAGCCGTGGCCCGGTCGGCGTCGAGGACGCCCAGATCGCCGACGCGGTTGATGCGCACGGGTCGGCCGACCGACGCGACGTCGTTCATGATCGGCACGATGCGGTCGACCACCTCGTCGAGGTTGACCTCCTCGTCGACCGACATCGACAGCGCGTCGTGCACCAGGGCAATCGACGACACCCGTCGCACCGACTCGATGAGCGCGTCGCGTCCCTCGGCGTTGTTGGTGCGCCTGGCCTGCAGCCGCAGCAGTGCGGCGACGGTCTGCAGGTTGTTCTTCACCCGATGGTGGATCTCGCGGATGGTCGCGTCCTTGGAGAGCAGCGCACGGTCGCGACGCTTGACTTCCGTCACGTCGCGAATCAGCACGGCCGCACCCGCGGCCTTGCCGTCGACCACCATCGGAATCGTGCGAAGCAGGACCGCCGCTCCCCCGGCGTCGACCTCCATGCGCATGCTGGATCCACCGGAGAGCGAGTCACGAACGTGGTTGGCCAGCTCCTGGGCCTCGAACGGGTCGGAGATCAACGGCCGGGTGATGGTGACCAGGTTGTGGCCCTCGAGCTCGGCGTTGAGGCCCATGCGGTGGTACGCCGAGATGGCGTTGGGACTGGCGAACCTGACCAGACCGACCTCGTCTAGCCGGATGAAACCGTCACCCACCCGAGGGCTCGACCGCGACATCGCGAGGTCGCCGACATTGGGGAAGGTGCCTTCGGAGAGCATGTGCAAGATGTCGGCGGCACAGTCCAGATAGGCCCGCTCCAAGGGGCTGACCTTGCGTTGGTCGGCCAGCGCCGTCTGATGGGTGAGCACGGCGACGACGTGGTCACCGTAACGGACGGGGACGGCCTCGACGTTGAGCCAACGACCTTCGGGCGACCCGAGTCGTACGGGCTCAGTGTCACGTCCGATCGACCCGGAGGCGAAGGCGGCGACCACGACCGGCATGTCGTCGGCGGTGTTGACGGTGCCGACCGCATCGGCCAGCAGGGCCGTGGGCGCGGTGTTCGGGCGGACCTGCGCGACGCACACCAACGACCCGTCGTCGTGACGGACCCACATCAGGTAGTCCGCGAAGGACAGGTCTGCCAGCATCTGCCACTCGCCCACGACGGCGTGCAGATGGTCCACGGCGTTGCCGGGCAACATGGTGTGCTCGGCGAGGAGGTCACCGAGGGTCGACACGGGCGTTGTCTCTCGGCGTCGACGACCTAGCTGATGACGGCGATGAGGTCGCCGGCCTGGATGACGTCACCGACCGAGACGTTGACGGCGGTCACCTTTCCAGACGCCTCGGCGAGCACCGGGATCTCCATCTTCATGGATTCCAGGAGGACGACGGTATCGCCCTCGTTGATGTCGTCGCCTTCGCTGACCACGACCTCGAGCACACTGGCCACGATCTCAGCGCGAACGTCCTCGGCCATCTTCACCCACTCGTCTCTAGAGCCGCCCCTGCGGTGTCTATCGAACCACACGCCCGGGATTGGAATGCAGTGGCGCGAGCGTGAGACACTTACGGGTAAGCAATTGACACTTTGGAGGACGACCATGGCCAAGCGTGGCCGTAAGAAGCGGGACCGCAAGCACACCAAGGCCAATCACGGCCAGCGCCCCAACTGCGGTTCGAAGGCAGTGAAGTAACTGCCCTCTAGCTGCGAATGATGGTGGTGCGGCTGATCTCGACGCGCAGCCGCGCCCGCAGTGAATCCGGCGCCTTGTCGCCACTGCACCTGGTGGCGATGAGGCGCTTCACGCGCTCTTCGATGCCGTACTGCTTCAGGCAGGTCGGGCATTCCTCGAGGTGATGGCGCAGCTTGTCTCGCGTCTCGGTGGTGCATTCACCGTCGAGTAGCGTCCACACCTCGGCGATGACAGATGCGCACTTGGGGTGGTCGGGGTCGACCGGACCCACCGGCGGGCGGAACGTGTGCTCCTCGGGTCGTGAATAGTCGTCGTTCACGAAGACACCTCCTCGGGCTCGTCGATCTGGCCCCTGATGAAGCCGCGATCCTTCGCGACGTCGGCCAGCAGTTCACGAAGCTGCTTGCGTCCACGATGCAGTCGGGACATCACCGTCCCGATCGGCGTGTCCATGATCTGGGCGATCTCCTTGTACGGGAAGCCCTCGACGTCGGCGTAGTACACCGCCATCCGGAACTCCTCGGGCAGGGCCTGCAGCGCCGCCTTGATCTCGGTGTCCGGCAGGGCTTCCATCGCCTCGACCTCGGCCGAGCGCAAACCCGTCGACGTGTGCTGCGCGTTGGCCGCGAGCTGCCAATCGGTGATCTCGTCGGTCGGGTACTCCGCCGGCTGCCGCTGCTTCTTGCGGTAGCTGTTGATGTAGGTGTTGGTCAGGATGCGGTACAGCCACGCCTTGAGGTTGGTCCCGGCGCGGAACGACCGGAAGCCGGCGTAGGCCTTGACCATGGTCTCCTGCAGGAGATCCTCGGCGTCCGCGGGATTGCGAGTCATGCGCAAGGCACCGCCGTACAACTGGTCCAGCAGGGGTATCGCGTCGCGCTCGAAACGTGCCGTGAGCTCGGCATCCGTCTCGATCAACGGCTCTTCGGCCGCCGCGGGCGCTGCTCCGTCGAGATCGGTCATCTGGATGGACACCGTCCCTTCTCTCGCGGCACCGTCGAACGAAACCAGCTCGTAGACCGGTCGTTCCAGGCAAAGCGTTGGCACCGAGGTGTCTCCTTCCTTCCGATCCTAGTGGCTCGTACCGACGGAGTCGCCCTGCGGCGCCCATCACAGCAGAACAACAGCGGGGACGGCCGCGAATGTTCCCCCGGAATTGCCACTACGGTGAGGCCCACTACGGTGAGGCCGTGGCCCGCGCAGCGACTCTGGCGATCGCCGCCCTCGTCGCGGCGAACGTCGACCACGAGGTCCTGACCTACCACCACGATCCGCGTAACGACGCCTTCGGCGAGGAGGCCGTCGCCGCGCTGGCGGCTGCCGGCGTCGAGGTGTCCTCCGAGCAGGTGTTCAAGACGCTCGTGATCGCGCTGCCGTCGGGTCTGGCCGTCGCGGTGCTGCCCGTGCCCTACAAGCTGTCGCTGAAGGCCGCCGCCGCCGCTCTTGGTGCCCCGAGGGCCGAGATGGCTGACCGGGCGGCCGCCGAGCGGTCTTCGGGCTACGTCATCGGCGGCATCTCTCCGCTGGGCCAGCGCCGGACGCTGCCGACCGTCGTGGACGACTCGGTCTGGGCGTGGGACCGCGTGCTGTGCAGCGCGGGACGACGCGGGCTGCAGGTCGCGCTGGCGCCCGCCGACCTGGTGCGGCTCACCGACGCGGTGACCGTCGACGTGCTCGCCTCGTGACGGTTCTATGGTGAAGCCATGTCGCTCTCGGGAAAGACCATGTTCATCTCCGGCGCCAGCCGTGGCATCGGCCTCGCGATCGCCAAGCGGGCCGCCGCCGACGGCGCCAACGTCGCGCTGGTCGCCAAGACCGCCGAACCCCACCCCAAACTCGAAGGCACGATCTACACCGCCGCAAAGGAGATCGAGGACGCCGGCGGTCACGCGCTGCCCATCCTGGGTGACGTCCGCGACGGCGAGTCGGTGGAATCTGCCGTGGCGCAAGCCGTTTCGCAGTTCGGCGGCATCGACCTCTGCGTGAACAACGCCTCGGCCATCAACCTTGGGTCCATCACGGAAGTGCCGCTGAAGCGCTTCGACCTGATGAACGGCATCAACGTCCGGGGAACCTACGCCGTGTCGCAGGCCTGCATCCCACACATGGTGGGCCGGGACAACCCGCACATCCTGACGCTGTCACCGCCGATCCTGCTGGAGTCGAAGTGGCTCAAGCCGACGGCCTACATGATGGCCAAGTACGGCATGACGCTGTGCGCGCTCGGCATCGCCGAGGAGATGCGTGCCGACGGCATTGCGTCCAACACGTTGTGGCCGCGAACCCTGGTGGCCACCGCGGCGGTCCAAAACCTCCTCGGCGGCGAGGAGGCGATGAGCCGGGCGCGCAAGCCCGACGTGTACGCCGATGCGGCCTACGTCATCTTCAACAAGCCAGCCCTCGAGTACACCGGCAACTCCGTGCTCTGCGAGGACGTCCTGGTCGAGTCCGGCGTCACCGATCTGTCGGTCTACGACTGCGTGCCCGGCTCGGAATTGGGCGTCGACCTGTGGGTCGAGACCCCCAACCCGCCGGGTTACACCGGCGCGTAGCGACCGCGACGGGCGGGATCACGTCACCCGGTGGAGGATCCCGCGCCCGATCGCCTCGCGTACTACCGGCATGGCAGCCTCGGCGAGCGCGTCGGCCTGCACCCCGTGGTGTGCGGCCAACAGCTCGACGAGCATGCCCAACGGAACCTCCCCCCGACATCCGGCGAGCAATGCGCGCGACACCTCGTCGACGCCGAGCACCGCGCCGGGTCCGCCCGGACGACGTACGGCGGCGCCGACCACCTGCCAGCCCTCGGCGCCCGGTAACGATTGCTCCTCCAGCAGCACCGCAGCGGTGGACAGCTTCGTCGCCAGCAGCGCGGCGTCATCGGTGTCGTACAGGTACTGCCGACGGGCGAAGAACGCCTCGACCTCGGGCCCGGCCAGTCCCTCGTCGGCACCGGTGATCTCCTCGAGCACCTGCTCGGGTGGGCGACGCTCACCGCGGCGAGGTGCCCGCACCGTGATCATGCCCATGCCGACGCCGACGACGCCCTCGTCGGCGAACCAGTCCAGCCATGACCCGCCGCGACGGGCGGCGTCCTCGGGCCGTTCACCGGCATCCGACGTCCACAGCGACACGTAGCTGATCGGATTGGCGAACTCGCGCTGCACCACCCACGCATGCAGGCCCGTGCCTGCCAGCCAGCCCCGGACCCGGTCGCGCCAGTCCTGCCCGTCGCGCACCATCCAGTTGGCCATGATCTGCGCCGTGCCGCCGGGCGCCAGGTGATCACCGACCTCTTCGATCAGCTTGCGCGACAACGCATCTCCCACCATCCCGGAGTCGCGATAGAGATAGTCCAGTGCGCCGGTGCCCACGACGAACGGCGGGTTGGAGACGATGAGGTCGAAGCGCTCCCCCGCGACGGGCTCGAACAGGCTCCCGCTGCGCAGGTCCCATCGCATGCCGTTGAGCCGCGCGGTCGCGGCGGCCAGTGCCAACGCCCGGTCGTTGGTGTCGGTGGCCACGATCTGCTCGCAGTGCGCCGCCAGGTGCAAGGCCTGGATGCCACTGCCGGTCCCGATGTCGAGGGCGCGCTCGCACCGAGAGCGCACCACGGCGTGGGCCAGCGTCACCGACGCCGCGCCGATGCCGAGGACGTGGTCGTGACTCACGGGTCCGGGATGCATCTCGGCGTCCTGATCGGAGACCACCAGGAAGTCGTGGACCCCGTCACCGTGCGGCCGAATGTCCAGCGCCGCCCGCAGCGACCCGTCGTCGGTTCGTTCCACGACACCGTTGGCGAGCAGCGCGTCGACGCCGGCCGTGGGCAGAGCCAGCGCGATGCGCTCCGGCGTCTCCGGGGCACCCAGCAAGAAGAGCCGCACCAGCACCGCCAGGCGTTCGTCATCGGGAGCGGCACGGTCGGTGATGCGCATCGCCGACCACCAGAGCCCGCGACTGAAGGCAGCATTGGCGTCGGCGCCCAGCAGAGCGGCGACGCCGTCCGTGGTGTAGGCGGCGCTGCGTAAGTCGGCGGCCAGCGCGTCGACGACGCCGGTCGCGTGCAGCGGATGGTTCACGACGGCGTGCCGGGCTCGGCGGGTTCGATCAACTCGGGTCCGTTGTTGCGCACGCTGTTGACCAGCCGGGACACCTCTCGAACCGCGATGCGGTCGAGGTCCCCGTGGCCGCGCAGCAGACCCTCGTCCATCGGCGCGTCCGGATCCAGCCACCGATCCCAATCGCGTTCGCTGATGCTCAACGGCATGCGGTCGTGGATCTCGGCCAGCGGGCCGGCGGATTCGGTGGTGATGATGGTGCACGTCAGCAGAGGCGGCGAGTCCTTGGCGGGCCGCCAGGTCGACCACAGGCCGCCCATGAACAACGGCTCGCCGTCGGATCCGTGCATGAAGAACGGGGTCTTCGCGCCCTTCTTTGCGTCGGCGCCCTCCGGGCCGGGGCGCCATTCGTACCAGCCGTCCATCGGCACCAGGCACCGCTTGGTCTTGGCCGAGGCGCGAAACGCCGCCGAGGTGGTGACGGTCTCGGCGCGGGCGTTGATCAGCAACGGTCCCTTGGTCTCGGGGGTGCCGTCGGCCTTGGCCTTCACCCACGGCGGAAGCAGACCCCACCGCATCGACCGCAGGCGTCGGGTCGACTCGTCGTCCGGCTCGTCGTGCCGCTTGACCACCGAGGTGATCGTCGTCGTCGGCGCGACGTTGAAGTTCGGCTGCGACGACTCCTTGGCCTCCGCGGCCGCAATGGTCTCGTCGATGGCCTTGATCTTCTCGGCCAGGAGCGCCGGATCGGTCGTCACCGCGAATCGCCCACACATACGTCCCATGGTGGCAGAAAAGGGCGACAAGGCAGGATGGACCGCATGACCGAGAAGGGAGGCGGGTGGCGGGCACCGTCGGTGACGACGCCCGTCCACGCCACCGTCGAGGTGCCGGGCTCCAAGTCGCAGACCAACCGCGCATTGATCCTCGCCGCACTGGCGAGCCCCCAGGGAACCTCGACGATCGGCGGCGCACTGCGCAGCCGCGACACCGACCTGATGATCGGCGCACTGCGGACCCTCGGACTGTCCCTGGACGGTTCGGGAACCGACCTGACGGTGAGCGGGTCGATCTCCCCGGCCGCCGACGCCAGAATCGACTGCGGACTCGCAGGCACCGTCCTGCGCTTCGTGCCGCCGGTCGCGGCGCTCGGCAGCGAGGTCGTCACCTTCGACGGCGACGAGCAGGCTCGCCAGCGTCCGATCGCTCCCCTGCTCGACGGCCTGCGCGGCCTGGGCGTGCACCTCGACGGCGACGCCATGCCGTTCCAGGTTCGTGGCGACGGCGCCGTGGCCGGGGGCACCGTGCACATCGACGCCTCGGCGTCGTCTCAGTTCGTCTCCGGCCTGCTGCTCTCGGGTGCGACGTTCCGCGACGGACTGACCGTCGTGCACACCGGCGAGTCGGTGCCGTCGGCACCGCACGTGGCGATGACGGTGACGATGCTGCGCGAGGCGGGGGTCTCGGTGGACGACTCCACGCCCAACCGCTGGGTGGTCGCACCGGGACCCGTCACCGCCCGGCACTGGGAGGTCGAGCCCGACCTGTCGAACGCCGTGCCCTTCCTGGCGGCCGCCGCCGTCACCGCCGGCACGGTGCGCATCGTCGGGTGGCCACAGGTCAGCGTGCAACCCTCGGCACGAATCCTCGCGCTGCTCGCCGAGACGGGAACGTCGGTGCGGCAGGGGGATTCGCACCTCGAGGTGACGGGTTCGCTCGACGGATACCCGGGCTTCGACGTCGACCTGAACGACGTCGGCGAACTGGCGCCGGCGTTCGCTGCCCTCGCCGCCCTGGCCGAGACCGGGTCGGTGTCCCACCTCACCGGCATCGCCCATCTTCGTGGCCACGAGACCGACCGGCTGGCGGCGTTGACCGCCGAGATCAACGGCCTCGGCGGCCGGTGCGAGGAGACCGAGGACGGTCTGACCATCACCGCGGTGCCGTTGCACGGCGGGGCGTGGCACTCCTACGCCGATCATCGGATGGCGACCGCGGGCGCCGTCGTCGGCCTGCGGGTGCCGGGCGTCGAGGTTGAGGACATCGCCACCACCGCCAAGACGTTGCCCGACTTTCCGGGGATGTGGGCCGACATGCTGACCGGGCAGGTTCTTCGAAGCCCTTGAACGAGAACGACTACGACGAATCCGACGTCCGCATCCGCCCCGGGCGGGGCTCGCGGCCGCGGACCAAGACCCGGCCCGAGCACCTCGACGCTCGGGCGGCCATGGTCGTCACCGTCGACCGTGGCAGGTGGGGTTGCGCTCTGGGCGGGGATCCCAACCGCGTGGTGACCGCGATGCGAGCCAGGGAACTCGGCCGCACGCCGATAGTGGTGGGCGACGAGGTCGACGTCGTCGGCGACCTGTCCGGGCAAGCCGACACCCTGGCCCGGATCGTGCGACGAGGTGAGCGGCGAACCGTGTTGCGGCGCACGGCCGACGACACCGACCCCACCGAACGAGTGCTGGTCGCCAACGCCGACCAGTTGCTGATGGTGGTCGCACTCGCAGACCCGCCGCCGCGCACCGGCTTTGTGGAGCGGTCGCTGATCGCCGCCTACGTCGGCGGGCTCGAGCCCATCCTCTGCCTCACCAAGACCGACTTGGCCCCGCCGGAACCCTTCGCGGCGCAGTTCGCGGGCCTGGACCTGACCGTCGTCACCGCAGGCCGCGACGACGACCTCGCAGTGGTCGACGATCTGCTCGTCGGCAAGTTGACGGTCCTGGTCGGCCATTCCGGGGTCGGCAAGTCCACGATGGTCAACCGACTGGTCCCCGAGGCCCGGCGCGCGGTCGGGGTGGTCTCGGGCGTGGGCAAGGGCAGGCACACCTCGACCCAGTCGGTGGCACTGCCGTTGCACGACGCCGGGTGGGTCGTCGACACTCCGGGCATCCGGTCCTTCGGGCTGGCCCACATCGCCCCGGCCGACGTGATGCTGGCCTTCTCCGATCTCGCCGAGGCCATCGAGAAGTGTCCCCGGGGTTGTGGACACCTGGGGCCGCCGTCGGACCCGGACTGCGCACTCGACGAACTGACCGGACACGCCGCCGACCGCGTCGCCGCGACCCGGCGGCTGCTCGCGGCGATGGCGGCCGACTAACCGGAGGCGACGGACATGACACCGGTACCCGAGATCACGCTGAACGACGGCGGACGGATCCCCCAGCTCGGGTTCGGCGTGTACAAGGTCGCACCCCAGGAGACTGCCGCTGCGGTGCGGAGCGCGCTCGAGGTCGGCTACCGCCATCTCGACACCGCGGCGATGTACCACAACGAGCAGGGCGTGGGCCAGGGCATCCGCGACGCGGGAGTGGACCGTCGCGACGTGTTCGTCACCAGCAAGCTCGACAACGGATTTCACGAACCCGACGCTGCGCGAAGGGCATTCGAGGACACCCTGACCGCGATCGGCTCCGACTACGTCGACCTCTACCTGATTCACTGGCCCCTGCCGACCCGCTACGGTGGCGACTTCGTCTCCACCTGGCAGACGCTCGAGGAGTTCGCGGTCGAGGGCCGCGCCCGCAGCATCGGGGTGTCGAACTTCCACGTCCCGCATCTGGAGCGTCTCGCCGCAGAGACCGACACGGTGCCCGCCGTCAACCAGGTCGAGGCGCACCCCTACTTCACCAACGCGGCGGTCCGCGACCATTGCGCGCGGCACGGCATCGCCTTCGAAGCCTGGTCGCCGCTGGCGCGGGGCACACTCCTCGACGACCCGGTGGTCCATCAGGTGGCCGCCGCGACGGGAAGGTCTGCGGCCCAGGTGGTGCTGCGCTGGCATCTCCAGCGCGGCGACGTCGTCATCCCGAAGTCGGTGTCGCCACAGCGCATCGAGCAGAACTTCGCGGTGTTCGACTTCGAATTGAGCGCCGACCAGGTGGCGACGCTGGACGGGCTGGATCGCGGCCCCGAAGGACGGGTCGGATCCAACCCCGACACCTTCGACGTCATCACGCGATGACCTACCCGCCCCGGTCGACAGCGGTTTGCGCGAGAGCCGAAACGGGCACGCACCCAGGGGCAAATCGCCAAAGGAGGCTCAATACATGACGAACGTACCAACGATCGAACTCAGCACCGGTGCGCATATTCCGCAGCTCGGTTTCGGCGTCTACCAGATCGATCCCGACGAGACCGCAGGCGCGGTGAAGACCGCACTCGACATCGGCTACCGGCATATCGACACCGCCGAGATGTACCAGAACGAAGCCGGTGTCGGTCAGGGCGTGCGTGATTCAGGACTCGACCGCTCGGACGTGTTCATCACCAGCAAGCTCAACAACGGCTTCCACGAACCCGACGCGGCTCGCAAGGCGTTCGACGACACCCTGAGCAAGCTCGGCTTCGACTACGTGGACCTGTTCCTGATCCACTGGCCGCTACCGACGTTGTACAACGCCGACTTCATCTCGACGTGGCAGACGCTCGAGGAATTCCGGCGTGACGGCCGGGCCCGAAGCATCGGGGTGTCCAACTTCCAGATCGCCCATCTCGAGCGACTGGCCAACGAGACCGACACCGTGCCCGCCGTGAACCAGATCGAGGTGCACCCGTACTTCGTCAACGACGAGGTGCGCAAGTACTGCATCGAACACGGGATCGCCGTGGAGGCCTGGTCCCCCATCGCCCAGGGTCAGGTGCTCGACGACCCGGTGGTGACGAAGATCGCCGAGGCCGCGGGCAAGTCTCCAGCCCAGGTGGTGCTGCGCTGGCACATTCAGCGCGGTGACATCGTCTTCCCGAAGTCGGTGACGCCCAAGAGGATCGAAGAGAACTTCGCGCTGTTCGACTTCGAGCTCAGCGAGCACGACGTCGACGAGTTGACCGCGCTCGACAAGGGCGAGGAGGGTCGTACGGGACCCAACCCGGACACGTTCGACTACGTGCCCGACTGATCGACCGCGATACGACGACGGCGGGGAGATTGCAGCTCGATCTCCCCGCCGTTTCGTCGTCGTGGTGGTGCTACGCCGCCTCGGCGGCGCGTGACTCACGCCGCCACGACCGCACCGTCGCGATGGCGGTCTTGAGGCCCCGACGCTTCCCGGTGGCCGGATCCGTTGCGGCGAAGTCAGATTCGAGTTCGGCGAACATCCGCTCGCTGCGGGTCTCCGGAGCGTCGTCGGCGGTGTCGCGCAGGTACTTGTCCGGCAACGACAACTTGGCGATCGTGCGCCACGTCTTTCCGTACTGCACCGCGAAGTTGCCCGTCGTGTACGGCAGGTCGTACTTGTCGCAGATCTGTCTGACGCGGACGGCGATCTCGGCGTACCGATTGCTCGGCAGATCCGGGAACAGGTGGTGCTCGATCTGGTGGCACAGGTTGCCGCTCATGAAGCGCAGCGCCGGGCCGGCTTCGAAGTTGGCGCTACCCAGCATCTGTCGCAGGTACCACTGGCCCCGGCTCTCGCCCACCATGTCGGTCTTGGTGAACTTCTCAGCACCGTCGGGGAAGTGCCCGCAGAAGATCACCGCGTTGGCCCACACGTTGCGGATGACGTTGGCCACCGCGTTGGCCGTGAGCGTCGACCTGAAGGTGGCGCCCGGCGAGACGGACGTCAGCGCCGGGTAGGCGACGTAGTCCTTGACGATCTGTTGGCCGGCCTTGACGCCGAATTCGCCGATGCGCTCCCACGTGGCCTTGCGGTCGTCGCGGTTCTTGAAGATCTTGCCCAGCTCGAGGTGCTGCAGTCCCACGCCCCACTCGAACCCGATGGCCAGCAACGTGTTGAAGAGCAGGTTGCCGTAGAGGTTGAACGGCGTCCACTTGGCGTCGCGGGTGACCCGGATGACGCCGTAGCCGACGTCGTCGTCCATCCCGAGGATGTTGGTGTACTTGTGGTGCATGAAGTTGTGGGTGAAGCGCCAGTGCTTGGACGCCCCGCTCATGTCCCACTCCCACGTCGAGGAGTGAATCTCGGGATCGTTCATCCAATCCCACTGGCCGTGCATGACGTTGTGGCCGATCTCCATGTTCTCGACGATCTTGGCCACGCCGAGGGTCACGGTGCCCGCCCACCACGCCGAGCGCCGCGAACCGGCCGTCAGCATCAGCCGACCGGCGACCTCGAGGGCGCGCTGAGCGGCGATGGTGCGGCGAATGTAGCGGGAGTCGCGCTCGCCGCGAGAGTCTTCGATGTCCTGGCGAATCGCGTCCAGCTCGTTGCCGAGATTCTCGATGTCGGCTTCGGTCAGATGCGTGAATGCCGGTACGTCTGTGATTGCCACGTCGAACCTCCTTTTCCTGGCTTACGATACCGTAACCTACGATCCCGTAGGTTACTAGCCAGTAAAGGTCACACGTCCAGGACGCAATCGCCAGACGCTGCGGAAACACACGTCTGTACGCGACTGCCCGGTTCGTGCTCGACACCCGTCCGCAGGTCCCTGACGTGACCGTCGACGAGTCCGACGACGCACGACTGGCAGATGCCCATCCGGCACCCGAACGGCATCCGGATGCCCGCGTCCTCCCCGGCGTCCATCAACGAGGTGGCCGCGTCGACGTCGACGGTCTTGCCGCTGCGCTCGAAGGTGACCGTGCCGCCCGTCCCCCGGGTCGCGGCGCGCGTGGCGGCGAACCGCTCCAGGTGCAATCGGTCGGGGACCCGTTCGGAGGCCCACAGTCGATGCGCGTCGTCGAGCATGCCCTCGGGACCGCAGGCCCACGTCTGCCGCTCGCGCCAGTCCGGCACGACCTCCGAGAGTCGGGACAGGTCGAGCCGGCCCTGGGTGCGCGTCGGCCGCACGGTCAGCCGATACCCGTCGTGCGCGTCGTGCAGGCGGGCCAGTTCGCCGGAGAACATCACGTCGGACTCGGTCGGTGCGGAATGCACGTGGACGACGTCGCCGATCTGGTCACGACGCGCGAGGGTCCGCAGCATCGACATCACCGGCGTGATGCCCGATCCAGCCGTCAGGAACAACACCGACGCCGGCGCCGGATCCGGCATGACGAAGTTGCCCTGCGGTGCGGCCAGTCGCACGATCGTCCCCGGCGTCACACCCTCGACCAGGTGGGTGGACAAGAACCCCTCGGGCATCGCCTTGACCGTGATGGTGATCAAGCGGTCACGGGTGACCGGCGTCGACGTCAGGGAGTAGGACCGCCACCGCCACCGGCCGTCCATCAGCACGCCGATGCCGACGTACTGGCCGGGCTGATAGTCGAAGTGAAATCCCCAGCCCGGCTTGATCACCAGCGTCGCGGAGTCGACGGTCTCGCGCCGGACGTCGACCACGCGGCCGCGCAGTTCGCGTGCCGACCAGAGCGGGTTCGCCAGCTTGAGGTAGTCGTCGGGCAGCAGCGGCGTGGTGATGCGCCCGACGACTGAACGCAAGGCCTGCAAACCCGGATGCTTGTTGGCGCCCTTGAGAGTTGGGCGAATGGTGTCGGCCACGTTGGCGGCGATCTTGATCTCGTTCTTGGCCATGACGGCTCCTGCTCAGCTATGCCCGAAGGTCCGCGAACCGGCCCGTGGCCAGCAACCTACGGTACCGTAACCTCCGGCGTGGCAGCCAGGCCTCAGAGCAGCTCGAGCAGAAACGGCAGCTCCTGGGTGGCGTACCACGCGAGGTCGTGGTCCTGAGCGTCGCCGACGGTCAACTCCGCGTCCTCGTCGCCGAAGTCCGCCAGGTCGACCACCGCCATTGCGGACTTCACCGCGGGCTCGGCCGCGGCGTTGTCGACGTAGACCGCGACCACGTCACCGACGCCGATCGGCCCTGCCAGTCGGACGACCGCGTCGTCGAGGTCCGGCCGGATCGTCGCACCCTCGACGTCTGCGACCAGAACCGCACGCCGCAGCGGCAACCCGTCGGTACCGGTCTCCTCGGCGGCCAGCAGCCGCAGCGACGCGAGCGCCGCCTCGCGCAACGCCACCTCGGCGAGTTCGTCGTCGTCGCCCTCCGCGTAGGACTCGCGAAGCGTCGGGGTGACGGCGAAGGCGGTCCCACTCAGCGCGTGCATGGACTGATCGGCGACGAGCCGCTGGAGCATGGCCAGGGTCGCCGGTATGTAGACACGCACCAGGGCAGACTAGCGGCCCGGTTACTGAGCTGCCTCCAGCAGTTCGTCGAGAGACTCCCGCAGCAGGGTGGGCAGCATGTCGACGTCGCTCATCGCGTCACGGTCGGCGTTGATGCCGAAGTAGAGCATGCCGTTGTAGGACGTCACCCCGATGGCGAGGACCTGCTTGTTCAGCAGCGGGGGCACCGAGTAGGTCTCCAACAGCTTGGTGCCCGCGAGGTACATCTGCTTTTGGGCACCCGGCACGTTGGTGATCAGCAGGTTGAATTGGCGCGCCGAGAAACTGGTGGCAACCCGAGTTCCCATGGCGTGCAGCGTCGGTGGGGCGAAGCCCGACAACGTGACGATGGTGCGGGCGTCGACCAGACTCGCCGCCGCCGAGTGCGATTCGGTGGCATGTGCGATCTGGGACAACCTGACCACCGCGTTGCCCTCGCCGGTTGGCAGGTCGACCAGGAACGGCGAGACCTCCCTTATCGCCTGGCCCGGGCCCGCGGTGTCGAACTCCGCCTCCGGGTACACCGACATGGGCACCATCGCCCGGATGGTCGACGTCGTGGTGACCGGCTCGCCGCGCGAGAGCAACCAGTTGCGCAGCGCACCGGCGACGACCGCGAGGACGACGTCGTTGACGTCGCAGTCATAGCGCGCCCGCAGCTTGCGGTAGTCGTCGAGTTGATGCCCGGCGACCGTGAATCGACGGTTCCGCGACACCGTCGTGTTGAGCGGACTGCTCGGCGCGGTGCCGCGCGCCAGCGTCCGGGCGACCACGGCGAACCTGCGGGTGGCCTCGGCCAGCGCCCCTGTGCTGGTGACCGTCTCCACCACCGCGGACCGCACCGACTCCAGCTGGGTTCCGGGCCGGGCGATGAACTCGCCGACGGCGCCGAGGGCCAATCGGGCGTCGCTCGGTTCGCGTGCCGGGATCCAGATGTCCTCGCCGAATTCCGGCGCCTTCTGCGTGCGGTCGGCGATCACGTGGCCGATCTCCAACGCCGTCATCCCGTTGACCAGAGCCTGATGTGACTTGGTGTAGATGGCGATGCGGTTCTTGGTGAGCCCCTCGACGAGGTACATCTCCCACAGCGGCCGGGACTTGTCCAGCGGCCGGGAGCCGAGCCGCGCGACGAGGTCGTGCAGCTGGGCGTCGCTGCCCGGGGAAGGCAGCGCCGACCGCCGGATGTGATAGGTGATGTCGAAGTCGCGATCGTCGATCCACACCGGGCGGGCCAATCCGCGAGCCACTTCACGGACCTTCTGCCGGTATCGCGGAATCTGAGGCAGACGCCGTTCGACCGTCTCCAGCAAGGTGTCGTAGCTCAGCCCGTTGCGAGGCTTGCGCAGAATCGACAGCGACCCCACGTACATCGGTGTCGACGTGTTCTCGAGGTGATAGAACGACGCGTCGGCGGCCGACAGCCTCGTCACCATGGCCGCCACCTCCTCGTCACTCCGTGCTCGATCCCCGCCACGGTATCCGGCCCACCTGGTGCGCCGCATCATGGGTGCGCACCGGTGTCTCCGGGCCGTGGGATCATGAATCGTCTGCGCCTCTCCAGCAGATGTCGTCCTTTCCCCTCGACCGCTGGAGAGCCGCCGTGACCGCATCGCCCGTACCCGCTCGTCGTACCTCGTTCACCTCACCGGTCGTGGACTACGAGCCCCCACCGATCCTGATGTGCGCGCCGCCGTCGTCGGCGGCCCTGCACCGACCCGCCGCGAAACCCCTGCGATCGGTGCCCAACTCCCCCGCGCCCGGGGAATTGCCCGCACCGCGGGTGGCCGCCGCCTTCGCCGAGACCGCCATCCGCCGGGTGCTGGAGGTGTCGGACCGGCGACGCCCCGTCGCCCAGTTGCGGCCGCTGCTCGCACCCGCGCTATTCGACGCGGTGGCGGCGTTCACCGCCGCCGGTTCCCGCGACGGCGCTGCCGTTCTTCGACGGGTGCGGCTGCGGTCGGTGCACGCGCTCGACGGTGACGATGCCGCTGCGGAGGTCTTCGCCACCTACTCGCGAGGACGCCGGGTACGCGCCATCGCCGGCCGCGTCGAACTGGTCAAGGGGCGGTGGGTGATGGTCGCGCTGCAGGTCGGCTGACTCAGCCGCGGCGGGCCTTCGGCGGGCCGCCCCGCGTCTGCCGCCGCGCAGCTTCACGCCGCTCGCGGCGCGAGCCACCGGTGGGAGCCGCATGCCTGCCACCGCCACCCTCGCGTTGCACCTCGGCCGAACCGTCCTCGGCCGGACCCGAATACGTCATCGGTCGTGCACGTTCTTCGTCGATTCCCTTGACGCGCAACGCAGCTGGCGCCGGCTGGGCCGGCTCGGGGGTGACGTCGTCGGTGTCGGCGTCGGTCACCGTGTCGACCTGACGCGCCTTCGCGGCGGCGGCGGCATCGGCGGCGAACTGCGCCAGGTTCGGCGGCGCCGCGGTGGCACCCACCTGCGCTGCAGGCGGCTGCGCGGCCTGCACCTGTGCGTTGAAGAGCAGGCCGACCGACTCCTCCTTCAGGCCGTCGAGCATGCCCATGAACATGTCGTAGCCCTCGCGCTGGTACTCGACGAGCGGGTCACGCTGGGCCATGGCGCGCAGGCCGATGCCCTCTTTGAGATAGTCCATCTCGTAGAGGTGCTCGCGCCACTTGCGGTCGATCGTGGTGAGCAACACGCTGCGCTCCAACTGACGCATGGCACCCTCGCCGCCGATGGCCGTCAATTCGGCCTCCCGCGCCGCGTAGGCCCGCCGGGCGTCCTCGAGGAGTGCCTCCCGCAGCTCGTCGCTCGTCAGCTCGCCGGGTTCGCCGATCGCATCCGAGTCGACGAGGTCGTGGTAGTCGATGCCCACCGGGTACAGCAGCTTGAGCGCGTCCCACAGGGCACCGAGATCCCAGTCCTCCGCGTAGCCCTCGGACGTCGCGCCGTTGACGTACGCGGTCACGACGTCGGTGACCATCTTCTTGGCCTGATCCTGAACGCTCTCGCCCTCGAGGATCAGTCGGCGCTCGGCGTAGACGACCTTGCGCTGCTGATTCATCACCTCGTCGTACTTGAGGACGTTCTTGCGGACCTCGAAGTTCTGCTGCTCCACCTGCGTCTGGGCACTCTTGATGGCCCGCGAGACCATCTTCGCCTCGATGGGAACGTCCTCGGGCAGGTTGAGACGGGTGAGCAGCGACTCGAGCGTCGCACCGTTGAAGCGTCGCATCAGTTCGTCGCCCAGCGAAAGGTAGAACCGCGACTCACCGGGGTCGCCCTGGCGGCCGGACCGGCCGCGCAGCTGATTGTCGATGCGGCGAGACTCGTGCCGCTCGGTGCCCAGCACGTACAGACCGCCGACGTCGCGGACCTCCTTGGCCTCCGCCTCGGCTTCGGCCTTCACCTGAGCCAGCACGTCGTCCCAGGCGGCTTCGTAGTCCTCGGGCGTCTCGACCGGGTCGAGGCCGCGTTCGCGAAGTCGCTTGTCGGCGAGGAAGTCCACGTTGCCGCCGAGGACGATGTCGGTACCGCGGCCGGCCATGTTGGTCGCGACGGTGATGGCGTTGCGCCGCCCGGCCTCGGCGATGATGTTCGCCTCCTGCTCGTGGAACTTCGCGTTCAGCACGTTGTGCGGGATGCGGCGCTTGGTGAACTGCTTGGACAGGTACTCGGACCGCTCGACGCTGGTCGTGCCGATGAGGACCGGCTGACCCTTCTCGAAGCGCTCGGACACGTCGTCGACGACCGCGATGTACTTGGCCTCTTCGGTCTTGTAGATCAGGTCGGACTGGTCGGTGCGGATCATCTCCCGGTTGGTCGGGATGGGCACCACGCCCAGACCGTAGATCTCGTGCAGTTCGGCGGCTTCGGTCTGGGCGGTACCGGTCATGCCGGAGAGCTTGTCGTAGAGGCGGAAGTAGTTCTGCAGCGTGATCGTGGCCAGCGTCTGATTCTCGGCCTTGATCTCGACGTGCTCCTTGGCCTCGATGGCCTGGTGCATGCCCTCGTTGTAGCGGCGACCGACCAGCACGCGGCCGGTGAACTCGTCGACGATGATGACCTCGCCGTCGCGGACGATGTAGTCCTTGTCGCGCGAGAACAGCTCCTTGGCCTTGAGGCAGTTGTTCAGATAGCTCACCAACGGCGAGTTGGCCGCTTCGTAGAGGTTCTCGATGCCGAGCTGATCCTCGACGAACTCGACGCCGATCTCGTGCACGCCGACGGTCCGCTTGCGGATGTCGACCTCGTAGTGGACGTCCTTCTCCATCAGCGGCGCCAAGCGGGCGAACTCGACGTACCAGTTCGACGCGCCGTCGGCGGGGCCGGAGATGATGAGCGGCGTGCGGGCCTCGTCGATGAGGATCGAGTCGACCTCGTCGACGACGGCGAAGTTGTGGCCACGTTGGACCATGTCCTGGACGGTGTGCGCCATGTTGTCGCGCAGGTAGTCGAAGCCGAACTCGTTGTTGGTGCCGTAGGTGATGTCGGCGGCGTAGGCCACGCGACGCTCGTCGGGCGTCATCTGCCCGAGGATCACGCCTACCTCGAGGCCGAGGAAGCGGTGGACGCGGCCCATCCACTCGCTGTCGCGCTTGGCCAAGTAGTCGTTGACCGTCACCACGTGCACGCCGTTGCCGGAGAGGGCGTTCAGATACGCGGGCAAGACGCAGGTCAGGGTCTTGCCCTCACCGGTCTTCATCTCCGCGACGTTGCCGAAGTGCAGGGCCGCGCCGCCCATGATCTGGACGTCGAACGGCCGCTGGTTCAGCACGCGCCACGCGGCCTCCCGGGCCACGGCGAACGCCTCCGGCATGATGTCGTCGAGCGTTTCACCACCGGAGACGCGCTTCTTGAACTCGTCTGTCTTGGCGCGCAGTTCGTCGTCGGAGAGCTTCTCCACGTCGTCGGACAGGGAGTTGACATAGTCAGCCACCCTCTTGAGGCGCTTGACCATGCGGCCTTCACCGAGACGGAGCAACTTCGACAGCACGCTAATTTCCCCTAAACCTGATGGGGCCTCGATGGGCCTCGAATCGCTTCAAACGAGGTCCATCGTAGGTGACTGCGTCAGCCGGCCAGCCGAACGCGCCGCACCAGGCGATCGCGCCGGCTGCCCGCCGCCCCGGGTTACGACAGGCGGATGAGTCCGTAGTCGTAGGCGTGACGGCGATAGACCACGGTCGGCTTGTCGCTTTCCTCGTCGTGGAACAGGAAGAAGTCGTGGCCGACGAGCTCCATCTCGTATAGCGCGTCGTCGACGGTCATCGGGGTCGCGGTGTGCTCCTTGGTGCGCACGATCCGGCCGGGTTCGTGATCCTCGGGGGCGGGGATCTCCTCTTCGGCGGGCGCGGACACCGGCTGCAGGAGGTGGTTGAGGGCGGTCGCCTCGGCGAGCGACACGGGCGTCTTGTCCCCGTAGTGGATCTTGCGGCGGTCCTTGCTGCGCCGGAGGCGGTTCTCGAGTTTGCTTACCGCCGATTCCAGCGCCGCGTAGAAGCTGTCGGCGCAGGCTTCACCGCGCGCAACGGGGCCCCGGCCCCTGGCCGTGATCTCGACGTGTTGGCAGTTCTTGCGCTGGCGACGGTTGCGTTCGTGGTCGAGTTCGACGTCGAACAGGTAGATGGTGCGGTCGAAGCGCTCGAGGCGCGCCAGCTTCTCGGCGACGTACAAGCGGAAGTGGTCGGGAATCTCGACGTTGCGGCCCTTGACGACGACCTCGGCGCGGGGGCCGTCATGCGACTCCTCCTCGACGCCCACCATCGTTGACTGGTTGGTGTCCACGGATTGTATTGACATACTTGGCAACTCGCTTCCTCTTCGGCTTCGCACGCTCGAGAGCGTGCCGGCATACAACGGGAGCGCGCCGAGGGAGTACCCGAACGAAGTCCGCCCGCGGCGCAAGGTGTCGAGTACTCACCTCCTCGCTTTTGGGGCGATGTGGCGCCATTGCTTCTAGACGCCGCCGTGAGTCGTTCACGGGTGGTTGGCCCCGACGGTAGTCCGTGTTCACCTGCCTGTGCCACATATTCGACAGACGTGTTTTGCGATCTTCACCTTGGGATGACCTGTCGGTAATCGTGGGCGCGTGGGTCAGGCGTGGGCGACGGCGAGAACTCCGGCGACCCGCACGCCGACGGTTTGCAGGACCCGGACCGATTCACATGCCGTGGCGCCCGTCGTCACGACGTCGTCGAGCACGAGCACCTCACCACTCAGGCCGGGGCGGACGCGCACCCGACCGGCGATGTTTCGCTGCCGTTGGCCGGGCGACAGCCCGACCGAATCCCGGGTGAAGGCACGCATCCGCAGTGCCGCGACGACGACGGTGCCGGGGACCGCCGCGGTGCGGGCGAGGGCCGTGACGGGGTCGCCGCCCCGGCGCCGGGCCGCAGAGCGCCGGGTGGGGGCCGGGACGAGCGTCAGCGGAGCCTCGACCACGCCCCAGGCCAGCAGCCGCGACACCCCGTCACCGACGGCGGCGGCCAGCGGACGGATCAGATCGGTGCGGCCGTGCTCCTTCATCGCGATGATCGCGGCGCGGCGCGAGCCGGCGTACCGCCCGAGCGAGAAGACGGGCACGCCGGGGTCGAGGCGCGGGCTGACCACGATCGGCTCGTCGGTGTGGACTACGAAGGATTGGGCGCACGTCGGGCACCATCGCGTCCCCGGCGCCGCGCATCCCCCACACTCCAGCGGGAGGACGAGGTCGAGCAGCATGTGGTGAGTGTGTCGGGTGGGTACGACAGGGCTGCTTGCGCGCGCCGAGTGTGAACTTCTGTGTCATCTTCCGGCCGTTCGGCGCGAATATGTTCACTCTCGCGGCCCTCGAAGCAAAGCGGCATGGGCAGTCGGGAAATGAGCTTCGAACAAAGCTGTTCGCCACTGCCACCAGATCTCCGTCGGCGCACCGATCGCCGGGGTTGCCAACCCGTCGTCGAAGTCACTCAACAACAGCATGAATTTCCACATCTTGGACTCGTTGACGAGACCGAACTCGTGTGGCGCACCAGGCGGCGCGAGCATGAAGTCGACACCCCCCTCTCTCGCAGACCAACACACTTGCAGCCTGCAGTCTTCGCCACGATAGAAGACTGCCCATGCGGGTAGGGCACCGTATTCGAGTTCACCGCTCACACCGTCTGGCGCCAATCCGTATTTCGAGAACACGGGTCCCATGTGCGCATCGACCTCGAGCCAGTCCATCGTCATCCGTGATTCTTCAGCACCCATGAGTTGCCTTCTCGTACATATCCGAATCTTGCGGCGTTCTCGTTCAGGAAATTGATTTCCAGGGCCGAGAAGGTTTCCCTTCGTACCCTGGCCACCTGATCGACACTGTCGAAACCGTCGGGCAGAACATACTCAATCCGCGAAACCTGATGCTCCATCTGCATCCGCAAGAACTGCTCGTTGACCTTCCATCCCAAGACTTTTGACTGCTCCGGGGACAGTCCGTGCCCGATTGCGTCCCAAACGTCCGGTCCGGTGTCGTAGTAGATTCCCCCGTGGTTCTTGGCTTCACCGATGTATCCGCCATCTTGCCCGTCGTACTTGCCGAGTACGACTCGATCCGAATCACCAACGTGGTGCGTCGCCCCGTCGGCGACTTGCCGGGCGAGATCCTCCGTCGGAAGCTCGTTCGAGAAGGCATCGTTGAGATCGTGTGCTGTTCGCACGGCGTCGCCATCGGCCATCGGCGGTTCTGGGTTCCCGTTCGGCCCATGGCTTCCCTCGTGATCGACGGTTGAGGAGCCATGGCTGCCATGACTGCCATGACTGCCACCGTCCGCCCCGTGCCCGGACCCACCCGAGCCGTGACCGCCGCCACCACCGCCTTCGCCGGCATCGCTGGCGTGCGCTCCAACGCTGGCCGGCACCTTGTCGTCGGCCCCCGCGGACGACGGCAGCTCACCGCCGCGGCTTGCCGCCACCGACGGCTCGCCGGCCGAAGGAGCCGAGTCGAGCGACCCATTCGGCGGACGGGACGGGTTGCTCTCGGCGATGTGCGCCGGCTCGGCGCCATGCGAGGCCGGCGGGCCGGCGTCGCCATGTGGCGCGACAGGGGAATCGTGCGGCGGCGGCGGTTCGGCGGATGCCGGCGAAACCGGCTCCGTCGCAGACGGTTCCGGCGAATTCGCATGCGGCGCCGGGGTGTCGACCGGCGCACGGCCCGGCGCGTCAGCCGACGGCGCGAGAGTGTCGACCGGCGGCCGACCGGCCGGTGCCCCCTCCCCAGGCGCCGCCACGGGCGCCGAGCTTTCGGGCACCCCGATGCCGTCGAGATCCTTCGCGACGCGACCCGCCTGGCTGGCGACGCTCTCCGACGCCGCCCCGGTGACGCCCTCGCGCACCGCGCCGGCGGCTGCTCGCTCTTCGACAGAGGCGGTCCGCCCGGCGATGCCTGCGCCGTCGGCCGCCGCGTCGGCCTCGCCCACTCCGGGGATGACGAATGACCCCACCTGGGCGACGTCGTAACCCACCGCGCGCAGGGGATGTCCGGCTTCGACGTCCTTCCAGTCGACGATGCCCTTCACCGTGTCGAGGCTGCCCTGCGGATCGCTCACGACCTTCTGCACCAGTGAGGTCGGATTGACCAACACCTGCGCCGCCTCGCCCAGTCCCTCCCACGTCTTCGCCGCCCCAGAAGGGTCGTAGAGGAACCTGGTCGGATCGAGCTGACTGATGCCTTGCGCGGTTTCGGCGACGAACTTGAGCGCGCCCTCGGACCCGTCGACCATCGCGGTGAACTCGAAGGCCAGCGCGCCGCCGACGTCCTTGCCCAGCACGCTGGTGAATTCCTTGGTCGCCCATTTCTCGAGCGAGTCCGTTGCGGAGTCCAAGGCGTTGATGCCCTGATTGAAGAGCTGCATGGAGGCGTCCGCCTCGCGCTTCATGTTGTTGAGGACGGTCTTGATCTCGTGAGCGATCTTGCGGATCTCGTCGAGCGGATCGTGGCCGCTGAAGATGCCGCTGATGGTCTCCAGCACCCCCGACGGGCTGAGCTGATGCAGCAGATTTCGGACGGCGTCCTGCGTGGCCTCCACCGTGCCGGCGAACCCGTCGACCGAGGCGGCCAGCTTCTGCGCCTCGGCGGCGATCTCGGTGAGGCCGCCGCTGATCTTGCCCAGCGCGTCGGTGATCTGACCGGCCTCGGGAATCTGCTGAGAACTCAAGCCGGGGCCGGCGCCCTCGAACTGCCCTGCCAACCCACTCAGCTTGGTGCCGAACGACTTCCACGCACCGGCCGCAGTCCGCAGCTCACCAGGGTTGCCGTCGGGCCAGACGTCGCCGACGAAGGACTCCACCAGAGACCATCCCAGCGGGGCGCCGATGCCAGCGCCCAACGGCGGGGGCATGCCGGGTGCGGTGAACGCGGCCGGCGCGGCGGGGGCAGGTACCGGCGAACTCCCGCCGCCCACGGTGGACGACGCGTTGGCGTGGCCGTAGTTCGCCGCCGAGGTCTGGATGCCGAACCCCACCCGACGGCCCGCGTTGACCACCGACGCGGCGGCGTCGAGGATCGCCTTGCCCGCAGCGGTGTACCCCTGGGCGAAGAGCAGACCGGCCGCGTCGTGCCCGAACATCGCACCGGCACCAGACAATCCGGCGTCCAGCGCGCCCACCGCGGCGGCCGTCGCGTCACCGTCGCCGCCGACCGTGGACCCGATCGCCGCGAGGGCAGACGGGTCCACCGAGATGGGAGCCGTCACCGGTCAGCCCCAGTTGCGCACGTTGGTCTGCGCGGCCCCGGAATAGTTTTCGTGCGCCCCCTCGGCGATCTGACGAAGCCGGGCGAGCGCCTCCCTCATCTCGCGCGCACCCTCGTCCCACCGCTGCTGCGCCGAGCGCTCGGCCTGACCGGCGTCGCCCTGCCACGCCGTGCCCAGGTGCGCCACCGACGCCGCCGCGTGCGCCAGTTGCGCCTCGAGGTGCTGGTCGAACTCGGTCATCCGGTCGACCACGGTCAGGAGCGCGGCGGGGTCGACCTGAAACGCGCTCACAGGCCGCTTCCCGCCACGCGAGACGCGCCCGCCGCATCCGTGGCGTCGTAGCGCTGGGCGGCCTCCTGCAGCAGCCCCGACATGGTCGTCAGACCCTCCACCACCTGCTGGGCACCCGCGTGCCATTCCCGCCACACGGCGTCATAGGCCGAGGCCGCCTCGCCCGACCAACCGGGGCCGAGTAGTCCCGACACTTCCCCGTCGAGCGAGCCGAGGCCGGAACGCACACCGTCGGCCACCGACTCCAACTCACCGGCCACGGACGCGAGCACCGACGAGGTCACGCGTAGATCCGACATCGAAGATCACCCCCGTTGAGTCACCGACCAAAACCAGGGTAACGCGACGTGCAGGGGGTCAAATGCACTGAATCAGAACACTTTTGACAGCACACTCACAGGAAGTCGTGCGGTGACCTTCAGCCCGGGAGCACGGGGATCGCCCCGGCAATCATGAGCGGCCGCACCTCGGCCCACATCAGGTCGTTCTCGGCGGCCGAGCCCGACAGCTGCAACACCCCGCGCTGATCCGCGACGTATAGCGTCGAGGGGTTGGCCGCCACGGTCGACACCGGCGCCAGCAGGTTCTGGCTCGGCCCGTCGGAGTTCACGCCGTCGAGGTTGACGTAGGACACGGGGTGCTGGGGATCGGTGCGACTGACGACGATGTCGTCACCGGTGCGCCACGACAGCGACACCGCCGTGTCCCCCAGACCGAAGCCCAGCCGTCGTGGATAGGTCAGCGCGTAGAGCCCACCTTGGGTCTGTTCCACACCGGCCAGGATCACCTGGCCCTCGACGACCATGGCCGCCCGCGTGCCGTCGCGGGAGAGCTGCAGTTCTGACACCGGGCCGGGGTACTTGGAGAAGACGGCCGTCGCATCGACGGGGATGCGCGCGGGCTGACCGGAGGCCGCCTCCTGGATGACCCGGACGACGTTGTTGCCGTCGACCACCACCCAGATCGCGTCGTCCAGTGACCAACTCGGACGCGTCAGCGTGCGGCCGTCGATCGCCTGTGAGGAGTCCCCGCCAAGCTGCCCGATCCACAGTGACGACGCCATGTCCGGCGCACCCGGCCGCAGCGTCACCACCGAGGCCACCTCTTGTCCGCTACGCGACAGGGTCGCCGCCGTCTGGCCCGGCAGACTTCCGAAGGACCCCGCCACGCGCGGCGCCTTCTGCCCGTCGAACGAGACCAGCGACCCGTTGACGAGGGCGTGCAATCCCGCCGCCGCGCCCGGATCCGCGCCAGGGTCGGTGGCGGCCACGTCGGAGGAGTTCCACCCCGCGGCGAACCGGTCGTCGAGCGCCGCGCCGTCGGCGTTGATGACATACGGGCCGTTGACACCGGCCCGGTTCAACGTCCAGATGATCTGCGCGGCAAGCAGTTGCCGCGAATGGGGGTCGGTGGTCGACAGGTTCTCCAGGTCGACGCGCGCGCCGCCGTACCCACGTCCGACGCCCGTCTTGCCGCTGTCGGCGCGGGTCACCGGACCGCGCAGCCGCAACGGCGGGCCGAGCAGGTTCCGAACCGTGTTGGCCATCTCGGGCCGCGGACCGGACAGCAATTTGGTCACCAGCTCGGTGGGCAGCTGGTCGGGATCGGACACCGCGACGTAGCGCGGATCGGGCACGACGGTCTTGCCGGTCGGATCGACGAAGTAGAGGGTGCTGCGCTTGTAGGTCGCCAGGAACTGCTGCCAGTCCAGGAAGACTCCGTTGGGCAGCTTGTCGATCCGCCAGCCACCCGGGGTCTTGACGAGCTCGATCGGCCCCGGATCCGGCAACGCACCGTCGCCGGTCTCGAACACCCCCATGTCGGACAGCGAGCCGAGGATGTCGGCCTTCATGGTCACCGAGACACGTTCCGGCTGGCGGGTTTCGACGAACACGACCCGGTCGATCAGCAGGGCGCTGCCGGCGTCGTCCCAGGAACTCGACGCCGACTCGGTGAGGAACTGACGTGCCGCTAGATGCCGGTTGGCGGGATCGGCGGTCGCCTTGAGGAATTCGCGCAACAAGACGTCGGGATCCATGCCGGGGGTCGGGGTCGGCAGGCTCGGCGGGGCCGGGCGGTCCATGGTGCCGAGCGCCTGGGGCGCCGAGGAACTGGGCACGCCGGCACACCCGGTCAAGGTCAGCACGAGGGCCAGCAGCAAGGTGACGGCGACCAGCGCGCGTCTCACGCGCGCTCCCCGGCGGGTTCGCGGTCGCGCACCGGGGTCGCCGAGGGCTTGTCCGGCCCAATGGGCTTGAGAGGCAACGGACTTGCCGTCACCTTGTGGCCGCGCACCAACGGCAGCGTCAACCGGAAGCAGGCGCCCTTGCCCGGCTCCCCCCACGCCTCGAGCCGACCCTGGTGCAGCCGCGCGTCCTCGATGGAGATGGCCAACCCCAGGCCGGTGCCCCCGGAGCGGCGCACCCGCGAGGGGTCCGACCGCCAGAACCGGCTGAACACCAACTTCTCCTCACCGGGGCGCAACCCGACGCCGTAGTCGCGCACCGTGACCGCGACGGTGTCCTCGTCGGCAGCCATCCGAATCCGCACCGGCTTTCGCTCGGCGTGGTCGATGGCGTTGGCGATCAGGTTGCGCAGGATGCGTTCCACCCGCCGCGCGTCGACCTCGGCGATGACGGCCTCCGACGGCATGTCCACCACCAGGTCGACCGACGCGTCCTTGGCCAGGTGCCCGACGTTCTCCAGGGCGCTGCCGACGGTCAGCCGCAGATCCTCGGACTCCACCGACAATTCGGCGACACCCGCGTCGTGCCGGGAGATCTCGAGGAGATCGCTCAGCAGCGTCTCGAAGCGGTCCAACTCGCTGACCATCAACTCCGTCGCGCGCCGCAGCGCGGGTTCGAGGTCGTCGCTGTGGTCGTAGATCAGGTCGGCGGCCATCCGCACGGTGGTCAACGGGGTGCGCAGCTCGTGACTGACGTCGGAGGTGAAGCGGCGCTGCAGGTTTCCGAACTCCTCCAGCTGGGTGATCTGCCGCGACAGACTCTCGGCCATGTCGTTGAAGGACACCGCCAGCCGGGCCATGTCGTCCTCGCCGCGCACCGGCATCCGCTCGGTCAGGTGGCCCTCGGCGAACCGCTCGGCGATGCGCGAGGCCGACCGCACCGGCAGCACGATCTGGCGAGCCACCAGCAGCGCGATGGCGGCGAGCAGTCCCAGCAGCACGATGCCCCCGGTGGCCATCGTGCCGCGTACCAAGGCGATCGTGCTTTCCTCGTTGTTCAGCGGAAAGATCAGGTACAGCTCGAGATTGGTGACCGGTGACGACGTCGGACTGCCGACGATCAGCGCCGGGCCGGAGAAGCCGTCGGTGTTCACCACGGCGTACTGGTAGCTGACCTGACCGGCCTTCACGAAGTCGCGCAGGGCCGAGGGGATCTGCTGCACCGGCCCCGCCGCCGTCGCCGCCCGCGGCCCGTCACCCGGCACCACCAGCACCGCGTCGAAGGCACCGGCCAATCCCGCCCCGGAGTCGACCTTGCGGTCGACCAGGGTGTTGCGGGCCAATTGCAGACTGCTGTCGAGCGAACGGGTCTCCTCGCCGCCGACGATCCCGCTGACGGTGGTGCTGGCGCGTTCGATCTCCTCGGTCGCCGCCCGCACCTTGATCTCTAGGATGCGATCGGTGATCTGGCTCGTCAGGACGAATCCGAGCACCATGATGACCGCCAGCGACAACCCGATGGTCAGCGTCACCACCCGCAGTTGCAGTGAGCGTCGCCAGGCATAGCCGAGCGCTCGCCCCAAGGTGCCCAGGCCCCGCAACATCGGGGCCGAGCGGCTCCGAATGCGTCGGCGGGAGCCCCAGATCACGGGGGTCCGGCCTTGTACCCCACTCCTCGGACGGTGAGCACCACCTGCGGGTTCTCCGGATCAGTCTCGACCTTGGCGCGCAACCGCTGGACGTGCACGTTCACCAGACGGGTGTCGGCGGGATGCCGGTAACCCCAGACCTGTTCGAGCAGCACATCCCGAGTAAACACCTGCCGCGGTTTACGTGCCAGCGCCACCAGGAGGTCGAACTCCAGCGGGGTCAGCGAGATCTGCTCTCCGCCGCGGGTCACCTTGTGGGCCGGCACGTCGATCTCGACGTCGGCGATCGACAGCATCTCGGCCGGACCGTCGTCGTTGCGGCGCAGTCGGGCCCGCACGCGGGCGACGAGTTCCTTCTGCTTGAACGGCTTCATGACGTAGTCGTCGGCCCCGGATTCCAGACCGAGCACCACGTCGACGGTGTCGGTCTTCGCCGTCAGCATGACGATGGGGACACCGGAGTCGGCGCGCAGAACGCGGCAGACGTCGATGCCGTTCATGCCGGGCAACATGAGATCCAGCAGCACCAGGTCCGGTCGCAGTTCGCGAACCGCCGTCAGCGCTTGGCTGCCGTCACCGATCACCGCGGTGTCGAAGCCCTCGCCCCTCAGGACGATCGTGAGCATCTCGGCGAGCGACGGATCGTCGTCGACGACCAGAATCCTTTGCCTCATGGTGCCCATGGTGTCACCGAAACGCGATAAACCTGGGTTACCACACCGGGCGTTTTGCCCGCAGATCAGGACGTCAGAGCCCGCGCGAGTTCGTGCGGCACCACGTCGGGTCCCGCGACGGCCCAGGGGCCCTGCCAATTCCCCGCGGCCAACGCGGCGTAGGCCGCCCCGGTACGACGCTGTAGACCGTCGTCGCGCTCATAGGCGTCGCGCGCCCGGTCGGCCTCGGCCGCCTCGCGCCGCAACGCACGTTCGGCGGCCACCTCGGTCGGCACCGCGAGCAGCACCTGCCAGTCTGGGCGCGGCAGGGCGAACCGGCCGAACTCCAGTTTGCCGACCCACGCCACGACGGACCCGTCTACGCCCTCGTGCAGTCGCGCCGCGCTGTAGGCGGCGTTGGACGCCACGTATCGATCCAGGATGACGACGTCGTGCTCGGTGCAGAGCCGGTCGATTTGCGACGTGGCGTCGGCACGGTCGAGCGCGAACAGCGTCGCCATCGCGTACACCGACGACGCGAGGTCGCCGTGGCGTCCGTGCAACGCCTCGGCGGCGAGGTCGGCGTGCACGGATTCGTGGTAGCGCGGAAAAGCCAGTCGTGCGACGGACTTCCCGGTCGACTCGAACGACGTCTGCAGGCCGTCGGTCAGCGTGCGCTTGCCGGCGCCGTCGACTCCCTCGATCGCGATGAGCACGGCCGTCAATCTATCCCCACACGCCAATGGCCAGTCACCGCACGCCACACGGGGGCAGGCGCGAGGTGACTGGCCACTCGACGGGAACTGCTAGTAGCGGTAGTGCTCCGGCTTGTACGGACCGTCGACGTCGACGCCGATGTACTCGGCCTGCTCCTTGGTGAGCTTGGTCAGCGAGCCGCCCAGTGCCTCGACGTGGATCTTGGCGACCTTCTCGTCGAGATGCTTGGCGAGGCGGTAGACCTCGTTGTCGTACTCGTCGTTCTTGGTCCACAGCTCGATCTGCGCGATGACCTGGTTGGAGAAGCTGTTGCTCATCACGAACGACGGGTGCCCGGTCGCGTTGCCCAGGTTCAGCAGTCGTCCCTCGGACAGCACGATGATCGAGTGACCGTCGGGGAAGACGAACTCGTCGACCTGCGGCTTGATGTTGATGCGACGAATGTCCTTGTCGCGCTCCAGGCGCGCCATCTCGATCTCGTCGTCGAAGTGGCCGATGTTGCCCAGGATCGCCTGGTGCTTCATCTTGCGCATGTGGTCCAGGGTGATGATGCCCTGGTTGCCGGTCGCGGTGATGACGATGTCGGCCCAGCCGATGGCCTCTTCGACGGTCTTGACCTCGAAGCCGTCCATCAGTGCCTGCAGGGCGTTGATCGGGTCGATCTCGGTGACCGCGACGCGTGCGCCCTGCGCCTTGAGCGCCTCGGCGCAGCCCTTGCCGACGTCGCCGTAGCCACACACCAGCGCGGCCTTGCCGCCGATGAGGACGTCGGTACCGCGGTTGATGCCGTCGATCAGCGAGTGGCGGGTGCCGTACTTGTTGTCGAACTTGCTCTTGGTGACCGAATCGTTGACGTTGATGGCGGGGAACGCCAGCTCACCGGCTGCGGCGAACTGGTACAGGCGCAGCACGCCGGTGGTGGTCTCCTCGGTGACGCCCTGGACGGACTCGGCGACCTTGGTCCACTTGGTCGAGTCGGCCTCCAGGGAACGGCGCAGCAGGTTCAGGAAGACCTTGTACTCGTCGGAGTGCTCGTCGTCCTCGGGCGGCACGACGCCGGCCTTCTCGAACTGCGCGCCCCGAAGCACCAGCATGGTGGCGTCGCCACCGTCGTCGAGGATCATGTTGGCGGGCTCGCCCGGCCACGTCAGCATCTGCTCGGCAGCCCACCAGTAGTCCTCGAGGCTCTCGCCCTTCCACGCGAAGACGGGAACGCCCTTGGGCTCCTCGACGGTGCCGTGCGGTCCGACGACGACGGCGGCAGCGGCGTGGTCCTGCGTGGAGAAGATGTTGCAGCTCGCCCACCGCACTTCGGCGCCGAGCGAGACGAGGGTCTCGATCAGCACTGCGGTCTGGACGGTCATGTGCAGCGAGCCGGATACCCGGGCGCCCTTGAGCGGTGCCACGTCGGCGTACTCGCGGCGCAGTGCCATCAGGCCGGGCATCTCGTGCTCGGCCAGCCGGATCTCCTTGCGGCCGAATTCGGCCAGCGACAGGTCGGCGACCTTGTAATCGATGCCGTTGCGGACGTCGGCGGTCAGTTCTGGTGCGGTCATGTAGAGCCCCTTTGATGGTGCGTCACGTCATGGAGTCAATGCCTGGACGCACCCAGGGTGCGTTGGCGGACACCCCGGCCTGCGGACTCGCGGGACAGGCGCTCGTGCGATGCAACGGCCAAGGCGCTCTGACAGCCAGGAGATGTCTCGACGAGTCTAACGTCTCGCGGTCCGCCGTAGGCCGGTGGGTGAGCCCGGACCGGCCCACGGGAAGAAAACCCTTCCGTCGCGGAGTTTCCCCCCGCGACGGAAGGGACCACGAGAGATGCAGTCCGAGACGCCGACCGACGAAGACCTGGTGCTGGCCGCGCAGCACGGCGACACGGCCGCGTTGGGGCTGTTGCTGGCGCGGTACGAGCCGTCGATGCGTGCGGTGGCGCTCAACATCCTGGGCTTCCGGCCCGAGGCCGACGACGTGGTGCAGGATGCCTCGCTGATTGCGTTGCGGCGCCTTGGCGACCTTCGCGATCCCACGGCGGTGGGGCCGTGGCTGCGCTCGATCGTCCGCAACGGTTGCCGGATGCAGCTCCGCGCGGTCACCCCGGTGCCGGTGCCGGACGTCGGCTCGGTACTGCGGCCCGACGTCGAGCACGATCCCGCCGCCCTCATCGAGCGGCTCGCACATGGGGATTGGGTGTGGTCCGCCGTCGAGGAGCTCTCTCCGCCGCTGCGGCTGGTCACGATCCTGAGGTACTTCACCGCCGTCACCAGCTACGAGCAGCTGGCGCAGGTGTGCGGCATACCCGTGGGAACCGTGCGCAGCCGGCTGAGCCAGGCCCGCGGCAAGCTGCACGCGGCGCTGCTCACCACCGCCGAGCAAGCCCACGAGGACGCAGCGGCCCTAGGTCGGTCCCGGCGCGCCGAGGCGCAGACGATTCTGGGCGCCGCCCAGGACGGCTTCTTCGCCGCTGCGCTGGCGGCGCACTGGGACCCGGCCGTGGAGACGACCTGGCCGCACGGCATCCACACGAAGGGGTTCGACTACCTCGTGCGGGCAATGGACCACGACCTGGGTGACGGGGTGCGCCAGCGTCTGACCAACGTCGTCGCCAGCCGCGACGTGGTGATCTGGGAGACCGATTTGATCAGCCCGCCCGACGACCCGTTCCACTGTCCGCCGGCGGTGGCCTGGGTGCAATTCCTTCGCGAGGGGCGGACGAACCACGTGCGTCTGTTCCACCCGATCCCCAGGTCGGCTGCGAGTTGAACTGAGCCACAACGGTTTCAGAACAACGGGACGCCGGGATCCATCCCCAGCCGTACCCGACCGGCCGCGGTCAGGAACTGAGCCGACTGGTTGGCGTGCTGCAGCGCGGCCATCCCGTCGCGGAAGAGGCGCTCGATCGGGTTCCCCCGGTAGAGGGCAGCCGACCCCGCGACCTGGAAGAGGTCGACCAAGGCCTGACGGCTGACCTCGGCCGCATGCGACATCGCCGCGCGCAGTGCGGCCCGCTGTCGCAGGGTGACCGCGTCGCCGGCGGCGTGCAGTTCGTCGGCGGCGTGGATGAGCAGCAGGTACGCGGCGGTGACGGCCGCCTCCGAGCGGGCGATCACCTGCTGGGTGTGTGCCGAGTCGGCGACGGTACCTCCGGTCATGGCCGCCTTGCCGGTGACCAGGGCAACGGTCTCGTCGACGGCCCGGCGGGCAACACCCAGGGACACCGCGGTGCATCCGGGAAACACCAGGGCTGGGATGAAACCGCGGTACAGCGGGCGGTCGATCCGCGGCGGGACGTCGAGGGCAGCGGTCAACTCCGTCGGGACGAACACCGCCTCGGCCGTGACGTCGTGACTGCCGGTGGCCCGCATCCCGGTGACGTCCCAGGCGTTTCGCACGGTCACCTGCTCGCGGCGGACCGCCATCAACCGGACGTCAGTCGACACGCCGACCAGGATGACCCAGTCGGCGCCGTTGACACCGCTGACGATCTTCCATTCGCCGGTCAGCCGGAATCCGCCGTCGACGGGCTCCGCCTGACCAGGCCGACCGGAGTTCGCGAGCACCGGTTCACGGCCGGCACCCCAGATCTGCTCCACCCCGGCCGGCGGCAACAATGCGCCGATGAAGCCGAAGTTCGCGTTCCACACCACCAAACCGACGGAGGCGTCGAGATAGCCGAATCGTTCGTAGGTCTGCAGTGCCGTTGGCAGCGGGGTCTCCCAGCCGCCCAGCTCGACCGGTGTCAGCAGGCGAAACGCGCCCGCTTCGAGCAGTGCGTCCCGAAGGTCGGCGGGAATTTCGCCCTGCTGCTCGGCGCGGGCAGCGGCGGCGGTGATCGCCGGTCTCAGCGATTCGGTGAGGGTGGTCGGGTCGAGGACGGGCAGGGTTGCAGGTGTCATGCCCATCCAGATGCAGCAGCCGGCCGATTAGTTCGATCCGCCGGGATCTATCACGCCGTACCGCTCGGCGAACGGTGTCATCAAGCGGGCCAGATCACGGGCCACGTCATGGTCCGCCTCCGGGGGCATCGACACATAGCTCATCGCGAGTCGGACGATGGCCCTGGCCAGCACACCGGCATCCTCTTCGCTGGCCCGGACCCAGCTGTCCATGAACGTCGACGTGAGTCGCTGCGAACACCTCGTGATGATGGGCGCGCTGTCGGTGGTGATGATCTGCAGGAGATCGGGCTTGGCCGCTCCGGTCAGCAGCGAGATCACGAGCGGGTCCGACGCCGATTCGGCGAAGAAGGCACGGAACCCCTCCAGGAAGGCAGCGTAGACGTTGCCGACGTTTCCCGCGATGGCGTCGTCGACGGCGTCCACCAGACGGTCGGCCAGCCGCAACGCATAGCCCTCGGCGAGGCCCTGCCGCGAGCCGAACTCGTTGTAGATGGTCTGCCGGCTGATGCCGGCCGCCTTGGCGACGTCCGACAGCGTGATCGAGGACCAGTCCCGCACCAGCAGCATGTCGCGCATGCCGTCGAGGATCGACCCGCGGAGCAGCACTCGCGACGCCTCGGCGTACGGCACGCGCGCCGCCGTACGCCGGTCGCTCGGACTGTTCATAGGGGCGAGACTATCGGGTGCGACGACGGTCAACCCCGCGCGACCTCGACCATCTCGAAGTCAGACTTCGCCGCGCCGCAGTCGGGGCAGCTCCAGTCCTCCGGGATGTCGTCCCAGCGGGTGCCCGGCGCGATGCCGTCCTCCGGCCAGCCCTTCTCCTCGTCGTACTCGAAACCGCATTGCACGCACACGAACAACTTGTAGTTCACGTCGTCACTCCCCTTTCGTTGGTTGAGGCTCGAAGTCGATCTTCTCTCGGACCGCACAATCCGGGCAGGTCCAGTCGTCGGGGACCTGGTCCCAGGGTGTGCCGGCCGGAAAGCCCTCCCGGGGTGCCCCCTTGGCTTCGTCGTAGACGAAATCACATCCAGGGCAACGGTATACGCTCACCGGGGCTCCCCGTAGGTGGCCAGCACCCTCTCGCGCACCCGCGGATGGATGTTGACCCGGCTGAGGTCGCCGTCGTAGTGGGCGAGCACGCGATGGTCCATGACCTTGCGCCACAGCGGCGGAAAGTAGGTCAGGCCGATCATCGACGCGTAACCGCTCGGCAGGTTCGGCGCGCCGTCCATGCTGCGCAGCGTTTGATACCGCCGAGTGGGGTTGGCGTGGTGGTCGCTGTGCCGCTGGAGGTGGTACAGGAACAGGTTGGTCACCAAATGGTCTGAGTTCCAACTGTGTTGAGGCGCGCAGCGCTCGTAGCGCCCACTCGGCGTCTTCTCCCTCAGCAGACCGTAGTGCTCGAGGTAGTTCACCGTCTCCAACAACGCGAAGCCGAACACCGCCGAGATCACCACGTAGGGAACGAGTCCAAGGCCGAAGTAGGCGATCAACGCGCCGTAGAGCACCACCGACATAGCCCAGGCGTTGAGCACGTCGTTGGACGGATGCCAGGGGCTGCGGTGGAGCCTGCGCATCCGTTGGGCTTCGAGTTCCCAGGAGGACCTGAGGCTGCCCCACACGCTACGCGGCAAGAATTCCCAGAACGTCTCGCCGAACCGGGCCGACGCCGGATCCTCGGGGGTGGCGACGCGAACGTGATGTCCGCGGTTGTGCTCGATGAAGAAATGGCCGTAGCAGGTCTGAGCCAGGGTGATCTTGCTCAGCCACCGTTCCAGGGTCTCCTTCTTGTGGCCGAGCTCGTGGGCAGTGTTGATGCCGACGCCACCCATCATCCCGACCGACAGGGCCAGACCGATCTTCGCCGGCCAGCCGAGAGCTCCGTCGAAACCGAGCCAGCCGAGGTCCGACGCCGTGAAGAGGTAGGCGCCCAGGATGACGGTGAGGTACTGGAAGGGGATGAAGCTGTAGGTGCAGTAGCGGTAGTACTTGTCGTTCTCCAGCCGTTCCATGACGGCGTCGGGCGGGTTCTCTCCGTCCGGGCCGAAGCGCCAATCCAGCAGTGGCAGCACGATGTAGACCAGGATCGGGCCGATCCAGAAGGGCACCTGGGCGGCTGCGTGCCACCCGAACTGGTTCAACCCCCACACCACCGGCAGCATCACCAGCACCGCCGTGGGCACGATCAGCCCCATCAGCCACAGATACCGCTTCTTGTCGCGCCATCGGCCGACGGGCGTCGTGCCGTCCGCGGAGTCCACGTGGGTCGTCATCGCGCCACCTCCATGTGAGTGCCATCACCATTGGACTTGACTATAGCCACGCATTTGTCCGATGTCTAGACACAGACAGGTGTTTTGTAAAGACTCTGCTCGCTCGTCGCCTTCACCGCGTCGCGGCGAGCAAAGAACGGACGTGCGGTGCCCGTGGGTCGCGTACACCGATCCGTCAGACTTTCTCCCTCCTTTTGGTCGTGTTCCGGGCAACGTAGCCACTACCGTCCACACCATGGGCGAACACGCGATAGTCATCGGCAGCAGCCTCGCCGGGCTGTGCGCGGCCAGGGTGTTGTCCGATTTCTACGACCGGGTGACGCTCTACGAGCGCGACGACCTTCCCGACGGGCCCGCCGACCGCACGGCGGTGCCGCAGGGCAAGCACGTCCACCTGCTGATGGCCCGGGGCGCGGCGGAGTTCGAACGACTGTTCCCCGGACTCCTCGACGACATGGTGGCGGCGGGGGTTCCCAAACTCGAGAACCGACCCGACTGCATCCACTTCGGCGCCGCGGGCCACGTCCTGGGCACCAACACGACCCTCAAACGAGAATTCACGGCCTACGTGCCGAGCCGGCCGCACCTGGAGTGGCAAATTCGCCGACGCGCGGTGGCCATCCCCAACGTCGAACTGGTTCACGGCCGGGTCGGCGAATTGCTCTACGACGTCGAACGCGAACGGGTCACCGGCGTGCTGCTCGACGTGGGTGACGAGTCGACTGCCGTGCCCGCCGACCTGGTGGTCGACGCCACCGGCCGTGGCACCCGGCTGCCGGTCTGGCTCGAGCAATGGGGCTTCGGCCGTCCGACCGAGGACACCGTCGACGTCGGCATCGACTACGCCACGCAGCGGGTACGCATCCCAGCCGATGCGCTGAAGGAGAAGGTGGTCGTCGCCGGAGCGACTCACGAGCAGCCGGTCGGCTTGGGCATGCTGCTCTACGAGGACGGGCTGTGGAGCGCCACCACGTACGGCACCGGGAAGGTGCCGCCACCGCAGAACTTCACCGAGATCTGCGATGCGGCCGACGCTCTACTGCCGCCGCACCTCAGCGCCGCCTTGCGGTCCGGTGAACCCGTGGGCGACATGGCATTTCACAAGTATCCCGCCAGCCGATGGCGCCGTTACGACCTGATGGAGCGGTTCCCCGCCGGGGTCATCCCGTTCGGTGACGCGGTGGTTAGCTTCAACCCGACCTACGGCCAAGGAATGACGATGACGTCGATCCAGGCGGGCAATCTCCAGACCGTGCTGAAGTCCGGGGATCCCGACCTCGCGGGGGCCCTGTCACGAGCCACGAAGAAGACGACGTGGCCGGTGTGGACGATGAACGCGATCGGCGACGTGGCGCTGCACAACGCCACAGCCGAGGACGCGCCGTGGTGGTATCTGACCGTCGGAAACCTCTTCGAGCAGTTCTTGGGTGCGGCCGAGACCGACCCGGACCTGGCCGAGTGGTTCCTGCGCCGGTTCAGCTTGCTCGACAGTCTCTACATGGTGCCCGACGCCAAGACCCTCGGCCGGACCGTACGCCACAACATGGGGATGCTGGCCGTCGAGAAATTCGGGAAGGCAAGGACGTTCGTGCAGACGAAGCGGTCTAGGCGCTCGCGGCGCGATCGAGATCCGGTTCCAAGTAGATGACCGTGGCCGCGGGCACCGCGGCTCGAATCGCCGCCTCGGCGGAGTCGATGGTGTTGGCCACCGTCACCAGGTCCGTATGGGGCTCGAGCGCTATCTTCGCCCCGACCAGCATGTCGTCGGGGCCCATGTACTGAGTCCTCAGGTGGATCACCCGGTCCACGTGAGCGGTCTGCTCCAGCGCCGTCCGAATCAGGCCGTCCTCCCGCGGCGTCGCACCCTCCCCGATCAGCGCGCTGTGCATTTCGATCATCAGGACGACGGCGATCACACCCAGGAGGGCACCGATGCACAACGTGCCCACCCCGTCCCAGACCGGATTTCCGGTGAGGATCGTCAGGCCGACGCCGGCCAGAGCGAAGGCGAGGCCGATCAGCGCGCCGGTGTCCTCCAGCAGCACCACCGGCAGCTCGGGGTTGCGCGAGCTGCGGATGAAGTGCCACCAGGTGCCGTCACCCTTGATCGGGCGCGATTCCGTCATCGCGGTGCGAAAGCTGTACCCCTCCAGGCAAATTGCCACGCCCAGGATCGCGACGGCCACGACCGGAGACGTCAATTCGTGGGGGTCGACGATCTTCTCGTAGCCCTCGTACATGGCGAAGGCGGACCCGAGAGAGAACAGCACCAGCGCCACGACGAACGAATAGAAGTAGCGGCTGCGACCGTAGCCGAACTGGTGCAACGCGTCGGCCTTCTTGCCGGCCTCACGTTGACCGAGCAGCAGCAGTCCTTGGTTGGAGGTGTCGGCCACCGAGTGCACGGCCTCGGCGAGCATCGACGAGCTGCCCGTGATGAGGAAGCCGACGAATTTGGCTGCCGCGATGCCCGCGTTCGCCAACAGGGCCGCGACGATTGCGCGCTTGCTTCCCGACGCCGACACCTCAGATGCCGACGGTCGCGCGGAACAGCGCCGCCGGTTGCTCGGTCACCAATCGGATGGGACCGTCGTCGGCGGCCACCCACGCGGCGGCACCCCGCTCGAGGGTCAGCACGCTGGATTTCGCGTGAACCTGGACCGACCCCTCGGTGCAGAACAACACCTGGGGGCCGTCATGCCGGGACGGGGCGTCGATCTCGTGACCGAGATCCTCACCGTCGAGCCGCAACAATGACACGGCGAACTCCGGCGCGGGCGTGTCGTAGACGATTTCGATGCCGTCGCGCGTCGACCGGGGCCGCAGCGCCGACTCGTCGGTGGGCGTGAAGTCCAGCACGCGCAGCAATTCGGGCACGTCGACGTGCTTGGGGGTCAGGCCACCGCGCAGCACGTTGTCGGAGTTGGCCATCACCTCGAAGCCCAAACCGTGCAGGTAGGCGTGCAGGTTGCCGGCGGGCAGGAAGATGGCCTCCCCCGGTTCGAGGCTGATCCGGTTGAGCAGCAACGCGGCAAGCACTCCGGCGTCTCCGGGGTACAGCTCGCCAAGCTGCAGGGCGGTCTTGGCCTCCCTGGCGAATCGCGTTGCCCCGGAGCGCAAGTAAGCGACTGCGCCGTCCAGTACCTGCGGTACCAGCACGTCGAGGTCGGCCTGCGGCGCGGTGATCCACGTAGTGAACAAGGCCCGCAGCCCGTTGGCGTCCGCCTGGCCGGAGAGCAGGTTGACGAAGGGGTCGAGGTCCGCGACCGTCAACGCACGCAGGAGCTCCACACTTTGGGCGACCGGGCGGAACCCCGCCAGCGCCTCGAAGGGACCCAGCGCGACCAGAAGTTCGGGCTTGTGGCTCCGGTCGCGGTAGTTGCGAGTCGGCGCCGAGACCGGGATGTGCAGCCGATCCTCACGGCTGAAGCCCTCCGCGGCTTGTTCTGCGCTCGGATGTGCTTGTAGCGACAGCGGTTCCTCCGCCGCGAGCACCTTCGCCAGGAACGGCAACGCGTCACCGAAGCGCTGACGCGTGGCCGCGCCTAGCTGACCGTCCGGATCGTCGGCGATGGTGTCGAGCAGCGACCGCTCGCCGCCGTCGCCAGCCAACCACGCCGGGTCACCGGGATGAGCTCCGAGCCACAGTTCGGCCTCGGGATGCGGTGTCGGACTGTGCCGCCCGGTGAATTCGGCGATGGCAGTGTGTGATCCCCATGCGTAGGTGCGCAGCGCGCCACGAAGAAGGTCCACCGGCTAACCCCGGGCCAATCGCAGATACACCGCGGCCATCTCGAAACGCACGGCGAGCACGGCGAGTTGCTGCTCGCGCCGACCCGTGGGCCGCGGCAGTGCGCCGTCGGGCACGTCGTCGGCGCTCAGGACGTCGACGTCGTCGTAACCACTCAGCGAGGCCACCATCGCAGGCCGCTCCTCGTCGGTCGCGAACACGATGGCTCGGACCCGGCGGCCGAGCGGGCCGTCGATGTCGTCGTCGTGGAAGATCGACGACTCATAGGTGCTGGCGCCATTGGTCAATCCTCGGCGAAGGGCCGCCATGGCGTCGGCCAGGCCCACCGCGGCCGCCGGTTGCTGGGCGACGCGAAGCAACGTCGAGCCGGCGTGCCGCGCGAGCGCCACGGTGGCCGAGGTGCCGCCAGCAAGGACGACGTCACGGTCGGACATCCGGTCGGCGAGCGATTTGGCCGGGTTGGTGAAGACGTCACGACTTGCACTGTTGCGCAACGTTTCCGCGTCCAGCGCGTCGGCCAGCTCGGAGAGGTCCGCACTCATACCCGGCAGGACGACGTGCAGCACGGCCAATCCGACGGCGAGATAGCGCACGAGCCCGAATTCGTCGGAGAGTTGCAGCCGGGGTGCCAGCACGACGGCCCTGCCGGCCGCGACCTCGCGAAGCGGACCTTCGTCCGGGGCGGCCACGACTACCCTTGCGCCACGGCGGATTCCGCTCGCGGCGGAATTCACCAGCACCGGATCGGCGGCGTCGTCACCGGCGACGATCATCACGTCGAGGGCACCGATCCACGGCGGCACTTCCGAGGCGACGACGATCGGGGCTCTGGTCGAGCCGCCGAGAGCTGCGGCGAGCATGTCTCCCGCCGCCTCGGCAGCACCGCGGGTGGCCACCCAGATGACGGTCCGCGGCGGATGACCACCGGCCAGGGAGGCCAGGGCGCCCTCGTCCAACGCGGCGGCGGTCGCCCGCATGTGCGCACCCGCCATCGACGCCGCCCGCAGCAGACCCTCACGGTCGGCGGCGAGAAGTCCCTCGACGTCGTCGAGGTCGACGGTCGCGTGCGGCGCGCTCACCTCGCGGACCCACCTTCAGCGGTTCGTGCGGTGATCTGCGCGCCGATCTCGTCGACGAGGGCGGCGACGTCCTCGGCGGTCCTTGCCTCCACGTTGAGTCGCAGCAACGGTTCGGTGTTGGAGGTGCGCAGGTTGAACCAGGTGCCCTCGCCGAGGTCGACGGTCACGCCGTCGAGGTGGTCGATCGATCGTGTGCGACAGCCGAATGCGGTCAACACCGCGTCGACGCACGCGGGCGCGTCGGCCACGGTGAAGTTGATCTCTCCGGAGGCCTCGTACCGCTGATAGTCGGCCATCATCTCCGACAGGGGACGGTCCTGCTCGCCGAGGGCGGCGAGGACGTGCAGCGCCGCAAGCATGCCGGAGTCGGCGCCCCAGAAGTCGCGGAAGTAGTAGTGCGCGGAGTGCTCGCCACCGAAGATCGCTCCCGATTCGGCCATCAGCGCCTTGATGTAGGAGTGGCCGACGCGGGAGCGCAGCGCGGTGCCACCCCGTTCGACGATCAATTCGGGCACCGCCCGCGAGGTGATGAGGTTGTGGATGACGGTGGCGCCGATTTCGCGGCCCAACTCCCGGCCGGCGACCAGAGCGGTCACCGCCGACGGCGACACCGGCCGACCGCGTTCGTCGACGACGAAGCACCGGTCGGCGTCCCCGTCGAAGGCCAGCCCGATGTCGGCGCCGGAGTCGACGACGTGGCGTTGCAGGTCGACGAGGTTGGCCGGGTCGAGGGGGTTGGCCTCGTGGTTGGGGAACGTGCCGTCGAGCTCGAAGAACAACGGCACCAACGTGATCGACGCCAGCGGCCCCAGGACGGCAGGAGTCGTGTGACCACCCATGCCGTTGCCGGCGTCGACGGCGACCCGCAGTGGTCGCAGCGCAGAGATGTCGACCAGCGACCGCAGGAAGTGTCCGTAGTCGACGAGCACGTCGCGATCCTCGACCGTGCCTGCCGGGCCGTCGTGGTGCGGCACGCCGTGGATCACTTCGTCGCTGATCGTGGTCAGCCCGCTGTCCTTGCCGACGGGCTTGGCGCCCGCCCGGCACAGTTTGATGCCGTTGTAAGCCGCGGGGTTGTGGCTCGCGGTGAACATCGCGCCGGGGCAGTCGAGCAGGCCGGAGGCGAAGTAGAGCTGGTCGGTGGACGCCAGTCCGATCCTGGTGACGTCGAGCCCCTGGGCGACGACGCCCTCGGCGAAGGCGCCGGCCAGCGCTGGCGAGCTGTCGCGCATGTCGTAGCCAATGGCGACCCGGTCGGCCCCCTCGTCGCGCATCAGCCTGGCGAACGCACCGCCGACCTCGGCGACGAATGCCTCGTCGATTTCTTCGCCAACCAGCCCTCGGACGTCATACGCCTTGATGACGCGGTTGACAGCCGCAGCAGGCCTCGACATTGATCTCCTCGCGCAGGGGACTCTTTGGGCCAAGCCTATCGGCTCGGCAACCGTCGTGTCGGAGGGTCATGCCGGTCGGTCGCGCGTGCTCCGGCAAAACGTTCGGCGACGGGCACTGCGGACGGCTCGATTCAGTCCAGTGGGTCCGGCAACACGCGCAGGTGGCCGCGTTTACGGCCATTCTGTTCGACGCGCTGTACCGGCGGGGCCATCAGCGCTGCGCCGCGGACGCCGACACCCGGATCGGAGAACCCGACCGGGGCGTTCGCCACGGCAGCGTCCCTACCCTCTCGCACCGCGTCGGCAAGTGCCACGAGGTCGTCGTCGTCGGTATGGGACGGCAGCGGACCCGCGTGCCTGACGAGTTCCCACCCGCGCGGCGCGGTGATGCGTCCGGCATGGATCACGCACAGATCCCAGGAGTGGGGCTCGGATGCGGTGGCCAGCGGTCCGACGACGGCGGTCGAGTCCTTGTAGACGAAGGTCAGCGTCGCCACGGCGTAGTGCGGGCACCCGGGCCTGCAGCAGCGACGGGGAACGTTCACGGACACGAGGCTATCGCGCGGGAACCTCTCGGGTAGGCGACACGCGCAGCACGCCACGCGTCGATCTCCAACCGTTACGATCGCCGCATGGTGGACCGGCAGCCCTCACGTGGGCATCGCGGACGTCGGGAGATGCGCGGCCCGCTGCTTCCGCCCACCGTGCCGGGATGGCGTAGTCGGGCCGAGCGCTTCGACATGGCCGTGCTGGAGGCCTACGAACCGATCGAGCGCCAGTGGCAGGAGCGGCTGGCGGCTCTGGACGTGGCCGTCGACGAGATTCCGCGAATCGCACCGAAGGATCCCGACAACATTCAGTGGCCGCCCGAGGTCATCGCCGACGGCCCGATTGCCCTCGCGAGGTTGATACCTGCCGGGGTGGACGTGCGGGGCAACAGCACGCGCGCGCGAATCGTGCTGTTCCGCAAGCCGATCGAGCGACGGGCGAAGGACACCGTCGACCTGTCGGACCTACTACATGACGTGCTGGTGGCACAGGTGGCCACCTACCTCGGCGTGGAGCCCTCCGTCATCGACCCGACGGTCGACGACGACTGACCCACGCCGGGTCGGCGCTGAATCAGATGATGCCGCGCTTGAGGCGACGCCGCTCGCGTTCCGAGAGCCCGCCCCAGATTCCGAAGCGTTCATCGTGGGCCAGCGCATAGTCGAGGCACCGGTCCTTCACCTCGCATCCGAGGCAGATCCGCTTGGCCTCGCGGGTCGAGCCACCCTTCTCGGGGAAGAATGCCTCGGGGTCGGTCTGCGCGCACAGTGCGCGTTCCTGCCATTGCTCGTCGTCGAGTTCCGGATCGCCGAATGCTCCCGCCGGGTCGGGGACCACGCTCAACTGTGGACGGCCGATCACCCCACCCTGCGACGGCCCGGTATTGGTATGCGGTTCGTTGCCTACTGAGCCGAGCATCCGATTGTCGAACCGGACGACACGATCGAAATCAACGTGCTCATAAGACATCTTCCGCCTCCTCACCTGTCTTTGAATTGCCCTGCTTCAATCCCCACCACGCACCCTAGTGGCCCCAGTAATTCGAACAAGTGATCGAATCTCGGTCTGCGACACTGGAACCGGAAGCAACCGGGAAATGACACTGATGTGATTAGACACGCGTTAGCTGCAAGGGTCAAGCGCAGGGGCGCGATTTCATACCATCCCGTTATCTAACGTCGGCGCGTCGGGCGCCTGGCGTGTCGCAAAAGTGACCAAGTCGGGCCCGTGATGAACCACGTTCGAGTTCGAGCGCCTAGTGTCGATCGATGTGAAGGTGACTGTTCTGGTGGGCGGTGTCGGGGGCGCCCGCTTCCTCCTTGGCGTTCAGCAATACCTGGGCCTTGGCCAATTCGCGGGCGCCGCAACGGGACCCTCGGGTGATCATCGACTCACTGCAATCGTCAACGTGGGCGACGACGCATGGATGCACGGCGTGCGGATTTGCCCGGACCTCGACACCTGCATGTACACGTTAGGTGGAGGTATAGACCCCGAGCGGGGTTGGGGCCACGCCAACGAAACTTGGCATGCCAAGGAGGAACTCGCCGCCTACGGAGTGCAACCCGATTGGTTCGGTCTCGGCGACCGCGACCTCGCCACCCACCTGGTGCGCACCCAGATGCTCCGCGCCGGCTACCCGCTGTCCGAGGTGACCGAGGCGCTGTGTGCGCGGTGGCAACCCGGCGCGCGGCTCCTGCCGGTCACCGACGACCGTAGCGAAACCCACGTCGTCGTCACCGATCCCGAAACGGGAGCCGACGGCGACGCCCGACGCGCCATCCACTTTCAGGAGTGGTGGGTGCGCTACCGAGCCCAGATCCCCACCCATGACTTCGCCTTCATCGGCGCCGACAAGGCAACGGCGGCACCGGGAGTGCTCGACGCCATCGCCGAGGCCGACGTCGTCTTCCTCGCCCCGTCCAATCCCGTCGTCAGCGTCGGCGCGATCCTCGCCGTCCCGGGTATCCGTGGCGCACTTCGGTCCACCTCCGCGCCGGTGATCGGCTACTCCCCCATCGTCGCGGGGCGAGCCCTGCGGGGCATGGCCGACGAATGCCTCACTGTCATCGGGGTCGAGACGTCCTCGCAGGCCGTGGGTGCGCACTTCGGATCGCGATCGGGCACGGGCCTGCTCGACGGGTGGCTCGTCGACGAGGGCGACACCGCGACGGTCGACGGCGTCGCCGTCCGCTCGGTGCCACTGCTGATGACCGATCCACGGGCGACCGCCGAGATGGTGCGCCACGGCGTCGAACTCGCCGGTCTGGAGACGAGCTCGTGACGGGCTCAGACCGGACCACCGAGCATGGAGCCGCCGCTGCCGTGGAAATCCTTCCCGTCGCGGGGCTCCCGGAGTTCCGGCCGGGAGACGACGTGGCCGCCGCGATCGCCGCGGCCGCGCCGTGGCTACGCAACGAGGACGTCGTCGTCGTGACCAGCAAGGTGCTCTCCAAGAGTGAGGGACGCATCGTCGCAGCACCCGGCGACCCCGAGGAGCGAGACGCGCTGCGGCGCAGGCTCGTCGACTCCGAGGCCGTCCGGGTGCTCGCCCGCAAGGGCAAGACCTTGATCACCGAGAACGCGATCGGCCTCATCCAGGCCGCGGCGGGCGTCGACGGCTCCAACGTCGACTCCGCCGAACTTGCCCTGCTGCCGGTCGATCCCGACGGCAGTGCCGCGCTTCTGCGTGACCGGCTCGCCGAACTCCTCGGCGTCACCGTCGGCGTCGTCGTCACCGACACGATGGGACGCGCCTGGCGCAACGGGCAGACCGACGCCGCCATCGGCGCTGCGGGGCTGGCCGTACTGCACGGCTACGGTGGCGCGCACGACGACTTCGGCAATGAGCTGGTGGTGACCGAGGTCGCCGTCGCGGACGAAATCGCCGCGGCGGCAGATCTGGTGAAGGGCAAGCTGACCGGCATTCCCGTGGCCGTCGTGCGGGGGTTGACGCTGCGCGACGACGGCTCCGCAGGACGCTCCCTCGTCCGCGCCGGCGAGGAGGATCTGTTCTGGCTCGGCACCGCGGAGGCCGTGGACATGGGCCGCAGGCAAGCCCAGCTGCTACGTCGATCCGTCCGTACCTTCGACGCCCGCCCGGTCGACCCCGCGGTGGTGGAAGCGGCTGTCGCCGAAGCGCTTACCGCTCCGGCACCGCACCACACCCGGCCGGTGCGATTCGTGTGGGTGCGCGACCGCCAGGTGCGACTGCGGCTGCTGGACGCGATGAGGGATCGGTGGCGCGCCGACCTCTTGGCCGACGGCCGACCCGCGGACGCCGTCGACCGACGCGTCGCGCGCGGCCAGATCCTCTACGACGCACCGGAGCTCATGATTCCCTTCATGGTGCCCGACGGAGCGCACACCTACCCGGACGCCACCAGGACTGCCGCCGAGACGACCATGTTCACCATCGCCGCCGGGGCGGCCGTTCAGGCCCTGCTCGTCGCTCTGTCGGTCCGGGAGGTCGGAAGCTGTTGGATCGGCTCGACGATCTTCGCCGCCGACCTCGCGCGCGAGGTGCTCGACCTCGCCGAAGACTGGCATCCGTTGGGCGCCATCGCCATCGGGTATCCCGTCGAGCCACTGACGCCGCGCGAGCCCGTGCCGACCGAGGGCCTCCTGATGATCCGATGAGCGTGCACGCATCCGTCGTCGACGTACTGAACCGATGGCAGCCAAGCGATCCCGCTCAGGACTCTCTGCGCCACGCAGTCTTGGCCTTCGTCCTCGCCAGAGACGACGCGTGTCGCCGGGACTGCGCACCTGGTCACGTCACGGCCTCGACCCTGGTGCTCGACCACACCGGCACGCGCACGCTGCTGACCCTGCACCCCCGCATCGGTCGCTGGGTTCAGCTCGGCGGGCACTGCGAGGAGTCCGATCAAGACGTCGCCGCCGCGGCCGCTCGCGAGGCGCGCGAAGAATCCGGCATCGCCGAATTGACGGTCTCGGAGCTGCCCGTCGCCCTGCACGTGCACGCCCTGACGTGTTCGCTAGGCACCCCGACGCGACACCTGGACCTGCAGTTCGTGGCCCGGGCGGCACCGGGCGCCCACGCCGCCATCAGCGAGGAGTCACTCGACCTGCGCTGGTGGCCGCTGGACGCCCTTCCCGATGGCGCCGACTTCGGTCTGCGGCAGTTGGCGCGCGCCGCTCAGACGTCCGTCGAGTAACGGATGCCACCGTCGGGAATCCGCACCCCCGGCCACACTCGCGCTCCACGCAGCAGTTCGCATCGCGCTCCGATGTCGGCACCGTCGCCGATCACGCCGTCGCGGATCAACGCCCTCGGACCAATCCGGGCCCCGAAGCCGATGATGGAACGCTCGACGACCGACCCTGCTTCGATCTTCGCTCCGTCGAAGACGACCGCGCCGTCCAGTCGTGCGCCGGGGCCGATCTCGGCGCCCCGGCCGATCACCGTTCCGCCAATCAGGAGCGCGCCCGGCGCCACGGAGGCGCCGTCGTGCACTAGTTCCTCACCGCGGTGACCATTCAGCGCGGGTGAGGGCGCGATGCCACGGACCAGGTCGGCCGAACCACGTACGAAGTCGTCGGGCGTCCCCATGTCGCGCCAGTAGGTGGCGTCGACGTATCCGCACACCTTCAGTCCGTCGGACAGCAGCGTCGGGAACACCTCGCGCTCGACCGACACCTCCCGACCGGTCGGGATGAGGTCGATCACCGACCGCTTGAACACGTAGCAGCCCGCATTGATCTGGTCGGTCGGCGGATCCTGGGTCTTCTCCAGGAACGCCGTGACGACGCCGTCGGAATCTGTTGGCACGCAACCGAAGGCACGCGGATCACCTACCCGCACCAGGTGCAGCGTCAGGTCGGCGTCGCGGTCGTGGTGGCTGTTGAGCAGGGCGTTGATGTCAGCGCCGGAGAGCACGTCGCCGTTGAACACCAGGGCCGTGTCGTAACGCAGCTTCGAGGCCACGTTGGCGATGCCACCGCCGGTGCCCCGCGGCTCGTCCTCGACCACGTAGTCGATCTGCAACCCGAGCTTGGACCCGTCGCCGAACTCGGCTTCGAACACCTGGGCCTTGTACGACGTGCCCAACACGACGTGCTGAATGCCCGCCGCCGCGATGCGCGACAACAAGTGGGTCAGGAAGGGCAGCCCCGCCGTGGGCAGCATCGGCTTGGGGGCCGACAACGTCAGCGGGCGAAGGCGGGTGCCCTGCCCTCCGACGAGCACGACCGCGTCGACCTCTGCCGGATTGACCGAATTTCCCATTGCCAGCCCCACCTGTTCATCGTCGTCTGGTCTTGCGCCGAGAGTTGCCGACCACCAGTCCGGCCCGAGCGGCCAGGGCAGCCCGGATGACCCACCGAAGCGGAGCCTGCCACCGGCGGGAATGCCGGTCGGCCAGGAAAGTGTAGGTGCTTTCGTGGTGGGCGGCCAAGTTGCGGGCGGGGTCGCGGCCAGTCGAGTGTCCCTTGTCGTGAAGCACCTCCGCCGAGGGCACGTAGACGTTCTGCCAACCCGCCGCGGCGAGGCGATCTCCGAGGTCAACGTCCTCCATGTACATGAAGTAGCGCTCGTCGAAGCCGGCGATCGCGTCGAATGCCTCCCGGCGCAGCAGCAGACACGAGCCCGACAACCAGCCGACGGGACGTTCGCTGGGCTCCAATCGCTCCTGGCGGTAGGCGGCCGTCCACGGATTCGACTTCCAGACCGGACCGACCACGGCGTGCATGCCGCCTCGGACCAAACTCGGCTGGTGCCGAGCCGACGGGTAGACCGAGCCGTCGGGATCGCGGATGAGGGGGCCCAGCGAGCCCGCCCGCGGCCACCGTCGAGCGGCCTCGAGAAGGACGTCGATGCTCCCGGGGCCCCAGACCACGTCCGGATTGGCGACGACGAAGAATTCCGGATCACCGGCACCGGCGTCGACGGGGTTCGCGGGGTCGGTGATGTAGTCACGCACCGCCCGGTTGACCGCCGACCCGTAACCAAGATTGGCCCCGGTGTGCAGCAGCCGGGCGTTGGGGTACTGCGCGATCGCGGCCTCCGGTGACCCGTCGGTCGATCCGTTGTCGGCCATCACCACCGTGACCCGGCGCTCGGTGGCATGCCCCAACGACGCCAGGAACCGGTCGAGGTGCGGCCCTGGGGAATAGGTCACCGTCACCACGATCAGACCCGGCGTCACGGCGTCGAGGGTAGTCATGAGCTTAGGACCCGGCTCGGGGGGTGCCCCGTGCCGACGATGTCAGCGCGCAAGCAGGCTGGCGGCCATCTTGGGTTGCCAATCCGAAGTCAATAGCGCGCCAAAGTTCGTCTCGCGGTCGCCGCGATTGGTCGTGTCCGTGTCGCGAATGCTATAGATGAACGCAGGGCCGCTGTAATTAGTTGCGGCTGCCGCAGCCAGCACATCGAGAATTTGCTTACCCTGCTCCCCTTGACTGACGCCGTCGGAGCAGTCGCACGTCGGAGCGCCGAACTCAGTCAACCAAATCTTCTTGGACCCGTCGCCGCGACTAATCATGATGTCGCGCATTTTTTGAACGTCCGACCAGCCATTCTCAGGGTCAGCGGCGAGTCCGGTGGGAAACACATAGGGATGTGCTGCTGCGGCATCGAAGTTGCCCTTGATTCCTGCCGCGTACATCTTGTTGAGGTAAGACGGCGGCGAATCATCTCCGGGAAGCCGACTTAGTCCGGCCAAGATCACCGAACTTGAGGGCAGAGCGGCCTTGATTGCGGGGTAGGCAGCCTTGACCATCTCGGAATAACGAGAAGCGCTATTGACCATGTCGCCGAAGAACATTGGAAGATTGGGCTCGTTCCACAACTGCCAGGTGCTAACCCGGCTGCCGTAGTGCTTGGCGGCCGCAGCGCCGAAATTTGCGAAGTCGGCAGCGTTGTCCGGAGGCGTGGACAGAGACGTCCCGGGCGGCTTGGCCCAAGCGGGGGTATACGAGATTACGCCCAGCACTTTCAGATTCCGGGTTCGCGCTGCGTCGATGATCATGTCGGTCTGAGCCCAGTCGTATTGACCCCTTGACTGCTCGATTTGCGCCCAAGGCACGAGCACGCGAAACCAGGTGGCATTGGTCCTTGCAACAGCATCGAGTTCGCGGTTCGCCTCGTCGCCATCGAGCCACGTAGTCTGAGCGCCGTCACCAAACCCGTACCCCGCGGCTGGAATCGAGCGCGGTGCCGCGGTAGCCGGTGGTGCCGCTAGGGCTGCGACGAAAAGCGTGACGCAGGACAATACGCACGTCAAAAGCCTGTAGTGGCCGTTCGTCATGTGGCTAAACTACCGTACCGCAGGCACGGAGCTCCGTTCGCCCCCATACCGTCGCTCCCGTCGCCAACGGGGGGGCGTCAACGCAGGTTTGACGTGTCTCAGTCGCTGCCGCGACTGAGACACTTTCACCCTTCGAGAAACATTGGGGTGAATCCGTGCGGCTCGCAAGGCAACACAGCCACGAATTTACGCAAGCGCCGCGGCGAGCGCGTCGCGCCACGGCCGCAGCGGCGCCAACCCCGCGGCGGTGGACTGCTCGGACCCCAGCGCCGAATACCGCGGCCGGGGAGCGGGGCGGGGATGTTGATCCGACCCGACGGGCGTGACCCGACCTGGATCGGCACCCAACAACTCGAAGACCGCTTGGGCCTGGTCGAACCGGCTGACCGCGCCCTGGTTGGCGGCGTGCAGCACCGACTCCTCGATCGAGCCGTCGGCCACCTGCAACAGGGCCTCGACCAGGTCGCCGACGTAGGTCGGCGACCCGATCTGATCGGCCACGACGTCGACGGTCCCGTCTCCGGCGGCCTTCTTGCGCATGACGGAGACGAAGTCACTGCCGCCGTCGGCCCCGGCGTAGATCCAGGCCGTGCGGACGACGTGCGCGGTCGGCATCGCCGACAACACCTCGAACTCGCCCTCGAGCTTGGTGCGGCCGTAGACGCTCACCGGCCCGGTCTGGTCGTCGATCTCGTAGGGACGCGGCGGTGCTGGGCCGAAGTCGCCACTGAACACGTAGTCGGTCGAGACGTGGATCAGCTCCGCTCCGGCCCTGGCACAGGCGTGCGCGACGTTCGCGGCACCGGCAGCGTTGACGGCCTGGGCGCCGGCCTCGTCGGCCTCCGCGTCGTCGACCCTGGTGAAGGCCGCACAGTTGACCACCACGTCGCCGGCGGCGACGTGGCGTTGCGGCGCCGCGGGGTCGGTGATGTCGCATTCGGCCGACGTCAGGGCCAGTACTTCGCGGCCACGACGGCGCGCCTCGGCGGCCAGCCGCTGCCCGACCAGACCCCCGGCCCCCGTGATCACCAAACGCTCAGACATGTCTGCAGAGTCTGGCACGCCGACCCGCGTTACCCGGTCTTCGGGCGACTCGCCAGTAGCCTGGGCTGATGCCAGGTCGCCTCTCTCGCATCGTTGCCGTGGTCGCGGCAGCGGTGATCGTCGTCGGCACCGGCGTGGCCTGGGGCAAGATCCGGTCGTTCGAGAACGGCATCAACCACGTGTCGTCGGCGGCGCTCGGTGGCGGCGGCGAGGACGGGGCCATCGACATCCTTTTGGTCGGCATGGACAGCCGCACCGACGCTCACGGCAACCCGCTCTCCGCCGAGGAGTTGGCCACGCTGCGGGCAGGCGACGACGTCTCGACCAACACCGACACGATCATCCTGGTCCGCATTCCCAACAACGGGCAGTCGGCCACGGCCATCTCGATTCCGCGCGACTCCTACGTCGAGGCCCCCGGCGACCTTGGCAAGACCAAGATCAACGGTGTCTTCGGCCAGGTCAAGCTCGAGAAGATGAAGCAGCTCGTCGAACAGCAGGGCGAGGATCCCGTCGTTGCCGAACCGAAGGCCACCGAGGCCGGCCGAGAAGCCCTCATCGAGACCGTCGCGAAGCTGACGGGGGTGACCGTCGACCACTACGCCGAGATTGGACTGCTCGGGTTCGCATTGATCACCGACGCCCTCGGCGGCGTGAACGTGTGCCTCAAGGACGCGGTGTACGAACCACTTTCAGGTGCCGACTTCCCCGCGGGCCAGCAGAAGCTCGACGGACCGCAGGCGTTGAGCTTCGTCCGCCAACGCCACGACCTGCCCCGAGGTGACCTCGACCGGGTGACGCGTCAGCAGGCCGTGATGGCAGCCCTTGCCCACCAGGTCATCTCGAGCAAGACGCTGTCGAGTCCGGCCACCCTCAACCGGCTGCAGGACGCCGTGCAGCGCTCCGTGGTGCTCTCCGAGGGATGGGACATCATGGACTTCGTCACCCAGATGCAGAAGCTGGCCGGCGGCAATGTCGCATTCGCCACCATTCCCGTACTGCAAGAGGACGGTTGGAGTGACGACGGCATGCAGAGCGTCGTGCGCGTGGACCCCGCTCAGGTACAAGACTTCGTCACCGGTCTGCTGCACGACCAAGCCGAGGGCAAGACCGAGGAACTCGCCTACTCACCGAGCAAGACCACCGCGGACGTGGTGAACGACTCCGACATCAACGGCCTGGCCGCCTCGGTCTCCGAAGTGCTCACCGGCAAGGGGTTCGCCGCGGGCAACGTGGGCAACAACGAGTCCGATCGCGTGGCCAGTAGCCAGATTCGCGCCGCCAAGGTCGACGACCTCGGTGCCCAGGCGGTGTCCAAGGAACTGGGCAACCTGCCCGTCGTCGAAGACCCGTCGATGGCTGCTGGCACGGTCAAGGTGGTGTTGGCCGGCGATTACACCGGCCCCGGTTCGGGGCTCGGCAACGAGGTCGCCAGCGGCGACGCCACGGCCTCGACCGTCGACCAGGCCGCCGCGTCGTCCACCGACGCACCCTTGCCCGCACCGCCCATCATCACCGCGGGCTCCGACGGACCGGAGTGCGTGAGCTGACCAATCTTGGCTCAGCGGTGCTCGATCCGCTCCTGGCCCTCCCCTCCGCACCCCGCATCACCTACTACGACGACGCCACCGGCGAGCGCATCGAGCTCTCGACGGTGACCCTGGCCAACTGGGCGGCCAAGACCGGCAACCTGTTGCGCGACGAGCTCGGCGTCGGCGCGGGCAGCCGGGTGGCGGTACTGCTACCCGCCCACTGGCAGACCCTTGGCGTGATGTTGGGTATCTGGTTCATCGGCGCGGAAGTGGTTCTCGGAGGCGGTGATTGCGATGTCGCCTGCTGTACCGTCGACCGGATCGACGACGCCGACGCCGCCGTCGCGCCGTCCGGCGACGTGGTCGCGTTCTCCCTCGACGCCTTCGGCCGGCCGGTCGACGACCTGCCGTTCGGCATCACCGACTACGCCACCTCGGTCCGCGCTCACGGTGACCAGATCGTCCCCGAACGCCAGCCCGGCCCGGCGCTCGACGGGCGTTCGGTCGCCGAAACACTCTCTGCCGCAACCGCTTCAGCCAGCGCACGTGGGCTCGGCGCGGCGAACCGGGCGCTGTCGTCGGCGCCCTGGGACACCGCAGAGGCCGTGGTCGACCGCGTGCTGGCGGTGCTGGTCGCCGGTGGATCCCTGGTTCAGGTCGCCCATCCCGACGTCGACTCGCAGGCTCGTCGCCGGGAAGCCGAGAAGGTCACCGTGGAGCTGGACTAGCTCCGCCGAGTGGCCGCGCCTCGCATGCCGAAGTGGGACGTCTCAGCGCAGCAGGGCGCGCGACATCACCACGCGCTGGATCTGATTGGTGCCCTCGTAGATCTGGGTGATCTTGGCATCGCGCATGTACCGCTCCACCGGGAAGTCGACGGTGTAGCCATACCCGCCGAACAGCTGGACCGCGTTGGTGGTGACCTCCATCGCCACGTCGGAGGCGTAGCACTTGGCGGCCGAGGAGATGAAGCCCAGGTTGGGCTCGCCTCGCTCGGCGCGGGCTGCTGCGGTGTACACCATCAGCCGGGCGGCTTCGATCTTCATCGCCATGTCGGCCAGCATGAACTGGGTGTTCTGGAAGTCGCTGATGGACTTCCCGAACTGCTTGCGCTCCTTGGTGTAGGCGATCGACGCCTCCAACGCGCCCTGCGCGATGCCGACGGCCTGCGCACCGATGGTCGGACGGGTGTGGTCCAGCGTCGCCAACGCGGTCTTGAAACCGGTGCCGGGTTCACCGATGATCCGATCGCCAGGAATCCGGCAGTCCTCGAAGTACAGGTCCGTCGTCGGCGAACCCTTGATGCCCATCTTGCGTTCCTTGGCGCCGACGGTGAAACCGGGGTCGTCGGCGTGCACCACGAACGCGGAGATGCCGTTGGCACCCTTGTCCGGGTCGGTCACCGCCATCACGGTGTACCAGGTCGACTTGCCGCCGTTGGAGATCCAACACTTCGACCCGTTGAGCACCCAGTCGTCCCCGTCGGCCTTGGCCCGGGTCCGCATCGCCGCGGCGTCGCTGCCGGCCTCGCGCTCGGACAGCGCGTAGGAGGCGGTGGCCTCACCCGAGCCGATCGAGGGCAGGACCTTCTGCTTCAGCTCCTCCGAGCCCTTCAACAGCATGCCCATGGTGCCGAGTTTGTTGCAGATCGGGATCAGCGACGACGAGGCACATACCCTGGCGACTTCCTCGATGACGATGCACGCCGCGACGGAGTCGCCGCCCTGGCCGCCGTACTCCTCGGGAATGTGGATCGCCGAGAACCCCGACGAGTTCAGCGCCTTGAGCGCCTCGTCGGTGTAGCGAGCTTTCTCGTCGACGTCGGCCGCGTACGGCGCAATCTCCTTGTCGCACAGGTCCCGCAAGATCTTGCGCATCTCGACGTGCTCATCGGACAACTGGAAGACGTCGAAGGACGGGTTACCAACGGACATGTGCCACTCCTCGCTACTCGTCGGTAACTTTACCGTCGAATACGCGGCCCCTTGCTAGTGGGGCCTAGTCGCCCTTGCCGGCGGCAATCTTCAAGCTTCGCACCAGCCCTCGGTAGCTTCGGTGGTAAAGAGATCGCGCGGTCCTACTGCGCCTGAGGATGTCCACCGGCCGAGTAGGCGCGACGTACAGCACCGGATGTCCGTGAAATACAGTCGACTCCGACTGAAACCGCCAACCCCCCGCGACGGTCGACTCGAGCTCTTTGCGATAAACGTCACAATGCTCAGGTTGGCTGAAGAACACCTTATTGAAGCCGATCGCAAACGGCGCCAGCTTGGCCCCATCGGCCATATATTTCATTGTGCCCACCGCAACGCCCGGCCACTGCTGGTTGAAGATGTCATCTGCGATCAAAATGCCGCCGTCGGCCAACGTTTCCTCGGCCAACCGCATGTCGCTATAGACAACTTCCTCGGTATGCCCGCCATCCACGCTGAAGAGGCGGACGGGGCCACCGGCTTTCTCCCGCAATACATCCGAGGTCAACTTCGTCGAATCGCCCTGATGCAGAACCAAGCCATCCATCGTTGACCAAAGCGCCACGTTGTCTGCGAACTTGCCTAAGTCACCTTTTCCAGAATTGTCAGTGTTGAGCTCCTGGTCACCGAACAGGTCGATCGCCACCGATGTTCCACTTCCGCGTTGCAGCAAGTGCAACGCGATGAAGAGACGACCGTGATGCACGCCGATCTCGGCGATCGCCCCCTTCACCTCGCGCTCGCGCTGCATGTCATCGAGCGCGGCGAGCACCGGCAGGTTCCCAGCCTCCAGGAAGCCCGTCACGAATCGATAGCCGACGGTCTGATACCGCGAAAATGAGTGCTTCATCGAGAGCAATACTACGGGCCGAGCAAGTGTTCTCGAAGATTTGCATCCTTCGTTAACACCATCTGCTCCAGGCTCACCTGGTAGGCTTCCATACCCTCGCGCAAGCGCTGATCAGCCGCGCCGAGGATGCGTACCGCCAGCAGACCGGCGTTTCGGGCACCGCCGATCGACACCGTCGCCACTGGCACGCCGGCCGGCATCTGCACGATCGACAACAGCGAGTCCAGACCGTCGAGGCGGGCCAATGGCACGGGAACGCCGATCACCGGCAGCGGAGTCGCCGCGGCCACCATGCCGGGCAGGTGGGCCGCCCCGCCGGCCCCGGCGATGACGACCTGGATCCCCCGGCCGGCGGCGCCCTTGGCGTAGTCGAGCATCCGGCCGGGCGTGCGGTGCGCCGACACCACGCCGACCTCGAAGGGCACCTCGAACTCGACCAGGGCGGTGACGGCGTCCTCCATCACCGTCCAGTCGCTGTCGCTGCCCATGATGACGCCGACCCGTGGCGAGTTGCTATGCGCCATGCTCATCCCATCCGTCCGTCCACTCGCCATGCGAAAGCCAGTGCGCCGCTCGCACCGCCCGCTCCCGAACCTCCGCCACGTAGGCCGCGTCGTCGACCGAACCACCCGCGGCACCCAGCACGTTGACGTGGCCGATCTTGCGCCCCGGCCGCTCCGACTTGCCGTACAGGTGCACCTTGGCCTCTGGCAGCCGCGCGAAGAGGTGGTGGAGGCGCTCATCCATGCCCATCTGAGGCGCGTGGGCCGCACCCAGCACGTTGGCCATCACGGTGACCGGTGCGATCGGGGCGGTGGCACCGAGGGGGTAGTCGAGAACCGCCCGAAGGTGCTGCTCGAACTGGCTGGTGACGGCACCGTTCATCGTCCAGTGGCCGGTGTTGTGTGGCCGCATCGCCAACTCGTTCACCAGCAGCGTGCGGTCGGCGGTCTCGAAGAGTTCGACCGCCAGCACGCCCACCACCCCAAGTTCGCCGGCCAGCCGCAAGCCGAGCTGCTCGGCGGCGCCGCGTAGGTCGTCGTCCAGGTTGGGCGCCGGGGCGATCACCTCGACGCAGATGCCGTCGCGCTGCACCGACTGGACGACCGGCCACGCTGCACCCTGTCCGAAGGGCGAGCGAGCCACCAGCGCCGACAGCTCGCGGCGCATGTCGACCCGCTCCTCGAGCAGCACCGCCGTGCCGTCGGCCAGGTAACGCTCCGTCACCGCGCGAGCCTCGGCCAGGTCGGCGGCCAGCGTGACCCCGCGTCCGTCGTACCCGCCTCGCGCGGTCTTCACAACGATGGGTCCGTCGATCCGCGCTGCGAAGGCGTCGACATCGGACGGTTCGGCGACCTCGGCGAAACGCGGGATCGGCGCTCCAAGTTCCTCCAGGCGGCGGCGCATCACCAGCTTGTCCTGCGCGTGGATCAACGCCTGCGGGGGCGGCGCAACGTTCACTCCGGAGTCCACCAGGGCCGACAGGAGCTCGGTCGGGACGTGTTCGTGGTCGAAGGTCAGCGCCGCGGCGCCCTCGGCTACTCGGGCCAGCGCGTCAGCGTCGGTGTGGGCGCCGATCACGACGTCCGGACTCACCTGTGCCGCGGGATCCTCCGGTGACGCGGCCAACACCCGCAAGGTCTGACCCAGGGCAATCGCGGCCTGGTGGGTCATCCTGGCCAGCTGTCCGCCACCGATCATGGCTACGACGGGGGGTGCACTCACGGCCCCTATGTTGTCACGGTCCTCACGACCAACCGCACCCGTCGCGACCTGCACGGCTACGCGTACTATGTCCAGCTTCCGTAGACTCCCCTACCGTGCCCTTCACCGACGCCACCATTGCGCGCCTACCGCGAGCGATTCGGCCCTTTGCGGAGCGGCATCACGAGCTCATCAAGTTCGCCATCGTGGGCGGAACCACCTTCATCATCGACTCGGCGATCTTCTTCACGCTCAAGCTGACGATCCTGGAGCCGAAACCCGTCACCGCCAAGATCATCTCGGGCGTCGTGGCGGTGATCGCGTCCTACATCCTCAATCGGGAATGGAGTTTCCGCGACCGCGGTGGGCGGGAACGGCACCACGAGGCCCTGCTGTTCTTCGGGGTCAGCGCCGTCGGCGTGCTGCTGAGTATGGCGCCGCTGTGGGTGAGCAGCTACGTGCTGGAGTTGCGCGTTCCCACGGTCAGTTTGACCGTCGAGAACGTCGCCGACTTCGTCTCCGCGTACGTCATCGGCAATTTGTTGCAAATGGCGTTCCGGTTCTGGGCTTTTCGGCGCTGGGTGTTCCCCGACGAGTTCGGTCGCAACCCGGACAAGGCCGTCGAGGCGGCCATCACCGCGGGCGGCATCGCCGAGGCGCTGGAGGACGAAGCCGAGCAGGCTCACACCCGCAGTACGGTCACTCCGCTTCGCGGCCGTCGCGCGCGCCGAGCCGGTCAGCTCGGGGACTCCTCCGAACCAAGGGTGTCGAAGACTTCGTGATACAGCAGTGAGTGCACCTGCTCCACGCGCGGAATGTCGTGAAATTGCAGCGGATCCTGTGACGCCGACTCGATGATCAGCGTTCCCGTGCGCAGCATTCGGTCGACGAGGCCATGACGAAACTCGACGCTGTTGATCCGGGCGAGCGGGATATCGATACCAGAGCGGGTCATGACGCCGTGGCGAAACATCACCCGGCGGTCGGTGATGACGAAATGCGTTGCGCGCCAACTGAACACGGGCCACAGCACCAGCCATCCAACCAGGATGAGCCAGATCACGGCGATGACGATCATGACGATGTTCTTCGCCATCTGTTCCCACGCCATGTGGTTGACCACGCCGAGACCGAAAGCCGCGACCGCGGTCGCCAGCAGCAGCACGAACACCGGCCCGATCAACCGCTTCCAGTGCGGATGACGGTGTAGCACGACGCGTTCGTCGCCGGCCAGCACGTTGTCGGGATATCCCACGGCCAGGACTCTACCCAGCTAGACGGGCCGAAGATGCACGATGTCGGTACTGCAGCCGTTTGTCAACGACGAGTTGCGTTCCGCTTCTCCAGTTGCGACGCGGTACCGCTTTCGTGTCGCGATTGCGAACGAGATGATTTGATCGCGCTGCGTCGACCATCGTCCGCCGTCGCACCGACGTAGGTCTTCGCGGTCGGCGTCATGGTCGGGTAGGAGGCAGCTGTTGGGAGCAAATGAAATTGACGTAGGCTTGCGCCGTTCTGCCACAAGCAGCAAAACGTCAGCACATCCTACCGCCTAGTACGCGCCCGACCCCTGCAGTACGCTTCGGATTGTCTTCAGCGCAATCAGAGCGTCGTTAGCAATCGACCAGTTTTCGACGTACGACAGGTCGAGACGGACGGAATCCTCCCACGACAGATCAGACCGTCCGCTTACCTGCCATAAACCCGTGATCCCCGGTAGGACCAGAAGCCGCCGGCGGATCTGTTCGCTGTAGGTGTCAGCTTCACGGCGAAGCGGCGGGCGTGGCCCTACCACACTCATGTCGCGCTTCAAGACGTTGACGAATTGAGGCAGTTCGTCGATGCTGTACTTCCGAAGAATTCTGCCGACGGCCGTGACTCGGGGATCGTCTTTCATTTTGAACAAAACTCCCCCGATGCTGTCGTTCGAGGCAGCCAAGCTGTCGACCTGCTCGTCGGCACCGACGACCATGGTGCGAAATTTAATCATCTGGAAGGGCAATCCTTCTCTTCCGATACGCTCCGAGCGGTACAAGACTGGCCCCGCAGAGGTCAGCTTGATCGCAAAGGCCGCGATGGCCATTACGGGCGTCATCAATATGAGCGCAGTAACTGCGACGAAGTAGTCGAACGCAAGTTTCTGTAGCTTCTTCGTGCCGGAATACTGTGGCTTCTCGACGTGGATCAGGGGAAGCCCCGCGACCGGGCGCATCGTGAGACGAGGCCCAGCCACGTCCACCACGCCAGGTGTGACCACTAGATCCACGCCCAGTTTGTCCAAGTCCCACGACAGTTCACGGACTCCATCAGGACCAAGGTGGTCAGTAGTCGTCAACGCGACAGTGTCCGCACCGGTCTTCAGGATTGCGTCGTGCACTGCGGTCTCGTCGCCGAGCACCGGCAATTTGCCAACCCTTGCAATGTGCATCGAACCCGTGGAGGTGTGTCGTGTCAAGCACACTCCGACTACTGCGTAACCGTATCCCCAACCGCGGCCCAGCGACTGGACAAGGCTCTGAACCGCCCGCTTATCCCCCACGGCGAGCACTGTCACTACACAACGGCCCTTTCGGCGTTGCCGCATAAGGAATAGTCGACAAATGTGACGGCCAAGCACCAGAGCAAAAAACCCTAGCGGAAATGCCACCGCCAAGTACCCACGGGCATATTCCGGTCGGAAGATCATCAGAGCGACAGCGACGACCCCGATGGTCGCCAGAGTAGCGGAGACCACTCTTCGGTATTCTTCGACACCCGCTCCAACGATCCTAGGCGACCGAGACCGGTACGCCGCCAGCAACGCAAGCCAGATGGCTGCAACGCACAAGGACAGAATCGAGAAATAGACTGAGAGAGGATCCACTGCCGTCACAGGGCGACCAACCCGTACAGTCTGTGCGCAGGCCATAGCCAAACCGACCACCACCACGTCGGACAAGACCAACGCTTTGATGTACCGGCGCTGCCAGCGCGGACCGTCTTTCTGGTAGGCACCTCGAGTGACGGTTTGGGCGAAAGTTGCCAGCTCACCTGCAACTGTCACGTTCTAAACTCCCTAAGCGATTTGCCGGTAGCAACGCTTTGCGCGCGAAGCGTGCTGTTCAAGACCACTGTTACAGCATATTGCGTCGTTCGCCAGATGAACACGGCCGCTTTCCTTCCGCCTGGGCGGATACCTCGCTAGAGAAGGTCGCGACGCTGGTTGCCAGCCGCTTCGAAGCTAGCTGAATCGACGGGGCATCTCGAACGGGAGCGTAGTGGGGGCCGAAAACGATGCCCGAAACGAGCGAACCGATCGGTGTATTCTGATTTTGATGGCACTGCGTGTCATTGCAGGAGCGTACGGTGATTGATACGCCGGGGGGCGCAACGAAGGCTCCGGTGCTGTTTGCAGTGTCGCTGAATCGCTGAAGGGAGCCGCAAGGCTGGTGCATGCCCGAGCAAAGCGCGTTTGAACCTCAGCAAACGCGCTTAGAACGGGCCCTGGCAGGAGTCGATGCACGTCTCGGCCGCCACCTCCATGTCGTTTGGAGCGGCTTAAACTTACTTAGTGCGACGAACGTTCGTCATATGCGTGCTGGACCTCTCCACTCGGGACCACGCCGGCCGTGGGTGACACTGGCGTCCACAGCGCTTTCTCCGTGCAGGAGCCGGCCCGGAAATAACCGGGCCGGCCGACTACGTCAATAGCCTGCGCTTACAGCGGTCACTGGGCGGGGACGGAGCTTGTTCCCGCGATGTCAGCCCTGCTCGACGTCGACGCGTCCTGATTCGACGACGCAGCGCTGTTCGGCGTCCCGAGATCCTGTTGGTCGGCCGGTCGGCCTTCAGGAGTTCGTGTTCTTCCGCCGCCGAATTCCGGACGCGGCCGGGCCACACCCGCTCCACCATCTACTCGCAGCCTCAGCCGGGGGCCCTTCGAGTCAGCACCCGACGATGAGTTCGCAGCACTCGTCGCGCCCCCCGGTGACGGTGCGCTTGCCTCTGCGGTTTTCGCGCCGCTGGCCTTGGGGGTGGCGGCCGATGAAACGCTTCCACTCGCGGTGCCTGTTCCGGGGGCCGCACCCTCGGAGCCACCCCCTCGCGTACCCGAGACCAAACCTGAACCAGGGGTTCCAACGTTTGTCAGCGTACCAACAGAATTATTTAGATCGGTTGAATCGGGGGCCCCTTGAATCGCGGCCGGCGTTTTATCCGCCTCGCTTTTAGGGAGATTTGCGGGTTCAGCGCTTGCTAAGTCGCCATTGGTGCCGGGAACTGGTGCGCCACTATTTGAATGACCGTCGAAGTCATCAGCAGGCAGCTGGTTCGATTGCGCATCTGCCTCGTCGGACTCGCCTGCACCCATTGGGTCACCCTTAGATCCTCCTCCGGCCTCGACTGACTCCGACTCGCGCCCGCCGACGGTACCCGAGCCCGCGGCGCCTGTTAGTTGCGATGCCTTATCGACATCGCCTGTACTTCCAAGCGCTCCATTCCCGCTGCCGGACTTTACAGACTTCAGCTGGAGGTCCTCTCCGCCTTGATCGTCTGGTACGGCAGCCAGCCGCGCCGTGGGCGCAGCCTGTGGCGGTGCCAGTGCGCTAAAGAAGTTCGCCACAGCAGTTGCAAGAGCATTGGCAACGGAACTTATGAAGGCGTTCGCGAAGTTTTGAGTCAACGTTGCCAATGCTTGAGCAGCTTGACGAACGAACGCAGCGATAGCGGCGCCAACAGGGTCAACGACCGGTGGCTGAACCGGCGGCAGCGTCGCCTGTATCGCCTGCTTGACTACGTTTGCAGCCAGTTTTGCGATCCAATCCGTCGTGTACAAACCGAAGTTGTCCTCTGGGTTGACACTCCCGGTAGCGGCGTCACGTGTCGTGTAAATGAAGATCGGGCCTCCCCCGGCGGCGCTCTTCCACGCGCTGAGGATGTCGGCGATGTACGCGGCCTGCTGTTCCTGTGTCACGACGCTGGTAGGCAACCCGTACTCGGTAGCCCACACTTGCTTGGCCGCATCCCCGTTGGCCGCCATCAGCGCACGAATCGCATTGAGCTGGTTCAACGGCGACTCGGGTAAATTCAGCCCGTCGGAGAATTTAGTCGAATACTGGTACGGGTGGAAAGACAAAGCATCGAAGTACCCCTGCGCTCCTGCCGCGTACATCTCTTGAATGAACCGAACTGGATTAGTGGCCAGTGAACCGAAATCCAGCGTAGAAGTGAGAACGCCGCCGATCACGGTAGCGCTAGGATCGGCCGCTTTGATTGCGCCGTATGCAGCCTTTAGCAGCGCCGTATACGCGTTGGCATCCGGCTGGGGAGCCCAGAACGTCTGAATGTTGGGCTCGTTCCACACTTCGTAAGCGGAGACCTTGCCTGCATAACGGCTCGCCACCGCTGCCGCGAAGTCTGCGTAGTCAGAATTGGACACCGGAGCGCCTGCGTACGGCGGCGTGCCCGGCGCCGCAGCCCATGCTGGCGTCGAATTTAGCACGCCTAGCACCCCCATATTTCGCTGAGTCGCGGCGTTGACGATCAAATCCGTCTGGGCCCAGTCGAATTGGTTGGGATTTGGCTCGATACCGGCCCATGGCATCTGTATCCGTACGTTGGTGACGCCGAGTGCGAGCATCTTGTCCAATTGGGTATTGATGTCTGCCGCCGAGAGGAAGTAGAGCTGCGAGTCCGCCAGGCCAATCGTGCTCGAGGACGCCGCGATAGCCGCTGTCTCCATTACGTCGTACGTCCTAGGTCCAGGCCTTGCCGGAGCGGCATAGCTTGCCGTCACGGAGACCATTGCAGTTGACACCACTGCAATACCTACCTGAGTAGCGCATCGTTGGACACGCGATTTCATCCAGTTACTCACGCCTACTCCTAATCAGCTGTCGATGATTCGAGCGTTATGGCCACGTCTCGCGCTCAAAGTAGCTCATTGCTGACTAGTCCGCGCAGATTGCTGAGAAACGATCTTGAAGAGACTGGCACTGCAAGCGAACACCACTTCACGGCAAAGCTTATGACACCGTTCTAGCAAATGGCTAGAAATTTGCGCTCCCGACAGGCACACCGATTCGCAAAAGAGTCATATGGAATGATTTTGTGGCCTTAGGTCACGAAATGGCAGCTCACAGCATGTAAACAGAGTAGCTAATTAACCGCTCGGTGGGAGAGGTCCGCCTCAACCATCACCAAGCACGTATTTACCGGTGCCACGATCAACATTGCAAGTATTGACTCCGCAAAATCACATAGCTGCAAGCCTGGCATACGCACCAAAATCTAGGCGGTGGGTGGCTACTAATCTTCGTTAGCCGCGGAAGTCACATTCGGATTGGCTAAGCCAAGGCCGAAGACCGGTGGGTGCCGACGGCGCCTCATGCCGACCCCAGGTCGAGGGCTAGTCGGGCAAAATCGACGTACCGTCCCAGCTCGGTTGTGGCCACAACCAATGACTTGGTAGGCCTTCCCAGACGGTGCCCGTTTAATCCGAAGGCTACGTGCAGCGCGCCGCTCGGGAGAAGGTACATCCAGCGTCACATCTAGATGCGCCGTGGAAAATATTCGGTCCCCGTGGGTCGCAGATGCACAATGTCGGCTGCGGCTATGAAGACTGTTCCACGAGCGGTCATAATACCCAGGCGGCCTTGGTGGTCGAGGGTCGACGCAGTCCCGAAAATGTCGCGACCACCGGGGAGTGAGACACGTACACGCTGCCCCAACGTCAAGCTGCGTGCGCGATAGTCCGATTCAAGCGTCTCGTCGGCGCCGCGGGCCGTCTGCCAATGGTCGATGCGCATCCTGAGTTTCTCAAGCATCGCGATCAGCAGTACTTGCCGGTCAGGCTTTCCGTCGGAGAGCAGGTGGACTGACGTGGCCCCCACATCCGCGATTTCGTCGAGCTGCAACGACACGTTGAGCCCTATCCCCACTACGATTCGCGAGGTTGGCTTTGCGACCGTTGACAGGATTCCGGCAATCTTGCCGCCGCCCGCCAAGACGTCGTTCGGCCATTTGAGGCCTGCAACTATGCCGGTTACGGACGACAGGGCATCGACGACGGCGGTTCCGCAGGCTAATGATAGCCAACCCCAAGATTCCACGGGCACATGCGTCGCGTCTACGCCCACGGAGACGAGGATCTGCGCCATCGGCGCACTCAGCCACGCACGCCCATGGCGCCCCACTCCGGCGATCTGATGCTCCGCGACGAGGACGACACCCGCGACGTCCTCTCCGTCGGTTGCGCGACGAACGAGGTCGGCGTTCGTCGATGGGGTTTCCGCGACTACGGTCAACTTGCGCCAGCCGCCATGCCCGCCCGTAACAGCCGCCCTTAATCGATCTTCGTCGTACGGTTCGCGAACGGCGTCGTCAGCCACCAGGAAATGGTAAGGCACCTCGCCGAGCGTATCTGGGCCAGAGCCCTGCTTTTGAGCCAAACCGTGGCGCGTCGGGTCTTGAAAACGCATGCGCCGCTGGTCAGTACGCTAGTTGGTCGTCGCCCCGTCGCAGTCTCCCTGGATGAGCGCCTTCGCGAACCCTGCGTATTGGTATAGGTAGTCGATTTCCCACTGCACAACGGAGCGGTCGTAGTTTCGCTGTACAGACTCCATGACGATATCCCGGGAGTCTATTGAAGAACACTGCCGAAAGATTAGCCGTGCCCGAGGGATGTGGAATCTCCATGTGACGACGATGATCTTCTGCCACGATCGTTTCACGGCCAAGTCACGTACCGCTCTCGCTTCGCCGCGCGTCGTCATGGGCGTGGGTCGTGGACACAGCACTTCGACCGTGCGGTTTGACGAGCTACACACGCGCCGCATGATTGGATCGTCGGGAAAATATGGATTCGACAGGACCACGGTGTTCGCCCACCCGTCGTGCGCAAGTCGTAAACCGAAATCTTCACGCCCGTCGTGCTCGCCACCGAGGACCACTATCGCATCGGCAGACCGCAGTCGATCCGTCGGCGCTTCGGTCATGAACACGAAGCCGGTTATTCCCACCAGTCCCAGGAGCGTGACTAAAACCATGAGTATGGCTGCACACGCACCCAAGATTGGGTGCTTCCTCACGGACGTTCACACCTCCCCGGGGGCATCGGTGCACAGTGACTTGTAGCCCGCCCACATTCGGCGGCCGAGTTCACGCTGGCCGGCAGCGTTGTAGTGGGTATCCAATCGCCCCTTGACAAATCCACCGTTGATTGCTGAATGCGGACCGAGTGCAAAGAAGACTCTATCGTGGCGATTTGGCGAATCTGCATGCACCGCGTCGATTACTGGATAAGCCGCGTGACCACTTTCCATTTCTTCTGGCACCATCTGACCCATGATGAAGGGCACGTCCTTTCCATAGCGCGCACGCATATCGTGGATGACGGAATCAAGCTTCTCCCGGTAGACCGGACCGGGCGTCAGCGGCACGTCAGTCTCTCCCTGGTGCCACAGAATGGCGGCCACACAGCTGCCGGGGAACCGATCGAGCGCTGCGTCAATGGCGCTAACAGCGTCTCGGTATAGGTTATGGCGCGTCCGGATGTCGACCGGATCCCAGGTGTAACCGTTCTTGGGCGTGAATGAAGTATCGCCGCGCGCGCACGGCATTAAAAGGATGCGCCGCCCGGTCTCAACAGCTAAAGATCGGCCAAATGTCACGCCGAAACCGACTCCCTTACCGGGAATTTCGTGCAGCAGCGGATCTACTGCCAAGACCGCCGATCCCTTGGAGGGGCCGCACATCGCCCATTGATGCACATCGGGATGCGGACAGTCTTCCTTTCCGAGATCCAATCCGACACCCATCCCGAACGCATTCGATTGACCCAAGATGGGCACGATGAGATAGCCGTTGGTGGGAGCCTCTACGACGATCCCGCGCGGAGCGATTCTCCGCTTTACGAAACACTTGAGCGCGACGAGCATCTGGTGCCACATCGGACCGTCCCCATCGGGGTTCCTACGCGCAGTCATCGCCAGCGGGTTTCCCGGCGAATCGGTCGACGACCCAGGGCAGTAGGCCGCCGACGTCCGTTTCCCCATGCCCCTTGTCTGCCTCGAACTTCCACTGCACGTCACCCCCGAGCTGGCACGCCTTCTCGATAGACGCCCGAGTCCATTCGGCATCGATCAGCGTGTCCATGCCGCTGTACCAAACAAAAAGCGGCGCCGATAGCCGTTGTTGGGGCAGGGCCCACTTGGATAGATAGTTCTGAATCTGCTGGGCTGCCTTGGACGAACGAGGCTTGAGGTCAGATGGACCAAGGGCCTCTGCCGCTGCGTTTCGCTTGAGCACATCTGGACCGGAACAAGCCGAAAGAATGTCCCAATTTCGAGCCGCCGACCCGCTGCGGAAATCGTCGCGATTGATGTCGAGGTGCAGCTTAGCCAGGGATTCGATGATCGCTTGAAATGCAGGGCGCTGGTCAGGTGTCAAAGTACCAGCCTGCGCCTTCTCGACCAACCGACTCACATCTGCGGCGGGCGAAATGGCCAAAGCGCCAACGAGCTCCATGTCCGGCGCATAGGCGCTCGCTTGTTCGTCCGCGGCCCACGCTGCGCCTCCACCTTGCGAAGCCCCAATGGCCGCCCATCTGTTTGATACGTCGCCGAACGTCCACCTCAGGGCCCTCACGGCGTCGATCATGTTCAAGCCGGCCGTTTTCGCATCTGTGTAGGGATGCACACCTTCTGACCCCAGGCCCTGGTAGTCAGTGAGCGCCACAGCGTACCCAGCACCTGTCAGACTAACCACTGAATCCTCGATACCAAGGAGTGAGTCGGAAAGCGAGGGTGCGCACGGTTCCTGAATTCCTGTGGTGCCGTGACCGAATGAAATGACCGGCCAGCCTCCGGCCGGAGCCGCCCCGGCCGGGACGAAGACAGCTCCCGACACAGTCGTCGGCTGGCCGGTGTCGCCAGATGTCGAACGGTAGACCACCCGTGCAGCCAACAAACCTCTGTGCTTGAAGCTGTTCGCAAATCGCGGCATCGTGGTCGCGCTCACTAAGGAGCCTGGACCAGACCGCGATAGATCCGCGGAAGCGACCGGCGCGGAATCACCACCGCCGCGGCTGAGAACGGCGTCTAGCGCACGCGATCCAATCGCCATCGTCCACGGGAGAGTGACAATCGCAATCGTTAGCACGACAACGACGCCGGCGAGACAAAGCACGGCCTTCCACGCCGAGCCGCGGGTACGCATGGACCTCCTCATTGGCCGTCTTGCGCGGGTTCTGTTGATGGCGAACATGTGTTCTGGACGGGGCGATCGTTGAAGCGATCAGTAAGCCACCCGAACGCAGCACCGACATCGACGTCGCCGTGGCTCTTGCCGGGCCGCAGGCGGACATCGATGACATCACCCATTTCGCAACCCCGTTCGAGGGCCGCCTGTGTCCACGCAGGCAGCACCAACTGATCGGCGCCACCGTAAGTCACCAACATTGGTGCGACAGTGACACTCTGCGGCAGCGACATTGCGCGGAGATGATCTCGAAGTACGTCTACCGCCGCAGGACTAGCCGGACGAAGATCGTCGGCTGTTACCGATTGCAGAGTCGTAGCCCGCCGTTCGGCCCCGCTCGCCGAGCATTGCGACAAAACATCCCAGTTGTCCCGGACATACCCGCTACGGTAGTCATCGACGTTGATGTCCGCATACCGGCGAGCCAACGAAACTATTAGCCATTGATAGGCGGGCCTTTGCTCGTCCGTCAATGTGCCTGCGGCGGCCGCATCGGCTAGCCCCTCGAAGTCGGCCGGCGGTGACAGACTGGCGACGCCGACCAGCTTGCCTGCATCACCATAGGTCCTGGCCAATTCGTTCGCTGCCCATGCCGCCTGCCCACCTTGTGAGACGCCAAGCGCAGCCCAGACTTGAGACGTGTTCGGCACAAGCTTCTTCGTAGCACGGACCGAGTCGATGAGGTTGAAGCCCTCGACTGTTGGATCGAGATATGGATGCGTGAAGCCGCCGACGCCAAGCCCCTCGAAATCGGGAACGACGACAATGTATCTCGCCCTCACCATCGCCATCACCTCAGTCGCGGCACCGGAGAGTGCGGGGTCCAGGGACGGGGCGCATTCGGTCTGGATACCGCTAGTGGAGTGTCCGTAAGCGATAATCCGCCAACCGCCCTCGGGAGGTTTCCCTTGCGGCACAACGACGGTTCCAGAGACAGTCGTTCGATCGCGCCCGTTCGCAGCCGTCGACAGGTATGTGATCCGTGCTGCCAGTGACGCCGTCGAACGAACGCGTCGGTCGACGGCCGGCAGTGTGACGGCGGAGATCAGCGAACCCGGCCCATCACTGGAGAAGTCGCCGCTCAACTTCATCGCACTGTCCCGGGGCCTGGTTGCCGAGCCCTCGTCACGGCCGCAACCCGATCCGAGGACAGCTGTCGAGATTATTAACGCCATGACGAGAACTCGTCTCGTCGTCAGCCCGAATCTCTGGCCAAACGCCACATCGCAGACCATCTCAGCTGCCCCCACCGACGTACCACGGCTTGTCGCTCAGAGTGGCCACGGGACCATCCAAGGACCCGCACATATCGACGGGGACGGAACCGGAGAATCTGTCGCCCAGCCAGGCAAGGGCAATCAACGGGTCGATGTCAGTGTGCCCTCTGCCGGGCGCCGCGTATGACTCGGCGACGGCTCCCATGTCACATGCGCGCTTGACAGCGTCCGCGGTCCACTGAGCCGCAATGAGCCGATCCTCTAGGCCAAAGACGATTAACATCGGCGCACTGCTGCGGGTTTTCGGCACGCTCATCTTTTGAAGGTATTGCCGAAGAAGATCGGTTGCCTGGGTTGAGACGGGCCGCAAATCGTCAGGCGTAATCTGCTTCGCCAGTTCGGACCGTTCCCCTGCCAGCGGCCCGTCGCAAGCCGTAAATACATCCCACCGCTGTTCGACGATTCCCCGCCGGTAATCATCCAAGTTCAATTCTGGATGTTCCTTCTTCAGCGCCCAAAGTAGCCACGGAACGACGACTGCTTGCTCCAGCGTCAACTTTCCCGCCGCGGCGGCGTCCGCCAACCCCTCGACGTCTGCCGCCGGCGCGAGACTCACCGAGCCGATCAAATTCAGACCACTGCCATAGCTGTCCGCGAGTTCATTCGCCGCCCAAGAGGCCTGTCCACCCTGAGAGGCGCCATACGCCAGCCACCGAGTCGACGTGTCCGGAACAAGTTTACGCGCGACTCTGACGGCATCAATCATGTTGTTGCCAGCCGTAGTCGCATCAAGGTAGGGGTGGTACGAACCGCCAAGTCCCAGACCTTGATAATCCGGTACGGCGACGACGTACCCCTTTGTGAGCAATGTGGCCACTGCGTCCGCTGACCCAAGAAGGGAATTCGACAACGACGGGGCGCAAGGAGTCTGAATGCCAGTCGTGCCGTGGCCGAACGCGACGATGGGCCATCCTCCAGAGGGGGGGACTCCAATCGGAGAGAAAACCGTGCCCGATACGCGTTGGAGGCTACCATCGACCCCCGAGGTGGAGTCGTACGTGACACGAGCTGCGATGGACGACACCTTGATGATGCGCCTGTCAATGGTCGAGAGGGTTTCAGCGCTGCGCAACGTTCCCGGGCCTGCCCCCGAGAAGTCGCCGTTTAGGCTAAAACCCGCCTCCCTCGGCGGCGGGGGGGGACCCTTCTCGCAGCCAGCCGTCAGCACAACGGCGAATACGGCTAGTAGGGTCCGCACCCAAATGCGCCTTGCCATCAGCGGCCTTTCAACGAGCGTGCCTCGACGTCCGTCTCGCCGACCGTGGCGGCGAGCCGGCGCTTATCCAATACGGTGTCCCGCGCGGCACCACATAGCCAAAGCGCAAGACAACTAAGCAGAAGACCGAGGCTTGCGCCGACGGCAAGGGCTCGAAGGCGAGAGGCTCGCGCCAGGACAGCCATGGTCGGGTAGTCGACTGGAACTAAGTTCGCCGTAGGCCCGCCGTCAGCCCATTGCAGCTCCGTTGAAACCTGGACCAAATTCTGAGCAACCGCGGTCGATTCGCGAATGGCTGTTTCCTCGTCATCGGCAGTTGTCGAGACTGTCATCACCGCCGATTGTGGCGCAAATAGCACCGATACCCTCTCTCGCAACTCCGCGGGACTTTCGTCTAGTCCCAACTGATCAATGGTTCGAACCGCCACGAGGTCTGACAATGCAAGCTTCCCGTAAGTCGGAATACGGCTGACTGCGCCTCGGTCACCCTGGAATGCTGCGGGTACTCCGGCATCACCCGCCACGACTGCAAAAAGCCGGGCCGACGCGGTGTATTCGGGCTTTCGCAGCGTTTCCCCGACCTCTGCCGCGCCTGCGGACAGTACGGTGACCACCAGGATGATGGGCCATCCGATGACCAGCATTCGAATGTAGTCGCGAGGCCGTGGTACGCCTCTTGGGGGAATCACGACGATCCGAGGCAGGAACTTACGACAGTCTGTCCACCGAGGACGTCGCGCATCCACGGAAGACCGAAGGCGCTGTCGAGATCGCCGTGACCCTGCCCGATGCGTTTATCGATCTCGACGTCGGCCCCCAATTCGCACACCTTCTTCAGCGCGCCTTCCGTCCAGGCTGCATCCACAAGTGTGTCCTCAGTTCCGTACACCACCCGCATTGGACCGGTGGGCCGATTCTGCGGCAATGCATACGCTGCCAACAGTGCGCGTAATCGATCGGTATCTGCCTGCGTCGCCGGCTTGAGATCGGAGGCCAGCATTCCCGATCGGGTCTGCCCGATGTCGTCGAGGTTGGCCGGCAGGCAATCCAAGATCTCGTCCCAGTGCTCGGCCGTGTACCCGGAGCGGTAACGATTAAGATCGAGGTCGGGATGTGACCAGGAAAGACTCTGCAACACGAACACCATTGCGACTCGCTGTTCTTCGGTGAGTGTTCCGTCTTGCGCCTTATCCGCAAGGCCTGCCATGTCCGCCGCAGGAGCCATCGACAGCGTACCGAGCAGATTCAAACCCTTGCCATAGACACCAGCCCTGTCGGCGGCCGCCCACGCGGCCATTCCTCCGAGCGAGTGTCCAAATGCGATCCACTTATTGCTGACGTCCGCGCCGACCCGTTCCGCGGCGCGGACCGCGTCGATCATGTTGTTGCCAAAAGTCTTGGCATCAAGAAATGGATGATAGTAGCCGGGAACGCCGAGCCCTTGATAGTCCGTAGACGTGACGGCGAAGCCGTTCGAGATCATTGCGGCCATCATCGCGCTGTTACCGGGGAGTGTGCCAAAGTTACTTGGTGCGCACTTGTTCAGCACGCCTGTTGTGCCGTGGCCGAAAGATATGACCGGCCAGCCCCCCTTTGGCGCCTGACCTGCTGGAATGGCTACGACACCCGACACTTCGGTTGGACTGTCATCCATTCCGTAGGTGGAACGGTAAACCACTCGCATGTACGTGGCATCGATGTCTTCAAGCTCGGTCGCCCCCGCCATCGGGGTGACTGACACCAGTGACCCGGGGCCGTCATCGCGGAAGTCCGGAGACAAGTTGCCCACCGCTCCTTGAAAGGGTGGTGCGATATCGTGAACGACTGGTTCTTTCTCACCTGCGGGTGAGGGCCCGCCATGGCCCGACGCGCAGGCCGAGACGATCTGAAGCGTCATGAGGACGACACACATTGTGCGCAACGCGGACATGTCTACCGAGCTCCGGGCTTAGACCGCGTGCCACCGGAGCCCCGGGCCTCGTCGATGGAACCGCGAAGACGTGCGGGGTCGTCGTCAGACCGTCCGGCAGCCGTCTTTGCCGGCGCGCGACGCTTTCCGCCAGGCGACGCGGCTGTTTGCGATGACACGACCTCAGTCTCGTCATTGGCGCTGGAGCTTCGCCCGCGGCTTTCGACACTCTTGCGCTGTTTCGCGAGTTCACGGCGACCGACATGATCGAACGTGGCGACGGCGCCAAGAAACACGGCATGCGCTGAGGCCAAGGCCTCAATGGCTTTTCGCAGGGAGGCATTCTTTGTCCGCCCCACCCGTGCGATCACAATGCCGCCATCGCCAAGAGCAGAAACTAGCGACCCGTCAGCGCATTGTTCGGACGCTGGCGTGTCAATGATCACATAGTCGAAGCGGCGCCGGAGTTCCTCGATTATGTCCGGTGCGGACTCGCTGGCCCACAGCTGCCTTCGCGATGCTGGCACCGGCCCGGCCGGTAGTAGTGCGAAACCCGCATTGCCAGCGCGCTCGATGACAGCCTCGCTTAACTGACTCGTGTCGTCGAGCGCCGTGCTCAGCCCGCGCCGCTCGGCTTGCGCCCTCTGCCCAGCGGTCAAGCCGACCAGACTGTCGAGCGTGGGGTTGATGAAATCGCCGTCGACCAGCAGAACTGAATACTCCGACTCGGCGAAGGCGGCAGCCAGATCAACAGCGACGGTAGAGCGTCCTTCCCCGCGCGCCGGGCTGTTTACAGCGATGACCCGCACTCGATCTCCATCGGGGGTTCGACTGAACAAGAGGTTGGTTCGCAATTCTCGTAGGCGTTCGGCGCTCAACAGACCGGAGCCCAAGTCGATTACACCGACCTTTGATCGCTCCGGGTCGTCGATCAGCGAGCCAAGTAGTGGTGACCCTGCAACGGCCTCGACGTTGGCGTGCCGACGGAGCCTGGTGTCGGAGAATGCCGCCAACACTAGAAGCAGCAAACCAACGAAAAGACCCGCGGCCGCGCCGAGCCCGATACGAGTCAGCAAACTCAAACCGACTGCCTTGGTCGGATAGCTTGCGTCGTCGACGATGATGGCACCGGCAGCGGGTGTGCCGCCACGTCGAGACGTCTCGAGTTCGCTGACCAATTGGACGAGCTGGACGGACACCGCGTTGGCGTAGGTTTGAGCTAGCGCGGGATCCCGGTCCCGCGCGGTGACGTTCAGGAGCACGGTGTTCTCGACCGCGGCAGCAGTGATCTTGGACCGGAGATCCGCAGCCGACACCGACGCTCTCAGCTGGTCTACTGCTCTCGCAGCCACCTGCTCGCTCGTCGCCAGCCCAGCGTAGGAGACCGCTCTCTGCTGGGAAAAAAGATTATTCTGGTACGCGTCGCCGACTGACGAGCCGCTTTGCGTCGTGACGAATAGCTGCGCACTGGAGTCGTACTCCGGAGTCTTCACCAAGTAACTCACGTAGCCAATGCCTGCACCGACTGCGACGGTAACCAGCAGCAACCACCAAAGCCGCTGAAGAACGCGTAAGTAGTCCCCTATTTCCAACGGAAAAGCCTCGCTTCATTGCTCATCGATCGTTACGACTTCCAGTTTGCCGACCTCATCACCATAGCCCTCCAACGCTTCGCTAGCACGCGTGGTCGACGATAGGTAACTTGCATTCGGGGACTTGCGTGAGACCATTGGTAGCGTGACGCTGGCTAAGTGGACGCCCAACGGAGTTGTTCTGACGGCAGTGCTGATCGTGGGCATTCCGGCCGCAGTTGGAGGCTTGACATTTGCGAGTAGCAAACTGATCACCTTGGCTGCGGTCGGCTTGCTCGCGCTCGTACTGGCAGTCTATGTCGGTTTCCGTCATCCGCTGTGGCTCTTTTGGGGATGGGCCGTGATGCTTGGGCTCTTGCCTTTCGGCTACTTTCCGGGCGTGCATGTGCCGCTATTCCTACCGTTCCTGGCTGGCACAATCGTTGCAGCTGTTGTGCATCCAACGTCCCAGCGAGGCGTCCATCCACTCGAAATCGCACTCTTGGCGCTAGTTGTAGCGTCCGCGATGTCGGTCGTAGTTACCGCCAATGGCTTGACTGACTGGAGTGTCTTCATTCGATGGACCATGGCGACGATCGTCGTGGTCGCACTGGCCCGTTTGTCGCAGGCAGACTTAGCGAGATTTGGTCGCGTGTTCGTTTACGCGGCAACATTGAACGCGCTGTTCGGCATTCTCATGGTGACGGCGGATCCTGGCCAGAAATTCATGCGCATCTTTCACATCTTCGACTACGACAGAGTCGAAACAGCGAGGTACGCGATCGGCGATGAAGGACGTAGCAGGACGCTGCGCCTAGGCGGAACCTGGGTAGACCCGAACGGCGCCGGCATTTCCATAGGGGTGGCACTAGTGCTCAGCATCCTGCTGCTCAGGGGAAAGCTGCGCGCTGCAGCGTCATCGTTGTTAGCCGTAGCCCTCGTCTTGACGCTCAGTCGCGCAGCAATTTTTAGCGTGCTTGCGGGTATCGTGCTGGTACTGCTGTTTCACAGCATGGGGCGACGCACCCGGCAGACCATCCTGGGTAGCATCGTGCTGGTCGCCGTCATCGCCGTGAGCACACCGTTCATTCGTACTCGAATACTGTCCTCTTTCGGCAGCAACGACTTTGGCGCGGCTGATCGCGGGAAAGCGCTAGCGGCTTGGCCGCATTATATGTCAGGGCATTGGTTATTTGGCCTGGGATGGGCACGGCGCGAATTTTTGGATGGAGATTATTCGTTCAAGTTCAACATTGTGGCGAATGCCCCACTGATTGCCGCATATCGCGGCGGAATGATCGTCGGCATCATTTTCGTGGCAGTGCTCATCATTGGTTGTGTCGTTGGTTATCGCGCTCTTCGGTCCGACTCTCTACCCGCGGCCATGTTCGGGGGAGTATTCATCGGCTATTGTCTGGTGGGGTTGCAACTGGACCACCCGATCGTGCACATTCCACAACTGGTCATGGTGTTTTCGGTGTTTCTTGCGTTTTTAATCTATTTGGACAGAGAGAGGGTCGCCATCGCGACATCGTCGCCCGGTCCCTGCATCCCCGCCAATGTTGGCTCACCCGCGGTCAACGGTCGCGCCCAACAATAGATTGTCGCGCCCGATAGTACATTTAGGTCGCTGGCGGCCGGATGAGCGATTCAAGGGCCATCAGAGGCCGGTGAGCGAGCCAATGATCGCGATTCGACTCATAAAGATGGTTTCCCGCCGCCACTGCTGCCGCTCGATCCTTTAGTAATCGGCGGCACTCGGCAATGAACGCTCCGTCACCATCGAACGTCTGCATGGCGAAGACCGATCCAAGCGATCCCACGGCAAGGCTCGATCCGATGAATGGCAGGCCGACGCTTGCCGCCTCCAGGAGCTTCACTCGAACCCCTCCGCCAGTCAAGATCGGGGCCATCATCGCTCGGCAGGTGCTTAGCAAACCGTCAAGGTCCTCGACGAAACCGAGATCACGAACGCCATGAGGATAGGCAACATCTTTGGCCCCACCCGCCTTTGGCCCGACTACGACCAATTCGGCATCGGCTATCCCCTCGGCGATCCTCGGCCACAAGTCGAGTGCTCGCTCAAAAGCTTCCTGATTCGGAGGCCATGAACGAGTGCCCAAGAAGACTAGACGCGGCGAGGACGCTGACAGGTCAACCTGCTCGCCCGGCGGCATCGTAAGGTCCAGCCAACGTGCGTTCGCTACGCCGCGGCTGCGGTAGTACTCAGCCTCGTCGGCGTCGAGGGCTCCGACGGCGTCCGCTGCCCTGGCCACCCGCAGTTCGTCTCTGCGCAGTCGTGGCGCCTCTATCAGACCCAGGGCTCCTCGGGTGGCGCGCCAGACCAGGGCCTCCGAAACATGTGTATTGACCACAAGTCGCCGGTTCCCAGCGTGGGCACTCTCCAAGAAGGACTCCGCCATATACGCGTGCTCGGCAACGAAGATGTCGGCATCACATCGTTCGATGGCAGCCCGAAGCGCTTTTGTGTCGAAGCGCACGTGAACCATGCTTCGTCGTAGCCGGAGTGAGTGTTGCAAGAGGTCCGCTGGATTTATGTCAGGCTTCGCTATTCGGGTCAGGGGGAAGCCTCCCGGAGCCAAATTGGATACGGTGTGCCCTGCGACTGCCGAGAGACAGATCCCGGACGTGTCGAAGTCTGCGGACGCAAGCCTGATCGCGAGTCGGCTCAGAGCGACGTCGCCGCCACGCTCGAGTACTGGGTCCTTCGACATCAAGAATGTCACTCGAGGCTTACGTGTTGATGTCATGACCTCGGCCGTCGATAGAGCACTAGGGAATAAACCACCAGCAGCAACGTGTCGGCAGCGACCGACGCCAGGGCCGCACCTATTGCTCCGAATCGAGCAAGCAGCGCGACCGCAGCGAGTTTGACGGGTACGAGACCGACTGCAGTCGCGAGGCGCGTCAAATCGCGCCGCTGCGCGTAAAGAATTACTTGGAAGACGGAAATTATTGTCCTCATTCCGCAGAACGCCGCCATGATGAGCATGGCTACGGCGAGTTCGCTGGGGGCTGGCGACAGCAGTAGACCGACGCCGATCACGAGCACTAGCATGAACGACCCGGTGCCGATGAGCAGCGTGGTCCTGAGCGGTGGCCCACTTGAGAGTGAGCCACCGCCTATACGAAGCTGCTCGTGGTAGGTCATACCGAAGGACTGACCCACCGCGGTGACGGCGGCTGCAACGGTCCAACAGATTGTGTAATAGCCCACAACGGTGCTGTTGGTAAGGAAGCCCAGCAGAAGTACATCTCCCTGCAAGTAAAGCGCCGTGCCGAACATCTCGCCGATGAGAGCGGCGATGAGTCGTGGGGGCCCCGGCATGGCTGGTCGATGTCCTCTAACCGCGAAGGCCGCCAGTACAACCACGACCACATACGGGGATACGTAAAACAAACTCGCCGTGACCAGCGTCGGGTGGTCGACGCCGAACAGGTATGCCGCAGCCAAAGCCACGCTTGCCACCTGTCGGATGGTGTCGAGCCGCCATACGCGATCGGCGTGGCCATTACGGGCGAATTCGCTCTGATAGGCCTTAAAAGCCATTTCGCACCCTGCCACTGTAAGCCCGAACCAAGCGATGTAGTTCACGGCGAATAGGGCCGTGCCCGCCGCGATCAGTCCCACCCCTACCAGGAAGCGCCCGCTGCGCTCCGCTACGAAGCGTTGCTCCGACTCGCGCATTGCGCGTACGGTGAACGGGTTGTCGAGCGGCGGACCGATGACCGCCATGAGAGCAAATGCCATCCCGTAGTTGCCGTACTCACCCACGTTAAGCCGGGAGATTAGCGCCAGCGTCCACAGCAGTCCAACGCCTCGGCCACCGTACATCCAGAGCACCGCTAGGGCGGTCTTCATCAGATTCCGCGGGGCGGTGGCGGACGTGTCAGCCATCGACGAGGCTTCGACCAAGCATCCGAGACCATGCCGCCGCGAAGGCGTCCGCCGCTCGAGGAGCCAAGTTGGCTTCCCGCTCCCTATCCGAATTCTCGGCCAGTGCCGTCAGCCGCGCGGAGTCACTGATCAACAGGTTTAGCTCCGACGCGAAATTACTAGGTAAACCAAACGTTTCGACGCCGTCTGGCTTGACCACCAAGGCACCGCGCGTCTCATCGAGCTCAGCCAGGGAACCGTATGCGGTGCACACGACTGGTGTTCGATATGCCGTGGCATGAGCTACGACGCCTGACGCAGGATAGGTGTCTGCGTAAAAATGTCGCTTGCCGTATGGCACTACGACGGCCCTAATGGATTCGAAGAACGCATCTTCGTCAGGTCCATCCACGCCTCCCACAATTTCGATGCCCTCGGCGCGAGGGAGCGATTCGGTGCCGCGGCCCGCTATGCGAATCACGACGTCGCTGGGGAGTTGCGCGCGAATCCGCGCGATCTGCTCAAACCCCTTGCCGCGATAGACCATTCCGAAAAAACCGACCGCCTTTGGCCGCTCCTGTGCGGGTCTGATTCTTGGGCGCTCAGCGACTAGGTGAGTTATGTGATGCGTTTGGGTGTGAGGGTACATCTCTTGGATTGAGCGGCGCCCAGTCTCAGTCAGCGCGAACAGCGTTCGTCGACCACTGACGGCGCCTTCGATGGCACGAGACAACGGGCGAAGCGGATAATGAAGGCCGTGCATCAAAAGGCGATGGCGTGCTAAGAAGGCCGTACGCGCAGGCCACCAAACTCCCTGGGGTGGGTCGTGAATCGTCGCGGTGGTCGGAATGGCGTTCAGACCCGCTGTAGACCAAAACGGAGCCAACGCCCCTGCGCTCAGTTCGGCGTGCACGAGCACCCGCCCCGGAGGTCCTTCGGCCACAGCGGCGACAACTTGTTTTCTAAGTTGCCAAAGGCCGCGCACCGTATCATCGCCCGGGCCGCCGGTGCGGCACTCGACCACTTCGCCAAAATGCGGTCGAACTGCTCTGACGAGGTTCTCGGCGTAATCGCCTACAGCAGTAACGCCGTTTGCATTCGCGACATAAACGAGGCGGTATTCCGCGAGGTTCGCGCCCATCAGTAGAAGAGCGGACGGTATCTACCGGTGTACTGCAAGGCGTCGGCGTTTCGTTCGCCGATATGTTTCGCCGGCACCCCGCCTACGATCTCGAGTGGTGCCACATCCTTATTCACAACTGCCTGCGCCGCGACGACGGCGCCTCTGCCTATGTGCGAGGGCAAAATCATTGCGCGGCTTGCAATCCAGGCATAGTCATCAATGAGACTGGGTATTGGCACCGGCAAAAAATCAGGGTGGTTGACGTCGTGTCCTCCGCCCAGAATGTGTACGTCACTGGCTATAACCACGTTCTTCCCGATTGTCAGTCCGGCACGGGCATCGAGTAGACATCGGGCGCCAATGGAGCTGTCGCCCTCGATGGTGAGGAATTCAGGGTCGATGATGTTGGTGCCTCGGCAGATGCAGACGCCGGGACCTATTGTCGCGCCGCAAAGGCGCAGAAAGGTTTGCCGAATGAGGTGCGAAGGAATGTGAGTCACCAGCATGTTGAATAGTAGAAAGCCGAGGCGGTTTCTGATTTTCCGAAGCAGGCCCATGTCCTGCATGCGGTAGGCAATTTCTTTGCCGTCCTCGGTTGTCGTGCCCTCCCTCGGCGGCGGTGGAAGCTTGACTCGGCCGGATTTGCGTGCCAGCTCACCCGGAGCGGCCTTTGGTAATGCGGTCACGTACTCATCTCCCCTTTTGTAGCATTTTCAGCCTAAGCGTTGCTTATCGCGTTCGGAAGCGTTCATTGAATCGGCGACGAGCGCGTCTAGGGCGTCTATGAACCGCTCTTCGCTGAATTGCTCGACGTGGCGCCTAATATGGTCTGCAACGAATGATGAAGCTTCAAGCCTATCCAGCGCACTTTCGATCGAACTTGGATCTGGCTGGTCGAAGAAGACGCCTGTGACTCCCTCGGCCACCGTGTCCAAGAACCCGCCCCACCTCAGCGCGACGGTGGGTTTGCCCCAGATGCCGGCCTCTATCGGCGTGAGTCCGTAATCCTCGTAGCTAGCTGCAATCACGGCCCGGCAGTTGTCGTACAGCCAGGCCAGATTGTTATTCGACAGGTCGGACAGTAGCAGCACATTGGCGGTTTTCAGGTCACGAATCCGCGCCGCCTCGGGCCCACGCCCGACGACCACCAATTTCCTCGCTCCACCTGCAAACGCTTTGACTACCGCATCAACATTCTTGTACGGAAGCAGGCGCGAGACGCATAGGTAGAAAGAGCCGTCGTCGCCCAAAGAATCTGCCCACCGCCTTACCTCGCAAATTGGCTCGACTGCGTCGCTGCGTGACATGGCGACAGGCGGATACACGATGGGCGCGTCGATGCCATAGACGTCCGAAATCCGTCGCTGCACGACCTTCGAGATCGCTACGTATTGATCGCATGACGCAGCCGCCCTTCGGTCCCACGCCTTGAGGAGCGGAGACGCCGCCCTCAAAGCCGCTCGTTTTAACAAGCTGCCTTGCCCAAGGTACACATCCGGCATGTACAACCAACGGGCGGGCGAGTGGCAAAACGCCAGTTTGTGGCCACTTGCGCGGAAACCGTGCGCCCAGCCACTCGTGCTAGACAACACTACGTCCGCGTCTATGTAAATCGAACTAGAAGCGAAGGGCAGCAACGGGAGTGCCGCGCGATGTCGTGATCGAAGGAAACCCACCTTGTTCAGGCGGGAGACGCGTACGTCGAGGTCGGCGAACTCTGGGTAAGTGGAGGCAGGATCATAGAGCGTGGTGTAGATGGGCGCCTCGGGAAAGGCATGGCTCATTGCGAGAACGACCTTCTCAGCACCGCCGCGCTGAGTGAGGTAGTCGTGAGCTATCGCTACTCGCGGAGTCGTAACGGACTTCTCCTTGCCGTCGATGCCCTTCGCCATGTGGTCAGCCTACCGAAGTTCGCGGGCGCCTTCCTGACGCCTAGCTAACCGTCAACGACATTAAACAACATTGCTCAGGGCAACTCGACGAGTGTCGGTCCAATCTCGCGCCGCATATCGCCGGTCGCTGCGACGTGGGTGATCAGGCCTTGAAGCGGCACATTGAGCCTCTCACACCAGCCGTCGAATCTTCTCCCCCGCTCGAACCCTGCGTCCGATGGTCTTCGCGTGACCGCCATCAACAAGCCATCCAGTTACAAATGAGTAGCCGTGAGCCAACGTGCAGAGAGCACCCTCGAACCTTTGGTGGGGGCCGACCCGCGCAGGCAAGCAGGCCCCACACCGCCGGTCAGTACACGATCGATTAATCCCCCGCCAGCGTGTCTAAGGGCTGCTTAAGAGATCGCCTGGCTCAGCCGCTACCATCGACCCCCATGACGAGCGTTTCGGATCCTTCTGCACCCGAGATCGACATCCATACCTCCGCAGGCAAGTTGGCCGACCTCCGCAGGCGTACCGAGGAGACACTGCACCCGGTGGGCGAAGCGGCCGTCGACAAGGTCCACGCCAAGGGCAAGCTCACCGCTCGCGAGCGCATCTACGCACTCCTCGACGAGGGCACCTTCGTCGAACTCGACGCCCTCGCCAAGCACCGCAGCACCAACTTCGGGCTCGAGGCCAACCGACCCGTCGGCGACGGGGTGGTGACCGGCTACGGCACCATCGACGGTCGCGAAGTCTGCATCTTCAGCCAGGACGCCACCGTCTTCGGCGGCAGCCTTGGCGAGGTGTACGGCGAGAAGATCGTCAAGGTCCAGGAACTGGCGCTCAAGACCGGCCGTCCGCTGATCGGAATCAACGACGGCGCCGGGGCGCGCATCCAAGAGGGCGTGGTCTCACTTGGCCTGTACAGCAAGATCTTTCGCAACAACATCCTGGCCTCGGGCGTCATCCCCCAGATCTCTTTGATCATGGGCGCCGCCGCCGGCGGGCACGTCTACTCCCCCGCGCTCACCGACTTCGTCGTCATGGTCGACCAGACCAGCCAGATGTTCATCACCGGTCCCGACGTCATCAAGACCGTCACCGGTGAGGAAGTGACCATGGAGGAGTTGGGCGGCGCCCACACCCACATGGCCAAGTCCGGCACCGCGCACTACGTGGCTTCCGGCGAGCAGGACGCCTTCGACTACGTCCGCGATCTTCTCAGCTATCTGCCGCCCAACAGCGCCTCCGAGCCGCCGCGCTACCCCGCGCCGCCGCATCCCGGCGCCATCGAGGACAACCTCAGCGAGGAGGACCTCGAACTCGACACGTTGATTCCGGACTCGCCCAACCAGCCGTACGACATGCACGAGGTCATCACGCGCATCCTCGACGACGACGAGTTCCTCGAGGTTCAGGCCGGTTACGCGGGCAACATCGTCGTCGGCTTCGGGCGCATCGACGGACGCACCGTCGGGATCGTGGCCAATCAGCCCACCGTGTTCGCCGGCTGCTTGGACATCAACGCCTCCGAGAAGGCGGCCCGCTTCGTCCGCACCTGCGACTGCTTCAACATCCCCATCATCATGCTGGTCGACGTCCCCGGCTTCCTACCGGGCACTGAGCAGGAATACAACGGCATCATCCGGCGCGGCGCCAAGCTCCTCTACGCCTACGGCGAGGCCACCGTCGCCAAGATCACGGTAATCACCCGCAAGGCCTACGGCGGTGCTTACTGCGTCATGGGATCCAAGGACATGGGCTGCGACGTGAACGTCGCATGGCCGACCGCGCAGATCGCCGTGATGGGCGCCTCGGGCGCCGTCGGTTTCGTCTACCGGTCCCAGCTCAAGGAGGCGGCCAACGAGGGCAAGGACGTCGATTCCCTCCGTCTGGAACTCCAGCAGGACTACGAGGACACCCTCGTCAACCCGTACGTCGCCGCCGAGCGTGGGTACGTCGACGCGGTCATCCCGCCGTCGCACACCCGCGGGTACATCTCCGCAGCGCTGCGCCTCCTGGAACGCAAGATCGTGCAGTTGCCACCCAAGAAGCACGGCAACATCCCGCTCTGATCCGCTCTCCTTCTCCGACGAACGGACCACTCATGTCACAAGACGTCGACATCACCGAAGTCTCCGACCCCGACGATCTGACGATCGACGCCCCCGTGGCGTCAGCGGTTCCCGAGATCAAGATCCTCAAGGGCAATCCCTCCGACGAGGAGCTGGCGGCCCTCGTGACGGTGTTCGCGGGCAGTGGCGGGGGTTCCTCGGCGCCCGGCCCTCAGGAGCTCAACCGGTGGGGCCTGCCCGTGGATCATCTGCGCTACTCGCTCATCAGCTGGCAGCGGGTGACGGAGTACGAACGCGCCCACATGCGGCGCTGAGACGCTCGTGACACGCGTCGTCCTGGCGTCGGCGTCGCCTGGTCGACGGAGGATCCTTCGTGGGGCGGGCATCGATCCGGTCGTCTTGGTCTCCGGGGTCGACGAAGACGCGCTGACGGCGACCCTGCCCACCGACGCCGGACCGGACGTGGTGACCACCGCGTTGGCGACCGCCAAGGCCGAAGCCGTCGCACGCACGCTGGACACCGCGGTCGGAGCTGATTGCGTTGTGATCGGCTGTGATTCGATGCTCTTTCGCGACGGTCGGTTGTGGGGTAAGCCGGCCACGGAAGCCGACGCGATCAGAGGCTGGCAGGCCATGGCTGGCCGCTCGAGCGATCTGATTACAGGGCACTGCGTGCTCCGCGTGCTCGCCAACCGGATCGAACGACGGGCGGCGGCCCACGCGGTCACCACCGTTCGTTTTGGTCGGCCGTCGGCGGCTGAACTCGCCGCGTACGCGGGCACCGGAGAACCGGTCCAGGTCGCCGGCGGATTCACGCTCGACGGCCTTGGAGGCTGGTTCGTCGACGGGGTCGACGGCGATCCGTCCGCGGTCATCGGGCTCGGGCTGCCGCTCACCCGAAGCCTTCTGGAACGGGTCGGCGTGTCGGTAACGCAGCTGTGGCTCGCCAACCCCGTCACAGACTGACGCAGTCAACGTCGGCACCGGCGAGGATCAGACCATTGCCGAGATCGCCAAAATGGTCTCCGACGCAACCGGTTTCACCGGAGACACCGAGTGGGACGCCTCCAAGCCCGACGGCACACCACACAAACTCCTCGACGTCAGCACGCTGCGCGGGAGCGGCTGGCAGCCGACCATCTCGCTGCGCGACGGCATCGCCGACACGGTGTCGTGGTACCGGTCCAACCAGCAGGCCCTGAGGGTCTGACCCGGGTGTGACGAGCAAGTAGTCTCTAGGGGTGTCGCTGCCCGCAGACCCGCATCCCTCCCTTGCCGCCTACGCCCATCCGGAACGGCTGGTGACCGCCGACTGGCTGGCCGGCAACATCGGCCGCCCTGGACTCGCCATCGTCGAATCCGACGAGGACGTCCTGTTGTACGACACCGGGCACATCCCCGGCGCCGTCAAGATCGACTGGCATACCGACCTCAACGACGAACGCGTCCGCGACTACATCGACGGTGCCCAATTCGCCGCCCTCATGGACCGCAAGGGCATCAGCCGTGACGACACCGTCGTCATCTACGGCGATAAGAGCAACTGGTGGGCCGCCTACGCGCTGTGGGTGTTCACCCTCTTCGGCCATCCAGACGTGCGGTTGCTCGACGGCGGCCGCGATCTGTGGGTCTCCAACGGCCGCGACACCACGCTCGACGTACCGACCAAGACGGCGTCGGGCTACCCCGTCGTCGAGCGCAACGACGCCGAGATTCGGGCGTTCAAGGACGACGTGCTCACGACCCTTGGCCGCCAGCCGCTGATCGACGTCCGCTCACCCATGGAATACACCGGCGAGCGCACCCACATGCCGGACTATCCGGAGGAGGGCGCCCTCCGTGGCGGCCACATTCCGACTGCGACGTCGATCCCGTGGGCCAAGGCGGCCAAGGACAACGGACAGTTCCGCAGCCGGGCCGAGCTCGACGAGCTGTACGGCTTCTTGCAGCCCGAGGACCAGACCATCGTGTATTGCCGCATCGGCGAACGATCCAGTCACACCTGGTTCGTGCTGACCCACCTGCTTGGCAAGGAAGGCGTGCGCAACTACGACGGCTCGTGGACCGAGTGGGGCAACGCCGTGCGGGTGCCGGTGGCGATCGGAACTGAACCGGGCGAGGAGCCCGGCCGGGCATGAGTGGCATGCCGGATGCCCTGGCCGAGGTGGTGTCCGACTTCGCCGACATGCAGGGCCAGGACAAGCTGCAACTGCTGCTGGAGTTCGCCAACGACCTGCCGCCGATTCCCGCCGATCTCGAAGAGGCGGCCATGGAGCCGGTGCCGGAGTGTCAGTCCCCGTTGTTCCTTCACGTCGACGCCTCCAACCGGGCACGCGTACGGCTGTACTTCAGTGCACCCGCCGAGGCGCCGACGACGCGCGGCTTCGCGGCGATCCTGGCCGCGGGCCTCGACGAGCACTCCGCCGACGAGATCCTGGCCGTCCCGGACGACTTCTACGCCGAGCTGGGTCTCGGCAAGTTGATCAGCCCGCTGCGACTGCGCGGCATGTCGGCGATGCTGACGCGCATCAAACGCCGCCTCGCCGCGCCGTAGTCGAACGGCGACCGTGATCGCCGTCGGCGCGAACATAGCTACTCACCGGTAAGGGACCGGCGCGCCGACGGCCCTAACGCGCCCCTTAAACTGCCTCCGATACATTCTTAAAGAGGTTTCTTAGAGAACATGCCATCAGGAGGCGCAGTGCCAAGTCACGCCAGCTCGAAGATCTCCAAGGTGCTCGTCGCCAACCGGGGCGAAATCGCCGTCCGGGTGATCCGGGCGGCCAAGGACGCCGGGCTGGCCAGCGTGGCCGTGTACGCCGAGCCCGACGCCGACGCACCGCACGTCCGGCTCGCCGACGAGGCCTTCGGCCTTGGCGGACAGACCTCGGCGGAGTCCTACCTCGACTTCGGCAAGCTCCTCGACGCCGCGCAGAAGTCCGGCGCGAATGCCATTCACCCCGGCTACGGCTTCCTGTCGGAGAACGCCGACTTCGCGCAGGCAGTCCTCGACGCCGGGCTGATCTGGATCGGGCCCAGCCCGCAGTCCATCCGCGACCTCGGTGACAAGGTCACGGCCCGCCACATCGCCGCCAAGGCCAACGCACCGCTCGTCCCCGGCACCCCGGAGCCGGTGAAGGACGCCGACGAAATCGTGGCCTTCGCAAAGGAATTCGGCGTTCCGATCGCCATCAAGGCTGCCTTCGGCGGCGGCGGTCGAGGCATGAAGGTCGCCCGCACCATCGAAGAGATCCCCGAGCTGTTCGACTCCGCCACCCGTGAGGCCGTGGCCGCCTTCGGTCGCGGTGAGTGCTTCGTCGAGCGCTACCTCGACAAGCCGCGCCACGTCGAGGCGCAGGTCATCGCCGACACCCACGGCAACGTCGTCGTCGCGGGCACCCGTGACTGCTCCCTGCAGCGCCGGTTCCAGAAGCTGGTGGAAGAAGCCCCGGCCCCCTTCTTGACCGACGCGCAGCGCAAGGAGATCCACGAGTCCGCCAAGCGCATCTGCAAGGAAGCCGGGTACTACGGCGCAGGCACCGTCGAGTACCTGGTCGGCCAAGACGGACTGATCTCGTTCCTCGAGGTCAACACACGGCTGCAGGTCGAACACCCGGTGACCGAGGAGACCTCGGGCATCGACCTGGTGCGCCAGCAGTTCCGGATCGCCAACGGCGAGGCCCTCGACATCACCGAAGACCCCACCCCCCGGGGCCACTCCTTCGAGTTCCGCATCAACGGCGAGGACGCCGGCCGCGGCTTCCTCCCCGCACCGGGACCCGTCACCCTCTTCGAGCCGCCCACCGGTCCGGGCGTGCGCCTGGACTCGGGCGTCGAGACCGGGTCGGTCATCGGGGGCCAGTTCGACTCGATGCTCGCCAAGCTGATCGTCACCGGCGCCACCCGCCAGGAGGCACTGGACCGCTCGCGCCGCGCACTGGCCGAGTTCACCGTCGAGGGCTTGGCGACGGTCATCCCGTTCCACCGCGCCGTCGTGTCCGATCCCGCCTTCATCGGTGACGACGACGGCTTCAGCGTCCACACCCGCTGGATCGAGACCGAGTGGGACAACACGGTCGAACCGTTCACCGCCGGCGCACCGCTCGACGAAGAGGACGCCCTCCCCCGCCAGAAGGTCGTGGTGGAGATCGGCGGTCGTCGCGTCGAGGTGTCGCTGCCCGGCGACCTCGCCATCGGCGGCAACGGTGGCGGTGCCGCGGCGTCCGGCGTGATTCGCAAGAAGCCCAAGCCGCGCAAGCGTGGCGCGTCCGGTGGTGCCGCCGCCTCTGGCGACTCGGTTACCGCGCCCATGCAGGGCACCGTGGTCAAGGTGGCCGTCGAAGAGGGCCAGCAGGTCGCCGCGGGTGACCTCATCGCGGTGCTGGAGGCCATGAAGATGGAGAACCCGGTCACGGCCCACAAGGACGGCACCGTCACCGGGCTGTCCGTCGCGGCTGGCGCCGCGGTCACCCAGGGCACCGTGCTCGCCGAGATCAAGGACTGAAAGCCGGCCGGGTGGCCAGTTAGCACACGCCTCTTCGCCATTGGCGTGTCGCAAGTGGCCACTCGGTAGGTTGGCATCATGGAACCCGTCGAGATCAACAACGGCACGTGGTACCTGCGCGGACTGCGCTACGACGACCGCGTCGACGACCGGCCCGCACTGGCCGACCTGGGCGAGACCGACCTCGACCACGTCCACGACGCCGAGGACGGCTGGGCCGACGACACCCTCTACACATGGGCCGTGTGCGAACCGTCGACCGGTGAACTGCTCGCCGAGATCACCCTGAACCCGACGACGGGATTCATGCAGAGCAGGGCGCGGCCGGGGCACGAGGACGCCGCTGCCATGTCGGAGGACACCGTGCGCCGGTACGCCTCGGAGATCCTCAACATCCGGGTCAACACATGACCTCGTCGGTTCCCAGCCCACCCAGCTCCGCCCGCCCGAAAGTCGTCACCGTCACCGGCGCCGCCGGTCAGATCGGCTACGCCGCGCTGTTCCGCATCGGCGCCGGCGCACTGCTCGGCCGTGGCGTCCCGGTGACGCTGCGACTGCTGGAGTTGCCGTCGGCGATCCGGGCGGCCGAGGGGGTGGTGATGGAACTCGTCGACAGCGCCTTCGACCTGCTCGCCGACGTCGAGATCCACGACGACCCGGTGCGCGCGTTCGACGGCGTCGACGTCGCACTGCTGGTGGGCGCCAAGCCCCGTGGCAAGGGCATGGAACGCGCCGATCTGCTGGCCGCCAACGCCGCGATCTTCGCCGACGCCGGGCGAGCCATCAACGCCGGTGCGTCCTCCGACGTCCGGGTCGTGGTGGTCGGAAACCCCGCGAACACCAACGCCCTCGTCGCCGCCGCCCACGCACCGGACGTCCCGTCGCAACGGTTCACCGCGCTGACCCGTCTCGACCACAATCGCGCTCTGGCCGCGCTCGCCGCCCACGCGGGCGTCCACGTCACCGACGTCTCCCGGGTGACGGTGTGGGGCAACCACTCCCCGACCATGTACCCCGACGTCTTCCACGCCGTCGTCGGAGGTCGGCCGGGTGCCGAGTTCGCCGCCGACACCGATTGGCTGACGAACCACTTCATCCCCACCGTCGCCACCCGCGGCACCGCGATCATCGAAGCCCGCGGCACCTCCTCGGCGGCCTCGGCTGCCAACGCCGCCATCGATCACGTGCGCGACTGGGTGGACGGCACCGACGCCGACGACTGGACGTCGGTCGCCGTGGCCTCGCCGGGCGTGTACGGCATCCCCGAGGGCATCGTGGCGTCACTTCCCGTGCGCGCGGTCGACGGCTCGTGGCAGGTGGTCGAGGGCCTCGAGATCAACGAGTTCTCCCGGCAGCGCATCGACGCGTCGGTCGCCGAGCTGAAATCCGAACGCGCGGCGGTCGCCGCGCTCGGCCTGCTCTAGCGTGCCGAGGTCGCGGTCCGGAAGGCGTCCACCGCTTCGAACGGCAGCGGCCCCCGGCTGCCGACGCGATAGCCGTTGTCCTGACACCACTCTCGGATCTGGACGCGCTCCTGACCGGTGACCTGCTTGCGCCACGGGTCGACGCGAGCCAGGTGCCGTCGCTGCGCCGCCCTCACCCGGCGCCCACATGCCGCCCACTCGCCCAGGACGCGACGAAGCTCCTCGGCGTGCTCCGGAGACAGGTCGATCGAGTACAGCTGACCGTCGAGGCCGAACTGGACGGTTTCGGCTGCCGCCGTGCCGTCCAAGGCGTCGACGAAGTCGTCGTTCGTCTTCTTTCCCATGGTCGATTGCCCCCCTTGCCCCTCACGCCCGTAGGCGCCAATCCCCCGGCGGCCGATGTCGGCCGCCGTCGGCAGAAACTCCCCATCCCTGCGTAGTGAGGTGTATACCACCTTCCGTCTCCTCACTACTCGTCGACGTCGGCCCCCGTCGCGAGATCGCCGCACTCGACGAGGACCACGCCCGGCGTGCTCCGGATGAAGGTCCGCGCACCCTCGTCACCGTCCAGCGCCGCCGACAGCGCCGCCCGGTGCCTATGAGCGATCACCACGGGGTGACCCGGACGCCCGCCGAACGTCGCACGCGCCAGGCCCGAGTCGGAGTCCACTGTCGCGGCCAGCACGCGGCTGACCACGTCGGCGCCGACGTCGGGAGTGTCGACCAGGTGCAGGACGACGAGATCTGCCGCAGTCGCCGCCGCCAGGCCGCTGCGTATCGACGCGCTCATCCCGACCGCCCAGTCCGGCGCCACCACCGCGCGGGCGGGCGGGGGCACGTCGACCATCGCGGCACCCAGCACGACCACCACGTCGTCACATCCGCCGTCGGCCAAGGCTGCGACCGCGGCGCGTAGCCACTCACCTTGTCGAGCAAGCACTTTGGGCATGCCGTAGCGCGTTCCGGCCCCGGCGGCCAACAGGACGCCGACGACGAAGCGAGCTCTCGACATGCGAACATTCTCATCCTGGTCGATTCTTGAGTCGTGTCCACCCCACGGTCGGCCCCGCCACTCACCGACAAGAAGCGCGTGCACCCGGTCGACGAGGTGCTCCCGCTACCGAAACTCGCGACCTACGGGTTCCAGCACGTCGTCGCGTTCTACGCGGGCGCAGTGCTGGTGCCGATCATCATCGCGGGCGCCATCGACCTGCCCGCCGATCAACTCGTCAAGCTGATCACCGCCGACCTGTTCACCTGCGGTATCGCGTCGATCATCCAGGCCGTCGGGTTCTGGAAGGTCGGCGTGCGGTTGCCGCTGCTGCAGGGCGTCACCTTCGCCGGCGTCTCCCCGATCATCGCGATCGGACTGGCCAACGGCGGCGGCGCTCCCAGCCTGCTGTACGTCTACGGCGCGGTGATCGTCGCGGGTGTGTTCACGTTCCTGATCGCACCCGTCTTCATCAAGCTGCTGCGGTACTTCCCGCCAGTGGTCACCGGCACCCTCATCACGATCATCGGGTTGTGCCTCGTGCCCGTCGGCGCGCTGGACGCGGTCACCAATCCCGCCACGCACCAGCCTGATCCGACCAACATTCGCTGGTTCCTGTACGCGCTGGGCACCATCGCCATCATCGTCGGCATCCAGCGCCTGTTTCGCGGCTTCATGGCCACCATCGCGGTGCTGCTGGGTCTCGTCGTCGGCTGCGTGGTGGCCTATGCGCTGGGCGACATGAACTTCGCCAAGGTCGCCGAGGCGTCCGCCGTCGGCTTCACGCCACCGTTCCTGTTCGGCCTGCCCAAGTTCGACTTCGTCGCGTGTCTGACGATGATCATCGTGCTTCTCATCACGGCCGTCGAGTCGACGGGCAGCACGATTGCGACCGGCGAGATCGTGGGCAAGCGCGTCAAGGCCTCCGACATCGGCAACGTACTCCGGGCCGACGGCCTGGCGACCACGATCGGCGGCGTCTTCAACTCCTTCCCCTACACCGCCTTCTCCGAGAACGTCGGCCTGGTGCGCCTCACCGGCGTGAAGAGCCGGTGGGTGGTGGCCGCGGCCGGCGTCATCATGATCGTCCTGGGGTTCCTTCCCAAGGTGGCGGCGGTCGTCGCGTCGATCCCGAACCCCGTGCTGGGCGGCGCCGCACTCACCTTGTTCGCCACCGTCGCGGTGGTGGGCATCCAGACCCTCGGCAAGGTCGACTTCACCGATCACCGCAATTTGATCATCGTCACCACGAGTCTTGCTCTCGCACTGTGGGTTACGTCCTACCCGGACCTCGCCAAGGCGATGCCCACCGGCCTGAACCTGATCTTCGGCAGCGGTATCAGCATCGGTGCCGTGGCCGCGATCGTGCTCAACATCGTCTTCTTCCACACGGGGTCGCGCGGCCCGCGGGTGGCCGGCGGCGGGTCGATCACCCTCGACGAGGTCAACGCGATGACCAGGGAGCGCTTCACCGAGGTGTTCGGCGACGTGGTGCAGAACGTGCCGTGGGCGGTGGACCGCGCCTTCGAGCAGCGCCCCTACACCGACACCCACGCCCTTCGGGAGGCCTTCCAGGATGCCGTCCTGACGGGCACGTCCGCACAACAGGACGAACTGCTCAACGCCTTCCACGACCTCGGCGCCGAGGACGAGACGGGTCGCGCACTGGCCGTCGACCACGTGGCCTTGTCCAATCTGGACGACACCGACCACGACGACGTCGTGGAACTGGCCGGCGCGTACCGCGAGCACTTTGGCTTTCCGCTGATCATCTGTGCGCGTGAGACGGAACGCTTCGACCGGGTCCTCAAGAACGGCTGGTCGCGGATCGACAATTCACCCGCCGCCGAGCGCGCGTTCGCGCTCATCGAGATCGCCAAGATTGCGAACTACCGCTTCGACGACCTCGTGGCCGACGCCAATCCGATTGCCGCAGCGCGATTCGGCCGGCTCAACGAATTGCAGTAGATGCCTGGCAAGGGGTTGCCCCGAGAACGCCTGGGTCTGGACGGCTTCAATCGGCTCAGCACACGCCAGCAGATGAACGTGCTGTTCGGCGTGTGCTCGTCTCCCATCTGGGCGCGACGAGTGCTGGCGGGCGGCCCGTTTCGCGACGCCGACGCCCTACTCGACCGCGCCGACCGGGTGCTGGCCGAGCTCCCCGACCCGGAGATCGACGCCGCGCTCGACGGTCATCCGCGGATCGGCGCCAAGGTCGACAACGCGTCCTCGGCCCGCGAACAAGCCGCCGTCACGACCGCCGCGGACGCCGTGAAGGCCGAGTTGGCCGTCAAGAACGCCGAGTACGACGACAAGTTCGGCTACGTGTACCTGGTGTGCGCCAGCGGACGCTCGGCCGAGGAGCTACTCGCCATCCTCACCGACCGCCTTCACAACGACCCCGACACCGAACGTCGGGTGATGCGCAGTGAGTTGGCGAAGATCAACCGCTTGCGGTTGGAGCGGCTGTTGAGCGAGCCGCCGCCCGAATCCGGGGCAAGATGACCACATGAGCCTGTCCACCCACGTCCTCGACGCGACGGCCGGCAGACCCGCGGCCGGGGTCGCCGTCACGCTCTCCGACCGCGCCGGTGAGGAGTTGACCCGCGCGGTCACCGACGACGACGGCCGCATAGCCCGATTCGACGTCGACCTCCCGGCCGGGGTGTACCGACTGCACTTCGACACCGGGGCCTACTTCGCGGCACTCGGCGTCCCGACGTTCTACCCCGAGGTGATCGTCGCGTTCGACCTCACCGACGCCGGTGCCAAATACCACGTGCCGGTGTTGCTCTCGCCGTTCGCATATTCCACCTACCGAGGGAGCTGAGCGATGTCCGAGATCATCCTGGGCGGCAACCAGTACGGCAAGGCCGAGACCCGAGTGGTCAGGATCTACCGCGACACGCCCCGTCACCAGATTCACGACGTGAACGTAACCACCTGTCTGCGTGGCGATTTCAGCGCCGCCCACCTGGTCGGCGATCAGTCGTCGGTGCTGCCCACCGACACCCAGAAGCAGACCGCGTACGCCTACGCCAAGGAGAAGGGGCTGCTGTCGGTCGAGGACTACGGGCTGGCCCTGGCCCGGCACTTCGTGCACGACGTCGGCCCGGTGGACGGCGCTCGGGTGGAACTCGAGGAATACGCCTGGGAGCGCGCGGTCGTCGACGGAGCGGAGCACGACCACACCTGGGTCCGCAAGGGCCAGGAGGTCCGTACCGCCGCGGTCACCGTCGACGCGCATGGCGAGACCGTCGTCGGCGGACTCAAGGACATGGTGATCCTGAAGTCGACGGGTTCTGAGTTCGCCGGGTTCCTGACCGATCCGTACACCGTGCTGGAGCCGACGCACGACCGCGTGATGGCGACGTCGCTGGTCGCCCAGTGGAGGTTCACCACCACCGACGTCGAGTGGGAGCCCACGTTCGCCGGCGTCAAGGCTGCGCTGGTGAAGCAGTTCGCGGTGGTGCAGTCACGCGCGTTGCAGCAGACGCTGTTCGAGATGGGCAAGGCAGTGCTCGAGACCTACCCGTTCATCGCCGAGATAAGGCTGTCGGCGCCCAACAAGCACCACTTCGTCTACGACCTGTCGCTATTCGGCCTGACCAATGACAACGAGGTCTTCAACGCCGACGACCGACCCTACGGACTCATCCAGGCCACGGTCACCCGGGACGACGCACCCCCCGCCGGCGCGGCGTGGGACGCTTACCGCGGGTGGCTGACCTAGCCACTACTCGAGCTGATCCCGCAGGCGCGCAAGCGATTTGGCGAGTAGACGTGACACGTGCATCTGCGATATCCCGACCCGCTCGGCGATCTGCGTCTGTGTCATCGACTCGAAGAAACGCAGCAACAGCACTTGACGCTCCCGTTCCGGGAGGCTGGCGAGCAAGGGCCGCAACGACTCCCGGTTCTCGATCTGGTCGAGGTTGAGGTCGACGTCGCCGAGAGTGTCGGCGATCGCGGGTGCCTCCTCGGTGCCGCCGCCGGCACCGTCGATCGACAGCGTGTTGTAGGAGCTGCCAGCCACGAGGCCCTCGACGATCTCGTCGCGATCCATCTCCAGTTCGGCCGCTAGCTCCGACGGAGTGGGGGCACGCCCGAGCTTTTGGGACAACTCGGCGGTCGCGGCACCAAGGCGAAGGTGCAGTTCCTTGAGCCGCCGTGGCACCTTGACCGACCAGCTGTTGTCGCGAAAGTGGCGGCGGACCTCACCCATGATGGTGGGCACCGCGAAGGACACGAAGTCCGAACCTGCGTCCACGTCGAAGCGGATGACCGCGTTCACCAACCCGACACGCGCCACCTGGACCAGGTCGTCGCGCGGCTCACCGCGACCGTCGAAGCGCCGAGCGATGTGGTCGGCGAGCGGCAGGCACCTCTCCACGATCGAGTCGCGTTGGCGGAGGAACTTCGCCGAGCCCTCTTCGAGCCCCTGCAGGGTGCGGAACATGTCGACCACGTCCGCATATTCAGAATTCGAGCGTGACGCCGAACCCCGGGAGGACGACGTCGTCACCTCAGCGAGCTCGCTCGTCTCGTCGTCATGGAGATGCCGAAGATGTGCGAATCCTCGGGACCATGACCGTCGTGGAAGGTGGTGACCTCATCGGTCAGGGAGCTCAACACATGCCAGCTGAAGCTGCCGGGCACGACGATGTCGGGCGACGAGCATGCGGTCGACACGTCGACCACCAGTTGCTCGTCGAGCGGATGCACCACGAGCACTAGGGTGGCATCCGGTGTCGCCGAACGGATGAGTCGGGTGCACGCCTCGTCCACCGCCAGGCGGAGGTCCGCCACGCTGTCGAAGTCCAAGTCCTCATAGGTGCCCACGGCACCGACCACGGTCCGCAACACCGCCAGGTTCTCTAGCTTCGCCGCGACTCGGACCTCGACTGATCGCGGGCTTCGATGCCCACTGTCGTGACCGTATTCACCGTCTGACACGCGCCCTCCATGTGATCTCCCCGCGAGATTACCCCGAGCTGGCTCTTGGCTAACCACCAGCACTCCCATCGTCGAATGCGAACCGACGGAAGCCACGGGTGCGAGGGGCCACCGGACTCGTGGTCACGATGACGACCCGCTTCCCGCTCGATTGATACGACTCATTCCGGATGGGAGTGCCCAGCGGGCCTGCGGCTAAACCACCGGCGACTCCGGACCCACCGACGGCGAAGTCTCAAATGGTGCGGAAAACAACGCAATTGGCGTCGGGGCGGCGCAATCGACGCCACTTTCGTTTAGCTCTCCGGCGCGCCGGGCAGAGGTCACCATGCGGGACGCACGTCGATCGTGCGTCCTGCACCAGCGGCGTGACCGTCGTCACCGCCGTGGCACCCACGAACGAAAGGCAACCATGAGCGACAGTGGACCCGAAGCAGGCATCAAGGGCGTCGTCGAGGACGTCAAGGGCAAGGCCAAGGAAGCGGTCGGCACCGTGACCGGCAACGACGACCTCTCCCGCGAAGGCGAGGCGCAGCAGGACAAGGCCGAAGCCGAGCGGAACGTGGCGAAGAAGGAGGGCGAGGCCGAGGCTGCGCGCGCCGCCGCCGAGGCCGCCGAGGCGCGCCAGAAGGCTGCGGAGTAACGCGAAGTAGCCGCGGAGTAGCTCTGTCTCGACCGCAACGGGCCCGACCGGACTTCCCGGTCGGGCCCGTCGCCGTATGTGGACGACCCCGCCGCGTTCAGGACGTGCGGCCACCGCGCGGCATGACTACCGTCGAAGAGTGGACCTGAGCACCGTCGACGCGATCAGCATGCCCCGGCGTCGCGACGAGCTGTGGCCGATCGGGCCGTCGGACGCCGTCTTGGCCGGGGGCACCTGGCTGTTCTCCGAGCCGCAGCTGAGCACTCGACGGCTCGTCGACCTCTCCGCGTTGGGCTGGGAGCCCGTCCTGGTGACCGGCGACGGCATCGAACTCGCCGCTACCTGCACCGTGGCCCGAGTGTCGACCTTGTCGGCCGAGCTCGTGCAGACCCACCCGCACTGGTCGGCGGCCCCGCTGCTGCACCACTGCTGCACTGCCTTGCTGGCCTCGTTCAAGGTGTGGGGCGAGGCGACCGTCGGTGGCAACCTCTGCCTGTCGTTTCCGGCGGGGTCGATGATCTCGCTGTGTTCGGCCCTCGACGGCGAGGTGCTGGTGTGGCGCGCCGACGGTGAAGACTACCGACTACCGGTCGCCCAGTTCGTGACCGGGGATTCTGCCAACGTGCTGTCCGTCGGCGAGGTCGTGCGTTCGGTCCATCTGCCGGCCGCGGCGCTGAGAGGGCGAACGGCCTTCCGCAAGCTGGCGCCCTCGCCACTGGGTCGGTCGGGCATCGTCGTCATCGGCCGAGTCGACGACGACGGCGCGTTCACCCTGTCGATCACCGCGGCAACGGTGCGGCCCTTCGTCGTCACGCTGCCGTCGGTCGACGTCGACGCCGTGCGACGAGCCCACGCGGGCATCCCCGACGACGCATGGACCGACGACCCACACGGCGACCCGGATTGGCGCCGCGGTGTCTCGCTGGTGCTCGCCGAGCAGATCTGCGCGGAACTGGGCGGGAGCCACCCATGACCACCGTCAACGGTGAAGTGCTGCAGGGTGATCCGACGCCGGGACAATGTCTGCGCACCTATCTTCGCGAGCACGGCCACTTCGAGGTCAAGAAGGGGTGCGACGGAGGCGACTGCGGGGCATGCTCGGTACTCGTCGACGGGGCGCCGGTCCATTCCTGCATCTATCCCGCGTTTCGGGCCGCTGGTCGCACGGTGACGACGGTCGCGGGTCTCGGCACCACGGATCGACCACATTCTCTGCAGCGCCAGTTCGTCGATGCCGCCGGGTTCCAATGCGGATTCTGCACGGCCGGGATGATCACCACGGCCTCGGCGCTGACCAAGGACCAATTGGCCGATCTGCCGCAGAGCCTCAAGGGCAACCTGTGCCGGTGCACGGGATACCGCGCGATCACCGATGCCTTGGTGGGCACGGTGAACACCAAGAAAGCTGGTGGCACCGGGGATTCCGTCGCCGCACCGGCAGGACTGCGAGTGGTCACGGGGACCGAGCAGTACACGATGGACCACGACGTCGCGGGGTTGCTCCACCTCGCGGTGCTGCGTAGCCCCGTGGCACACGCCAGGATCACCTCTCTCGACACGACTGAGGCGCAACGGATTCCCGGCGTGCACCTGGTGCTGACCCATCGCGACAGTCCGGCCGTCACGTTCTCCACCGCCCGCCACGAGGACCGCCGGGACGACCCCGACGACACCGTCGTGCTCGACGACACCGTTCGGTTCGTCGGCCAGCGGGTCGCCGCCGTCGTCGCCGACACCCTCGCCGTCGCCGAGAGTGCCTGTCGCGCCATCCACGTCGAGTACGAGCAACTGCCCGCGGTGTTCGACCCCGAGGAGGCCGCAGCCGACGGAGCCCCGCTTCTGCACGCCGACAAGCCCGCCGACGCGCGCATCGCCGACGCGACGCGCAACCTCGTCGCCGAAGTGCACGGGGGCGTCGGTGACGTCGGGGCCGGGGTGGCGGACGCCGAACGGTCTGGAGGGGCAGTCGTCCGGGGACGCTGGCACACTCAGCGCGTCCAGCACGCCCACCTCGAGACCCACGGCTGCACGGGATGGCGAGACGACGACGGACGCTTGGTGATCCGCACGAGCTCCCAGGTGCCGTTCCTCGTCCGCGACGAGTTGTGTCACGTCTTCGGGCTGAATCACGGCGACGTGCACGTGTTCACCCGCCGACTCGGAGGAGGTTTCGGCGGCAAGCAGGAAATGCTGGCCGAGGACCTGGTCACCTTGGCGGTGCTGAGACTGAACAGACCCGTGCGCTACGAGTTCAGCCGCAGCGACGAGTTCACCTCGGCCCCCTGCCGCCATCCCTTCCGCGTGGACGCCACCGTCGCAGCGCGACCGGACGGGGTGCTGACCGCCCTGTCGGTCGACGTCCTGGTCGACGCCGGCGCCTACGGAAACCACAGCCCGGGCGTGATGTTCCACGGGTGCAGCGAGTCGGTCTCGGTGTATCGCTGCCCGAACAAGCGCATCGACGCGCAGGCGGTGTACACCAACAACATTCCCTCCGGCGCGTTCCGTGGATATGGGCTCGGTCAGGTCATCTTCGCCGTCGAGTCGGCGCTGGATCAGCTCGCCGAGCGTCTCGGCATGGACCCGTTCGACCTTCGGCGTCGCAACGTCGTCGTCCCCGGTGACCCGTTCACCGACGCCCATGTCGCCGACGAGGACCTGACCTACGGCAGCTACGGACTCGACCAATGCCTCGACCTCGTGCAGGATGCGCTGGCCGCGGGCCGGGCGGCACCCGCGCCCGAGGGTGATCAGTGGCAGATCGGCGAGGGCATGGCCCTGGCGATGATTGCCACCATCCCGCCGCGCGGTCACTTCGCCGACGCGTCCGTCACCCTCGAGGTCGACGGCGACGTCACCCTCTCGGTCGGCACCGCCGAATTCGGCAATGGCACCTCCACCGTGCACTGCCAGATCGTGGCCTCCGAACTGGGCGTCGACGTCGGTCGCATCCACGTCCGCCAATCCGACACCGACACAACCCGATACGACACCGGCGCGTTCGGCTCGGCGGGCACCGTGGTGGCCGGGCTCGCGGTCCAGGGGGCCTGCCGAGACCTGCGGGCCGCGCTCGCCGCCAGCCCGCAGGTCCGGCCCCTCACCGGACACGGTCGACACGACGGCACGCCGCGTTCGGTGGCATTCAACGTGCAGGGGTTCCGCGTCGCAGTCGACGTCAGCACCGGTGAGGTGCGAATCCTGCAGTCCGCGCACGCCGCCGACGCGGGCGTGGTGATGAATCCCGAGCAGTGCCGTGGTCAGATCGAGGGCGGTGTCGCGCAGGGCATCGGCAGCGCTCTCTATGAGGAGATGCGCACTGGACCCGACGGTGCCGTCACGACGAATGTGCTTCGCAACTATCACATCCCGCAGCTCGCCGACCTCCCCGTGACGGAGGTGTACTTTGCCGACACCTACGACGCGCTCGGGCCGTTCGGAGCGAAGTCGATGAGCGAGTCGCCCTACAATCCGGTCGCGCCGGCACTCGCGAACGCGATCGCCCGAGCCTGCGGCGCCCGTCTGCACCGGCTGCCGATGACGCCCGCGAGAGTGTGGCGCGCACTCACCACCTGACCGGGAGTTCGCGCACGCGCCGCCCCTCGAGGTGTCGGGTGGGCGGCCTACCATCGCACCGTGTCGAAGGCCTACGCGTGGAAGATCTACGGCGTCGTCGCGCTCGTAGCGGGGATCGCCGCGTACGTGGCCGGGTTCGATCTTCGGTGGAGCGGGGCCGTCGCCATCCTGACGCCCGCCCTGCCGGCCTTCCTGGTGGGCGTGCTTCGAGGTGCGCGCACCCCGGCCGCCCGAGAGGATCCTGCCGTCGCCAAGCAGTCGATGACCGGTACCGAGTTCGAGGACCACGTGGCGCGCATCGCGAGGTCCAGTGGCGCCTCGGTCATCATGACCGCGGCGAGCGGAGACTTTGGCGTGGACCTGGTCGTAGGGCGGCGACCCAATCGCCTTGCGATCCAATGCAAGCGACAGTCACGTCCAGTCGGTTCGGGTGCCGTGCAGGAAGTCGTGGCCGGTGCCGCGATGCACGACTGTGCGCACACCATGGTCGTCACCAATCACGACTTCACCCCCGCCGCCCGGCGGCTCGCCGAACGGCACGGCTGCGTGCTCGTCGGCGGGGACCAGCTCACACGCCTCGGGTCGACGATCGGCCGTCTGGTGACGCCCGATCCGGCCCGGTAGACATCGGTCAAAGCTCGGCCAGCACCGACCGAACGGCGTCGACCGCGGCGTCGAGGTCGTCCTTCGTGACGGTCAGGGCGGGACGGAAGCGCACACTGTCGGGACCGCTCGCCAGCATGATCACCCGCCGGTCCCACAGCCTGGCGATGAGCGTGTCCCGTTGCGCCGCGGTGGGCATGCTGAACGCGCACATCAGCCCGCGACCGCGGGGGTCGACGACGAGGCCGGGGAACTCGGCGGCGAGGTCCCGCAGCCGGTCCAGCAGGTGACGTCCGAGCTCGGCGGCGCGTGCCATCAGGTGCTCGTTCTCGATGGTCTCCAGAATGCGACGAGACCTGACCATGTCGGTGAGGTTGCCGCCCCAGGTGGAGTTGATCCGCGAGCTGACGGCGAACACGTTGTCGGCGACGTCGTCGACCCGCCCACCGGCCATCACGCCGCACACCTGCGTCTTCTTGCCGAAGGCGACGACGTCGGGCATGACGCCCAATTGCTGGTAGGCCCAGGCGGTTCCAGTCATCCCGCAACCCGTCTGCACCTCGTCGAAGATCAACAGGGCGTCGAACTCGTCGCACAGGTCACGCATCGCGGCGAAGAACTCGGGGCGGATGTGACGGTCGCCGCCCTCACCCTGGATGGGTTCGGCGATGAAGCACGCGACGTCGTGCGGGTTGGCTTCGAAGGCCGCGCGGGCCTGCCGCAGGGATTCGGCCTCGAGCTCGATGACGTCGGCGCCGGGACGCAGGTACGGCGCGTCGATGCGAGGCCAGTCGAACTTGGGGAACCTGGCCACCTTGTTGGGGTCGGTGTTGGTCAGCGACAACGTGTATCCACTGCGGCCGTGGAACGCGCCCTGCAGGTGAAGCACCTTGGTCCCCAGCGCCGGGTCGACGCCCTTGCCCTCGTTGAGCCGACTCTTCCAGTCGAAGGCGACCTTCAGCGCGTTCTCGACGGCGAGCGCGCCGCCGTCGACGAAGAACAGATGCGGCAGCGCCGGATCGCCGAGAACGCGGGCGAACGTCTCGACGAACCGCGCCATCGGAACGCTGTACACGTCGGAGTTGCTCGGCTTGTTGACCGCCGCCGCGGCAAGCTCGGCGCGGAAGGCCTGGTCGTCGGCGATCGACGGATGGTTCATGCCGAGCGCCGAGGAGGCGAAGAAGGTGAACATGTCCAGGAAGCTCTCGCCGGTACGGGAGTCGACGAGGTGCGAACCGGTCGATCGGTCGACGTCGAGCACGAAGTCGAGGCCGTCGGCGAGGATGCTGCGACTGAGCACCTCGCGGACGTCGTCGGGTGCCACGGAGTGGCCGGGCGTGGCGACGCGGGCAGAGACACGGGAAGGCAGGACGGCGGTCATACCGGCATCCTAACGGAACTTTTACGGCCTGCTCGACATCTAGCAGGATTTTCTACGGCAGTACGTCGCGACCCTCGTAAAAAGTCTGTAAGATGATGGTGCTTCGGGTGCGGACGTTGGCTGCCGTGCGGATCTGTTGCAGCAAGTCTTCGAGCGCCCGCGCCGACCGGACACGCACCAGGAGGACGTAGCTTTCGTCCCCGGCCACCGAGTGACACGACTCGACGGCCTCGATGTGTTCGAGCCGCGCGGGCGCGTCATCGGGTTGAGAGGGGTCGATTGGGGTGATGGACACGAACGCCGACAGCATGTTTCCGACGGCTTCGGGGTCGATCCGGGCGTGGTATCCCGTCACGACACCGCGCGTCTCCAACCGCCGCACGCGGGACTGCACGGCCGACACCGACAGGCCCGCGCTCGTCGCCAGGTGCGCCAGCGTGGCCCGGCCGTCGGCCACCAGCTCGCGAACCAACGTCCGGTCGATGTCGTCGAGCTCGTCGGACGCATCCATGGCCGGAGACTATCCCAGGGTGCCCCAAGGATGAGCGTCATGACCGCGGACCTGAGGAGCCGTTTCGCGGCGGCGCTCTCGGACATGTACGGCGCCGAGGTGCCTGCCTACACGACGTTGGTCGAGGTCAGCACCGCGGTCAACCGCGACCACCGGCGCGACGACGGCCTCGGTTCGCTCGAGCGCGTCACCGCAGAACGCCACGGTGCGATCCGCGTCGGCAGCCCGCGAGAGCTCGCCGACGTCGCATCGCTGTTCGCCGCCTTCGGGATGCATCCGGTCGGCTTCTACGACCTCCGGGGGGCTTCCCACCCGGTTCCCGTCGTCTCCACCGCCTTCCGGCCGATCGAGGCCGACGAGTTGGCGCACAACCCCTTTCGCGTGTTCACCTCGATGCTGGCCACCGCCGACACCCGGTTCTTCGACCCGGAGCTGCGCGCCCGCGTCGACCGATTCCTCGGCGCGCGTGAGCTGTTCGACCCGGCGCTGATCGCCACGGCGCGCACGATCGCCGCCGACGGTGGCTGCGGACCCGGGGTGGCCGACGACTTCGTGGCACGAGCGGTGTCGGCGTTCGCCCTGTCCCGCGAGCCCATCGACGCCGGGTGGTACGACGAACTGTCCCGGGTTTCTGCCGTGGCCGCCGACATCGCCGGCGTGCGGACCACCCACGTCAACCATCTGACGCCCCGCGTGCTCGACATCGACGAGCTCTACCGCCGCATGGTCGTCAGGGGCGTGGCGATGACGCGCGCCATTCAGGGTCCACCGCGCACCGACGGGCCCGAGGTGCTGTTGCGCCAGACGTCGTTTCGTGCGCTCGCAGAACCCCGCCGGTTCCGCGACGCCGAGGGCATCGTGACCGAGGGCACCCTGCGGGTGCGCTTCGGCGAGGTCGAGGCCCGCGGCGTAGCGCTGACCCGCACCGGTCGCGAGCGATACGACGCGGCGATGAGCCAGGCCGACCCCGCGTCGACCTGGGCCGACTACTTCCCCTCGACTCATGCCGGACTGGCCGCCCAGGGCCTGGCCTACTACCAGGGCGGAGACCCCTCCAAACCCGTTGTCTACGAGGACTTCCTGCCCGTCTCGGCGGCGGGCATCTTCCGATCCAACCTCGACGCCGAGCCCACCCCGGGCCGGCCGCCGGCAGACGCCACCGACGCCGTCCGCTACGACGCAGCCTGGTTGGCCGACGCTCTCGGCCAGCACGTTCACGACCCGTACGACCTCTACGAGAAAGCAGCAGCACAGTGACGCTCAACCCGACGCTCAACCCGCAGACGAACGCACTCCCCACCGCCGACGAGCTCCGCGACCGAGCCCGGGCTGCGCTGAAGGCGGTGGGCTCGGCCGTCGAGCTCGGCGAGCCCGGCGGCACCGGCCTGCAGGCCAGCACCCCGGTCACGGGCGACGTCCTGTTCACCGTCACCGAGACCACCTCCGAGGAGACCGACGCCGCCATCGGCGACGCCGCGGCCGCCTTCGCGACGTGGCGGACGACCCCCGCCCCCGTGCGCGGCGCCCTGGTCGCCCGTCTCGGCGAGCTCCTCGTCGAGCACAAGGCCGACGTCGGCGCCCTGGTGACAATCGAGGCGGGCAAGATCACCTCAGAGGCCCTCGGCGAGGTGCAGGAGATGATCGACATCTGCCAGTTCGCCGTAGGCCTGTCCCGGCAGCTGTACGGGCGCACCATCGCCTCGGAACGGCCGGGCCACCGCTTGATGGAGACGTGGCACCCGCTCGGCGTCGTCGGCGTCATCACCGCCTTCAACTTCCCGGTCGCGGTCTGGGCATGGAACACCGCAGTGGCCCTGGTGTGCGGTGACACCGTGGTGTGGAAGCCGTCGGAGCTGACTCCGTTGACGGCCATCGCCTGCCAGGCGCTGATCGAGCGGGCCGCCGCTGATGTGGGCGCGCCGGCGGACGTGGCCCGACTGATCCAGGGCGGCAGGGAGATCGGCGAACAGCTGGTCGACGATCCCCGGGTCGCGTTGGTCAGCGCGACCGGTTCGGTGCGGATGGGTCAGCAGGTCGGCCCGCGGGTCGCCCAGCGCTTCGGCAAGTCGCTGCTGGAACTCGGCGGCAACAACGCGGCCGTCGTCACCCCGTCGGCGGATCTCGACCTGGCCGTTCGCGGCATCGTGTTCTCCGCGGCGGGCACCGCGGGACAGCGGTGCACGACGCTGCGCCGCGTGATCGCCCACCACTCGGTCGTCGACGCCCTGGTCGAGCGGATCACCGCGGCGTACCGCAGCCTGCCGATCGGCGACCCCTCCTCCGACGGCACCCTCGTCGGACCGCTGATCCACGAACGCTCCTACCGAGACATGGTCGGCGCCCTGGAGAAGGCCAAGGCCGACGGCGGCGTGGTCACCGGTGGTGGCCGGCGTGACCTGGGCGAGGGCTCCTTCTATGTCGAACCCGCCGTCGTGCGGATGCCGTCGCAGACCGCCGTCGTGCACGACGAGACCTTTGCGCCGATCCTCTACGTGCTGACCTATGACACCCTCGACGAGGCCATCGAGCTCAACAACGCCGTCCCACAGGGTCTTTCGTCGGCCATCTTCACCACCGACATGCGAGAGGCCGAGCGCTTCATGGCCGCCGACGGTTCGGACTGCGGCATCGCCAACGTCAACATCGGCACCTCCGGCGCCGAGATCGGCGGTGCGTTCGGCGGTGAGAAGCAGACCGGCGGCGGCCGCGAATCTGGGTCTGACTCCTGGAAGGCCTACATGCGGCGGGCCACCAACACCGTCAACTACAGCTCCAAGCTGCCGCTGGCCCAGGGCGTGCACTTCGGCTAGCCGAAATCGCCGGGGATTATCATCGCGACGTGAGCGAGCACGTCGAACAGAGGGAATTCCAGGCTGAGGCCCGTCAACTGCTGCAGTTGATGGTGCACTCCATCTACTCCAACAAGGACTCGTTCCTGCGGGAGCTGATCTCCAACGCATCCGATGCGCTGGACAAGCTCCGGCTCGAGGCGTTCCGCGACAAGGACCTCGACGTCGACGTCTCGGATCTGCACGTCGAACTAGACGTGAACGCGAACGCGCGCACGCTGACCGTCCGCGACAACGGCATCGGGATGACCCGCGACGAGGTCGTCGACCTGATCGGCACCCTGGCCAAGTCCGGAACCGGCGAGCTTCGCAAGAAGCTCGGCGAGGCCAACAAGGCCACCGATGCCGAACAGCTGATCGGTCAGTTCGGCATCGGGTTCTACTCCACGTTCATGGTGGCCGACGCCGTCGAGCTGCTGACCCGCAAGGCGGGCGAGACCACGGCCACCCGTTGGCAATCCAGCGGTGACGGCACCTACACCATCGCCGACGTCGACGACGCGCCCCAGGGCACTTCGGTGACGCTGCACCTCAAACCCGCCGACGCCGACGACGAACTGCACGACTACACCTCGCCGTGGAAGATCCGCGAACTCGTCAAGAAGTACTCCGACTTCATCTCGTGGCCCATCCGGATGGAGGTCGAGAAGACCGTCCCGCCGGCCGAAGAGGGTGGCGAGCCGTCCCGCGTCGTCGAGACCGAGACGATCAACTCGCGCACCGCGCTGTGGGCCAAGCCCAAGAGCGAGGTCTCCGACGAGGAATACGCCCAGTTCTACAAGCACGTCGCCCACGCCTGGGACGAGCCCCTCGAGGTCATTGCGATGAAGGCAGAGGGCACCTTCGAATACCAGGCGCTGCTGTTCATTCCGTCGATGGCGCCCTTCGACGTGTTCAACCGCGACGGTCAGACCGGCGTCCAGCTGTACGTCAAGCGGGTGTTCATCATGGGCGACTGCGAGGAGCTGGTGCCTGAGTACCTGCGCTTCCTCAAGGGCGTCGTCGACGCTCAGGACATGTCGCTCAACGTGTCTCGGGAGATCCTGCAGCAGGACCGCCAGATCAAGGTGATCCGCCGCAGCCTCACCCGCAAGGTGCTCTCGACGATCAAGGAGATGCAGGCCAACCGTCCCGAGGACTACCAGACCTTCTGGACGCAGTTCGGTCGAGTGGTCAAGGAGGGCTTGATCTCCGACGCCGACAACCGCGATGCCCTCCTGCGGCTGTCGTCATTCGCGTCGACCTTCAGCGACGGTGGGGCGAGCGAAGCGACGGGGAATGTCGGCGGGGCGACGACGCTGGCCGACTACGTCGCGCGGATGAAGGACGGCCAGGACCAGATCTACTACGCCACCGGTGAATCCCGGCAACTGCTCGAGCGGTCGCCGCACCTGGAGGCGTTCAAGGCCAAGGGCTACGAGGTGCTGCTGCTGACCGATCCCGTCGACGAGGTGTGGGTGGGGTCGGTGCCGGAGTTCGACGGCAAGGCACTGCAGTCGGTGGCCAAGGGCGAGGTGGACCTCGGGGCCTCCGACGACGGGACCGACGACACCCAGAACGCCGACTTCGCAGACCTGTTGACCTGGTTGCAGGAGACGCTGACCGATCACGTCAAGGAGGTGCGGCTCTCGACGCGTCTGACCTCGTCACCGGCCTGCTTGATCACCGACGCGTTTGGCATCACCCCCCAGTTGGCGCGGATGTACCGCGCCTCGGGGCAGGAAGTGCCGGTCGGCAAGCGGATCCTCGAACTCAATCCAGAGCACCCCCTGGTCACCGGTCTGCGGGATGCGCATGCTGCCTCCGCCGAGTCCGACGGCTTGGCCGAGACCGCTGAATTGCTCTACGGCACGGCACTTCTGGCCGAGGGTGGCGTGCTGAATGATCCGGCCCGGTTCGCGGCACTGCTGGCCGACCGACTGGCGCGGACGGTATAGCCACCGTCGTGCAGATCGAGGAGAAGGTCGCCGTCGTCACGGGTGCCGGTTCGGGAATCGGGCGCGAGCTTGCCGTCGCCTTCGCCGCGGCGGGCGCCGCCGTGGTGGTCGGTGACCTGGCCCGCGACGGCGCTCACGAGACGGTCGCCCTGGTCGAGGCAGCGGGCGGGTCGGCGGTCGCGGTGGTCGGTGACGCGGCGTCCGTCGACGGTGTCGGTGCCCTGATCGACCGTGCCCAGGACGCATTTGGACCCGTCGACGTGTTCGTCGCCAACGCCGGGATCATGGGTCCGCCCGGGCTGGGAGACGACGAAGCCGCGTGGGACACCGTCGTCGACGTAAACGTGCGTGCGCACGTGCGGGCGGCGAAGGCCCTGGTGCCCGGCTGGCTCGAACGCGGCGAGGGCCACTTCGTCGGCGTCGCCTCGGCGGCGGGCCTGCTGACGCAGTTGGGCGCGGCGGGGTATTCGGTCACCAAGCATGCGGCGGTCGGCTTCGCCGAGTGGCTGTCGATCACCTATGGCGACAAGGGAATCGGGGTGTCGTGCGTGTGCCCGATGGGGGTGGACACTCCCCTGTTGAGCGGCATCCTGCAGTCCCCCGATCCGCTGGCCCGGATGGCCGGCGCCGCCGTCGCCACCGCAGGCGACGTCATCGGCGCCGATCGGGTGGCGGCGATGACGGTGGACGCGGTCCGCGACGGTCGCTTCCTGGTGTTGCCCCACGCGGACGTGTTGGGCATGTATCGGCGCAAGGGTGAGGACTACGAGCGCTGGCTTGCGGGCATGCGGCGCTACCAGGGCACGCTGGGCTGAGCCTCGCTCGCGGTCATCTGGTGGTCAGCTCGATCTCGACCCGGGTGGACAGGGTTGCGACGTCGATGCCGAAGGTCTCCACCACGACCACTTCACCTGCGGCGGAGTCGATGTCGAAGATGGCAACCTCGGTGTAGACCCGGCTGACGCACCGGAGTCCGGTCAACGGGTAGGTGCACTGCGGGACGAGTTTGGCCGTGCCGTCCTTGGCGAACAGGTTCATCATGACGTAGACGCGCTTCGCGCCGATCGCCAGATCCATGGCACCTCCGACGGCCGGAATGGCGTCCGGTGCTCCGGTGTGCCAGTTCGCGAGGTCGCCGTGTCTGCTGACCTGGAACGCCCCGAGCACGCAGACGTCGAGGTGGCCCCCGCGCATCATCGCGAACGAGTCCGCGTGGTGGAAGTAGGAGGCGCCGGCGGTTTCGGTGACGGGGATCTTGCCGGCATTGGTCAGGTCGCCGTCGATGTCGTCGCCGAAGGCCCGCCCGCCCATGCCCAGCATGCCGTTCTCGGTGTGCAGCACGATGCCGGCGTCGGGGTCGAGGTGATCGGCCACCGTGGTCGGTTGACCGATTCCCAGGTTGACGTAGGAGCCGGGTGGGATGCCGCCCGCCACCCTGGCCGCCAGTTCGTCGCGGTCCAGCGGTCCGCGGTCGAGGTGTTCGACGGTCGCGTCGACTGCGGTGGTCACGATGCCTCCTGCGTGGCGTCCGACATGGCGGACAGATTCAAGACCCGGTCGACGTAGATGCCGGGGGTCACGACGGTCTCCGGATCGATCTGGCCGGCGTCGACGACGCTGGCGACCTGGACGATCGTCACCGCCGCGGCGGTTGCCATCACGGGCCCGAAGTTGCGAGCGGTCTTGCGGTACAGCAGGTTTCCAACGGTGTCGGCCTTCCAGGCACCGATCAGGGCGACGTCGCCGCGGATCGGGTATTCCAGCACGTAGTCCCGGCCGTCGATGGTGCGGGTCTCCTTGCGCTCGGCCAGTGGGGTGCCCACCGCGGTCGGGCAGAAGAAGGCCCCGATACCCGCGCCGGCGGCGCGCATGCGCTCGGCGAGGTTGCCCTGCGGCACCACTTCGAGGTCGACCTTGCCGGCGCGGTACAACTCGTCGAAGACGTAGGAATCCGCCTGCCGCGGAAACGAACAGATCACCTTGGCAACCCGACCGGCGGACAGCAGGGCCGCCAATCCGGTGTCACCGTTGCCGGCGTTGTTGCTCACGATGGTCAGGCCGGTGGCCCCCTGCTCGATCACGGCATCCACCAGAACGGTCGGCATCCCCGCCATGCCGAACCCGCCCACCAGGATCGTGGCTCCGTCGGCGATGCCGGCAACGGCGTCGGCGGGGTCGGAGTGGATCGTCGTTCGACTCATGCTTCGACCATAGGTGTGGCCATAGGTATTCTGAAATACCCATATCCTGATCATTGATAGGCAGGACGTTTCAATATGGAGCTGCGTCACCTCCGCTACTTCCGGGCCGTCGCCGAGGAGCTGCACTTCGGACGCGCCGCGGAACGGCTGCACATCGCCCAGCCCCCGCTATCGCAGCAGATCCGCCAACTGGAACGCGAGCTGGGCGTCAGCCTTCTCACCCGAAGCACGCGTCGGGTCGAACTGACCGCTGCGGGTGAGGCGTATCTGCGTCGGACGATCGCCGTCCTCGACGCCGTCGACGACGCGGGCCACCAGGCACGCCGCATCGCGCAGGGCTTGGAGGGCCATCTGTCGATCGGGTGCGTCGGTTCGGCGACGTATTCGGTGCTGCCCCGCCTAGTCCGGGCCCTGCGTGACCAGCTGCCCGGCGTGGAGATCAGCATTCGCGGGGAGATGCTCGCCCCCGCCCAGCTCGACGCGCTGCGCAACCGCGACGTCGACATCGCCCTGCTGCGCCCACCCGTCGACGACCCCGAGGTACACACCGAGCTCGTCCGTCGCGACCGCTTGATGGCCGCGTTGCCCTCGGCACACCGGCTCGCCGCGCGAAGCACACTCGTGGTCGACGACCTGCGCGACGAGGACGTCATCGCCCACGCCGGACAGGATCGCTCGGTGATGGGTCGCGTGCTGACGTCGATCTGCGCCGACGCCGGTTTCGCTCCCCGGATCCGGCAGGAGGTCTCGGAGACATCGACGCTCGTCACGCTGGTGGCCGCGGGCCTCGGGGTCGCGGTCGTGCCGGCTCCGACCGCCGACTTGGACGTCGCCGGGGTCACCTATCGGCCACTCGAGCCGGCGACGCTGGGCGTGGACCTCGTCGCCGCCCACCTTGGGGACGCGGCGCCGCCCGCCGTCGAACGCGCACTGGTCGTACTCCGCAGCCTGGCGTTGTAGCGGAAGAACGTGGGCCGCGGCGCCTCGTACACACGCTTACACCGCGTCGGCCAGACTGGTCGACGGGTCGACGCCGGGATAATGATCACGTGACCGTCCCGTCGGCAGCATCCGAGATCGTCTACGTGTCCAGGCTCCTCACCGACCGCGCAATGCGCCACCTGCACTCGCTCGGCGTCCCGCTGCGCGTCGGCTCGGAGGCACCGCCCACGCGTTCGGAGCTGGAGGCGGGGTTCGCCGGGGCGAGCGCCGCAGTCATCACCCTGACAGAGCGGGTGGACGCCGGCCTGCTCGCCGCCGCAGGTCCCCAGTTGAAGGTCATCGCCAACGTCGCGGTCGGGTTCGACAACGTCGACCTGTCGGCAACCGATGCCGCCGGGGTCACCGTGACCAACACCCCCGGCGTCCTCGACCGGGCCACCGCGGACCACGCCTTCGCCCTGATCCTCGACGTCACACGACGAATCTCGGAGGGCGACCGGTTGATTCGCAGCCAAGAGCCGTGGGTCTGGGGTCCACGCATGCTGGTGGGCCTGGACATCAGCGCCGGGGCCACCCTCGGAATCCTCGGCTACGGACGCATCGGCCAGGCCGTGGCTCGGCGCGCGCAGGCGTTCGACATGACGGTCATCGCGTCCTCGCGCCGCCGCACCCCTGGCACGGTCGAGGACGGCGTGACGTTCGTCGACCGCGAGACATTGTTATCCGAGAGCGACGTGGTGAGCGTTCACACGCCGCTGACTCCCGAGACCCGGCACCTGATCGACGCGTCGGCACTCGAGGCCATGAAACCCACTGCCTACCTGGTCAACACCGCTCGCGGCGGCGTAGTCGACGAGACTGCGTTGATGGCCGCCTTGCACGGAGGCGAGATTCGCGGCGCCGCACTGGACGTCTTCGAAGGCGAACCACGGGTCGACCCGGCGCTGTTGGACACCCCCGGCCTCGTCCTGACTCCCCACACGGCCAGCGCCGGCGAGGCAACCCGCGACACCATGGGCATCCTTGCGATCGACAACGTCGCGGCGGTGCTGTCGGGGAATGCGCCTCTGACTCCGGTGCGCTGACGGCCGTCAGCGTCGGCGACGTCGCCCGGGGTGGTGCTGCCCGCGGGGTCGCGTCAGGCGCATTCCCCCGGTCCGCTGCCTGGACATCTGTCCAGTACAGCCGACGCTGCGACGTCGCCCGGATCCGACGCGACCCGCCGGTCGGCAATGACCGATCGACGAAACAGTTGCTGGAAGCAGGCTTCCGATCCAGCTTGCCGAGGCCAGCTGGCCGTGGCTAGTCTGGACACATGTCCAGCGAAGGCTCGTCCGATATCGACGAGCTGGAGGTACGGCGGCGCCAACGGTCGAACGCCGAGGCGTCGAAGAAGTTGATCGACGCGACGGTCGACCTGCTCCGCGACTCCCCCGTGGACGACGTCGCGGTCAGCGAGGTGGCGGCCAAGGCCGGCGTGCCTCCCGCCACTGCGGATCTCCTGTTCCCCTCGACGGACGAGCTGATCGTCGAGACGTGCCTGAGGCGGATCCGCGCGTGCGAGATGAGCACCACCGCCAGCCACGGTTCACTCAGCCGCGTCGCCGAACAACTCAGCCACATGATGCTCGTCGTCGCCGAGGTGCCGGCGATCGCCTCGGCGTGCGCGGCGGTCTTCCTCGAGGGTGGACCGACCGCCGATCGGGCCCGCGAACAGATCGGCCAGGAGATCCACCGGCTCATCGCCTCCGCGGTCGGCCCGGGCTCGTGGCCCGAGGTCATCGCCACGCTCGAGTTGGTGTTCTCCGGAGCCCTGATTCAGGCCGCGGCCGGCACGATGACGTTTCAGCGAGCAGCGGACCGCGTCCAGACCGCCGTCGGCCTCATCCTCGAGGGCGTGCCGCAGCGCTAGTTCGGCACATCGCGGGCGGCCTCCGGCGGCCTACCTCGCTGCGTACTCGCGCACGGCGGGTGCGATCCACCGTCGCAGGAACTCTCGCAGGCCGTCACCCCGGCGCGTGTCGCCACCGGGGTCGACGATGAACGACTGCAGGGTGCGCAACATCAGTTCCACCAGCTCGTCGAGCATCGGTCCGGCGAATCCCGCTGCGGCCCAGTCGACGTGGAAGCGTTCCAGGATGGATCGGCCGAATCCGATCGCCAGGTCGGACGTCACGCCGGCAGTGAACGCACTGGCCTTGCCGGGTTGCATCACCAAGCTCAGATATCGGTCGTTGGGCAGTTCTTCGAGCGTGTAGGCGATGCCCTCGACCACCGCGTCCGTGGGATCGGTGATCCACCCCAGCCGTGCGGCGAGGCGATCCAGGAAGTCGTCCACGGCGGACAGGGCCGTGGCCGCCAGAAGCCCTTCGTGAGTGGGAAAGTAGCGATACACGGTCTGACGCGTGACGCCCAGGCTCTGAGCAACTTCGGACACGCTCACCGCGCCCCTCTCGTCGATACTGCGCCGGGCCACGTCGATGATGCGGCGTATGGCGTCGGCGTCGTCGACGGGGATGTCTCCGGCCCAGCCATGCCTTCGCATCACAGGATCGTCGCACGATTTGTAGTCACTCTTGACAATACAACCGTCGCTGATTGTATGGTCTGGTCATGTCCGTCACCGCCAGCAGCATCGACGAAACCCTGACCGACCGCGCTCTGCGGCATGCCGTGGCCGGGACCACCGACCTCGCCGACCGCGAACTGAAGGTCCCGCTGCACTACTACCGCGACCCCAAGATCACCGAGATCGAGGAGTCTCAGATCCTGCGCCGCGTGCCGTTGGCGATCGTGCCGTCGGCCCAGATCGCAGCCAAGAACGACTTCGTGGTGCGGTCGGTACTCGGCGACTCACTGCTGGTCACCCGCGACCGCGCCGGCACCAGTCACGTCTTCCTCAACTACTGCCGACACCGCGGGGCGATGCCAGCGTGCGGATCCGGTAACGCCTCACGTTTCGTGTGTCCATATCACGCCTGGACCTACCGCAACACGGGCGAGCTGTTCATGGTGCCCGGCAAGGCAGGCTTCGACTCGATGAACACCGCCGACTACGGGCTCGTCGAGTTGCCCTCCCAGGAACGCCATGGCTTCGTCTGGGCGGTGTTGAGCGCGGACTCGACCATCGACGTCGACGCGCACCTCGGACCCGTCGGACACGAGCTGGCGCAATGGGATTACGGCACCTACGGCTATCACACGGAACGCGAGTTCTCCTCCGACGTGTCGTGGAAGGGTGCGTTGGAGGCCTTCGCCGAGGGCTATCACTTCCCCTTCGTTCACGGCCAGAGCGTGATCGGCCAGAACACCCTGCCCAACACCGCCGTCTACGACGAGTTCGGCAGGCACCACCGCATCGGGTTTCCGTTCACCTGGATCAAGAATCTGACCGAGGACCCCGCCGCGTCACGCGAACCGTCGGCCAACATGGGGGTGATCTACTGGATCTACCCCAACCTGATCCTCGCCAACAGCCCGGTGGGCGTGGAGATCATCGACATGCTTCCCGAGGGGCAGCCGACGCGGTGCACCGTCCGGCACAGCTGGATGGGCCGCATTCCGGCTACCAACGACGAGATGCGCGCCGGTTACGACGCCATCTACGAAGCCGTGCACGCTGCCGTGCGCGACGAGGACTTCGCCATGCTGCCCCAATGCGGCGAGGGCGTGCGGCACGGCCAGCACGACCACATGATCATCGGACGCAACGAAATCGCCGTCCAACACATGATCAAGGTGTTCGCCCAAGAGCTCGGTGTGGCCCTCGGGTAGCGACACCGGACGTGTGTTGTCGGTGGGTGCGGGCACTATGGCTAGATGGCCCGCACGTCCGCTGCACCGGCAGCACCGCTGGCCCGCTTCAGCGACCTGACGCGGGAGTGGTTCACCGGCACCTTCGCGGCACCGACGGCTGCCCAAACCGAGGCGTGGGATGCCATCGCCAACGGTGACAACACGCTGGTCATCGCCCCCACGGGGTCGGGCAAGACACTCGCGGCGTTCCTCTGGGCCGTCGACCGGTTGGCCTCCGGCGAACCACGGGACGCCAAGGCAGGCACCCGGGTGCTCTACATCTCGCCGCTCAAGGCACTCGCCGTCGACGTCGAGCGCAACCTCAGCACCCCGCTGACCGGCATCGCTCGCGTCGCCGAACGCCGGGGCGAAGTCGCCCCGAGCATCACCGTGGGAGTTCGCTCCGGCGACACCCCGCCCAACCGCCGCCGCGAGATGATCGCCAGGCCACCCGACATCCTCATCACTACGCCCGAATCCCTCTTCCTGATGCTGACCTCGGCCGCACGGGAGACACTCACCGAGGTCGAGACGGTCATCGTCGACGAGGTGCACGCCGTCGCGGCCACCAAGCGCGGCGCCCACCTGGCCCTGTCGCTGGAGCGTCTGGACCAGTTGACGGAGAAGCCGGCCCAGCGAATCGGGCTCTCGGCGACGGTTCGGCCACCCGAGGAGGTGGCGCGCTTCCTGTCCGGCCACGCCCCCACGACCATCGTCGCGCCGATGGCCGCCAAGACCTTCGACCTGTCGGTCCAGGTGCCGGTGCCCGACATGGCCAACCTGGAGAACAACAGCATCTGGCCCGACGTCGAGGAACGCATCGTCGACCTCATCGAGTCGCATCGGTCCTCGATCGTGTTCGCCAACTCCCGGCGGCTCGCCGAGCGACTCACGGCGCGGCTCAACGAGATTCACGCCGAACGGCAGGGCGGCGAGGTGGTCGAGACCCGCAACCCGAAGGTCGGCGGTGGCGCACCGGCGCAGGTGATGGGCAGCGGCGTGGCCCTTGGTGCCGAGCCGCTGCTGGCCAAGGCCCACCACGGATCCATCAGCAAGGAGCAGCGGGCGATCGTCGAGGACGATCTCAAGACCGGTCGGCTCAAGGCCGTGGTGGCCACCTCCAGCCTCGAACTCGGCATCGACATGGGGGCCGTCGACCTCGTCATCCAAGTGGAGTCTCCACCCTCGGTGGCCAGCGGGCTGCAACGCATCGGCCGCGCGGGCCACCAGGTCGGCGAGATCTCCGAGGGCGTGCTGTTCCCGAAGCACCGCACCGACCTCATCGACTGCGCGGTGACGGTCCAGCGCATGCTCGCCGGTCAGATCGAGACCATGCGGGTGCCGACCAACCCGCTGGACATCCTGGCCCAACACACCGTCGCGGCGTCGGCGCTCGAGCCACTCGACGCCGACCGATGGTTCGACGCCGTGCGGCGCAGCGCTCCGTTCGCCACGCTGCCGCGCAGCGCGTTCGAGGCGACGCTGGACCTGCTGAGCGGCAAGTACCCCTCCACGGAGTTCGCCGAGCTGCGGCCCCGGTTGGTCTACGACCGCGACGCCGGCACCCTGACCGCACGACCGGGTGCCCAGCGGCTGGCCGTGACCTCCGGCGGCGCCATCCCGGACCGCGGGATGTTCACCGTGTACCTGGCGTCCTCGGCCGACACCGACAAGCCGTCACGGGTGGGCGAACTCGACGAGGAGATGGTCTACGAGTCGCGACCCGGCGACGTCATCTCCCTCGGAGCCACCAGCTGGCGTATCACCGAGATCACCCACGACCGCGTGCTGGTGCTGCCCGCGCCTGGGCAGCCAGCCCGGCTACCGTTCTGGCGCGGCGACGGGGTGGGCCGACCCGCCGAGTTGGGGGCCGCCATCGGCGCGTTCACCGGCGACCTGGCGAGCATGAACCGCGAGAAGTTCGACGCACGCTGCGCCACGATGGGTTTCAACGACTTCGCCACCAACAACCTCTGGCAGCTGATCTTCGACCAGAAGGAGGCCACGGGCACCGTTCCCACCGACACCACGTTCGTCGTCGAACGCTTCCGCGACGAACTCGGCGACTGGCGGGTGATCCTGCACTCCCCCTATGGCTTACGGGTGCACGGGCCGCTCGCGCTGGCGGTGGCATGGCGGTTGCGGGAGCGCTACGGCATCGACGAGAAGCCGACGGCGTCCGACGACGGTATCGTCGTGCGCCTCCCCGACACCGACGACACCCCACCCGGTGCCGAACTCTTCGTCTTCGACGCCGACGAGATCGACCCGATCGTGACCGACGAGGTGGGCGGCTCGGCCCTCTTTGCGTCGCGGTTCCGGGAATGCGCCGCCCGCGCCCTGTTGCTGCCGCGGCGCCACCCCGGCAAGCGGTCACCGCTGTGGCATCAGCGCCAGCGCGCCGCACAGCTGCTCGACATCGCCCGCAAGTACCCGGACTTTCCGATCGTCCTCGAGACGGTCCGGGAATGCCTGCAAGACGTGTACGACGTTCCGACGTTGCGCGAGTTGATGAGTCGCGTCGCCCAGCGGAGCATTCGCATCCTCGAGGTCGAGACCGTCACGCCGTCGCCGTTCGCCGCGTCACTGCTGTTCGGTTACGTCGGGGCCTTCATGTACGAGGGCGACAGTCCGCTGGCGGAGCGGCGGGCGGCAGCCCTGTCCCTGGACAGCACGCTGCTCGCCGAACTGCTCGGTCGCGTCGAACTCCGCGAGCTACTCGACCAGAAGGTCATCGAGTCGACCGTCGCGCAGCTGCAACGCCTCGCCGAGGACCGACGGGTGCGCGACGCCGAGGGCGTGGCCGATCTCCTACGACTGCTCGGCCCCCTCACCGAGGCCGAGGTGGCGGACCGCTCCACCGTCGACGACGTCGGCGGGTGGCTGGAGGGACTGCGGGCCGCCCGGCGCGCATTGACGGTCTCGTTCGCCGGTCAGACGTGGTGGGTCGCCGTGGAGGACATCGGGTTGTTGCGCGACGGGATCGGAATCGCCGTCCCCGTGGGCATTCCGGCGAGTTTCACCGAAACCGTCGCCGATCCCCTCGGCGAGCTCCTCGGCCGCTACGCCCGTACCCGCGGACCGTTCACCACCACGGACGCCGCTCAGCGCTTCGGGCTGGGCGTACGGGTGACGGCCGATGTGCTGGGCCGGATGTCGGCCGACCGGCGGCTGGTGCGTGGGGAGTTCACCACCGCCGCCCCCGCCGACACCGAACAGTGGTGTGACGCCGACGTTCTCAAGATCCTTCGGCGACGGTCGCTGGCCGCGCTGCGCGCCCAGGTCGAGCCGGTCAGCACCGCCGCATACGCCCGGTTCCTGCCGGCCTGGCAGCAGGTCGGCGTCGAGAAGAGCATGGGCGTCGACGGTTTGGCGTCGGTGATCGAGCAGCTGTCGGGCGTGCCCATCCCCGCCTCGGCGATCGAGCCGTTGGTGTTCGGCCAACGGGTGCGCAACTATCAGCCCGCGATGCTCGACGAATTGCTCGCCGCCGGGGAGGTGACGTGGTCCGGCGCCGGCGCGATCGGCAGCGGCGACGGCTGGATCGCCTTCCACAGCACCGACACGGCGCCGCTGACGCTTGCAGCGCCCTCGGAGTTCGACCTCACCGAGGTTCACCGCGAAATCCTCGACACCCTGGAACACGGGGGCGCCTACTTCTTTCGGCAACTCACGACCGGCGCCTCGGCAGGAGATCCCACCTCGGCGGTCAAGGATGCCCTGTGGGAACTGATTTGGGCGGGCCGCATCACCGGTGACACCTTCGCCCCGGTGCGCGCCCTGCTGTCGGGCACCGGAAAGCGCGGCGGCGCCCACCGACAACGACAGCGACCGCCCCGGTTGAGCCGCTACAGCGTCGCGCACGCCCAGACGCGCACCACCGACGCGACCGTGGCGGGGCGCTGGTCGGTTCTCCCCGAGCCGGAACCCGATTCGACCATCCGGGCGCACTTCACCGCCGAACTGCTCCTCAACCGGTACGGGGTGCTCACCAAGGGCGCCTCCGAGGGCGTCCCCGGCGGGTTTGCCATGTTGTACAAGGTGCTCACCGCCTTGGAGGACGTGGGTCGCTGCCAACGCGGCTACTTCGTCGAGTCACTCGGCGGCGCCCAGTTCGCCGTCGCATCGACGGTCGACCGACTGCGCACCTACCTCGACGACGTGGACCGTCAGCATCGGGAGTACCACGCCGTCGTACTCGCGGCCGCCGATCCGGCGAACCCGTACGGCGCAGCTCTGCCCTGGCCAGCAGACGCCGACGTCGGACACCGCCCGGGCCGCAAGGCCGGCGCACTGGTGGTCGTCGTCGACGGGGAGTTGACCTGGTTCCTCGAGCGCGGTGGTCGCTCCCTGTTGGCCTTCACCCCGGATCCCGAGGCCCACGCCGCCGCGGCGACGGCACTGGTCGAGCTGGTCGGCGCCGGCCGGCTGCGGTCTCTTCTCGTCGAACGGATCAACGGCGTACCCATCCTGGAGCCGGGGGCGGGCCCGGAGCACGTCGCCGTGCAGGAAGCCTTGACCGCCAGCGGCTTCTCCCGAACTCCCCGAGGACTGCGACTGCGCTGAGAACCGTCGGTCAATCCGTCGACCCGACCACTCGCCCGCCCGCGTCACCGCAGGTGAACAGCCCTGCGAGTGTCTGAAGATGAGCTCGGCTACGAGATTTGCTTGAATGGAATGTCGTGAAGTTCGTTGACCCTGAAACCCGTCGCCGCCACTTCGCCTCGAGGCACCTCCCCGGAGGTGCATCGTGGCTCTGAAGACCGACATACGCGGCATGGTGCACCACTACCCCGATTACTTCGTCGTCGGCCGGGAGAAGATCCGCGAGTACGCGAAGGCCGTCCAGTCCACCGACGGCGTCAACTTCGACGAGGCCGCCGCCGCCGAACTCGGCCACCGCGCGCTGATGGCTCCGCTGACGTTCACCGCGGTGTACGCCCTGCTGGTCCAGCAGGACTTCTTCCGCAACGTCGACGTCGGCATCGAGACGATGAACATCGTCCAAGTCGACCAGCGATTCGTCTACCACCGCCCGATCTACGCCGGTGACCGACTGCGCGCGCGGTTGGAGATCGCCTCCGTCGACGAGCGGTTCGGCGCCGACATCGTGGTGACCAGGAACGTCTGCACGAACGACGACGGCGAGGTCGTGCTCGAGGCATTCACGACGCTGATGGGCCAGCAGGCCGAGCACAGCGTCAAGATCACCGGGATGTAGCGTCCGCGGACGGCTCGGACACCCCAATGTGCTTGGGCAGCAACCCCACCAACAGTGCAGTGACCACGTACAGCGCCGCGGCGACCAGGATGACGAGTTGGGTCGCCGACGAGATCGCGTCCACGCCGCCTTCGTCCGCGCGGGCGAAGAACACGGTGCCGAGGGCCGCGAAGCCGATGGCGTTGGCGAACTGCTGCACCGCGTTGAGCATTCCGGAGCCCGCCCCCGCCTCCTCGACGGTCGCGTCGCCGAGGATGTAGTCGAAGCTCGGGACGAACACCAGGCCCGAGCCGAACCCGATGACGAACAGAGCGGGCGCGACCGTCCACGCCGTCAATGGCCCATCGGCATGGCCGAGGATCCACCACAGGCCCAGCAGGCCCGCCGCCGCGACCCCCAGGCCCGCCTGCATCGAGCTGCGGCCGAACCTGTCTGCGAGGACGGCGCCGCTGAGGCCGATGGCCACCGCGGTGCCCAACGCCCATGGGATGAGGGCGAATCCGGTGTTCAACGGGCTCCAGCCCAGGCCCAGTTGGAACAGCAGGTTCACCGCGAGCTGAAAGCCGGTGAAGGAGGCGAAGAAGGCGCCGGTGATCACCAGTCCGACCACGAAGCTGCGCCGAGCGAAGAGCGACGGCGGCAGCACCGGATGGGCGCTGCGTCGTTCCCACGACGCGAACAGTGCCGCCGCCACGAGCGCTACCGCCATCATGCCGAATGACCATGCGGGCCAACCGAACTCGCGGCCCTCGACCAGGGGCACGATTAGCAGGAGCGAGGCCAGGGTGAGCAATGCCACCCCGCCGAGGTCGACGCGCAGGTCTGGGTCCTCACCGGCGTTCCTGGGCAAGAGGAACCATCCGAGGACCACGGTCAGGATGCCGATCGGCACGTTGACCAGGAAGATGGCCCGCCACTGGCTGCCGAACAGGTCCAGGTGTAGCAACCAGCCGGCCAGGATCGGCCCGGCGACGGTGCCGAGGCCCATGATCGGCCCGAAGGGAATCAACGCCGCGCGTAACCGATCCGGCGGGAACACGACCTTCACGAGCGCGAAGCCCTGCGGAATCATCACCGCCCCGGCGAGGCCCTGCACTGCACGGGCGGCGATCAGTGACCCCACACCTGGCGCGAGCCCGCAGGCAAGCGAGGCGACGGTGAAGCCGGTCATCCCGGCCAGGAACAGCCGTCGCCGGCCGAGGATGTCCCCGAGGCGGCCCGACGTCACCAGCCCGATCGCCAGGGTGGTGGTGTACGCGGCGAGCACCCACTGCAGGGTCGTCTCGTCGCCACCGAGATCCGCGCGGATCGACGGGCCCGCGAGGTTGGCGATCGTGGTGTCCAGAAGGTCCATCAGGTCGGCGATCAACACCACGACGAGCACCGGCACCGCGCGCCGCAGCGGCAGCGTGGTCGTGGCGGTCATCGCCCGCCCGCCCATCGCCGCAGCGCGTCGTCCAGTCCCGCAGCGTCATCCGTGTCGGACGCCCAGGCGATCACGCCGTCGGGCCGGACCAGGACTCCGGTGGGGGTGCCGTCGCCGTCCGCGACGATCGTGACCTCGGTGGCCCACGGCGCGGCCAGTCGCGCGAACGTGCCGTCACGCACCCGGTCGAGCAACAGGAAGCCGCCCCCGTGACCGTGGTCGACCACACGCGATCCGTCGCGCAACCACAGATCTGGCACCATTGCGCCGGCCAGGGGGTGGCCGCCGGCGAGGTCGACACGCTGGGTGACCCCCGCGATCCTCTTGACCGCGTAGGTCGTACCCGCCGGGGTGCCCAGCAGGTCGGCGAGGACCCCGCGCAGAGCGGCCGACGAGGCGTCACCCCGCATCAGGCCCGTCTGGGCCCGCGTCCAGTCCATCACCCCGGCGCCGACCGGCCGACGCTCGGTGTCGTAGGTGTCGAGGAGCGACTCGGGCGCGCGCCCCGCCGCCACGGCGCCCAGCTTCCACCCGAGGTTCATCGCGTCCCCGATGCCCAGATTGAGGCCCTGCCCGCCGAACGGTGGATGCACGTGGGCGGCGTCACCGGCCAGCAGCACCCGTCCCGACCGGTAGTCCGCGGCTTGACGGGTGTTGTCGGTCCAGCGGGTCGGCGTCGCACGCAGTCCGGTCACCGTGACGTCGGTACCCGAGGTCCGGCGCAGGCTGGCCTGCACCTCTTCGAGGGTGACCGGAGTCGTGCGGTCGGCACGCGCGAATCGCGCACCGACGGGACCGAACTCGAGGGTGACCACCCGGCCCGGCTGCGGCCCGCAGCGGTACACCCCGTGCGCCGACCACACCCAGCCGTTCGCGAGCTTCGCGCGGTCGTCGAGGTCGACGACTGCCTGGTAACCGATGAATTCCGTTTCGTTGCCGGGGAATTCGATCCCGGCGAGTCGTCGCACGGCGCTGTGCCCGCCGTCGCAGCCCACCAGCCATCCGGTGCGCATCGGACCCGCCGAAGTGCGCACGCGCACGCCGTCGCCGACGTCGTCGAGCCCGGTGACCTCGACGCCGCGATGCACCGGTACGCCGAGACGTGCGACGTGGTCGGCGAGGAGCGCCTCGAGTCGGGGTTGCGCGAGCATGCGGCATCGGTCGGCGGCGGTGTGCGCCACGAAGTCGGGATCGGACCAGTCGACGAGGTCGGGGTCGAGGACCATCCCGGCGAAGTGGCCGGTGACGCGCGGAGCGGATTCCTGGGCGTCGGGCAGCAATCCGCGGCGGTCCAGCGCCTCGGCGGTCGCAACGTTGACCGACTGTGCCTTCGCCTCCCGATCTGGCTCGGTTCGCCGTTCGAGGACGTGGACGTCCGCACCGGCGAGTGCCAATTCGGCGGCGAGCATCAGGCCGACGGGACCGGCGCCTACGACGGTCACGGCGGACTCATTCTGCGATTTGCCATTCACGAACACTGTTCTATTAGCGAACAGTGTTCGTGTCAAGTTAGGCTCCAGGGGTGAACCCCAAGGAGCGACGCGCGGCGCGCCATCAGCCGCCCCGTATTGAGGCATCCGACGTTGCCCGACCGCGGCGCCGTAAGACTCCGCTGACCCCCGGGCACGTCGTCGACACCGCCCTGAAAGTCGTTGCGGCAGAGGGCTTCGAAGCCCTGACGATGCGCCGACTGGCAGACGCACTCGACACCGGACCCGCGTCGCTTTACGCCCACGTGGTCAACAAGGCCGACCTCGACGAGCTGCTCATGGGGCGATTGTGCGCCAAGCTCGACCTACCCGATCCCGACCCCGCGACCTGGCGGGATCAGATTCGCAGTGTGTGTACGCAGATGCGCGACCAGTACCTCCGATACCCGGGCATCTCCCGCGCCGCGCTGGCCATGGCGCCCACCGACCTCGAGATCGTGCGCGTCAACGAGGGAATGCTGGCCATTCTGCTTGCCGGCGGCATCGCGCCCCAAGCCGCCGCCTGGGCCATCGACGCCCTCTTCCTGTATGTGGCCTCGTATTGCCTGGAGGCGTCCATCGCGCGCCAGCGCGCCAGCGACGACGACACCGCGTGGGTTCTCGATCGCGACGAACTGCGTCGCCGGTTCGCCACCCTGCCGGCCGCGACCTTCCCCCACACCTCTCGATACGCCGCCGAACTCACCTCCGGCGAAGGTCACGACAGATTCGACTTCACGCTCACCTTGATGATCGACGGGCTCGAAGACTGCTGACCCCCTGAGTCGCCGCCCGCCGGTGGTGACCGCTAGCGGGGCATCGGGTGGGCTGCATAGAACTCCAAGTGCCGGGCCGCGGCGGTCTGCCAGGTCAGCGACGCCGCCAACGCGCGTCCCGGTGCCGGATCCAGCGGATGCTCGATGGCATCTGCCATCAGGTCAGCCAGCTCGGTCGGCGTCGAGCCGTAGCGGACGGTGTCACCGAAGACCTCGCGCAGCACCGGCAAATCCCGGACGACGACGGGCCGCCCGGCCGCGAGCGCCTCCATCGCCGCCAGCCCGAAGCCCTCCTTGGTCGACGGAAAGGCGAACACCGACGACGCGGCGACCAAGCTCGGCAGGTCGTCGTCGGTGACCGCCCCGAGGATGAGCGGTTCGACGCCGAGGTTCGCGCACCGTCGGTCGAACTCGGCCCGGTACTCGCGGTAGTCGAACAGCGTCTCACCGCCGGCAATGACCAGCCCGACGTCGGGAACGCGGCGCCGAAGAAGGTCATACGCCTGCACCAAGTCGACGGTGCCCTTGCGCGGTTCGATGCCGCCGACCGCCAGGACGTAGCGCCCGAGCCGTCGCCGCCATTGCGCGCGTTGCGTCTCGGCGACCGGATCGTCGGCGGCCGCATCGTCGAACCGTTGCGCTGCAACACCGTTCGGAATCACCGTCGGCGACAGCCCCCATCCGGCCCGCACCTCCGCGGCAACCGCCGCTGAGACACAGATGCGGGCGTACGGGTCGACGACGGCCTTCTCGTGGCACTGCACCAGCACGGGCGTCGTGAACTCGTCGAGGTGGTGGATCGTCCGAATGCAGTGCCCCACCGCGTTGGCACTGATGCAGTCCTGCGCATGCACGATGTCGAAGTCCTCGGGGGTGAACGCCTCTCGCAGCAACGCGATCGACCGGACGATGCGTGCCGTGACCGACTCCTCGCCTCCGTCCGGGAAGTCGACCAGCCGCATTCGGACCCGCGGGTCCACGGCACGGAAGAAGCCGCTATCGCCGTGACGGGCCAACGACCACACCGTGACGTCCGCGCCCGCCGCGGCCAACGCTTCGGCCAGGTGCAGCGTGTGCACCACGCCGCCACGGGGCTTGGTGGAATAGGTCAGCAGTGCCACGCGCATCGGATCAGCTTCCGGCGCCGACGCCGTAGGCATCCACCCGACGTTCGGCGATGTGGTTCAACACCTTTCGAGCGCGGGTGATCTCGGCCTCGACATCGACGGTGACCTTGGCCAACCCGCCCTTGGAACCGGTGTTGGCCAACACGTCGCCACCGGGACCGACGACCTTCGCCTGGCCGAGGAAGCGAAGCGCGCCCATGACGCCCGTCTGATTCGACGAGACGACGACGACCTGGTTCTCCGCCGCCCGGGCACAGTCGTAGAGGTCGAACAACCGTGCCTGCCGGTCGGCGGGCAGCCGAGACGCCCGGTCGGTGACACTGGCCGGCCAGGCCGACAGCGCGGCGATGACGTGGGCGCCGTCGAGCGCCAATGCTCGCGCGGATTCGGGAAACGTCTTGTCGTAGTCGATGAGCATCCCGAGCCGCCCGACCGGGGTGTCGAACGCCGCGAACGAGTTGCCCGCGAGGTAGGCAAGCGACTCGCCCGCGGGCTGGTGCACCTTGCGGTGGTGTCCGAGCACGCCGTCACCCGAGACGCAGATCGCCGCGTTGTAGCGTCCACCGAGCGCCTGCTCGGCGTAGCCGACGCAGACTGTCATCGGACCCGCCGCAGCGATCACCGCCGCGATCTCCGGCCCGTCGGGGTCCAACGCGGGGGGCTGGTCGTTCAGATCGGGTGCATTCAGATCACCGATGTACCCGCCGAGGCAGGCATCGGGGAACACCAGTAGTTCCACACCGTCTCGCGCGGCGGCGTCGACGATGCCGACGACCTTGCTGACGCCACGATCCAGATCGCGGCCGAAGTGCGCCGCGACCGCACCGATCGTCACGAGCACGACGTCAGGCCCTTCCCAGCCCCGTGACGTCCGCACCCACCGCGGTCGTGATGACGCCGTCGGGCCACCTCAGCCGAACGCCGCGGCGAGCCGTCAGCTCACCACAGGCGGCGGTGACCACGCCGGACGGCACTCGTGGCGCCGACGATCCGGTCTGGTTCGCGGTGAGCATGGCGTACCCGGGAAAGCACGTCAGCCACGCACCCATGTCGGCGTCCGCGGGCCGGGGTATCCGAGTCACGTCCAGTTCGGCGCCCGTCCCGCTGGCCTCGGCCAGCATTCCCATCGTGCCGACGACGCCAGCCATGCTGACGTCCTTGGCCGCCCGCGGCGCCATCCGCGCGACCAGCGTGGCCAACTCGGCGAGATCGTCGGCACTGCGGGTGCTACTCGAATCCCATTGCCTTCCATGCTGACCCGAACGCCAGCCGCCCGCGAGATCCGCGGTGAGGCGCACGGTGTCACCAGCGGAACCGCCGCCGGCGCGAATCGGACTCGACGTCCGACCGAAGGCCGTCACCGCCAACGAGGCCGGGACCCCGAGCTGGGTGTGACCGCCGAGCACGGGCACCCGCCACGCCTGCGAGGCCTTCGCGACGCCGCGCACGATGCGGGTCAACAGCGACCGGGTGGGCGCCCCAACCGCGTCGAGCAACCCGGTCGGCGCAGCGCCCATCGCGGTCAGGTCGTTGACGTTGACCAGCACCGAGCACCACCCCGCCCACTCCGGATCGCGTTCCACCATGGACGGGATGATTGCATCACACGCCGCCACCAGATCACTGCCGGGCAGCGGCACGCCGTCGTCGCCGACGAAACCGTCGGGACCCAGACCGCCTGGCACCGCGCGCAACGGAGCCAGGGCGTCGCCGAGAAACGACTTGGTGGCGTCGGCGAGACGCTGCATCCGGTGCAGTGGCCACCGCATCAGCGCGTGCGGTCGACCCGCCACCACACAGTCGCCGTGGTCCTCCCAGCCGAGCGCGCCGAACATCGCCGCGTACCGCCGCTGCACGGTGGCGTCGAAGCGCAACACGCCCGCCGACTCGGCGTGCGCGCACGCCGCGCGGACCAGGGCCGGGCCGACTCCCGAGGACCGAGCCGCCGAGCTGGTGACGAGCCGGCTCCCGGTCCACCAGCCCAGATCCGGCTCGCACCGCGGGGCCAACCGCACCCCGCCCACCACGGTTGCATCCGGGGCGACCGCCACCAGGACCACCGCGCGCGGGTCGTCGTCGACGTCATCGGCGTCGCTCCCGGCGAAGAGGTGTTGGTCGACGACGAAGGCGTCGTGACGCAGCCTGCGGTACGCCGCCAGGTCGGCACCGTCGTCCGCCCGGCGGATGAGGAAGCCCGCCGCCGAGACGGCGTGGGTGCGGGTACCGGCGAGAATCGACAGCGTCTCCACCGCCCTCACCCGCCGACGCTCTGCAACACGCCGCACGCCCCGCACGCGGCGCAGCCGGCCTTCTGGTCGGCCCCGGCCATCCCCGCCAGTCGAAGCACGTTGGCGACCTCCCTCGACACCTTCTCCACCGTGGCCGCGTCGGGCGCCACGGCACCGTCGACGTCGGTGGCCAGCGTGCCGGGGTGCGGCCGGAACGGCACCACGAAGGGGTAGACGCCCATCTCGACGAGTTCTGCTGCCCCGGCGACCAATTCGTCGGGGTCCTCCCCCAAACCGACGATGAGATACGTCGACACCTGGTTGCGGCCGAAGATGCGGACGGCCTCGCGCCACGCGTCGCGGTACTGAGCCAGCGGCACCGTCGCCTTGCCCGGCATCCATCGGCGGCGCACCTCGTCGTCCAGCGACTCGACGTGGATGCCGATCGCGTCCGCGCCGGCCTCGCGCAACTCGGTCAGCACCGCCACGTCCGCCGGCGGCTCGCACTGCACCTGGATGGGTAGGCCCGGTACAACGGCCTTCACCGCCCGCACGCACCGGGCCAGATGCCGAGCCCCGCGGTCGGCACCTGCTGACGTACCCGTCGTCATCACCATCTGGCGGACGCCGTCCATGCGCAACGCGGCCTCGGCGACCTCGGCAAGCTCGTGCGGCCGCTTCACCGCCGTCGTGGCACCCGTGCGCAGGGACTCCTCGATGGAGCAGAACCGGCATCGGTCGTCGACGCCGTAGCGCACGCACGTCTGTACGACCGTGGTGGCCAGTACGTCTCGGCCGTGCAGTCGTGCGATCGCCTCGTACGAGATGCCCTCGGCCGTCCGAAGATCGTAGAAGGCGGGACGATCGATCACACCCACCTCCAGGCCCGAGTCCTCCCCGTCGAGCAACACACGGCTGCCATCGAAGACGAAGGGGCTGTTGGCATTCAGCGGGAGTGCGGCGGCGTGACCGTCGATCATCAGGTGGCCGTCGGCGCTGGGGCCGGCACCGGCGGTGCGGCTGACGGGTGGGCGACCCCGAATCCCAAGCAGGGTCAGGTCGACGCGGGTGGAGACGGACATGACTTCCCTCGTTCTCAGCGGGCCACGGCGAGGCGGCGATGAGCGCTAGTCGCGGACTGACGTCGGAGATCGTCGATGATCGTCGTCGCAATGTGCTTGGCGTCGCGGTCGACGCCGAGGAACCGACCGGAACCCCATGTGTGCATCCACGGCAACCCGATGAAGGACAGACCCTCCACTTCGGTGACACCACGGTTCTGCATCGGCCGTCCACCGCCGTCGAAGGCGCTGGCCTCGATCCACCGGTAGTCCGGCCGGTAGCCGATCGCCCAGACGATGCTGGTGACGCCCGCGGCGGCCAGGTCGAGTTCGGTGACCTCGGCCTCGGGTTCCCAGACCGGCGTGTAGCGGGTGGCCGGCGGCGCCGTGATCTCCTCCCGCTCGACGTAGGCGTCGATGTCGGCGCAGATCGAGTTGTAGGTCCCGTCGGCCCTGTCGAGCGCGCTTCGCAGCGTCGGCTCGAAGGTCAGCTGAGTGTCCCTGCCGTCACCGAGGGTGCCGTACAACCGCATGCCCTCGGCGGCGAACCGACGCAGGTCGATGTCGCGCCCTCCGTCGCGACCGGTGACGTAGTGGTTCGTCTTCTCGATGGCCGCCTTGCCGCCGGGATACTCGGGCGCGGGCTTGTCGTAGAGCCCCATGTCCGCCAGCCAGGTCATGCAATCGCGGCCGCGGTAGAACCGGGCCACCCGCGGTGCGCTGCCGACCGCGAGGTGCACCTGCCTGCCCTCGAGATGCAGGTCCTCGGCGATCTGGGCACCGGACTGGCCGGTGCCGACGACCAGCACCGCGCCCTCGGGCAGCTGATCGGCGTTGCGGTACTGCTCCGAGTGAATCTGGGTGATCGACGCGTCCAGCGACGCCGCGAACGCGGGAAGCACGGGGATGGGATAGCCGCCGGTGGCCACCACCGCGTGGTCACACGTCAACGTCTCCTGGCCCGCCTCGGTGGCCAGCGTCAGCTCGAATCCTCCTGCGGCACGGCGACGCAACGTCGTCACGCGGGTGTGCGTGCGCAGCGGCGGCTCGAAGGTCTGCAACCATCCGTCAAGCCACCGCACGACCTCGTCGCGGGTCATGAAGCCGTCCGGGTCGGCCCCGTCGTAGGCGTAGCCGGGCAGCTTGCAATGCCAGTTCGGCGTCACCAGGGTGAAGTTGTCCCAGCGGGTGTCCGACCAGGCGTGCACCGGGGTCTTGGCCTCCAGCACGACGTGGTCGACGCCGCCCCGAAGCAGGTACCAACTCACCGAGAGGCCAGCCTGTCCGCCACCGATGACGGCGACGGAGACGTGGTCGGGGCTCATGACGTCTTCTCCAGCCCCGGGCGCATGGCGACGATGCGAATCGTGGCGTCACCGGGGAATTCGGTTGCCGTGGCGCTGATTTGCTCCGTGGTGGCAGCGGCCGAGGTGCACGCGAAGCCGAACTTGACGCTCACGCGTTCACTGGCCTCCTGCAACGCCGTCGCGGATCGGTCGACGAACTCCGCCACGGTGTAGTCAGACCCGGAGGTCAGGTAGTCGTGCATCACCAGGCTGGGCGAGTAGCAGCGCTGCACCCGGCCGTCGGGCCACTGCACGTCGAAGGTCATCTCAGGCATGGGCGAGTTCCTGCCACTGGCCGGCATCCTCGGTCACCGGGCCGTAGACGTCGGGCCGGCGGTCGCGCAGATGGAACATGCCCGCACGCATGGCGCGGAACGTACCGTCGACGTCGACCTCGGCGACCGCCATGCCACTCCCCAGAAGCGTTGTGGCGAGTACGTTTCCACCGGGGTCCACGACCTTGGCGTTGCCGACGTACCGCAGCGAGCCGAAGGTGCCGCTTTGATTGGACGCGATCCAGAACACCTGGTTGTCCAGCGCCCGAGCCGCGTCGAACAGGTTGAACCGGTACGTCCAACGGTCGTCCTGAAGGTTCTCCGCAGTCGCCGTCCGAGCCGCCGGCCACGCCGAGAGGCTCGCGATGATCTGCGCACCCTTGAGCGCCATGATGCGAGCGGCCTCCGGAAAGGCCTTGTCGTAGCAGATCTGCAGCCCGACTCGACCGACGGGCGTGTCGAAGACGTCGTAGTCCGAGCCCGCCGAATAGGACATGCCCTCACCGAGGGGTTGGTGAACCTTGCGGTAGGTGCCGTACACCCGGGTGCCGTCGAGGACTGCCGCTGCGTTGTAACGGGTTTCGCCGTCAGCGTCCAGTTCGCAGAAACCGATGGCGACCACCAAATCACCGACGATCTGCTGCACCCTGGCGATCTCGGGCCCGTCGATGCGAATTGCCGGCGGCAGTGACCGGGTCGTCGTCTTCACCGTGTCGCCGTGGTTGCCCAGCGACGAGAGGTACCCGCCGATGGCAGCCTCCGGCAACACCATGAAGTCGACGTCCGCGTCCCGGGCCTGCCGGGCCAGGGCGTCGATCAACGCGTAATTCTGTTCGAGGTCGCGAGTGAAGTTCGCCGCCACCGCTGCGAGTTTCGTCATGTGGAGTCGCCTAGACCATGTAGGTGGAATTGACGATTGCGCCCTTGCGCGCGTAGTAGATGAGCGCGTCCTGCACGTCGAGCGGATGGGCCGGGATGACACCCTCGATCAGGTCTTCTTCGCGACCGCCGTGCAGCGCGAGACCGAATCGGCAGCAGAACACCGTGCCGCCCTCGGCGATGAAGGTGGCCAGGGAGTCGTTGATGTTCTGCTCGCCGGGGAAGCCCGAGTCGCCGGTCTTCGGGAAGCCGCGGGTGGCCAGGCAGTTGATCGAGCCCGGCCCATAGAAGTAGAGGGCGGACTCGAAGCCCTTGCGCAGCGCCCTGGTGGCCTGCAGCACCGCGACGAAGCTGACCGACGATTCGTGGGCGATCCCGTGCACCAGCGTGAAGTAGCTTTCACCTTCCTCGGCCTGGTAGTCGGGGAAGATCTTGGTGCCGCCGTAGATGTTGGACCCCTTGGGCAACGACGGGTGCGGGATCTCCGCGAGGGAGGTCTTGATCTTCTCGGCGATCGAATCGTCGAACGACATGGCGGACTCCAGGATCTTCGTAGTGAGGTTTCTTCGAACTCGGCGGCGCTGCCGGCGGGCCAGGTGATCAAGGCTTGGCCCAATTAGAGAAGCCGCACGTTTCCGAATGGTCATCGCAGGAATACGTTTCGGTTATCGGCACCTCACCGTCGACACGCGCGCGTAACAATCGAGGATGCGGGTAGGTTCACCCCATGCCCGAAGGTGACACCGTCTTCCGTGCTGCGGACAAGTTGCGGACCGCATTGGTGGGCAAGGCGCTGACACGGTGCGACGTGCGTGTGCCGAAGTTCGCCACCGTGGATCTGACCGGCGAGGTGGTCGACGAAGTGCTCAGCCGCGGCAAGCACCTGTTCATCCGAGTCGGGGACGCGAGCATCCACTCGCACCTGAAGATGGACGGCGCGTGGCTCGTCGACGGTCAGATCCGCCGCGTGCCACAGCACAAGGTGCGGATCCTGCTGGAGACCGCGGACTCTCGGGCGGCCGGCGTCGACCTCGGCGTCCTGGAGATCCTGCAGCGCGAGATGGACATGGAGGCCGTGGCCCATCTGGGTCCGGATCTGCTCGGCGACGATTGGGAGCCCAGGGTCGCCGCGGCCAACCTGACGGCGGATCCGGATCGCCCGCTGGCCGAGACACTGCTGGACCAACGGGTGATGGCCGGCGTCGGCAACGTCTACGCCAATGAACTGTGCTTCGTGTCGGGGCGCCTGCCCAGTTCGCCGGTCAGCGCGGTCAAGGATCCGTTGCGGATCGTGCAGCGGGCTCGGGACATGTTGTGGCTGAACCGGTCCCGCGTCAACCGCACTACCACCGGAAACACCCGCTCCGGTGCCGATCTGTGGGTGTACGGCCGCGTCGGACGGCCCTGCCGCCGCTGCGGGACGACGATCGAATCCGACCGGGCACAGGTCACCGGCACCGAGCGGATCTCGTTCTGGTGCCCGGTGTGCCAAACGTAGAACGCGCCGAGACTACGTTGGTGCGCGATTCTCGGTGGAATCGTGCGGCAACCGTAGTCTCGGCGCGAGCGTCGGGATGGAATCAGTTCCAGGGCAGCGCCAGCTTGCAGATCTTGCGCACGACCGTGGCGAACTGTTGCGGCAGCGGCCCCTTGTTGTAGGGAATGCCGTAGCGCTCACAGATCTCCTGCACCTCGGGCGCGATCTCGGCATGCCGGAAGGCCGGGATGTCCGGGAACAGGTGGTGCTCGATCTGGAAGGACAGGTTGCCGCTCATCACGTGGAACAGCTTGCCGCCCGTCAGGTTGGCCGAGCCGAGGATCTGGCGGAAGTACCACATGCCGCGAGTCTCGTTCGCGGTCTCCTCCTTGGTGAATTCCTGTGTGCCATCCGGGAAGTGGCCGCAGAAGATGATCGCGTAGGACCAAATGTTGCGGATCAGGTTGGCCGTCAGGTTGCCGGTGAACACCCACGGGGCGAACGGACCGGCGAGCAGCGGGAAGGCCACGTAGTCCTTCAGGGTCTGCCGCTTGACCTTGCTCCAGATGCCCTTCAGCGTCTCGCGCTTGTCGGCGATGCTGATCTCGCCGGCACGGATGCGCTCGGTCTCCAGCTCGTGCAGTGCGACGCCGTACTGGAACAGGATCATCAGCAGGAACGCGTAGACGGGGTTGCCGTAGTAGTAGGGCGTCCACCGCTGGTCTTCGCTCATGCGCAGGATGCCGTAGCCGATGTCGCGGTCCATGTCCACGATGTTGGTGTAGGTGTGGTGCATGTAGTTGTGGGAGTGCCGCCACTGGTCGCCGGGGCAGGCCGTGTCCCACTCGAAGTTGCGGCTGGTGAGGGCGGGGTCGCCCATCCAGTCGTACTGGCCGTGCATGACGTTGTGGCCAATCTCCATGTTGTCGAGGATCTTCGACGCGGCCAGCATCGCGGTGCCCGCGATCCACGCCGGTGGGAGGATGCCGGCGAACAGCATGGCTCGGCCGCCGACCTCGAGTGCGCGCTGCGCCTTGATTACTCGGCGGATGTAGGTGGCGTCGCGCTCGCCGAGATCGGCGACGACGCGCTCTCGCAGGGCGTCGAGTTCGGCGCCGAAGGCGTCGGCCATCTCGGGGGTCATCGTGACGGGCTTGCCGCCGACGATCTTGGTGATCGCCTGTCGGATGGGCTTGGGCAGGACCTCGGCGACGTCGTCTTCGATGTCGGCGGTGGGCTTCTCGAGCATGGCGGTCATGGCGAACTCCTTCTCGGTTGGTTGGGTCTACAGGGCGAGTTCGACGTCACCGACGGGCACGGAGACGCAGATCTGAACGTCTTCCTCGTCGGCTGCCGAGACGGCACCGGTGATGCGGTTCTTGACCGCGCCGCTGGTCTTGCGACGCGTACAGGTGTGGCAGATGCCCATTCGGCATCCACTCTGCGGCGAGAGGCCGGCGGCCTCGGCCTGCTCGAGCAGCGAGCGACCGTCGTCGGTGACCTCGACGCCGCTCTCGGCGAATGCAACGATGCCGCCGGATCCGTCGGCCGGGACCTCGAACACCGGGGGGACGAAGCTCTCGAAGCGGGCCTGCGGGAACTGCGCACGGACGGCGTCGACGAGGGCGGGCGGCCCGCACACGTACACCGCGTCGGGAGTGGGCACGTCGACGAGATGCTCCGGTCCGAAGTATCCCGTCAGGTCACCTCCCTCGGAGGTACGCGAGAAGCCGTGGCGAACGCGGACGCCGGACAAGGTCGCGAGTTCGGCCCGGTAGCACGCCTCCTCCGGAGTGCGCGCGTAATGGACGAAGGTGACGTCGCGGTCCCCCTCCTGGCGTGCCAGGGTCCGCGCCATGGACAGCACCGGGGTGATGCCACTGCCGCCGGAGACGAACAGCACGTTGCGCGGAGGCGTCGCGGGCAGGGTGAAGTCGCCGCCGACGACGTCGAGGCCGACGACCATGCCGGGCCGGGCGTTGCGGAAGAGGTGCGTCGACACCACGCCGTCGTCGTGCACGCCGATGGTGAGTTCGACCAAGCGATCGCCCTCGGCGTTGGCCGGCGAGTAGCAGCGCGTCTGCCGACGCCCGTCGACCTCGACGGTGAGGTTGACGTGCTGCCCGGCCCGAAGGGCCGGCCCGGCCGCGAAGGCCGAGTTCGGTTCCAGGACGAGGGTGACGCTGCGTGGCGTCTGACGGCGAACCGCGACCACCTTGGCTCGGCTCTCGCCCACCGTCCACGTCGGCTCGACGAGCTCCGCGTAGCGATCGACGCCGTGCGGTCCAGTCAGCAAGTCCAGCAGAGGCGACCGCAGCACTCTGTCCCGCAGGCTCAGCGTCTTGGTTTGAGTGAACATGTGTATACCGTGCGTCCACGAACCCGAACAGTCAATGCCTTTTGACCAGGTTGTGGTAGGTTTCACAACGGTGAACGAACGTACGCCCAGTTCACGATCATCCCGTTCGGGACGGTCGGGATCCTCGCGTTCCTCCCGCGACCCGCGGTCTCGCGAGGAGCGCAAGGAGGAGACCCGGCGGGCGATCGTGGCCGGCGCCCTGCGACTTCTCGAGGAACGCAGCTTCAGCGCGTTGAGCCTGCGCGAAGTGACCCGCGAGGCCGGCATCGTGCCCGCCGCCTTCTATCGACACTTCGATTCGATGGATTCTCTCGGCCTCGTCTTGATCGACGAGTCGTTCCGCGCCCTGCGCGACATGTTGCGCGGCGCGAGAGCGGGCAAGCTCGATCCGAGTCGGGTCATCGAGTCGACGGTGGACATCCTCATCGCCGGGGTCAACGAGCGCCGCGAGCACTGGCGCTTCATCGGACGCGAACGCAACAGCGGGGTGACCGTGCTGCGCTACGCGATCCGCACCGAGATCCGCCTGATCACCTCCGAGCTGGCCATCGACCTCACCCGCTTCCCCGGTCTCAACTCGTGGAGCTCCGAGGATCTGAACATGCTCGCCAGCCTGTTCGTCAACGCGATGATCTCGATCGCCGAGGCCATCGAGGACGCCGCGGACGCCGCGGCGTTGGACGAGATTCGTCACACGGCCGTCAAGCAACTCCGGTTGATCATCGTGGGAATCAGCGGATGGCACAGTAAGGACTGAGACCCGCCCATAGGCTGAGTCGCCATGTCGCATCTCGAGTCGAGCCGCCCACGCCCCGACGTCGTCGTCCTGACGCTCAACCGGCCCGACAAGCTCAATGCGCTCAACCATGACCTCGTCGAGGAGCTACACCACGTCCTCGACGACCTCGACCGCGACGATTCCTGCCGCGTCGTCGTCCTGACGGGGGCGGGGCGTGGATTCTGCTCGGGCCTGGACCTGACCGATCCCTTCCCCGACGCCGCCAAGCGACTGCCGTTCCCGCGCTCGAGCATGCGGTGGCAGGAGCGCATCGCCGAACTGACCGTCAAGCTGAGCACGCTGCGACAGCCCGTGATCGCCGCGGTCAACGGCCCCGCCTACGGCGGTGGGTTCGCATTGGCCATGGCGTCCGACATCCGCATCGCGTCCACTTCGGCGCGATTCTGCACCCAGTTCATCAAACTGGGGCTCGGCGGGTGCGACATCGGCGTGAGCTACACGCTGCCCCGCATCGTGGGAGCGGGACAGGCCTTCGACCTGATCCTCACCGCGCGCACGGTCGAGTCCGACGAAGCCCTGCGCATCGGCCTGGTCTCACGCATCGCCACGGGCCCGGTTCTGGACGAGGCCATGACCGTCGCCGAAACACTCTGCGGTTACGGCACGTTCGGTCTCGAGTCGACCAAGCAGGTGCTGTGGGCCAATCTGGAGGCACCCAGCCTGCAGGCGGCGTTGCACCTGGAGAACCGCAGCCAGGTGCTGTCGACCACGACGGGTGAACTCGAGGAGGCGACGGCCGCGTTCGCCACCCGCAAGAAGCAGTGATGGCCGCCTACCCTGAGATCGAACCGTATGCCTCCGGCCTACTCGACGTGGGCGACGGCCACCAGATCCATTGGGAGGCATCCGGGAACCCCGGCGGCGCACCTGCCGTCCTCGTGCACGGCGGTCCCGGGTCGGGGTGCGTACCGGGAATGCGGCGATCCTTCGACCCCGAGCGATACCGCATCATCGCCTTCGACCAACGTGGATGCGGCCGCAGCACGCCCCATGCCGCCGACGCCGCAGTGGACCTGGCCACCAACACGACTCATCACCTAATTGCAGACATGGAGCAGCTCAGAGAGCACCTTGGGGTGGAACGTTGGTTGCTCGCGGGCTGGTCCTGGGGCACGACCCTGTCGCTGGCCTACGCCGAGCGGCATCCCGACCGCGTCACCGCCCTCGCGCTGACCGCCGTCACCACCACCGGTCCAGCCGACGTCGATTGGATCACCCGCGACGTCGGCCGACTGTTCCCCGAGGCATGGTCTCGCTTCCGTGACCAGCTGCCCGAGGCGGACCGCGACGGCAACCTCGCCGACGGTTACGCCCGATTGCTGGCCGACCCGGATGCGCGGGTGCGCGAGAAGGCTGCCCGGGACTGGTGCGATTGGGAGGCCAGCCACGTCGACGTCGACGGAACCCGACCGCCGCCGGCGCGCTATGGCGACCCCGTGTACCGAATGTGCTTTGCGCGCTTGGTCACCCATTATTGGCGGCACGCCGCCTGGCTTCCCGCCGGGGAACTGCTGCGCGACGTCGGGCGCATCGCCCACCTGCCGGCGGTGTTGATCCACGGTCGCCTCGACCTGAGCTGCCCCTCCGAGACTCCGTGGCAGCTTGCGCAGAGGTGGCCAGCCGCCCGCCTGCACTTGGTGCCGGGGGTGGGACACAGCTCCGGTGGCGTGATGGCCGAACATCTCGTCGACTTCCTCGACGACGTCAGCCGTCAGGTGTGACCAGCAGTCGTTCGGGGTGGTGGAGGTAGTTGATTCGGGCTTGGCCGACGTCGAGTTGCGGGGGTGGGATCCACTGCACCACCCCGTCGACGAGTGCGACGGTCCAGCCGGTTTCGGCGAGCCGGTTGTCCCCGCCGCAGGTGAAGGTGACGTCGTCGATGTCGGTCTGCCCGTTGTGGGCCCAGCCGGTCATGTGGTGCACCTGGGTGCCGTACCCGGGGACGGTGCAGCCGGGCTTGGTGCACCCGCGATCGCGGGCGTGCAGCACGATTCGTTGGGCTGCTGAGGCGAGGCGTTTGGTGCGGCCGAGGTAGAGGGCTTGATTGGTGTGCTCGTCGAACACCGCCAGGTAGTGGTGGGCGTGGGCGGCCATCCGGATCAGGTCCGCCATCGGCAGCAGTGACCCGCCGCCGGTGACCCCGGACCCGGCTCCGGCTTCGAGGTCTTGCAGGGTGGTGGACACGATGACGGTGACGGGTAAGCCGTTGTGCTGACCGAGTTCCCCCGATGACAGAACAGAGCGTCCGATGGCGACGAGCGCGTCGTGGTTGCGCTGCCCGACGCTGCGGTCATCGCCGTCGATCTGCTCTGCCGACGGGGTGCCGGAGGTGCGAGGTTCGTGATCGGCCGGGTTGCACATTCCGGGTGCGGCCAGTTTGGCGAGGATCGGCTCGACGACCGCCCGGGCTTCGGGGCCCAGGAGCCCGGTGAGCCGGCTCATCCCGTCGGCCTGCTGCGGCCCCAATCGCAGGAATCGTTTCCGGGCGCGGTCGGAGTCGTCGGGCTCGGGGCCGTCCTGGTCGATGGCGACGGCGAGCTTGTCCGCAGCGCGGCGCAACTCCTCGGGGCCGGTGGACGATCCGATCGTCACCAACGTCTTCTCCGAGAGGTCTCGCACCTCGGGGTCCACCCAGCCGGGCAGCCGGTCCAGGAACCCCGTGATGACGGTGATGTGTTCGGGTCCCACCGCTCCGCGGGCTTGGGCGTCGGCGGTAGGTGCCAACGTCGGTTCCAGGGGTGCTCCGGTGAAAGTGGTGCGGGGTCCGAGGTCCTCGGCCTCGCGTAACCGGCGGCGGGCTTCCTTGCCGGAGATCCGCAACCGTTGGGTGAGCACCGAGCCCAACGACTTCGCGCCCAGTTCCGCCGGCGAGGCTTCGCGTTGCAGCCGGGCGATCACCCGATGCCCGACCGCAGGCAGCTGCCACGTCACGCTCTCGAGTTCACCGAGCAGTTCCACCAATTCGCGGTGAGTGAACTGGTCGCAATCCAGCTCGAGGAGATCGCCGAGCGCAGCGCGGATTCCCGCGACTACTGCGGTGACCCGAGCCGAACTCATACTCGAACACTAGTACGACCCACCGACAAGAAAGGCTACCCTGTGACATCTGAAACCACTGTGACACAAGGGATTTACCCGAAGACGGTTCGCTCAGAGGCGGGTAAGCCTACCTAGCGCGGGGTGCCGCCGCCATCGACGATGATCATCGTTCCGGTGATGAAACTGCCTGCGTCCGAGCACAACAACAGCGCGGCACCCACCAACTCGTCGGGTGTGCCCAACCGCTTCATCAATGTTCCACGGGTCATGGCGTCGATCGCCTCTTGGGGATTGTTGCGCATCATGTCGGTGTCGACGGGCCCCGGCGCGATCGCGTTGACCCTGATGCCATCTGCGACGAAGGCCGCCGCCATCGAGCGCGTATACGACATCAGTGCCGCCTTGCCCGCCGCGTACATCGACAGGTCGGCGGCGAACCCGAACGCGCCGACCGACACGATGTGTAGCACCGCCGCATGATCGCTCTTCTTCAAGTGCGGCAACGCCTTCTGCGTCAGGAAGACCGGGCCGCGGACATTGACGTCGTTGGACTTGGCCCACGCCTCGGGCGTCATCTCCCCGAGCGGCTGGGCCAATGCGTTGGCGGCGTTGTTCACGAGCACGTCGAGACCGCCGAACTCCGAGAGCGTGCCCTCCACCAGAACGTCGAAACCGTCGATGTCCCCGGCGTGGACGGGGATGCCGATGGCGTGACCGCCCAGGCGACGGAGATGGGCAGCGGTCTCCTCGCACGCATCGGCCTTGCGGCTGGCCACCACGACGTTCGCACCGGCGAGCACGAAGCCCTCCGCCAGCGCGAGGCCGATGCCCCTGGTGCCGCCCGTCACGACGACCGTGCGGCCGGTCATGTCGAATAGTGTGTCGAATGCTGTGCGATCCACGACGGTCAGTAGACCACGTCGCCCCGAAGCGTCCGGGCACTCTCGAACGAACGGCCCACCTTCGTGACCGGATCGTCGAACTCCAGCCGCTGAGCCAGCAGCTGCAACGGCCGCGTGAAATCGTGCGCCGCCACGTCGACCACCTCGGGATACAGGGAGTCACCGAGGATCGGCACCCTGAGCGAGGCCATGTGCACCCGTAGCTGATGCGTCCGCCCGGTGCGCGGAGTAAGCCGGTAGAGCCCGTCGCCAAGGTGCTCGACCACCGTCTCGGCGTTCGGTTCGCCGTGCTGCTCGAAGGCCTGCAACCGACTGCGCTCCTTGATGATTCGGCTGCGGACCACCCTCGGCAACGTCAGCGCCGGATCGATCGGCGCACGCGCCAAATAGGTCTTGCTCACCTCGCCGCGGGCGAACATCGTCTGATAGGCCCCGCGAACCTCCCGTCGCACCGTGAAGAGCAGCACCCCGGCGGTCAGCCTGTCCAGCCGGTGCGCCGGTGCGAGGTCCGGCAGGTCCAGCGAGCGGCGCAGCCGGACCAACGCGGTCTCTGCGACGTGACCGCCGCGTGGCATCGTCGCCAGGAAGTGCGGCTTGTCCACGACGAGCACGTTGTCGTCGCGGTACAGCACCGGCACCTCGAACGGGACGGCGACCTCGTCGGGCAGGTCGCGGTACAGGTAGACGTCCGCATTCGGCGGCAGGACCGTCGCCGCGCCGACGACGGTTCCATCGGCGCAGACCACTTCTCCGGCAAGCACTTTCGCCGCCGCGGCCTCGCCGAACCGATTGGCGAGTTCGACGAGCACGGCACCGCCGCGCAACCGCACCCGCACCGGCCCGAGACCGTCCCGGACCGGAAGAGGCGCGGGACGCCTCACGTCAAGGGCACCGGCTCGAGGATCTCGGCCCGCGCCTCGGGGGCGGCGGCGCGCAGGGCGTCGGCCGACTCGTCGTCCGGCTGAGTCTGCGACACGACCTCGGCCTCGACGCGGGCGGTGTAGGTGTTCACCTCGCGGTCGACGTCCTCGGCGCTCCAACCCAGCACGGGGGCAACGACTTCGGCGACCTCGCGGGCGCAGTCGACCCCACGGTGCGGATACTCGATGGAGATCCGCATCCGGCGCGCCAGGATGTCCTCGAGGTGCAGGGCACCCTCGGCCGCGGCGGCGTAATACGCCTCGACCTTGAGGTAGACGGGCGCCTCGGTGATGGGCGTCAACAGCTCCGGCCGGCCCTCGGCCATCGCCAGCACCTCGCCGATCAGCGACCCGTAGCGATCCAGCAGATGCCGCACCCGGTACGGGTGGAGGTCGTAGTGCGCGCCGACGTGTTCGGTTTGGTTGATGAGGGCGAAGTAGCCGTCGGCACCCATCAGCGGCACCTTCTCGGTGATGGACGGCGCCACCCGCGTGGGGACGAATTCGGCTGCGGCGTCGATCGCGTCCTCACCCATCACCCGGTAGGTCGTGTACTTGCCACCGGCGATCGCGACGAGGCCCGGCGACGGCGTGGCCACGGCGTGCTCCCGGGACAGCTTGGAGGTCTCCTCGCTCTCACCCGCCAACAACGGACGCAACCCGGCGTAGACGCCGTCGATGTCGTCGTGGTTCAGCGGGGTCGCCAGCACGGTGTTGACCGTCGTGAGGATGTAGTCGATGTCGGCCTTGGTCGCGGCGGGGTGCGCGAGGTCGAGATTCCAATCGGTGTCGGTGGTGCCGATGATCCAGTGCGCCCCCCACGGGATGACGAACAGGACCGACTTCTCGGTCCGCAGGATGATCGCGACCTCGCTGACGATGCGGTCGCGGGGAACCACGACGTGCACGCCCTTCGAGGCACGCACCCGAAAGCGGCCGCGCTGCTTGGACAGGGCCTGGATCTCGTCGGTCCAGACGCCGGTGGCGTTGACGACGACGTGCCCGCGGACCTCCGTCGACGCCCCGTCCTCGGAGTCGCGCACGCGTACCCCGGTCACCCGGTCACCCTCACGGAGAAGCGACACCACCTGCGTCGACGTCCGGACCACCGCACCGTAGTGCGCGGCCGTGCGGGCCACCATCATGGTGTGGCGGGCGTCGTCGACCACGGTGTCGTAGTAGCGGATCCCGCCGATCAGGGAACTGCGCTTGAGCCCGGGCGCGAGACGCAGCGCACCCGCCTTGAGCAGATGCTTCTGTGCGGGCACCGACTTCGCGCCGCCGAGTTGGTCGTAGAGGAAGATGCCCGCCGCGACGTAGGGCCGCTCCCAGAGCCGCTTGGTGAGGGGGAACAGGAACGGCAGCGGCTTGACGAGGTGCGGGGCCAGCGTGGTCAGCGACAACTCACGTTCGTGCAACGCCTCCCTGACCAGACCGAACTCCAGTTGTTCGAGGTAGCGAAGGCCGCCGTGGAACATCTTCGAGGAGCGGCTCGACGTGCCGGAGGCGAAGTCACGCGCCTCGACCAGCGCCACCTTGAGCCCGCGGGTGGCGGCGTCCAGGGCCGCCCCGGCGCCCACGACGCCACCCCCGATGACGACGACGTCGAACTGCTCGCTGCCGAGACGATCCCAGGCCTGAGCTCGCCATTCGGGGCCGAGGAGGGTCTGGCCGTTGCCCGGGCCGGGGATGGGGTCGACTGCGCCGATGGTTCGCTCACGAGCGTCGCTCACGGCCATGCACCTTCTCGTTACTCGTCGGTAGGCGTACGCCTGCGAGCCTACGTGGCTTCAGTCCAGATCGTCGTGAGCCATCAGGCGACGTGCCGCCTCGACGGTCGAGCCGGACAGCGACGGATACACCGACAGCGTCTGGGCGAGGTCGGTCACCGAGATCCGGTTCTGCACCGCCAGGGCGATCGGCAGGATCAGCTCCGAGGCGATGGGCGCGACCACGACGCCGCCTATGACGACGCCGGTCGCCGGCCGGCAGAAGATCTTCACGAAGCCGCGGCGCAGCAGCGACATCTTCGCCCTGGCGTTGGTGGTCAGCGGCAACATCAGGGTGCGGGCCGGAACCGTCCCGTTGTCGATGGCGGTCTGCGGCACGCCGACCGCGGCGATCTCCGGCCTGGTGAACACCGCGGCGGCGACGGTGCGCAACCGGATCGGCGAGACTCCTTCGCCGAGTGCGTGATACATCGCGATGCGGCCCTGCATCGCGGCCACCGAGGCCAGCGGCAGGAGCCCGGTGCAGTCACCGGCGGCGTAGATTCCGGCCGCCGACGTCCGCGAGACCCGGTCCACCGAAAGGTAATTGCCCCGGCTGAGCTCGATTCCGACCCTCTCGAGGCCGAGGCCCTCGGTGTTGGGCACCGAGCCGACCGTCATCAGAGCGTGGCTGCCCTCGACCTTGCGGCCGTCGGCCATCGCCACCACGACGCCCGTCGCGGTGCGCGTGACCGAGTCCGCGCGGGCGTTCTTGACCAGCTTCACGCCGCGTTCGTTGAACGCCTCCTCGAGCACCGCGGCGGCGTCGGAGTCCTCGTGCGGCAGGATCTGGTCGCGGCTGGCCACCACGGTGACCTTGACGCCCAACTCGGTATAGGCACTGCAGAATTCGGCGCCGGTGACGCCCGATCCGACGATGACCAGGTGTTCGGGCAGCTCGGAGAGATCGTAGAGCTGGCGCCAGTTCAGGATGCGTTCGCCGTCGGGCGCGGCGTTGGGCAGCACCCGGGGCCGGGCGCCGGTGGCGATCAACACGACGTCGGCCTTGAGCACGCCGATCTTTCCGTCGGGGGTGGTGACCTTCACCCGGTGGTGTGCCATGCCGGGAAGGTCGTCGACGAGTTCGCCGCGGCCGTGCACGATCGTCACGCCTTCACGGAGCAGGTTGGAGCCGATGTCGGCGGACTGTGAGCGGGCCAACGTCTTCACCCGGTTGTGGATCTGCGGCAGCGAGATCTTGGCGTCCTCGATCTTGATGTCGAAGCCGAGTCCGTCGGCACGCCGGAGCTCGGTGCGCACGCCGGTCGAGGCGATGAACGTCTTCGAGGGCACGCAGTCCCACAACACGCACGCGCCACCGATGCCGTCGGAGTCGACGATGGTCACCTGCGCGACGTCTGGCCCGCGTCCCGCGGCGACGAGTGCAGCCTCATACCCGGCGGGACCGCCGCCGATGATCACGATTCGGGTAGCCACGGACACAACCTAGTCCCTGACCGCCGCGTCCTCCGAGCAAGTGAGGCGCGCGCTCGGCGACGCTGAGCTGTCTGATCCAGCCGGCACCCCTTAGGCTTACCGCCGTGCCGATCTACGCCGCCTACGGATCGAACATGCATCCGGAGCAGATGTTGCAGCGCGCACCCCACTCGCCGATGGCGGGCACGGGGTGGCTGCATGGGTGGCGACTGACCTTTGGCGGCGAGGACCTCAGCTGGGAGGGTGCGCTCGCAACCCTCGTCGAGGATCCCCTGTCGAAGGTGTTCGTCGTCCTCTACGACATGACCAAGGAGGACGAGGAGAACCTCGACCGCTGGGAGGGCTCCGAACTCGGCTTCCACAAGAAGATCCGGTGCCGGGTACATCGCGAGTCCTCCGACACCAGCACCGATCCGGTGCTGGCGTGGTTGTACGTCGTCGATGCCTGGGAAGGTGGGATCCCCTCGGCGCGCTACCTCGGTGTGATGGCCGAGGCCGCCGAGATCGCCGGCGCCCCAGCGGAATACGTGCACGACCTCCGCACCCGGCCGGCGCGCAACATCGGGCCTGGTACCTGACCCGGCGCCGTACGGCGCGCGGTGCCTACAACCCGGCGCTCTGCTCGATGATGTTGGTGAACACCCGAACACCCACGCCCAGCGCCCTCTCGTCGAGGTCGAAGGTCGGCTGGTGCAGGTCGAGCTGCGGACCGGTTCCCGGCCAGACGCCCAGGCGCGCCATCGCGCCGGGAACGTCCTCGAGGTACCAGGAGAAGTCCTCTCCACCGCCGGACTGCCGGGTGTCGGTGAGGACGTCGGGGCCGATGGCCTCGATGGCATGGGTGAAGATGCGGGTGGAGACCGACTCGTTGACCACCGGCGGCACGCCGCGGCGGTAGTGCACGCTGTACTGCACCTGCAGCGGAGCCAGGAGCGACGACACGATCTCGCGGACCAGTTCCTCCATCGCCACCCACGCCTCGCGGCTCGCGGTCCGAATGGTGCCGGCGATGCTCCCGGTCTGCGGGATGGCGTTGGCCGCGACGCCCGCGTTGACCGCGCCCCACACCATGACGGTGCTGTTGCGTGGGTCCACCCGACGCGACAGGACGCCGGGCACGCCGGTGATCAGGGTGCCCAGTGCGTACACCAGATCGCCGGTCAGGTGCGGGCGCGAGGTGTGCCCGCCCGGTGAGTGCAACGTGATCTCGACCTGGTCGGCCGCCGAGGTGATCGGTCCCGGTCGGATCGCGACCTTGCCGACCTCCAGCCGGGGGTCGCAGTGCAGCGCGAAGATTCGCGACACCCCGTTCAGGGCGCCGGCGGCGATCGCGTCGATGGCACCGCCGGGCATCAGCTCCTCGGCGGGCTGGAAGACCAGGCGCACTCCGACGGGCAGTTCGGGCACCGATGCCAGTGCCAGCCCCGCCCCGAGCAGGACGGCCGTGTGACCGTCGTGACCGCAGGCGTGCGCGACGCCCGGCGTCGAGGACGCGAACGGCAACCCCGTCCGTTCGGCCATCGGGAGCGCGTCCATGTCGGCGCGCAGCGCAATCCTCGGCTCGTGCTCGGGCCCGAAGTCACACGTCAGGCCGGTGCCACCCGGCAGCACCTTGGGGTTGAGGCCGGCGTCGGCCAGCCGCGATGCGACGAACTGGGTGGTGTCGAACTCCTGGCGTCCCAGCTCGGGGTGCTGGTGAACGTGTCGGCGCCAGGCGACGAGCTCGTCGTAGTTGGCATCGAGCCAGGCGTTGGTCGAATCCTGGATGCTCACGGGCGATCGCGCCTCACCTTGAGCTCGGTCACCCTGTCGCGCTGGGCAGGTGTTTCGGCGAGCTCCACGACGGTGCGGGCCAGCATGACGGCTCCCTCGATGACGGCCTCGTCGGCGCTCGGTCCGGCGGCGGCCGCCGCGAACGCCTGCTGATGGATGGATGCGCCGTCGGCGTCGATGCCGACGATCGGATGGATGCCGGGCATGACCTGCGTGACGTTGCCCATGTCGGTGCTGCCCAGCGGCAGTGCCGCCTCGATCTCCGCGGCGACGGGTGTCCGACCGAGCCGCACCATCTCGGCGCGGAACACGTCGGCGAGCCACCTGTCCGGTGTCAGTTCCAGGTACGACGGCTCGGTCGCCTGGACCTCGTGGCTGCAGCCCGTGGCCACCGCCCCGGCCAGGAAGCAGTCGGCCATCCTGGCCTCCAGCTCGCGCAACGACCCGGAGTCGTTGGCGCGCATCGTGTACTGCATCTCGGTGCGGGCGGGGATCACGTTGGTGGCTTGGCCGCCGTCGGTGACGATGCCGTGCGCCATCTGGCCCGGCGCGAACTGCTGGCGCAGCAGTCCGATCGCCACCTGGGACACCGTGATGGCGTCGGCGGCGTTCAGTCCGAGATAGGGGGCGACGGCGGCGTGGGCTTCGCGGCCGACGTACTCCACCGCCACCTGGGACAGGGCCAGGGACCGGGCGCGGGCGATGTCGATCGGCCCGGCGTGCAGCATCACCGTCGCCGCGACGTCGTCGAACACGCCGGCCTCGAGCATCAGCGCCTTGCCACCGCCGGCCTCCTCCGCGGGGGTGCCGAGCAGGACCACCGTCAGGTCCAGCTGGTCGGCCACCTCGGCCAGGGCCAACGCGGTGCCCACCGCGGAGGCCGCGATGATGTTGTGCCCGCAGGCGTGGCCGATGCCCGGGAGCGCGTCGTACTCGGCGCAGATGCCGACCACCAGCGAGCCGGAGCCGAAGACCGCGCGAAACGCGGTGTCGAGTCCCCCGACCGCCGCGGTGACCTCGAAGCCCCGCTCGGCGGCCAGCGCCTGGGTCTTGGCGCAGCTGCGGTGCTCGTCGAATGCCAGTTCCGGCTCGGCATGGATCGAGTGGGACAGCTCGACGAGGTCGCCACGACGTCGTCGGACGACGTCCTCGACGATCGTCGACGCTGTGGCGGTGGGCATCGGAGCAGTATCTCACCGACCCCCTTCGCTCCGCGCAGGCGCTAAGCAGGCGCTAATCGGAGCTCCCGCATCCCGAGATTGCGCTCACGCGGGCCGCCACTCGCACTTCCTCGGACTGAGTGCAATCTCGTGGGTCGCCGGTACGCTTTCCCGCCGTGAGCCCCGCATCGATCGACCCGCAGTCCATGGCCGACGAGGCCGCGGCCGCACTCTTGAGTCGGCTCGGCGTCGACTCGGTCGACGTCGCGGTCGTGCTCGGTTCGGGTTGGGCGCCGGCCGCCGCGGAGCTCGGCGAACCGTCGGCCGTCGTGCCGATGGCCGAGTTGCCCGGCTTCACTCCACCATCGGCTGCGGGCCACGGCGGCCAGGCGCAGGTCGTGACGGTCGGAGACACGCGAGTCCTGGTGCTGCTCGGCCGGATTCACGCCTACGAGGGTCACGACCTACGCCACGTCGTGCATCCGGTGCGGACGGCCTGCGCGGCGGGTGCGCGCAGCGTGGTACTGACCAACGCCGCGGGCGGCCTGCGCGAGGACTACGCGGTGGGGCAGCCGGTACTCATCAGCGATCACCTCAACCTGACGGCGCGCTCCCCCCTGGTGGGTGCGCAGTTCGTCGACCTGGTCGACGCGTACTCGCCGCGCCTGCGGGCCCTCGCCCGCGAGACGGATTCGTCGCTGGCCGAGGGGGTCTACGCCGGACTGCCCGGCCCGCACTACGAGACGCCGGCCGAGATTCGGATGCTTCGTACGCTGGGCGCCGACCTGGTGGGCATGTCGACGGTGCACGAGACGATCGCGGCGCGCGCTTGCGGTGCCGAGGTGCTCGGCGTCTCGCTGGTGACGAATCTGGCGGCCGGCATGACCGGTGCGCCGTTGAGTCACGCCGAGGTGCTCGAGGCGGGGCGTCAGTCCGCGACGCGGATGGGTTCCCTGCTCGCCGAGGTGCTGGCGCTGGTCTGAGGGCGTCGCGTCAGCTTGGCCAGCCCGCGGGCTATCAGCGGTGCGGCGAACAGCATCAACAGCACTCGCATGACCTGTGCAGCCACGATGAACGTGACGTTGGAGCCGGTCTCCACCGCCGTGGCCAGCACGGCGTAGATGCCGCCCGGGCTGGTCGACAGGTACCCCTCCAGCATGCTGATGCCCGTGGCGTGCGCAAGCAGGACGCCGAGGCCGGCACACGCCACGTTGAGCACCACGATGAGTCCCAGCGCCGCCGGAAGGGCGCGACCGATCGCACGCATGGACTCACGCGTGAACGCCACACCCGCTTGCCATCCGATCACCGCGTAGCCGAGTTGCACCAGGGCCATCGGAACCGACAATCCGAACGAGGTGCCGGTCAGCTCCAGGGCGATGGTGACGGCCATCGGGCCGAGCAGTCCCGATCCGGGCATCCGGGCAAGCCGGCCCGCGGTGGCGCCGACGAGCACGATGACAATCAACATGGCGATGCTCGTATACCAAGGCGCAGAGCTGCCTTGGGTCGGTGCGGCGGCGTGCCCGGTCTTCTCCGCGTGGTAGACGACGGTGACGACGATCGGCATGGACGAGGTGATCAACGCCACGCGCAGGTACTGCACCACGGCGACGACCCGGTCGTCACCACCGAGTTCGCGGGCGATCGCGACCAGACCTGAGGCGCCGCCGGCCACCAGGGCCAGGGATCCGGTGAGCGGACTCATGTCGCGATGCAAGCCCAGGAGGGCACCCGCGCCGATGCTGAGCACCAGCGTGCACACGGCGACGCCGAGGACGACGGGCCAGTCCGAACCCAGGGCGGTGAGCGCGTCGCGGTGGACCATCGTGCCGATGTAGACGCCGAGCACCCCCTGGGCGGCGATGCCCGCCCTGCGGGGAACACCCTTCGGGGCGAGGGAGACCAGCGCCAGCACGATGCCGACGATCAGCGCGGCGAACAGCGCCGCCGAGGGAACGCCGATCAGGTCCAGCGGCACCGTGACCGCGACCGTGACCGCTACCAGCAGCACCCACTTCCACATGAACACAAGTATGCGCTTGTCTTTTCATGATCTCAAACTGGTAGAAGTGCAGCTGATACCAAGGTATGACTTGGTAATGAGCGCCACGACCCTGTCCGACCGGAACGACGCGATCGCCAACGCGACTGAGCTGCGGGAATCGATCATGGCGCTGACCCGCCAGCTACGCCGGCACCGCAGCGACAACGGCCTGACCCTGAGCCAGCAGCAGATACTCGGAGAGGTCAGCCGGGCGGGCGTCACCACCCCGGCCGAACTCGCCGTGCGCATGCACGTCCGCGTGCAGTCGCTGACCGACGGCATCAACCATCTGGAGGCCAGCGGCCTGGTGGCCCGTCGCACCGACGACGACGATCGGCGCCGTCAGCTGATCGAGGTGACCCCCGACGGCATGCACCTGCTCGAACACGATCGGGCCGAGCGTGACGAGTGGCTCAACTCGGCGATGCGCGAGACGCTGACCGAGTTGGAGTTCAACCTGCTGATGCTGGTGGCACCGGTGCTGCGCAAGCTCGCCGACGGCGGCGAGACGCGGTAGCGGCACAATGAGCGCCATGGCTCCACCCACCGCGCAGCCCCCCGGCCCTGCGCGTCTCGTGTTCGGCACGGCCGGCCTGCGCGGGCCGATGGGGCCGGGGCCGGGCGCGATGAACGTGGCGACGGTGACGGCGGCGACGTGGGCGCTGGCGACCGTCCTCGACGGCCGTGGCCTCGGCGGCTCGACGGTCGTGGTGGGTCGCGACGCCCGTCACGAGTCCGACCACTTCGCCCTGGCGACCGCGGAAGTGCTTGCCGCCGCTGGGTTCTCCGTGGTGTTGCTGCCCGACCCCGCGCCGACGCCGGTGGTCGCATTCGGCGTACGGCGCTTCTCGGCCGTGGCAGGCGTGCAGATCACGGCGTCGCACAATCCACCGTCGGACAACGGGTACAAGGTCTTCCTCGACGGCGGGCTGCAGATCGTCCCGCCGACCGACCGCGAGATCGAGGCGGCGATGGCCGATGCCCCGTCCGACGTCGCGCGCACCGAGGTCACCCCGGCGAGCACCGACCTGATCGCGGACTACGTGCGCCGGGCGGCGAGCGTACGCCGAGGCAGCGGCAGCATCCGGATCGCGTTGACGCCGATGCACGGCGTCGGCGGCGAACCCGCCCTCGCGACGCTGCGGGACGCCGGGTTCGACGACGTCCACGTCGTCGCCGAGCAGTACTCCCCCGATCCCGACTTCCCGACCGTGCGGTTTCCCAACCCCGAGGAACCGGGCGCGACCGATCTGCTGCTGGCCCTTGCCGCCGAGGTCGACGCCGACGTGGCGATCGCCCTGGACCCCGATGCCGACAGATGCGCCGTCGGCATCCCGACGCCGACCGGCTGGCGGATGCTCTCGGGTGACGAAACGGGTTGGCTCCTGGGCGATTACATCCTGTCGCAGACCGATCCGGGCGAGGTCGCCGCCGCCAGCATGGTCGGCAGCACCGTGGTCTCCTCGCGCATGCTGGCTGCGATCGCCGCGCACCACGGCGCCCGCCACGCCGAGACCCTCACCGGGTTCAAGTGGCTCGCACGTGCCGACGAGGACGTCCCGGGCTGCACGCTGGTCTACGCCTACGAGGAGGCGATCGGTCACTGCGTGGACCCCGGCGCCGTCCGCGACAAGGACGGCATCAGCGCGGCCGTGCTCGCGTGCGACCTGGTTGCGGTCCTGCGCGACGAGGGCCGCACGGTGCCCGACGCGTTGGACGCATTGGCCCGCCTCCACGGCGTGCACGTCACCGCGGCGGTGTCGGTGCCCGCCGAGGCCGCCCTCGTCGACCACGTCCGCGCGCATCCCCCCACCCATCTGGCGGGTGAAGGGGTGGACGTCACCGACCTGCTCGACCGCAGCGGACGCGAGCGCACGGACGCGCTGATCTACACCGGCGAGTCGGTACGCGTCGCGGTCCGTCCGTCGGGTACCGAGCCGAAGGTCAAGGCGTACATGGAGATTCGACTACCACCTCGCGACGACGTCGCCGCCGCGCGCACGGAGGCCACGAGCCGTCTCGACGTCCTGCGCGACGACGTGGTCGCGCTGCTTCAGCGCGGCCCGAACTGACGGTCGCCCGCGTCGCCGAGCCCCGGCATGATGTAGGACACCTCGTTGAGGCCGTCGTCGACGGCCGCGGTGTAGAGCTTGAGGTTCGGCGACACCTTCTCCAGCGCCGCGATGCCCTCCGGCGCGCACACCACGCAGACTGCGGTGACGTCGACGGCGTTGCGGTCACGCAGCAGACGAAGGGTGTGCGCCATCGACCCTCCGGTGGCGAGCATCGGGTCGAGGACCAGCACCGGCGTCGTGCTGAGATCGTCGGGCAGCGACTCCAGGTAGGGCGTGGGCAGGGCGGTCTCCTCGTCGCGGGCCATGCCGACGAACCCGACCTTGGCCTCCGGAATCAGCTGATGCGCCTTCTCGACCATCCCGAGTCCGGCGCGCAGGACCGGCACCAGCAGCGGCGGCGACGCGAGGCGTGAGCCGACGGTGTCGGCCATCGGCGTGCGGATCGGCACGGGCGTCGAGGCGGCGTCGCGGGTCGCCTCGTAGACCAGCATCAAGGCGAGGTCGCACAGCGCGGAGCGGAAACCGGCGTTGTCGGTGCGCTCGTCGCGCAGCGTGGTCAACCGGGCAGCGGCGAGGGGGTGATCGACAACGCGGACGTCCATTCGGCGAACCCTAATGGAACCCGGCCGCTCTGGCCGACGTCATACCTCCCGTGATCGCCGACATCTCCGACATTCACGGGCTCAGCACCGCCCACCGCGCTCGAGCCGACGAGCTGACCGCGGTGGCGGCCGACCTGCACGCCACCCGGGTGGCCTCCGACGCATTCGGCACGGTCGGGGCCGACTTCCTCGACGCACTCAACGACGCGCTGCTTCGGGAGGCTCGCCTGGCCTCGCAGCTCGCCGAGCGGCTGACCGCGGCCACGCACGTCGCCGGCGCCGCGGCCGACGCGTACCTCGCCACCGATCACCATGCCGGACAGTCCATCTCGCGACTCGGAGCGTGAGCGGTGGCGGGCGCCCTGGTGGACGGTCTGACCGCACCGCTGCGCGAGCTACAGGCGGCGCTCGGCACTGGCACGCCGGACACTGCGGCGGCGCTGGCCGAAGTCGGCAGCGCGCTGGCCGACGTGTCGGCCGCAACCTCCCGGTCGTGGCAGGCGACCCGCTGGGAGGGCGACGCCGGCGCCGCGGCGGCGTCCTTCGCCGACTCGACCGTCGCCGCCGTCGACGCCATGGTGACGCGGGCCGACCGGCTCGGAGCGGCGTGCGCGAACGCCAACGACGCCGTCTCACGCGCACGGACACGGTTACAGGGGATCATCTCGGAGTTCGAGGCCCGTGCCGAGCAGTTGGAGGCCCGGCTCGACGAGCCCGGGGTCGCCGACGAACTCCTCGCCGAGGCAGGCCGGGCTCGGGCTGACGCCGAAGGGGTGATCGAGGATCTGCGCGCCGAACTCGACGGGCAGCGGGCGACGGTCGAGGCGCCGGATCCCGCTCTCTCGTCGACGACGTCGTCGACGCCGAGGCTTCCGACGGTCCCGATGGGGGCCGTGCCGAGCCTCGGCGGTCTCGGAGCCGGGTCGGGTATGGGCATGGGGTCGGCGGCCGGCGCCGGGTCGGGTGCGCCGCGATCCGGTGGCCGCCAGGTGGGCATCTCGGATCCGGAGAAACTCCGCGACGCGCGGCCGCTCGCCGATCCCGGCATGTTCGGCAGCGGTGTGGGCGTTCGGCTTCCCGACGGCAGCACGGCCACCGCACCCAACGAGACCGCCGCCAGCGCGGTGCGGCACGCCCTGACTCAGCTCGGGGTGCCCTACGACTGGGGCGGCACCACCCCCGGGGTCGGCTTGGACTGCAGCGGTTTGACTCAGTGGGCGTATCACGAAGCCGGGCTGGACCTTCCGCGGCTGGCCCAGGAGCAGGACGTCGGTTCCGCCGTCACCCAGGACACACTGCGCCCGGGTGATCTGGCGGTGTGGGACGGCCACGTCGCGATGGTGGTCGGCAACGGACTGATGGTCGAGGCGGGTGACCCCGTTCAGCTCTCGACGATCCGGACGACCAACGCGGGCCAGGGTTTTCAGGGCTTCTGGCGACCCACGGCGTGAGTGCCGCGGTCAGCGGTGGACGACGACCTTGCCGACCATCCGACCCGACTCCACCAACCGGTGCGCCTCCCGAAGCCCCGCGGCGTCGAAGCCCTCGATCGCGGTGGTCACCGTCGTCCTGAGCTCGCCGGCGTCGACCATCGCCGCCGCCTCGGCGAGCAGAGCACCCTGAAACTCCATGTCGTAGCCGAACATCGCCCGGGTGAACATCAACTCCCAGTGCCACGCGATGCTCTTGGCCTTGAGGACCACCAGCTCGAGCCCCTCGGGTTCGTCGATCGCGGTGACCTGACCGAACGGCCGCGTGATCTCTGCGTAGGTCTCGACGTTGCCCGCCGAGTGGGGTGAGAAGACGAAGTCGACGCCGTCGGGAGCAATGTCGAGCACCTGCTCGCGAAGGTGGTGGTGGTCGACGACGGCGTCGGCCCCCATGCTCTGGGCCCACCGTCGGGAGTCCTCCCGGCTGGCCGTGCCGATCACCCGTACGCCGGTGCGCGTCTTCGCCAACTGGATCAGCACCGACCCCACCCCGCCGGCGGCACCCAGCACCAACAGGTCCCCGGTGGTGTCCGCGTCCATCCGAAACCGCTCGAACAGCGTCTCCCACGCCGTGATGGTGGTGAGCGGAAGCGCCGCGGCGTCGGCGAATCCCAGTGACGCCGGCTTGCGCGAGACGATGCGTTCGTCGACGGCCTGGAATTCGGCGTTGCTGCCCTGCCGGGTGATGTCGCCGGCGTACCAGACCTCGTCACCCTCGACGAACGACGTGACCTCCGACCCGACGGTCTGCACCACACCCGCGGCATCGAACCCGAGGATCGTGGGCCCGGACGACGGGCTCAGGCTCGACCGCTGCTTGACGTCCACCGGATTGACCGAGACGGCCTCCACCCGGACCAGGAGATCCCGGGGTCCGACTTCGGGCACCGGCACCTCCACGTCCTGCAGCGACTCGGGTGAGTCGGTCGGCAAGCTGGCGTAGGAGCCAATCGCGGTCATCGTGGCCATCGTCGTACCGTCCTCCGTCGTGGTGCGAAACTAGCTGAAGAGTAACGAATTTGAGGCTATCGCCGAGACGCCACTGTCACGCAAGGACGCCTACTTCCCCCAGGGGAAGCAACGCTGGTCGAGGGCACCGGGTCTGTGTGTGCGCGCCGTGCGGGCGTGGAGCCGTTACCATCCGAGACAACGCACAGCGGGCCTCAGGAGGACCAGATGGCACGGCCATGCCCGAGCGGTCGCCACGATCATCACGACGTCTATTCGGCGACCTGCCCGTGTCGCACGCTGCTCGACCTGCTGGCCAACAAGTGGTCGGCCTTGATCATCGGCCTGCTCGACGAGCAGGGCCCGCTGCGGTTCACCGCGGTGCAAGCCGCCCTGCCGGGGATTGGGGCGAAGATGCTCACCCAAACCCTGCGCCGGCTCGAGGCCGCGTCGTTGGTGACCCGGACCATCTACGCCGAGGTGCCGCCCCGAGTGGAGTACGAACTCACCGAGTTGGGGCACGGTGTCGCCGAACCGCTTGCCGCGCTTCGTTCCTGGGCGGAGGACAACGTCGACCGCATCGAGTCCCTCAACGGCGACTGGGCGGTGTGACCGCGCGGCCTCAGGGCAAGCGCGGGTCGATGAGGGTCACCCCGACCGGAGATGCGGTGTCCAGACCTGGCAGCAGCCGGGCGCCCTCGCTCAGGCCGACCACGCGCTCGACGAGGTCCTGCGGTCGCAGCGTGCCCGCCTGCACTAGCCGGAGCATGTCGGGATAGTCCACGCTCGCCATCCCGTGACTGCCCAGAACGTCCAACTCCCAACCGATTACGCGATCCATCGGGACCGCGGGGTGGCCGTCGACGCCGGGCAGCAAACCGACCTGGACGTGCCGGCCGCGGCGTCGCAGGCTGTGAATGGCGTCGGCGCAGGTGTCCGGGGACCCGACCGCGTCGACGGCGACGTGGCTGCCACCCTCGGTGAGGTCGTGCACGTGCGCGGAGACGTCGGACGTGCCGTCGGCGAGCACCGTGTGGGTGGCGCCGAGGCTGCGCGCCAACTCCAGCGCCGCTGGTGTGCGATCGACGGCGATGGCCCTGGCGCCCGCCGCCACGGCGATCTGCACCGCGCTCAGACCGACGCCGCCCGCCCCGACGACGGTCACCCACTCGCCGCGGCGCAGACCGGCGCGGGCGTGCAGCGCCCGGTAGGCGGTCGCGAACCGGCAGCCCAGCGCTGCCGCTGCCGCGTCGCCCACCCGGTCGCCGACCGCCACCAGGTTGGTGTCGGCCCCGTGCAGGGCCACGCGTTCGGCGAAGGACCCCCAGTGGGTGAAACCGGGTTGGGTCTGATCGGGACACACCTGGGCCTGCCCGCTGCGACACCACTCGCACGAGCCGCAACCGCAGACGAACGGCGTCGTGACGCGGTCGCCCGCCGTCCACCGCCGCACGTCGGCGCCGACCTCGACGATTACACCGACGAGTTCGTGTCCGGGCACGTGCGGGAGCGCCACCCCGTCGTCGTGACCTGCCCAGGCGTGCCAGTCGCTGCGACACAGCCCCGTGGCGTGCACCTCCACGACCACGCCGCCCGGCGACGGAGTCGGGTCGGGCACCGACCGGACGTCCACCGAACCGCCGAACTCCTCGAAGACCATTGCGCGCACGAAGCCATCGTGCCGTGCATGCTGTGGTCATGGCACGCTGGTATCCGGTCGAATCCGCCGACGCACGCACCTTCACCTCGGCGCCGCATGTGTTCCGATACGTCAAGACACTCGCCGCGCCGCCCGCGACGGTGTGGGACTCGCTGGCCTCCGACGAGTCGCTGTCCGCCTGGAGTTCGTTGGTCAGCAAGCTCACGTGGACCAGCCCCCGCCCGTTCGGCGTCGGCACCACGCGTGAGGTGGTCCTCGCGCCCGGGTTGGCCCGCGTCCGCGAACGCTTCTTCCGGTGGGACGAGGGGCACGGCTACTCGTTCACCGCGGTCGAGGCCAATCTCCCGGTGTTCAGGACCTTCGCCGAGGATTACGTCGTCGAGCCGCACGGAGCCGACGGCGCCACGACGACGTTCACCTGGACCGTGGCGATCGAACCGAAGGGTGCGTTCGCGTTGCCGTTCAAGGCATTGGCCCCGGTGCTCGAGCTCGCGTTCGGCCGGATGGCCGCCGACGGGGAGCGTCACTTCGCCCGCACCGGGTGACGGAGACTCTCCCAGGGGGCGTCGCCTACGCTGTGCCGCATGGCTGCTGACATCGTGCCCGTGAGGCTCGGCCTGACCAAGGGTGATCTGTACACGCTGTGGGCCCCGTCGTGGCGGGACGCCGACGACGAGTGGCAGGCGTTCCTCGGTAGGGACGACGATCTCTACGGCTTCGAAAGCGTGGCTGACCTGGCGGCCTTCATCAGGACCAACACCGACAACGACCTGACCGATCACCCCGCGTACGCCGCGTTGACGGAGTCCTCCGCCCACCGGCTGGATCCAGGCGAGGAGCGGCAGCACGATCTGATCGGCGTCCCGGAGGTGGCTGCGGAGAAGCCGAGCGAGGAGTCCGTCGCGACGCTGCTCGGCGCGCTCGCCGTGGTGCAGGCAATCGGTTCGGTCTGCGACCTGCCGGTCGTGTCCAAGTTCTTCAACGGCAACCCCGTCCTGGGGTCCCTGGGCGGCGGTCTCGAGGCGTTCGAGGGTCGCGGCGGCCGCAAGCGGTGGACCGAGATCGAGGGCGTGATCGCCCGCGGATGGGACGGCGTCATCGACGCGATCGACGAGATCGTCACCATCCCCGAGGTCGACGCCGCGGCCTCGGAGAAGGCCGCCGCCGAACTCGCCGAGCCAGCTCCCGTGGAGGAGGTCGAGGAGGATGCGCTCGACGATGCCGTCGAGGACACCGACGACGCCGACGTCGATGACGAGGAGACCGCGCTCGCCGCGCAGGCCACCCAACAGGTCCTCGGCAGCGACGAGGACTTCTGGGCGCACGTCGGCATCGACCCCGTCCGTCTGCTCACCCGCGGTGGCACGTTCTACACCCTGCGCTGCTATCTCGACGATCAGCCGATCTTCCTGGGCCGCAACGGCCGCATCAGCGTCTTCGGCTCGGAGCGGGCCTTGGCGCGCTACCTCGCCGACGAACACGAGAGCGACCTGTCCGACCTCGCGACGTTCGACGACATCAAGACCGCCGCCACCGACGGCTCGCTGCAGATCCGGGTCACCGACGACAACGTCTACGTGCTGCGGACGCTGTCGGACGACATCGCCGACGGCCCGGATGCCGTGGACGCCGAGCAACTCGAACTCGCGGTGGAGTTGATCCGCGACGTCGGCGACTACTCGGAGGACAGCACCGTCGAGGACGCCCTCGACACCGACCAGCCCTTCGGGCGCTTCGTCGGGCACGTGTTGAATCCCGACGAGGTCGCCAAGCCGCCTGCGCCCTACGCCTCGGCCGTCGCGCAGTGGGAGAAGATCGAGAACTTCGTGGAGTCGCGGCTTCGCGAGGAGTGAGCGCGACCTAGAAGTCAGCCGGATCGGGCCGTCCAATTGAGCGCGGCGTCAACCCGAGCCCGCGGACGTGCTCGGCGATGGCGCCGAGGTGGGTCACCCAGACGTCGTCCTGCGAGCAGACGTAGGAGATCAGGTTCTCCAGCGCCGCCGCCCGCGACGGCCTCCCCGTCAGGAACGGGTGGTTGGTCAGCACGAAGCACCCGCCGTCGGGACGTTGGGCGTCGAACTCGAGGCGCCACATCTCCTCGACCTTGGCCGGGCTCTCGATGAGCCCGGTTCCCGAGAAGTCTGGGATGAAGCAGTATTGCTCCCAGTCGTCGAGCGCCCACTGGATCGGAATCTCCACCAGTGAGCCACCGTCGACCGCCAGCTCGTAGGGGTGGTCAGCGTCCATCAGCGAGCTGTCATAGAGGAAGCCCCTGTCGGACAACAGCTTCGGCGAATGCCAGTTGAGTTCCCACATGGGCGCCCGATAGCCGACCGGCCGGACTCCCGCCACCCTCTCGAGCACCTCGAGGCCGCGGTCGAGGATCGCGGCCTCCTCGTCGACGGACAGTCCCGCCATCGCTTCGTGCAGGTAACCGTGGTGCGCGATCTCGTGTCCGCCGTCGACGATGGCTCGGACGACGTCGGGGTAGCGCAGTGCGGTGTAGCCGGGCACGAAGAAGGTGGAGGTGATGCCGTGGCGAGCCAGGATCGCCAAGATGCGTGGGACGCCGACGAGCGGTCCGTAGGCCTGGTGACTGATGGCCGACATCCGGTTGGCGTGGCCGTGGTCGACGGCCAGCATCGCCGATTCCGCGTCGACGTCGAAGCTGAACGACGCCGCGGACCGGGCGGCACCGGGCCAGGAGACGGGGGCGGCGGGCACGCTCACGACTGCTGATTCTTCGCGAGCAGCGAGATCAGTTCGTAGGCCAGGTTGGCTGCGGCGACACCGGTGATCTCGGCGTGGTCGTAGGCCGGCGAGACCTCCACGATGTCAGCGCCGACGAGGTTGGCTCCGTCGAGACCGCGGATGACGGCGAGCAGTTCCCGACTGGTCATGCCCCCGGCCTCGGGCGTACCCGTCGCCGGTGCGTGGGCGGGGTCGAGTACGTCGACGTCGATCGAGACGTAGAGCGGTCGATCGCCGATTGCGGCGCGCAATTGCTCGACGACGTCGTCGGTGGACCGACGCTCGAATTCCGCGCAGTGCACCACGGTGAAGCCGAAGCCCTCGTCCTCGACGAGGTCGTTCGGGCTGTAGAGCGACCCCCGGATGCCTACGTGCGCACTGTGTCCCGGCACGAAGAGGCCCTCCTCCGCGGCACGGCGGAACGGCGTCCCGTGGGTCATCGGCGCGTCGAAGTAGGTGTCCCAGGTGTCGAGGTGGGCGTCGAAGTGCAGCAGCGCCACCGGGCCGTACCGGCGATGGTGGGCCCGAAGCAGCGGGTAGGCGATGGTGTGGTCACCGCCCAGGGTGATCAACTTGGCCCCGCCGTCCACGAGTTCGCTTGCGGCGGATTCGATCTCGCGAACCGCGGCGGCGATGTCGAACGGGTTGGCCGCGACGTCGCCCGCGTCGACCACCTGCTGCCCCGCGAAGGGCGACACGTCGAGTTGCGGGTTGTACGGCTTGAGCAGGCGTGACGCCTGCCGGATGTGAGAGGGACCGAAGCGCGCGCCGGGCCGATAGGTCACACCGGAGTCGAACGGTACGCCGAGCACCGCCACGTCGCACCGGGGCACGTCCTCTCGGCGCGGCAGTCGCGCGAAGGTAGTCAGCCCGGCGTACCGCGGGACGACCTGGCCGTCCAACTGACCCGTGACGTCCTCGCTCATACTCGGCACCGTGTCGACCCTCCGTTGATCTGTAGCGTTTGGCCGACCATCGCGCCGACGTCGCGGCGGGCCAGCAGCGACACCGTGCCGGCGATCTCCTCGGCACGCCCGATGCGCCCCATCGGGATGGCAGCCCCGTAACGGCGGTGCATCTCGTCGAGTGACGTCCCGGCCGATTCGGCGTCGACGAGCAGTTGCGGGGTGTCGACGACCCCCGGGGCGATGGCGTTGACGGTGATGTTCTCGCGGGCCAGTTCCCGTCCGAGCGTCTTGACCAGTGCGATGAGTCCCGCCTTGGACGCCGAGTACGCACTGGCCTCCGGCCATCCGACGACTCCCCACTCGGAGGCGATCACGACGACGTTGCCGCCGCCGGCGCGTCTCATCCCCGGCAGGATGGCCTGGATCAGCCGGAAGGTGCCCGCGAGGTTGACCTCGATCACCCGCCACCAGTCGTCCTCGTCGTCGTCCAAGAACGGGGCCATCGACATGTAGGCCGCGTTGCAGACCAGGATCTCGACCGGGCCGTGATCCTCCTCGATGCCGTCGACCAACGTGGTGACACCGGGCCCGCTGATGTCGCCGACCGCAGGGAAGCCGCCGGTGGCCTCGACCACCTCGGTCAGCGCCGGGGTCGGCGCGAGGTCGTTGACGGCGACGCGTGCTCCGTCGGCGGCAAGCCTGTGGGCGACGGCCGCGCCAATGCCTTGGGCGGCACCGGTAACCAGGGCCAGCCGTCCTTCCAGGGGCTCGTCGGCCATCAGATCACCGCCCCGCCGTTGGGCGAGACGACCTCGCCGGTGCAGTAGGCGGCGTCGTCGCTCACCAGGAACCCGACGATGCGCGCGACCTCCCCGGGCGTGGTCAAGCGTCGGTTGGGCAGGGTCGCGAGGTAGTCGGGCGCCCGCCAGGGCGAGTCGGCCGACAAGAGCGGAGTGTCGGTCGGGCCGGGCGCCACCGCGTTGACTCGGACGCCGCGGCCGGCGAATTCGGCGGCCAGACTGCGCACCAATCCGATGACGGCGCCTTTGGCCGCTGCGTAGTGCGCGTCGCCGTCACCGCCTCCGATGGCGAGTTCGGAGGTGACCGCGACGATCGCACCGCTACCGCGTCGTGCCATCGACGGCAAAACCGCCCGCGCGGTGTTGCGTAGGCCGCCGAGGTGGACGCGGAGCATCCGGTGCAACGCCTCGGCGGAGATCTCCGACATCGGGGTGATCTCGTAGTGCCCGGCCGCCGTCACCAGGGCGTCGACCTCGCCGACGTCCTGAACGATTCGTTCGACGACGGCTCGTACCTCGGCGGGATCGGCCACGTCGGCGACGTGGTCGGCGCTCGACGAACGGTCGACCCCCGCAACGTCCCACCCCGTGGCACGGAGCAGGTCGGTGACGGCGGCGCCGATGCCCGAGGCCGAACCGGTGACGATCGCGGTGCGCGACATCAGTTCTCCGTCACCACCGGTTCGGCGTCGCGGCCAAGCCGCTCGCCGATCGGCGCGGCGATGTCGCGTCGGACGGTGAGGTAGATCGCGGCGCCGACGACGGCCAGTACCGCGGTGGTCAGCACGCTGGCCCAGTTGATGAACCACGGCTGGCCGGGCTGAGTGCGCGGCCACGCCACGTTGACGGTCTCGAAGATGATCCACAGCGACGCCAGGTAGGTCACCGGAGCGCCCCACCTGCCGAGGTTGAAGGGCCCTGGGCGCCACTTCCCGGTCAGCCGGGCGATGGCCGCCCCGACCACCGGCACCCCGAAGGCGATGTAGAAGCCAATGATGTTGAAGTTGACCAGGATGTTGTAGAACTGCGAACCCGCCAACAGGATGAACACGATGGCCACGATCGCGGTCAGCGCAATCGCGTTGACCGGCAAGCGTTCCGGGCCCGCCAGCTTGCCGAGCACCTTGGACCCCGGCAGGCTCCGGTCGCGGGCGGCACCCCAGATGCAGCGCGACACGGCGGCCTGCACCGCCAGGAAACTCGAGATGAAGCCGATGACGAACATGGCGAGCAGGGGCTTGGTGACACCGGCGCCCAGGTGGTTGGTCAGCGTCTCGGCGACCACGTCGCCAGCCTGGGAGGCCACCACCTCGTCGAGGTTCGGAATGGCGAGAATGAGTGCGGCGCTGGAGAACATGACCACCAGCCCGACCAGGAGCAGACCGAAGATGATGGCCTTGGGGACGTTGCGCTCGGGATCGTCGACCTCCTCGGCCACCGATCCGGCGGCTTCGAAGCCGAGGAAGGACCACCCGACGAAGGCGATCGCGAGCAGCATCGGTCCGGACGTCCACGTCGCGGCGTCCGGGATGCCCGCGCTGGAGAACAGCGCCGAGAACGGGTTCTCGCGGTAGAACACGAGCAGCACGATGCCCAATCCGACCGAGCCGATGACCTCGCACGTGATGCTGGCGACCACCATCACCTTCAGCACCTGGCGACCCACGATGTTCACCCCGGTACCGAGCAGGATGATGACGACGGCCACCGTCGCGGTCGCCCACCGCGACGGCTCGGTGACGCCGAAGATCTGCAGCAGGAATCCGCTGGCGGCATACGACAGCGTGCCGAGCGCGATGGTCAGCCCCCACATGTAGGCCCACGCCGCGACCCACCCCCACGTCGTGCCGCGCACGTGCCGCGACCACTGATAGACACTGCCGGCGTACGGCCAGCGCGAGGCCAGTTCGCCGAACACCCCGGCGACGAGGAGTTGGCCGATCAGCACGATCGGGAACGCCCAGAAGAACTTCGGGCCGGCCGCGAAGAGTCCGAGGGTGAAGATCGCGTACACCGCCGCGATGGGTGACACGTCGGCGAAGGCCAGCGCCAACGCCGAGCGGAAGCTGAAGCCGCGGCTCAACGTCGCGGGCGACTCGGCGGCGGGTCGGGCCGTGGACTGGGGTGTCGGATCTGACATCGCTTCTCCTCCAGGGGTTGCAGCGACCCTGCACCTGATCGCGCCGAATGTGAACCAGCCGATCGTCTGAGATCGCTGCCGATCTTTCGACGATCGTCTAAGTTCACGTCAACGTTTGGCAACGTGGGAGGGAACAGCTCGTGGCTTACCTGCTGACCGACCTCGTCGACACCCCACACCTGCGCCTGACGGTCCGGGCCGGCGCCCGCGGCTTGGACCGGCCGGTGTTCTGGGCACAGACCTCCGATCTCGACGAACCCTGGTCGTGGTTGGCCGGCGGCGAATTACTCATGAAGAACGGCCGCACGCTGCCCGACTCGCAGGAGGGACAAGCGGCGTTGATCCGCGGCCTGGCCGAGAACGGCATGTGCGGCGTCGTCATCGGGCTGGATGCCACCAGCCCCGCACTGAGCCCGGCGGCCGTAACCCTCGCCGACGAACTGGGCTTCCCCGTTCTGCTGGTGCCGTACTCGGTCGGCTTCGCGGCCATCGGACGGGCCGTCGCCGGTGGCGCGGAGAGCGACGACAGCAGAAGGATCGCCGTCACCGAACGGGTGTACCAGGTGATCCGCCAGTCGGTCGGCCGCGCCGGTGCCGAGAACGCGCTGCGCCAGCTCGGGCGTGAGGTCGCGTGCCGCCTGGCCGTGCTCGACGCCGCCACCGGTGAGATCGCCCTCGACTCCTCGGATCCCGTGCCCGAGGGGCTTCGACTGGCCCTCACCGAGGAGATCACCTCGCGACGCGGTGCCGTGCCCGGGGTGCTTCACGTCCTCACCGACGACGAACGTGCGCTCGCCGTCGAGGTGCCCGACGAGGAGCCGACGGTGTTGGTGGCCTACGGCTTCCGCGCGTCACCGCCCGACGTGGTCCAGCTGCAGCACCTGGCCTCGGCGATGGCCGTGCTGCTCGCCCAGCAGAACGTGCGACGCGAGCACGACCGTCGCGTCGGCGCCGAGGTGCTGGCGTCGTTGTGCGACGGGCGGTTCACCGGAGCGGAGTCCGCGCGCCTGCTCGCCGACCGGGGTCTGCAGCCCGCGGGCTCGGTCCTGGCGGCCGTCTCGGGTGGCTCACCCGCCGCGGAGCGGCATCTGCACGTGAGCCTCGCCCGGCGCCAGGTACCCCATCTCCTCCTGCGCCGCGGCGCCGTTCTCTACGCGCTGGTGCCCGCAGGCGACGGGCCGCTGGGCGCGCTGCGGCACCGCGTGGGCGAAGCGGCGTCGATCGGCGTCAGCGACGTCCTGGGCCATCCGCGCCGAGGACCTGCCGCCGCCCGGGAGGCCGCCTGGGCGATGCGCGCCGCCGAGGGTTCTGCCGACGCGACCGCGCACTACGGCGACGCGACGATGCTGTCGGTGCTGCGCGACACCGAGGAGGCCCAGGTCGTGGTCGAGCGCGTGCTCGGCGCGCTCGTCGCCTACGACGCCGCGCATTCGAGCGAGATGGTGGCGACGCTGGATGCCTACTTGCGGTGCGACCGGTCGTGGGTCAAGACGGCTACCGCGACGGGGCTGCACCGCCAGACGGTGGTTTACCGGATCCAGCGTGTGGAGGACATCACGGGCCGACGAATCACCGACACCGCGACCATCGCCGAGTTCTGGTTGGCCCTGCGGGCCAAGGATCTACTCGCCCTGCCGCATCGGGACCGATGAGTTCTCCGTCGGCGTCGGGTCAGCATCGGCATGACCCTCACTGACGGCTTCGTCTCCCGCTCGCTCGGCGTCCCCGGCGCCCACCTGCACTACGAGGTGCGAGGGCGTGGTCCCCTGCTTCTCGTCATCGGCTCCCCCATGGCCGCCTCGGAGTTCGCCCCGCTGGCCGATGCCCTGGCGAGCGATCACACCGTCGTCACCTACGACCCCCGCGGCTTCGCGGGCAGTCCCGTCGACGATCCCGACGGACCGTCGAATCCCGATCTGCGCGCCGACGACGTGGCGGCGATCCTCGACGACATGGGTGAACAGTCGGCCGACGTGTTCGGCTCCAGCGGCGGCGCGGTGACCGGGCTGGCGTTGGTCACCCGGCACCCCGGCCGCGTGCGCACCCTGGTGGCACACGAACCACCCCTGCTGGAACTGCTGCCCGACGCCGAGGCGCAGCGGGCGGCCACCGCCGACATCGTGGCGACCTTCCGCACCGAGGGTCTGCACGCCGCGTGGTTGAAGTTCATGGTCAACGCCGGCTTCGACGTGGGCCAGGACGGCCCGCCCGAGCCGCAGGGCGAACCGGTGAATCCGGAGAAGGCGCTGGCCGAGGGCGCCCGCTTCTTCGTTCACGACCTGGTGCCGACCACGCAGTACCTCCCGGACGCCGACACGTTGAAGGCCTCGTCGACCCGCATCGTCATCGGCCTCGGCGCCGAATCCGGCCATCTGCTGACCCATCGGACCTCGGTGGCCGTGGCGCGGTCGTTGGGCGTGGACACCACCGAGTTCCCCGGCGACCACGGCGGATTCATGGGCGCACCCGCCGAATTCGCCGCCCGGCTGCGCGAGGTCCTGTAACGATTCGTGGAGTTTCACCGGCGGTCGGCGCCGGTGAAACTCCACGAATCGCTCTAGCCGATCAGGACGGCGTACCGCGGTTTGATGACGTCGTCGATGAGCGTCAGCCGTTCCCGGAACGGGATGAACGACGACTTCATCGCGTTGATGGTGAACCGCTCGAGGTCGCTCCAGCCGTAGCCGAACGCCTCGACGAGGCGCAGCATCTCCTGGCTCATCGTGGTGTCGCTCATCAACCGGTTGTCGGTGTTGACCGTCACCCTGAAGCGCAGCCTGGCCAGCAGGGCGAACGGGTGCTCGGCGATGCTCGCGACGGCTCCGGTCTGCACGTTCGACGACGGGCACAGCTCGAGGGGAATCCGCTTGTCCCGCAAAAGCGACGCCAGCCTGCCCAGGGTGGCGTCGCTGTCGTCGTGGACGGTGATGTCGTCGACGATGCGCACGCCGTGGCCCAGCCGGTCGGCGCCGCAGAACGCGATCGCCTCCTGGATGGAGGGCAGCCCGAAGGCCTCGCCAGCGTGAATGGTGAAGCGGGCGTTGTTGTTCCGCATGTACTCGAAGGCATCCAGGTGCCGCGTGGGCGGGTACCCCGCTTCGGCGCCGGCGATGTCGAACCCGACGACGCCCTGGTCGCGGAACCGGATGGCGAGCTCGGCGATCTCTCGCGAGCGGGCCGCGTGCCTCATCGCGGTCACCAGGCAGCGCACCGTGATCGTCTTGCCGGCCGCAGCCGCCGCCTTCTCCCCGTCGGCGAAACCGGCCAGCACCGCGTCGACGACCGCGTCGAGCGAGAGCCCGCCGTCGATGTGCAGTTCGGGGGCGAAGCGCACCTCGGCGTAGACCACCGAGTCGGCCGCGAGGTCCTCGACGCACTCGAAGGCCACGCGGTGCAACGCCTCCGGGGTCTGCATCACCCCGACCGTGTGGGCGAACGGCTCCAGGTACCGGACCAACGAGCCACTGTGGGCGGCGGTTCGGAAGAAGGTGGCGAGCTCGCCGACGTCGGTGGTGGGCAACCCGTCGTACCCGAACTCGTCGGCCAGTTCCACCACCGTCGCCGGCCGCAGGCCACCGTCGAGGTGGTCGTGCAGCAGGGCCTTGGGGGCGCGCTGGATGTTCTCGAGCGTCAACGGCGTCGTCATGAATTCCCTCCTCGGGTGATGCGGTCGATGATCAGGGGGCGCACCTCGGGAGCCTCGTCTGCGACGGTCCAGCCGCCGTCGAGTTCGGCCAGCGCGCCGGCGAAGCGCTCCGGGGTGTCGGTGTAGAGAGTGAAGAGCGTCTCGCCGGCGGAGACGGGATCACCGGGCCTGCGGTGCATCCGCACGCCCGCGCCGAACTGAACCCGACCACCAGGTGTCGAACGGCCCGCACCGAGCCGCCACACCGCCAGACCCACCGCCATCGCGTCGATGTCGCCCATCGTGCCACCCCGGGGTGCGGTCACCGTCTCCGCGTGCGCGCCGACCGGCAGCGGCTGCGAGAGATCGCCGCCCTGGGCCTCGACGAGCGCGCGGAAGCAGTCCATGGCCGTGCCGTCGCGCAGGGTCTGCGCAGGGTCGACGCCGTCGACGCCAGCCGCGTCGAGCATCTCGCGGGCCAGGGTCACGGTGAGCTCGACGACGTCGGAGGGGCCGCCGCCGGCCAGCACGTCGAGGGATTCGGCGACCTCGACGGCGTTGCCGACCGTCAGGCCCAGCGGCCGGTCCATGTCGGTCAGCAGTGCGCGGGTGTCGACTCCGCTGGCCCGGCCGAGTTCGACCATCGTCGCGGCCAGCTGCCGGGCCTCGTCCTCGGAGGTGAGGAAGGCACCCCGGCCGACCTTGGTGTCCAACACGAGCGCGTCAGCGCCCTCGGCGAGCTTCTTGCTCATCACCGAACTGGCGATCAGCGGCAACGACTCGGTGGTCGCCGTCACGTCGCGCAGGGCGTAGATCTTGCGGTCGGCGGGCGCCAGGTCCCCCGCCGCGAAGATCGCCGCACCGAGGTCCTGAAGCTGTTGGCGGATCCGGTCTTTGGACAGTTCGGCGGTGAAGCCCGCGATCGCCTCCAGCTTGTCCAGGGTGCCGCCGGTGTGGCCGAGCCCCCGCCCCGCCGCCTGCGGCACCGCCGCCCCGCAGGCCATGACGACCGGCACCAACGGGATGGTGATCTTGTCGCCGACCCCTCCGGTGGAGTGCTTGTCGACCAACCTCAGCGGCTTGCCGTCGTGCCGGAGGTCGCCGAAGTCGAAACGCTCGCCGGAATCGATCATCGCCGCGGTCCAGCGGGCGATCTCACCCGCGCTCATCCCGCGCAGGAAGATCGCCATGAGCAGTGCGGACATCTGCTCGTCGTGCACCACCCCGCTGGTGTAGTTCGCGATCACCCAGTCGATCGCCGCGTCGGAGAGCACGCCGCCGTCTCGTTTGGTGCGGATCACGGTCGGGGCGTCGAAGTCGAACCCCGTCATCGTGATCCGACCCTCGCGAGGTCGTCGGGACCGAAGGCATCGGGCAGCAGATCGCGCAGCGGCCGGGGGCCCGAGGGGTGGTCGACGAGCATGTCGGGTCCGCCATGTTCGAGCAGGAGTTGTCGGCACCGGCCACAGGGCATGAGCAGATTGCCGTCGGCGTCGACGCAGACGAGAGCGGCCAACCGTCCGCCGCCGGTGGAGTGCAGCGCGCAGACCACCGAACACTCGGCGCAAAGTCCTAACCCATATGAGACATTTTCCACATTGCATCCGGCCAAGAGTCGGCCATCGGTCGTCACCGCCGCGGCCCCGACCGGGAAGCCGGAATAGGGTGCATACGCCTCCCTTGAGACGTCGATTGCCTTGTCGCGCAACGTCTTCCAATCGAAATCAGGCATCGCACCCAGGCCAATGCCGCATTTCTGAACGCATCTAGAAGCTCCAGTCCCGTCGTCGCGAATCCGATTAGGTCACCCTAATTTCCGTGGTATCAGGGCAATCAACGGTCTCACGCCGGTTCTTTACATGCACTTACTGGCATTAGAGTCACAAGCAGGTATGGGGCACGAATTGGCAGCATCGACCCGCCGTCTCCCCGACCGTCCACCGAAGGTGTTGGAGGCGCGGAAGTGAGTACTCGAACGTGACGCAGACAACAGCGGATTCCGCGACACCCGCCCCGCGGTCGTCGCCGACGAAACGCCGCACCCTCTATCGCGGGGACCCCGGCATGTGGTCGTGGGTGCTGCACCGCGTGACGGGCGCGACGATCTTCTTCTTCCTCTTCGTCCACGTGCTCGACACGGCGCTCGTGCGCGTCAGCCCCGAGGCCTACAACGCGATCATCGACACCTACAAGACGCCGATCATCGGCCTCATGGAGATGGGTCTGGTCGTCGCGGTGCTCTTCCACGCACTCAACGGCATCCGGATCATCCTCATCGACTTCTGGCAGAACGGCCCGAAGTACCAGCGCCTGATGCTCTGGATAGTCCTCGGCGTGTGGATCAGCGTCTTCATCGTCGCCCTCGGAGTGATGGGCATGCACATGGCGGAGCGTTTCCTATGAGCCCCTCACGCGAGAACCCGTACGACCACGTCAGCGAGCGCGGCGGCCCGGCGCCGGTCATGCAGCGCAGCTACGACCGGCCCGCCGGCCTGGACAACCCCCGCTCGCCACGGGGCCGCAGCGCGATGCCGAACTTCGAGAAGTACGCCTGGCTCTTCATGCGCTTCTCCGGCGTCGTCCTCGTGGTGCTGGCCCTTGGCCACCTCTTCATCGGCCTGCTCTGGGACGGCGGCGTCTACCGGATCGACTTCAACTACGTCGCACAGCGCTGGGCCTCACCGTTCTGGCAGACCTGGGACCTGTTGTTGCTGTGGCTGGCGCAGCTGCACGGCGGCAACGGCATGCGGACGATCATCAACGACTACGCCCGCAAGGACACGACCAAGTTCTGGCTGAACACCCTGCTCGGCCTGTCGATGCTCTTCACGATCGTGCTCGGCACTTACGTGCTGTTGACCTTCGACGCAAACATTTCCTGAGTTAGAGGGGTTCACGCAATGCTGATCGAACACCGATACGACGTCGTCATCGTGGGTGCGGGCGGCGCGGGGATGCGCGCAGCGGTCGAGGCGGGACCGCGCGTGCGGACCGCCGTGCTGACCAAGCTGTACCCGACCCGCAGCCATACCGGCGCGGCCCAGGGCGGCATGTGCGCCGCGCTGGCCAACGTCGAGGAAGACAACTGGGAGTGGCACACCTTCGACACCGTCAAGGGCGGCGACTACCTCGCCGACCAGGACGCCGTGGAGATCATGTGCAAGGAGGCCATCGACGCGGTCTACGACCTCGAGAAGATGGGCATGCCGTTCAACCGCACGCCCGAGGGCCGCATCGACCAGCGCCGGTTCGGCGGGCATACCCGTGACCACGGCAAGGCCCCGGTCCGCCGCGCCTGTTACGCCGCCGACCGCACCGGCCACATGATCCTTCAGACGCTGTACCAAAACTGCGTCAAGCACGACGTCGAATTCTTCAACGAGTTCTACGCGCTGGACCTCATCATGTCCGACACCCCCGGCGGACCCGTGGCCACCGGCATCGTGGCCTACGAACTGTCCAGCGGCGACATCCACGTCTTCCACGCCAAGGCGATCGTGTTCGCCACCGGTGGCTCGGGCCGGATGTACAAGACCACCTCCAACGCCCACACCCTGACCGGTGACGGGCTCGGCATCGTCTTCCGCAAGGGACTCCCCTTGGAGGACATGGAGTTTCACCAGTTCCACCCGACCGGACTGGCCGGGCTCGGAATCCTGATCTCCGAGGCGGTGCGCGGCGAGGGCGGCCGGCTGCTCAACGCCGACGGCGAACGCTTCATGGAGCGCTACGCCCCGACCATCGTCGACCTCGCCCCCCGCGACATCGTGGCGCGGTCGATGGTGCTCGAGGTGCTCGAGGGCCGCGGCGCCGGCCCCAACAAGGACTACGTCTACATCGACGTCCGCCACCTGGGCGCCGACGTCCTGGAGGCGAAGCTCCCCGACATCACCGAGTTCGCCCGGACCTACCTGGGCGTCGACCCCGTCACCGAACTGGTGCCGGTCTACCCGACGTGCCACTACGTGATGGGCGGCATTCCGACCACGGTCAACGGACAGGTGCTGCGCGACAACGACTCGATCGTGCCCGGCCTCTACGCCGCCGGCGAGTGCGCGTGCGTCTCGGTGCACGGCTCGAACCGCCTGGGCACCAACTCGCTGCTGGACATCAACGTCTTCGGTCGCCGGGCCGGCATCGCCGCGGCCAGCTACGCGCTGGGCCACGACTTCGTCGACATGCCGGAGACCCCGGCGAACATGGTCACCGAATGGGTCGGAGACATCCTCTCCGAGCACGGCAACGAGCGCGTCGCCGACATCCGCGGCGCCCTGCAGCAGTCGATGGACAACAACGCCGCGGTGTTCCGCACCGAGGAGACCCTCAAGCAGGCGCTGACCGACATCCACGGCTTCAAGGAGCGGTACGCCCGAATCACCGTGCAGGACAAGGGCAAGCGCTACAACAGCGACCTGCTCGAAGCCATCGAACTCGGCTTCCTGCTGGAGCTGGCCGAGGTCACCGTGGTGGGCGCGCTGAATCGCAAGGAGTCCCGCGGCGGCCACGCCCGCGAGGACTACCCGAACCGCGACGACACCAACTACATGCGTCACACCATGGCCTACAAGCAGGGCACCGACCTGCTGAGCGAGATCCGGTTGGACTACAAGCCGGTCGTGCAGACGCGCTACGAGCCGATGGAACGGAAGTACTGATGAGCGCTTGCGCGAAGAAGCGAGGACGCTGATGAGCGCTTGCGCGAAGAAGCGAGGACACTGATGAGCGCTTGCGCGAAGAAGCGAGGACACTGATGAGCGCACCGACTCTCGACAAGCCCGACACCGGCGACTCCGAGACGCCGCCGGTCCCCGAGGGTGCCGTCATGGTCACCCTGAAGATCGCCCGGTTCAACCCCGACGATCCCGACGGCGCAGGCTTTCAGAGCTTCCGCGTTCCGTGCCTGCCGACCGACCGTTTGCTCAACCTGCTGCACTACGCGAAGTGGTACCTCGACGGCACGCTGACCTTCCGCCGGTCGTGCGCGCACGGGGTGTGCGGCTCCGACGCCATGCGCATCAACGGCGTCAACCGCCTGGCATGCAAGGTGCTGATGCGCGACATGCTGCCGAAGAAGCCCGGCAAGCAGCTGACCATCACGATCGAGCCCATTCGCGGACTGCCCGTGGAGAAGGACCTCGTCGTCGACATGGAGCCGTTCTTCGACGCGTTCCGTGCGGTCAAGCCGTTTCTCATCACCAGCGGCAACGAGCCCACGCGCGAACGGATTCAGAGCCAGACCGACCGCGCCCGCTACGACGACACCACCAAGTGCATCCTGTGTGCCTGCTGCACGACGAGTTGCCCGGTGTTCTGGAACGAGGGCTCCTACTTCGGGCCCGCCGCCATCGTCAACGCCCACCGGTTCATCTTCGACAGCCGCGACGAGGCGGCCGCCGAACGGCTAGACATCCTCAACGAGGTCGACGGGGTGTGGCGCTGCCGGACCACCTTCAACTGCACCGAGTCGTGCCCCCGCGGCATCCAGGTCACCAAGGCGATCCAAGAGGTCAAGCGCGCGTTGATGTTCGCCCGCTAGTCCAAGCGCCGCTTCGCTGGAGTGCCCGTGCCGTTCGCCGTCGGCGCCCACCACACGAGACTGCTCGTCGCCAAGGCCGTGCACGAGACACTGCTGGAGCGCGGCTCGACCACCCTGCCCGCCAACGTCCAGGTCGCGGTCTACCGGACCGCCCTCGCGGTCGGCTGCTCCTGGTGCGTCGACTTCGGCGCGATAGCCGATCCGGATGGACGGGCTCGACGCCACCTCACTGCTGTTCACCGACCCGCATCTCGTCACCGACGAACAGTTCGCCGATCTGCGCCGGCGGTTGGGCGACGCCGGAGTCATGGGCCGAATCGCCACCGGCACCATGCTCAAAGCCCACGTCGCGCAACGTGATTGCGGTGATCCAGCCCCACGGGCGGCGTGATACAACCATCGCATGCAGACCGCACCGCTGGCGATTCCCGGGCTGCCCGGACCCGTGACCGCCGACGTGAACGAATGGACGGGCAGCTCATCCCGGGACGCATCAAGCCGATGAGGATTTGGGAGACGTATCCGAAGCTCGAATTCGGCGACGTCACCCATACGACGGGTCCCGAGGCGCCCACGTGGATGAAGGTGCTGGCGTGCCTGCCGATCCTGCTCGTCGCGGGCGGGGCACTCGGCGCCGTCCTCGGCGTACTGGCCCTCTGACTCACTCATCGCGTGTGCTGTGAGATCGCGATCGACGTGAATCGTCGGATCCCACAGCACACGCGATGAGGTGGCGGGGTGGCCGTCCGCAAGGCCTCGAACTCCTCGCTCCGCGCGGCGATGCTCACCAGGTCAGCAGAGTGACCGCGAACCGCGACGACGACCAGCAAACCGTTGCGCGTTGCCGGCGCACACACGAATCCGTGTCTGTGAGGTACCTGTGAGTACTAATTTCGTCGTCATCGAGCGGTTTGACGACTGAAACCGTATTCTCCAACAGTTCGTCATGGCTAGAACGAGGGAGATGCGAGATGACCGCGGTCGACACGGGTAGTTCGGGGACCGCCGGGACGGTCGACAGCAAGGGTCTCAAGGGGGGCTCGCTCGGGCTCCTCTCCAGCGTCGTGGTCGGCATGGCGTCGACGGCCCCCGCCTACAGTCTCGCGGCCGTCCTGGGTCTGATCGTCGCCAGCGGCGCAGGGGTCAAGGCGGCGTCGATCGTCCTGCTGGCCTTCGTGCCGATCTACCTGATCGCGGTGGCCTACCAGGAACTCAACAAGGCCGAACCCGACTGCGGGACGACGTTTACCTGGGCGTCGCGGGCCTTCGGTCCGCTCATCGGCTGGATGGGTGGCTGGGGCATCATCGCCGCCGACGTCATCGTGATGGCCAACCTGGCGCAGATCGCCGGGGCCTACTCGTTCACCTTCGTCGGAGACCTCGGCTGGTCGGCCGCAGCCGACCTCGCCAACAGCACCCTGTGGTCGACCGTGGCCGGCGTCATCTGGATCGCCGTCATGACCTACATCTGCTATCGCGGTATCGAGGTGTCGGCGCGCCTGCAGTACTTCCTGCTGGGCTTCGAAGTCATCATCCTGGTCGTCATCTCCATCTACGCCCTGGTGAAGGTCTACACGAGCCACGCGCTGCCCGAGTCGATCCACCCGTCGCTGTCGTGGTTCTGGCCCGGCGGCCTGGACTTCGGCACCGTCATCGCCCCCGCCATCCTGATCGCGATCTTCATCTACTGGGGCTGGGACACCGCCGTGGCCTGCAACGAGGAGTCCGACGACCCCGGCACCACCCCGGGCAGGGCCGCGGTGCTCTCGACGTTCCTGCTGCTGGCCACCTACGCCATCGTGACCGTGGCCGCGGTCGCCTTCGCCGGGGTCGGGGAAACCGATGCGGGACTAGGCAATCCGGACAACTCGGCCGACGTGTTCGCCGCCATCGGCCCCGCCCTGTTCGGCGACAGCGTCATCGGCCACATCGGACTGCTCGCCCTGTCGGCGACGATCCTGACCTCGGCCTCGGCCTCGACCCAGACGACGATCCTGCCGACCGCCAGGACCACGCTCTCGATGGGCGTCTACAAGGCCCTGCCGACGTCGTTCGCCAAGATTCACCGCAAGTACCTGACCCCGACGGTCTCCACGATCGTGATGGGTGCGGTGTCGATATTCTTCTACGTGCTCTTCACCCTCATCAGCAGCAGCCTGCTGCTGGCCCTCATCGGATCGGTCGGCCTGATGATCGCGTTCTACTACGGGATGACCGGCTACGCGTGCGTCTGGTACTACCGCAAGACGTTGACCACCTCGGCGCGTGACTTCATGATGCGCGGCGTGGTCCCCCTCCTGGGGGCCATCATGCTGACGGTCGTCTTCGCCTACGGCTTGATCTCCTACTCCAAGGCCGACTACCTCGTCGACGACGACGGGAACAACGTGACGATCCTGGGCTTCGGCGCAGTGGCCGTGGTCGGCATCGGCGCGCTCGTGCTCGGGGTCGTGATGATGTTCGTGTGGTGGGCGCTGTCGCCGAGCTTCTTCAAGGGGCAAACCCTGCCCCGCCGTGCGGATCTGCTGCTCGAGCCCGCCGTCGGGTCGGTGGCGCGCTTCGGCCTGCCCGACTCCGGCGACATGCCGACGGTCATCTCACCCGACTTGTCGAACCTGCCCCGGGGCGAGCGTGCCGTCGACCCGTCCACGGGCGAGGAGTTCACCAGCACGAACTGATCGCTCACAGGAATTTCGCAGTAGTCAGCCAGGCGGTTCGCAGAACCGTATATTGCCTCACATGGCTATCGCGGAACCCACGGCAGGTCCGGTCACGGGGAGCAAGGGCCTGCAGTCCGGGGCGCTCGGTCTGGTCGGAAACGTCGTCATCGGACTGGCCGCGGTGGCGCCGGCCTACAGCCTGGCCGCGACGCTGGGATACGTCGTGCTCGCCGTCGGGGAGAAGGCGCCCGCGATGTTCGTGCTGGCGTTCATCCCGATGCTGTTGGTCGCGTTCGGTTACAAGGAACTGTCCCAGGACACCCCCGACTGCGGCACGACGTTCACCTGGGGCACCAAGGCCTTCGGCCCGTGGATCGGTTGGATCGGCGGCTGGGGCCTGGCCGTGTCGGCGATCATCGTGCTGGCCAACGTCGCCGAGGTGGCCGCGATCTACCTGTACCGGTTCCTCGGGCTCGACGAGCTCGCCGACAACCTGTGGTCCAAGGTGCTTCTCGGCTCGTTCTTCATCGTCGCGATGACGTTGGTCAGCGCCCGCGGCGTCGCCGTGTCGGAGCGCATGCAGAACGTCCTCATCGCCGTGCAGTTCGGAGTGCTGATCATCGTCAGCATCTTTGCGTTGGTCCGGGTGTTCGCCGGAAACGCCGGGGCCCAGGCGATCACACCGCAGCTGTCCTGGCTCTGGCCTGGCGGTCTGGACCTGTCGTCGATCGCGGCCGCGATCATCCTGTGCATCTTCATCTACTGGGGCTGGGACGCCTGCCTCGCGGTCGGCGAGGAGACCAAGGACCCCGGTAAGACGCCGGGCATCGCGGCCGTCATCACGACGCTGATCCTGGTGTGCACCTACGTCCTGGTGGCCTACGCGATCCAGTCCTTCGCCGGGTTCAGTGACGTCGGAATCGGACTCAACAACCCCAACAACACCGACGACGTCCTGACCGTGCTCGGCGAGCCGGTGGCCGGCAGCGTCGTCGCGTCACTGCTGCTGCTCACCGTCGCCGTGTCGGCGCTGTCCTCCACCCAGACCACGATCCTGCCGACGGCGCGGGGAACGCTGTCGATGGCGGTCTACGAAGCCATCCCGAAGCGCTTCGCCAGCGTGCACCCCAAGTACATGACCCCGGCGTTCGGCACCATCGTGATGGGTTGCGCGGCACTGTTCTTCTACCTGGTGCTGACGTTCCTCTCGGAGAACGCCCTCGCCGACTCGGTGGCCTCACTGGGCCTGGCCGTCGCGTTCTACTACGGCGTCACCGCCTACAGCTGTGTGTGGTACTTCCGCCGCACGCTCTTCTCGTCGGCGCGAAACCTGTTCTTTCGCGGCATCTTCCCCTTGCTGGGCGCTCTGTCGATGACGTGGGCATTCGTCTACAGCGCAATCGAGATGATGGCCCCGGACTACGGCTACACCGCCTTCGGGCCACTGGGCGGGGTCTTCGTGCTCGGCGTCGGCATGCTGGTGCTCGGCATTCCGCTGATGCTGGCGTGCTTCGCGTTTGGCACCAAGCGCTTCTTCCGCGGGGAGACGCTCAACGCCTCCACCGAGGTCAAGGTCCCCGACACCTTCTGACGTACTTCGAAAGGCCGTGAACGTCAATGCACTTGACCGTGGGCTACCTGGCAACGCCGACCGGCGACGACGGCATCGCGTTGGCCGGTGCACTGGCCAACACGTTCGACGCGACGGTCGACGTCGTGCTCGTGGTGCGCGAGGAGTACCCCGACGGCCACCCCGGCCGAGCCGAGTACCAGCAATTACTCGTGCGCAAGGGCGAGGAGTGGATCGGTTCGGCCGTGTCGGCCCTCGCCAAGGTCGGCGTGACCGCTGCCGCGCACGTGCTGGTGGGCGAGTCCTACTCGGAGACATTGATCGCCTTCGCCGAGGAGAAGCACTCCGACCTCATCGTGATCGGCGGCGCGCGGGACGGCATCTTCGGTGGGCACGTGATCGGTTCCGTGGCCGGCGCCCTGCTGCACTGCTCCCCCATCCCGGTCGCGCTCGCCCCGCGCGGCTACCACGAGGACCCACCGCCGGCCGTCACGTCGATCACCGCGGCGGTCCCGACGAAGGCCGGCGACGACAACCCCCTGCCGTTCGCCATCACGCTCGCCAGCGCGGCCGGGGTGTCGATCCGCATGCTGTCGCTGGTGTCCGGCGAGAACATGGCCCACCTGGACAGCCCGAAAGACGTTCGGCAAGCCCAAGTCACGGCCGCCGAGTCGAATCTCGTCCTCGCCGCGCGCGCATTGCCCGACGCACCCGAGATCGAATCCCTGGTTGCCGACGGCGCGACGCTCGAGTCGGCACTCAAGAAGCTCAACTGGGACGACTCCGACGTCTTGGTCATCGGGTCGAGCCGGTTCGCCGCCCCCAAGAGGTTGTTCCTCGGGTCGACGGCGGCGCGGATCTTGGCGGGCGTGGACGTGCCGGTGGTGGTGGTTCCGCGCGAGGATTAGGTCTAGTGCCTGCCCAGCACGTGGGGACCAGACCGCTGCGGTGTTCCGTCCGCGAAACGCGCCATCGACAACGCCGCCACGTCGTCGTCGGGGGTGCGGCCCTCCGCCAGGTCGGCGAGGATCTCGCCCATCAACGCCGAGTACTTGAAACCCTCGCCGGAGTCGCCGCACGCGAACACCACCCCACCGGGCAGCCTGTCGACCACGAAGCTGCCGTCGGGTGAGTCGGTCCAGACGCACACCTGCTCGTCGAGCACCACCGTCGGGACCGACGACAGCCCGTCTCGTACGTAGTCACGAATGGCATTGGTACGACCGGGGTCTGGCGTCCGGTTCTCGTCGGATCGTCGATAGTCCCGAAGCGGAGTGTCGAGACCGATCTTGTAGCCGCGGCCCGGCGTCGGCATGCCGTAGACACCGGGCCGAGAGGCCGTCGGCCCGTCGAACAGACCGGGGAGCGCGTCGCTCGAGTGCGGATGGGCCGCATCGCCGAAGTGCACCACCTGCTCGAGATACGGGTGCAGGTCGACGCGCACGCCGACGTTGCCGAGCAGACCGGCCGCGCCAGGGCCCGCCGCCAGCACCGCGACGTCGGCGTCGACGAACTGTCCGCCGGCGAAGGACACCCGGACACCGGACGGCCTCATTTCCAGGTCGACGACGTCGTAGCCGAACAGCGTTGTGCCGCAGTATGATTCCAGCTGGGCTCGCAGCGACGTCTCGGCCAGGACGACGCCGGCCACCGGTTGCCATACCGCATCGCGGCCGTCGGGCCGCAGTCCGGGAAAGAACCGCCCGACGTCACTCGCAGACACCTCGGTGTGCTCGACGTCCTGCCCGGCAAGTGTCCGAAGCAGCGCGGTCAGCGACACGTCGTCGCGCCACAGCAACCCGCGGGTGAGGAACACCTCGGTGTTCGCCCGCTCGGCGAGGCGCCGCATCGCCTCCAGTCCGCGGCGCGCCAACCGCACCCGTGCCGGATTGGGGTCTGCCAGGCGCCACAGCCGCGTCGGGCCCACCGACGACGACAGGGCGTTGAACGGACCGTGCCGGTCGACGAGGCAGACGTCGTGCCCGCGCCGGGCCAACTCCGCCGCCGCGGGCAGACCCCATGCGCCCGCACCGACCACGATGCACTTCACCGTCGTTGCTGCCCTTCAGAAGTGGAAGCCAAGCTGGGCGGCGACGTCGCTACGCAATGCGGCGTCCACCCTGGCCACCTGCTCGGCGCTGCCGCCGCGGATGCGGTGGGCTGCCGCGAGCATGCGGGCGGAGTGCACGCCGAGGTAGAGGCCGCCGAGCACGTCGAGCGCCATCGTCATGTCGGCGGGCGCCTCGGTCGGCGTGCAGGTCGCCTGCCCGTTGCGCACCGTCAACGCGAACGTGCCGCCGTCACCCCGGAATCCGTCATCGATCTCGACGACGACGTCGAGGTCTGCAGCGTAGGTGCGGGCCTGCAGCGCCGCGGGCACGTCCATGATGCGCACCCACAGCTCGTCTTCGGCACCGGTGGTGCGCACCACTCTGGCGTCGTCGAAGTAGTAGGGCAACGGGTCGGCCGGGTGGCTTCGCACCGTCACCGTCTCGACCAGGTCGAGGCCGACCAGCGCGCGCCAGAGCGCGACGTGAGCCTCCGGCGTAACGGCCGTGAACTCCTCCACGCGAACGGTTCTCGGCCGACCATGGCTGCGGTAGAGCACGTACCCGTCGGGATGCAGCAGACAGAACCACGCCGTGCCGCCGCCGCGCGAATCCTCCCAATCCGCGAGGAGGTCGTCCCACAGCGGCGTCGGCCGTTCGAGGCCTCCGGGGGTCCGCCGTCGGTAGCGGTCGTAGACCTCGGCGAGACGGTCGCGGTTCTCGCGCGGCGCGACGAGGCGCACCCCACCCGGGTCGGGCAGATCGGTGTGGAAGCGGGCGAAGCGCCGGTCCACCGTCAGCGTGGTCTCGGTGGTGGCGGCCCCGTACCCGAAGCGGCCGTAGATGCCACCCTCGGACGCCGTCAGCACCGCGAGTGGGTAGCCGGCGGAGCGGATCCGGTCGTGGAGTTCGGTGTACATCGCGCGGAGCAGACCGCGTCGCCGGTGCGTCGGGGCCACCCCGACCCAGGTGAGACCCGCGGCGGGCAGAGTGGCCCCGCCCGGCACGGTCAGCGTGAAGTCCAGGTAGTGCGCCATCGCGACCACGTCGTCACCGTCGCCGACGACCACCGTGCTGCCGGCCACCATCAAGGTGCGCCACGCGGTGAACGTCTCGGGGTGCCAGTAGGAACCGAAGCTGGTTGCGGTCAGCCGGGCTATCCCCGGCCAGTCGTCGTCGGTGGCGTCGCGCACCGCCAACTCGGTCACGGTTCAGCTTCGCTTCGTGGCCGACATCATGATTCAGCTCCGCTTCGCTTCGTGGCCGACATCATGATTCAGCTCCGCTTCGCTTCGTGGCCGACATCATGATTCAGCTCCGCTTCGCTTCGTGAATATGATTCGGTGCCAATCCTTTTCGGCCTTGGCGGTGATGTCGCTCATGACGTGCTTGATGGTGAGGTACTCCTCGAAGGAGTAGTCGCTCATGTCCTTGCCGAAGCCGGACGCGCCGACGCCCCCGTGCGGCATCTCGCTGATGATCGGGATGTGGTCGTTGATCCACACGCAGCCGGCGTGAATCTCCCGCGAGGCCCGTTGCGCGCGGTAGACGTCACGCGTCCACGCCGATGCCGCCAACCCGTACTCCGTGTCGTTGGCCTGCCGGATGCCGTCGTCGTCGTCGGTGAACGGCCGGGCCACCAGGACGGGGCCGAAGATCTCGCTGCGGTAGACCTCCGAGCGTTCGTCGACGTCGGCGATCAGGGTGGGCCGGTAGAACGAACCGGGCCGGTCTGGGGCCATGCCGCCGGTCACGATGCGGCCGCCCTCGCCGGTCGCACGCTCGACGATGCCGGCGACCTTGGCCCGGTGCGCCTCGGTGATGAGCGGACCGAGATCGGTGTCCGGGTCGTGCGGGTCGCCGACGACGATCTTGGCCATCAGTTCGCCGACCCCGGCAACGAAGTCGTCGTAGAGGTCGCGCGCCACGATCGCCCGCGTCGCGGCGGTGCAGTCCTGTCCGGTGTTGATCAGCGACGCCGCCACCGCGCCGTGGACGGCGGCGTCGAGGTCGGCGTCGTCGAAGACGAGGAATGGTGCCTTGCCGCCGAGCTCGAGTTGGGTGCGGTGCCCGTGCTGGGCCGCGGCCGCCATCACCTTGCGCCCGACGGCCGTCGAACCGGTGAACGTCACCAGGTCGACGTCGCGATGCCCGGCCAGCGCCGTACCGACGTCGCCACCGGCGCCGGTCACCACGTTGAGCACGCCGTCGGGCAGGCCGGCCTCACTGGCCAGACGTGCCAGCGCGAGCGTCGTCAGCGGGGTGACCTCGGCGGGCTTGATGACCACCGAGCATCCGGCGGCCAGCGCGGGTATGACCTTCCAGACCGCCATCTGCAGCGGGTAGTTCCACGGCGTGATCGTCGCGACCACGCCGATGGCCTCGCGCCGGATGCTGGAGGTGTGGTCGGCGGAGTACTCCGCGGTGGCCTTGCCCTCGAGATGGCGGGCCGCGCCGGCGAAGAAGTCGATGTTGTCCACGCTGCCCGGCACGTCGAACTCCGTCGCCAGTCGCACCGGCTTGCCGGTCTGGCTGACCTCCTCGGCCACCAGCGCCTCGGAGTGTTCGCCGGCCAGATGGGCCAATTTGGCCAGCACCGCGGACCGCTCGGCGGGGGTGGCGGTGGCCCAGCCCGGCAGCGCCGCCCGGGCCGATGCCACCGCGACGTCGACGTCGGCGGGGGTCGCCAGGTTGAGGTCGGCAACCACGTTTCCGGTCGCCGGGTCGACGATTCGATGTTCCTGGCCGCCCGTCGTCACCTCGGTACCGTCAATCCAACTGCTCGCGATCGTCATGACTGTCAAGCTAGTCGACCCTCCCCCGCCCAGCTACGCATATCCCCCGCCGAGACCGGGGAAAACGAACGATTTCATGGCATTGGTTGCCCTAGACGACGGATTCCGTGCACAATCGTCGTCATGGTCGATAGGGATGCTCAGCCGAGCGCCCAAGCTGTCTCGTTGCGAATCAACCATTCTCGACCCGGTGCGGCGTTTCAGCTCGACGAACTGTCCAAGGCGATCATCGAGAAGCTGCAGCAAGACGGCCGACGGTCCTATGCCGGCATCGGCAAGGCGGTCGGGCTCTCGGAGGCGGCGGTCCGCCAGCGGGTCCAGCGGATGGCCGACGCGGGCGTGATGCAGATCGTCGCCGTCACCGATCCCATGCAGTTGGGCTTCGCGCGCCAGGCGATGATCGGCATCCGGTGCACCGGAGACACCACCAAGATCGCCGACAAGCTCGCCGCGATCGAATCCGTCGACTACGTCGTGCTGACCGCCGGATCCTTCGACGCCATCGTCGAAGTCGTCTGCGAGGACGACGGCGACCTGCTCGACCTGCTCAACACCAAGATCCGCGCCGTACCAGGGGTGATATCCACCGAAACTTTAGTTTACCTCAAACTCGTTAAGCAGCAATACAATTGGGGCACACGATGACTCTCGTAGAATCAGATCCAACCGTAACCACCGACATGGGGGCCTCGGCCAACCGCCACCTGTGGGGCCACTTCGCCCGCCATGGCGAAGGCATCACGCCGACCATCATCACCCGTGGCGAGGGGGTGCACATTTGGGACAGCAACGGCAACAAGTACATCGACGGCCTGTCCGGGTTGTTCGTCGTGCAGGTCGGTCACGGCCGCGCCGAACTGGCCGAGGCCGCTGCCAAGCAGGCCGAGACGCTGTCGTTCTTCCCGCTGTGGTCCTTCGCCACTCCGCCCGCCATCGAATTGGCCGAGCGCCTGGCCAATTACGCCCCCGGTGACCTGAACCGGGTGTTCTTCACCACCGGTGGCGGCGAGGCCGTCGAAAGCGCGTGGAAGCTCGCCAAGCAGTTCTTCAAGCTGACCGGCAAGCCGGGCAAGTACAAGGTGATCTCGCGGTCCATCGCGTACCACGGCACACCTCAGGGCGCGCTGGCCATCACCGGCATCCCCGACTTCAAGGCGCCCTTCGATCCGCCGACCCCGGGCGGCTTCCGGGTGCCCAACACCAACATCTACCGGGCGCCCGAGCAGTTCAGCGACGACCCCAAGGCGTGGGGACGCTACTGCGCCGACCGCATCGCCGAGGCCATCGAATTCGAGGGTCCCGACACCGTCGCCGCAGTCTTCCTGGAGCCGGTGCAGAACGCCGGCGGCTGCTTCCCGCCGCCGCCCGGATACTTCGAGCGGGTCCGCGAGATCTGCGACGAATACGACGTCCTGCTGGTCTCCGACGAGGTGATCTGCGCCTACGGCCGGATCGGCTCGATGTTCGCGTGCGACGACTTCGGCTACGTGCCGGACATCATCACCTGCGCCAAGGGACTGACGTCGGGCTACTCGCCGATCGGCGCGATGATCGCGAGCGACCGGCTGTTCGAGCCGTTCGACGACGGCAAGACGGTGTTCGGCCACGGGTACACCTTCGGCGGGCATCCCGTCTCCTCGGCGGTCGCGCTGGCCAACCTCGACATCTTCGAGCGTGAGGGCATCAACGACCACGTCAAGCAGATGGCACCGGCGTTCAGGTCGACGCTGGAGAAGCTGTACGACCTGCCGATCGTGGGCGACGTCCGCGGCGAGGGCTTCTTCTACGGCATCGAGCTGGTCAAGGACAAGTCCACGAAGGAGACCTTCAACGACGAGGAATGCGAGCGTCTGCTGCGCGGCTTCCTCACCCCGGCGTTGTTCGAGGCGGGGCTGTACTGCCGCGCCGACGACCGCGGCGACCCAGTCGTCCAGCTGGCTCCCCCGCTGATCTCCGGTCAGAGGGAATTCGACGCCATCTACGACATCCTGCACGGCGTGCTGAGCGAAGCGGGCCGGCTCCTGTAGCAGTCCCCCGCCGAGTGCACGGTTGTCGAACGCATCGCCCGAGCGGGTGTGCGTACAACCGTGCATTCGGCGTTGGAGCGGTGTCCCAGGGGTAGCACCGGCCACTTTGGCAACAGCGTGGCAACCTCGAAAACCCGAGGCCGTCGCCTAATCTGCAGACACCATGGCGACGTTCCACACCGTGTCCCGACGCGCTGCCGCGTTGGTGGCGACACCCCTCCTCGCGGCCTTCTGCCTGCTCGGCAGCCCGGCACTGGCCAACGCCGACGACGCCTGCCCGTACCGGGTGGTGACTCCCCCGGCCGTCGACTCCTCCGAGATTCCCGAGTCCGGCGACCCGCCCGCGCCTCTGCCGGTCCCCGACAAGCCGCTCGGCGGTGACGCACTGTCAGGGTGCGGAATCATCGCCGCACCGGGTACCGCGCCCGTTCCCGACGACGTCTCCGCCGAGGCATGGGTGATCGCCGACCTCGACAACGGCGACATCATCGCGGCCCGCGACCCGCACGGCAGACACCGCCCCGCCAGCATCATCAAGGTGCTGGTCGCGATGCAGGCGCTGCGCGAACTCCCCATCAACAAGCAGGTGATCGGCACCTCCGACGACGCCGCCGCGGAGGGCACCCGCGTCGGCGTCGACAAGGGCGGCAAGTACACCGTCAACGACCTGCTGCACGGCCTGCTGATGCACTCCGGCAACGACGCGGCCCACGCGTTGGCCGCTCAACTCGGCGGAATGGACACCGCGCTGGCGAAGATCAACGATCTGGCGGGCAAGCTTGGTGGCCGCGACACCCGCGCGGCCACCCCGTCCGGCCTCGACGGCCCCGGCATGAGCACCTCGGCCTACGACCTGGGGCTGTTCTACCGGTACGCCTGGCAGAACGCCGTCTTCGCCAACGTCGTGGCCACCAAGACCTACGACTTTCCCGGACACCCGCGTGACGGCCAGGAGGACAGCCCCGGCTACCAGCTGGAGAACGACAACCAGCTGCTCTACAACTACCCCGGCGCCCTCGGCGGCAAGACCGGCTACACCGACGACGCGGGACAGACGTTCGTCGGCGCCGCCGACCACGACGGACGGCGGCTCGTCGTCATCATGTTGCACGGGACCCGGCTGCCCATCGCCCCCTGGGAGCAGGCCGCGCACCTGCTCGACTACGGCTTCTCGACGCCACCCGGCACCAAGGTCGGCACGCTGGTCGAGCCCGATCCGTCGTTGACGGTCAGGGCGGCCAACCCCCTCGGCGACAACGTGCCCGCCCAAGACGTGGCGGCTTCTCCGCTGCCCGGCGCCGACGCCGTCCCCGTCCGGGTCGGCGTGGGCGTGGTCGGGTCACTCGTCGTGTTCGCACTCATCATGGGCGCGCGGTCGATCAACCGCCGCCCCAGCGAGTCCCGGCGTTAACGGCGCCGCGTCAGACGCGAGACACCAAGGGCGCCAAGCGCACCGACGCTCGCCGCCGCGATGGCTCCGCGCACGCCCAACCCCTCGTGCACGTCCACCCTGGTGGTGATCTCGGCGGGATCGGGCGGCCCGACCGGCGCCGACGCCAAGTTCTCCGTCGCCGTCGCGGCCCACGCCGTCGCGAACAGGATCAGCCGTGCGGTGATGTAGGCGAAGACCATCAAGCCCAGGACGGGCCCGAACGTCGCCCCGGCTGGTCCGCGGATCACCGCGGACAGGTAGACCGAGGCCACCAGTTTGAACACCTCGAAGGCCACCGCAGCCAGGAGTCCCGCCCGCCTCGCACTGCGGAAGCTGACCGATTCCCGCGGCAGGCGGGCGATGATCCAGGTGAACAGCAGCCAGGAGATGCCGAGGGACACCGCGAGCGAGGCCACGCGCAACAGCACGCCCAGCCCGGGGAACTCGGCGATCCCGAGCCACTCCACCACGCCGCGCATCACCGTCTTGTTGCCCAGTAGCGACAGCGCGACGGTGACGACGATCGCCGCGAACGCCGACAGCAGGGCCAGCAGGTCGGAGACCTTGGTGCCGATGAAGCCGCCCGGCTCGCCGCGCTGCAAGCCCCACATCTGGCTCAGCGCCTCACGCAGGTTGGCCATCCAGCCCAGACCCGCCCAGGCCGCAGTCGCCAGCCCGATGACGCCGACGGAGGTCCGCGAATCGATGGCCGACTTCATCAGGTCGACGAGTTGTGTCCCGAGGTCACCCGACACCGACCCCATGATCTTCGCCTCCACCGTCCCAAGGAGGTCGGGCCTGCTGGCCAGCACGAAGCCGCCTGCCGCGAAGGCCACCATGAGCAGGGGAAACAGCGCGAAGATCGTGAAGTAGGTGATGCCGGCGGCGTAGAAGTCGCCCTTGCTGTCGTCGTAGCGCCCCTGTGCGCGCATGACCCGGTCGAACCAGTGGTATCTGGCTCGGAGCCGGTCCAATATGCCGGGCTGCGCCGGTTCGGTCACGCCGGTCTCCTGGTGGACTAGGAATGCTTGCTGAGGAATCCCAATTCGTCGTATACCCGCGCGAGCGTCCTTGCAGACACTTCCGCGGCCCGCTCGGCGCCCGCCGCCAGCACGGACTCGAGTTCCGCGGGGTCGGCCAACATCTCGTCGACCCGGGACTTGATGGGCGTCACGAATTCCACGACCGCATCGGCCGTGTCGGCCTTCAGGTCGCCGTACCCACGCCCGGCGTACCCCTCGACGAGCGCGTCCACCCCGACGCCGGTGACCGCCGACTGGATCGTCAACAGATTCGACACCCCCGGCTTGGCGTCCCGGTCGAAGCGAATCTCACGCTCGCTGTCGGTCACCGCGGAGCGAATCTTCTTGGCAGTCTTCTTCGGATCGTCGAGCAGAGCGATCAACCCCGCGTCGGAGGCAGCGGACTTGCTCATCTTCGCCGTCGGGTCCTGCAGGTCGTAGATCTTCGCGGTCGCCTTCTGGATCATCGGCTCGGGCACCACGAACGTGCCCGGGAACCGGGCGTTGACGCGCTGCGCCACGTCGCGGGCGAGCTCGAGGTGCTGGCGCTGGTCCTCGCCGACCGGCACCAGGTCGGTGTCGTAGAGCAACACGTCGGCCGCCATCAGCACCGGGTAGGTGAACAGGCCGACGGTGGTGGCGTCCGCCCCCTCCTTCTGGGACTTGTCCTTGAACTGCGTCATCCGCGACGCCTGCCCGAAACCGGTGAAACAGCCAAGCACCCAAGCCAATTCGGCATGTGCAGGCACGTGGCTCTGGAGGAAGACGGTGGCGCGGGCGGGGTCGACGCCGAGCGCCAGGTACTGCGCGGCGGTCACCAGGGTGCGCGTGCGCAGCAGGGCGGGATCCTGCGGGATGGTGATCGCGTGCAGGTCGACGACGCAGAAGAACGCGTCGTAACCGTCCTGCAGCCCGACCCACTGACTGACGGCTCCCAATGCGTTGCCGAGGTGCAGGGAGTCGGATGTGGGCTGCACGCCGGAGAAGACGACGCGCCGATTGGAGGCACTCATGATGTCGTTGATCCTTTCACCTCCGTCATCGGCCGTGATCTTGGGTCAGGCGTATTCGACGGTCACCGGAGCGTGATCCGACCAGCGCAGTGCGTAGGCCTCGGCGCGCTCGACCCGGGCGGTGACGACGCGCCGAGCCAAGGCCGAGGTGGCCAGCTGGTAGTCGATGCGCCAACCCGCGTCGTTGTCGAAGGCCTTGCCGCGCCAGGACCACCAGCTGTAGGGCCCCGCGACGTCGGGATGGGCCGCGCGGACGACGTCCACCCAGCCGGTGGCCAGCAGATCGGTCACCCACTGACGTTCGGCGGGCAGGAATCCGGCCTTCTTCTGGTTGGCCTTCCAGGCCTTGATGTCGTTCTCGGTGTGGCCGATGTTCCAGTCCCCGCACACCACTGCGCCGCGCCCGTCGGCTCGAAGCCGTGCCATCCGGGCGGCCACGGCGGCCAGGAACCGTTCCTTCTCCCGCTGGCGCTCCGTGTCGGCCTCCCCGGTGGGAACGTAGACACTGGCGACGGTGATGTCGGCGACGTCGACCTCGACGTATCGGCCGTGGGCGGCGAACTCGTCGGCGCCGGGTCCGATCAGCGTTCTGGTGATGGGATGGCGGCTCAACACGGCAACGCCGTTGCGGCCCTTGAGGTGTGGATCGGCCGAGGCCAGCTGCCAGCCCGAGTCGAGAGCCGGCGCGAGCGCCTCGGCCAGCTGGTCGTCGTCGGCACGGGTCTCCTGCAGGCAGACCACGTCGGCCGGAGTCCTCTGAAGCCACGGCAGGAGTCCACGGTTCTCGGCGGAGCGTTCCTTGACCGCGGCGCGGATGCCGTTGACGTTGACGGTGCTGACGATCACGAGGGACAGACCCTAGCCGACCGGGCCGACGCCATTCTTGCGGTACCGCCGGTATCGACTTAGGGTCGGCGGAATGACGACCCGCGACCCGATCCACCTCGGCGACCCCGGCGGCGAGCCGATCCTCATGCTGCACCCGTTCCTGTGCTCGCAGGCGGTGTGGCAAACCGTCGCCGAGCAACTGGCGGACACCGGTGAGTACGAGGTGCTCGCCCCGACGATGGTCGGCCACCACGGCGGCCCCAAGGCGACGTCGTGGTTGATGGGCACCTCCGACCTCGTCGACGACGTGGAACGACGGATGGACGAGCTGGGCTGGGACACCGCCCACGTCGTCGGCAACTCCCTGGGCGGATGGGTGGCCTTCGAGCTGGAGCGGCGCGGCCGCGCCCGTTCGGTGACGGCGATCGCGCCGGCGGGCGGCTGGTCGCAGCACTCGCCGACCAAGTACGAGACGGTGCTGAAGTTCCTCGCCGGCGGTCCCGTGCTGGCCTTGGCGCGCCTGCTGGGCCCCCGGATCCTCGGCCTGCCGTTCGCCCGACGCATCGCGACGCTCGCCGTCAGCGGGCCGGCCGACGGGCCGAGCCACCCCGACCTGGTCACCCTCGTCGACGACGCCACCCACTGCACGGCCTACTTCCAGCTGTTGGTCAAGACACTGCGGCTGCCCGGTCTGCTGGAGCTGGCCAACGTGGCGGTGCCCACCCAGCTGGTGTTGTGTGAGAAGGACAGGGTGTTCCCCACCCCGCGCGGCAACAAGTACCTGATCGACAACCTGCCGCCCGACACCACCGTGATACGGCTCGCGGGCCTAGGGCACATTCCGATGCTCGAGGCACCCGGTCGCGTCACCGAGCTGATCGCCGACTTCGTGGGCTCCCAGGTCGAGGCCAGGCGGCAGATCCCGCCCGCGGGTTAGACCAAGGTCGCTAGGCGAGCGCCCCCACGAGGTGATCGGCGACGGTGCCGAGGAACTCCTCGCTGGTCTGCCAGCTCTGTTCGGGGCCGATCAGCAGCGCGAGATCCTTGGTCATGTGCCCGCCTTCCACCGTGCCGATCACCACGTCCTCGAGGGTCTCGGCGAATTCGACGACGGCCGGGGTGTGGTCGAGCTTGCCGCGATGCGCCAGGCCCCTGGTCCAGGCGAAGATCGAGGCGATCGGGTTGGTGGAGGTGGGCCGGCCGGCCTGGTGCTGCCGGAAGTGCCGGGTGACGGTGCCGTGTGCGGCCTCTGCCTCCATGGTCTGCCCGTCGGGGGTCAACAGCACCGAGGTCATCAGCCCCAGCGATCCGTAACCCTGTGCGACGGTGTCGGATTGGACGTCGCCGTCGTAGTTCTTGCAGGCCCAGACGTAGCCTCCGTCCCACTTGAGACAGGAGGCCACCATGTCGTCGATGAGTCGGTGCTCATAGGTCAGGCCCAACGCGGCGAAATCCGCCTCGAACTCCTCGTCGAAGATGCGCTGGAACTCGTCCTTGAACATCCCGTCGTAGGACTTGAGGATGGTGTTCTTGGTCGACAGGTACACCGGATACCGTTGCTGCAGGCCATATCTGAACGACGACCGGGCGAAGTCCTGGATCGACTTCTTGAAGTTGTACATCCCCATGATGACCCCGCCGTCCTCGGGAATCCGAACCACGTCGTGCACCATCGGCTCACCGCCGTCGGCCGGAGTGAACGTGACGGTGAACGTGCCGGGCCCGTCGACCTTGGCGTTGAAGGCTCGATATTGGTCACCGAACGCGTGCCGACCGATGACGATGGGCTTGGTCCAGCCGGGCACCAGCCGTGGCACGTTGTGGATCACGATCGGGGCACGAAAGATCGTACCGTCCAGGATGTTTCGAATAGTGCCGTTGGGTGAGGACCACATCTGCTTGAGACCGAACTCGGCCATCCTGGCCTCGTCGGGGGTGATGGTGGCGCACTTGACCCCGACGTGGTGGCGCGCGATCGCGTGAGCCGCATCCAGGGTGACCTGGTCGTCGGTCGCATCGCGGTGCTCGATACCCAGGTCGTAGTACTCGAGGTCCACGTCGAGGTGCGGCAGGATCAACGTCTGCTTGATCAGCGTCCAGAGGACACGGGTCATCTCGTCGCCGTCGAGTTCTACGACCGTGCCGTCGACCTTGATCTTGGACATGTGAGCCACATTACAAGGGCCACCGCCACGCGTCAGCCGTGCGCGGACTCCAACGCCTCGTTGAACGTCTTGCTCGGTCGCATCACGGCCGTGACCTTCTCGACGTCGGGGTAGTAGTAACCGCCGATGTCGACCGAATCACCCTGCACGCCATTGAGTTCGGAGACGATGGTCTCCTCGTTGTCGGCCAGCGCCTTCGCCAGCGGCGTGAAGTAGTCGGCCAGCTCGGAGTCCTCGTTTTGATCGGCGAGCTCCTGCGCCCAGTACATCGCGAGGTAGAACTGGCTGCCCCGGTTGTCGAGCTCGCCGGTCTTGCGCGACGGATTCTTGTTCTCGTCCAACAGCTTTCCAGTTGCCGCATCCAGGGTCTTGGCGAGCACCTTCGCCTTCTCGTTGTCCATCTTGGAACCGAGTCCCTCGAGGCTGGCCGCCAACGCCAGGAACTCGCCCAGCGAATCCCAACGCAGGTGGTTCTCCTCCACCAACTGGCTGACGTGCTTGGGCGCCGATCCGCCGGCGCCGGTCTCGTACAGCCCACCCCCGGCCATCAACGGCACGATGGACAGCATCTTGGCGCTGGTGCCCAGTTCCAGGATCGGGAACAGGTCGGTCAGGTAGTCGCGCAGGATGTTGCCGGTCGCGGCGATGGTGTCCTGACCGCGCATGGCCCGCTCGATGGTGTGCCGCATCGCCCGTTCCTGGCTCATGATCGAGATGTCGAGGCCGTCGGTGTCGTGATCCTTCAAGTACTCGTTGACCAGCGTGCGCAGTTCGTTCTCGTGCGGCCGCTCCTGATCCAGCCAGAAGACCACCGGCATGCCGGAGTCACGAGCCCTGGTGACGGCCAGCTTCACCCAGTCCCGGATCGGGGCGTCCTTGACCACCGGCATGCGCCAGATGTCGCCCTCCTCGACGTTCTGCGTGAGCAGCACCTCGCCGGTGTCGACGTCGACGATGTCGGCGACACCAGCCTCGGGGATCTCGAAGGTCTTGTCGTGGCTGCCGTACTCCTCGGCCTTCTGGGCCATCAGACCGACGTTCGGGACGGTGCCCATCGTCGTCGGGTCGAACTGGCCGTGGGTCTTGCAGAAGTTGACGATCTCCTGGTAGATCCGCGAGAACGTCGACTCCGGGTTGACGGCCTTGGTGTCCTTGAGCTTGCCGTCGGCGCCGTACATCTTGCCGCCGGCGCGGATCATCGCCGGCATCGAGGCGTCGACGATCACGTCGCTGGGCGAGTGGAAGTTGGTGATGCCCTTGGCCGAGTCCACCATCGCCAGTTCGGGGCGGTGCTCGTGGCAGGCGTGCAGGTCGCGGATGATCTCCTCGTGCTGCGAGGCCGGCAGCGACTCGATCTTGGCGTAGAGGTCACTCAGACCGTTGTTGACGTTGACGCCGAGCTCGTCGAAGAGCGTCTGGTGCTTGGCGAAGGCGTCCTTGTAGAACACCTTGACGGCGTGCCCGAACACGATGGGGTGGCTGACCTTCATCATGGTCGCCTTGACGTGCAGCGAGAACATCACGCCCGTCTCGTAGGCGTCCTGCATCTCCGTCTCGAAGAACTCGCACAGAGCCTTCTTGCTCATGAACATGCTGTCGATGACGTCGCCCTCGTCCAGCTTGACCTCCGGCTTGAGCACCAGGGTCTCGCCACGGGTGGTCTTGAGCTCCATCCGGACCGTGTGGGCGCGATCCAACGTCATCGACTTCTCGCCGTGGTAGAAGTCGCCATGACGCATCGTCGCGACGTGCGTGCGCGAGGCCTGCGACCACTTGCCCATGCTGTGCGGGTGCTTGCGGGCGTACTCCTTGACGGCCTTGGGCGCGCGGCGGTCCGAGTTGCCCTCGCGCAGTACGGGGTTGACCGCGCTGCCGAGGCAGGTGCCGTACCGCTGCTTGATCTTCTTCTCGTCCTCGGTCTTCGGCTCGCCCGGGTAGTCGGGAAGGTCGTATCCCTTGGCCTTGAGCTCCTTGATGGCGGCCAGCAGCTGCGGCACCGAGGCGCTGATGTTCGGCAGCTTGATGATGTTGGTCTCCGGCAGCTGGGTGAGCTTGCCGAGCGCGCCGAGGTTGTCGGGGACCCGCTGCTCCTCGGTCAGGTAGTCGGAGAACTCGGCCAGGATGCGCGCCGCGACGGAGATGTCGCTGGTCTCCACCTCGATGCCGGCGGCACCGGCGAAGGCGCGCAGCACCGGAAGGAAGGCGTGAGTCGCCAGCAACGGCGCCTCGTCGGTCAGCGTGTAGATGATGGTCGGCTGCTCAGTCACTTGTCTGTCTCCCGGCGTCACTATCGAACTGCGTTCACGGTCATTATCGCGTCGGGTACGAACCTACGCGTAGTTCTTTCGTCACCGATGGCGCGGGTGACCCGCTCCGACCCACAACCCAGTGGCATCGATAACCGGTCACGAGATACGCTTCGTTTCGGTCATGAGTGCCAGCGTCAAGCCCCGGCTCGCTGGCCGGCAACCCTCCAACCGCGGTGGGGTGCCCCGGGTGATTGACCAGGTTGAGTAGTCGTCCTCGAAGCTCGGACGGCTAACCGGCAAGCGCGGGCCCGCCATGACGGGCCCCTTAGTAGACAGGGAAACCTGATGCGGAGGCCCCCGTTGTGTCGTTGACGCCGAACCATTCCCACAGCTGAGTCGTGCCTTGGGCTCGATATCCCCGTGGCACCCCCTTATCACTTACAGGAGACATCCTTCATGACCGACGACTTCGACCCGACCGCATCGAATGATCGCTCGGACGAGCCTCGCTCTGCCAGCTGGGCCTTCGAGACGAAACAGGTCCACGCCGGCCAAAGCCCCGACCCCACCACCGGCGCGCGGGCACTGCCGATCTACCAGACCACCTCCTATGCGTTCCGCGACACCGACCACGCGGCGGCTCTGTTCGGCCTGGCCGAACCCGGCAACATCTACACCCGCATCATGAATCCCACCCAGGACGTCGTCGAACAGCGCATCGCCGCGCTCGAAGGCGGCGTCGCGGCCCTGTTCCTGTCCTCGGGGCAGGCCGCGGAGACCTTCGCGATCCTCAACCTCGCCAGCGCGGGTGACCACGTCGTGTCCTCGCCACGCCTCTACGGCGGCACGTACAACCTCTTCCACTACACCCTGCCCAAGCTGGGCATCGAGACCACCTTCGTCGACGATCCCGACGACCTGGACTCCTGGCGCGCGGCAGTCCGACCCAACACCAAGGCGTTCTACGGCGAGACCATCTCCAATCCGCAAATCGACGTGCTCGACATCCCGGGCGTCTCCTCGGTCGCCCACGAGAACGGCGTCCCGCTGATCGTCGACAACACCATCGCGACGCCGTACCTCATCCAGCCGATCGCGCACGGCGCCGACATCGTCGTGCACTCGGCGACCAAGTACCTCGGCGGGCACGGCACGTCGATCGCCGGCGTGATCGTGGACGGCGGACGCTTCGACTGGACCCAGGGCCGCCACCCCGGGTTCACCACCCCCGACCCCAGCTACCACGGCGTGGTGTTCGCCGAACTCGGGCCGCCCGCCTTCGCGTTGAAGGCCAGGGTTCAGCTGCTTCGCGACCTCGGCTCGGCGGGCGCGCCGTTCAACGCGTTCCTCATCGCCCAGGGCATCGAAACCCTGAGCCTGCGCCTCGAACGCCACGTGGCCAACGCCCAGCGGGTCGCCGAATTCCTCAGCGGTCATGACGGAGTGGTGTCGGTCAACTACGCCGGGCTTCCCACCTCACCCTGGTATGAGATCGGAAAGAAGCTGGCGCCCAAGGGAACCGGCGCGGTGCTCGCGTTCGAACTGGCCGGCGGCCTCGAGGCCGGCAAGGCGTTCGTCAACGCGTTGACGCTGCACAGCCACGTCGCCAACATCGGCGACGTGCGGTCCCTCGTGATCCATCCCGCGTCCACCACGCACGCGCAGCTGTCCCCTGCCGAGCAGCTCGCGACGGGTGTCACGCCGGGACTGGTGCGCCTAGCTGTCGGCATCGAGGGCGTCGACGACATCATCGCCGACCTCGAGCAAGGCTTCGCCGCCGCGAATGCGTTCGCGGGAGCCTCGCAGGCGACGGTGTCGGTCTGAGATGAAACTCGTCGTGAGAGAAGAAGAGTGACGATCATCGAAGCCCCGGACACACCGCTGGTGACGCTGCCCGCCGAGGGCGAGATCGGCATCGTCGACGTCGGTTCGCTGACGCTGGAGTCGGGCGTGGTGCTCGACGACGTTCGGATCGCCGTGCAGCGCTGGGGCGAGTTGTCAGCCGATCGCGACAACGCCGTGGTCATCCTGCACGCGTTGACCGGCGACTCCCACGTCACCGGGCCCGCGGGTCCCGATCACCCCACCCCCGGTTGGTGGGACGGTGTGGCCGGACCGGGCGCACCCGTCGACACCGACCGCTGGTGTGCGGTGGCCACCAACGTGCTGGGCGGCTGCCGCGGATCGACCGGGCCCAGTTCGATTGCCCCAGACGGCAAGCCGTGGGGTTCCCGGTTCCCCGCGATCACCGTGCGCGATCAGGTCAACGCCGATCTCGCCGCCCTTGCTGCGCTGGGCGTCACCCGGGTGGCCGCCGTCGTCGGTGGGTCGATGGGTGGTGCGCGTGCACTGGAGTGGATCGTCGGCCATCCCGAGACCGTCAGGGCCGCATTGGTTTTGGCGGTCGGGGCGCGCGCGACAGCCGACCAGATCGGCACGCAGTCCACGCAGGTGTCGGCCATCAAGGCGGACCCGAACTGGCAGAACGGCGACTATCACGGCACGGGTCGCTCACCCCAGGCGGGCATGGAGATCGCCCGCCGGTTCGCGCACCTGACCTACCGCGGCGAGGCCGAGCTCGACGAGCGCTTCGGCAACGACGCCCAGGGCAACGAAGACCCCGTCACCGGCGGACGCTACGCGGTGCAGAGCTATCTGGAGCATCAGGGCGGCAAGCTCGCCCGGCGCTTCGACGCCGGCACCTACGTCGCGCTGACCGACGCGTTGAGCAGTCACGACGTCGGCCGCGGCCGCGGCGGGGTGGCGGCCGCCCTCGAACGGGTGACCGTACCGGTAATCGTCGGCGGCATCACCTCGGATCGGCTGTATCCGTTGCGGTTACAGCAGGAGCTGGCCGACCTGCTGCCAACCTGCACCGGGCTGAACGTGGTCGACTCGGCCTTCGGCCACGACGGCTTCCTCGTCGAGACCGACGCCGTCTACGCGCTGGTCCGCCAGACGCTGGAGCTCGCGTCGACGTGACCACCGACGAAACGCGCCAGCGATCCCTGTCCTTCGGCGAGGAGGCCGCGGCCTACGAACGAGGCCGTCCGTCCTACCCGCCGGAGGCCATCGACTGGCTCCTGCAACGCGACGCACGCAATGTCCTCGACCTCGGCGCCGGCACGGGCAAGCTGACGATCCGACTGGTCGAACGTGGGCTGGACGTCGTCGCCGTCGACCCCATTCCCGAGATGCTCGAGGTGCTCAGCAGGTCGCTGCCCGACACCCCCGCACTGCTGGGCAGCGCCGAGGAGATCCCGCTGCCCGACGACAGCGTCGACTCCGTCCTGGTGGCGCAGGCCTGGCATTGGTTCGACCCGAAGCGCGCCATCTCCGAGGTCGCCAGGGTGCTCCGTCCCGGTGGCCGCCTCGGCCTGGTGTGGAACACCCGCGACGAACGCCTCGGCTGGGTCAAGGATCTCGGCCGCATCGTCGGCCACGAGGAGGATCCGTTCAGCCGGCAGGTCACGCTGCCCGCACCGTTCGTCGACCTGGAACGCGAACAGTTCGAGTGGACGAGTTACCTGACGCCGCAGGCACTCATCGACCTGGTGGCGTCACGGAGCTACTGCATCACCTCCCCGGCCGCCGTGCGATCCAAGACCCTCGAGGACGTGCGGACGCTGCTGGCCACGCACCCCGCGCTGGTCAACGCAACCGGCCTGGCGCTGCCCTACATCACCGTGGGGGTGCGGGCCACGCTGGCCTAACCGACCCGCCGACTGCACGCATGTTCACGGGGCCTCTCGAGGAACGCGTTCACGATGCGTGAAGTCGGCGGGCGATCCGTTGGCGATCACGGCACGCACCAACGGGACGCCGGGCCGGTACGCCAGATGGACGTAGGAGGGAGCGTCGAGCACGACGAAGTCGGCGCGCCGGCCGACGGCGAGCGTTCCGACGTCGTCGCGGCGCAACGCCGCGGCCCCGCCCGCGGTCGCCGACCACAGCGCCTGCGCCGGGGTGAAGAACATGTCGCGCACCGCGACCGCGATGCAGAACGACATGCTGGAGGTGAACGACGACCCCGGGTTGCAGTCGGTGGCCAGTGCGACCGTGGCGCCGGCGGCGAGGAACCGCCGAGCGTCGGGCCACCGTGCGCGCGTGGAGAACTCCGCACCGGGAAGCAACGTCGCCACCGTCGTGTCGGCCGCCGCGGCGAGCGCGTCGACGTCGGCGTCGGATGCGTAGGTGCAGTGGTCCACCGACGCCGCCCCCAACTCGACGGCCAGCTGGATGCCCGCACCCTCCTCGAGTTGACCCGCGTGCAGCCGGGGCACCAGACCCGCGGCCATTCCCGCCCGCAGGATCGTCCGAGCTTCGTCCACGTCGAAGGCGCCCCGGTCGCAGAACACGTCGACCCAGCGGGCCAACGGCGCACAGGCCTGCAACATGGGACCTGCGACCAGTTCGACGTAGGCGTCGCGGTCGTCGCGGTACTCGGGCGGCACGACGTGGGCGCCCAGGAACGTCGTCTCGTCGGTGTATCCGCACGCCAGCCGCAGCGCCCTGGCCTCGTCGTCGACGGTCAGGCCGTAACCGCTCTTGGTCTCGAACGTCGTCACGCCGCCGCGCAGCAGCTCACCGGCCAGCCGCCCGAGACCGCGGTCGAGAACCGAGTCGTCGGCCGCCCTTGTCGCCGCGACCGTGGTGGCGATGCCGCCCGCCGCGTAGGCCTGCCCGCTCATGCGTGCCGCGAACTCCGCCGACCGCTCCCCCGCGAAGACCAAATGTGCATGGCTGTCGACGAATCCGGGGATGACGCTCGCTCCGTCGAGGTCGACGCGAGAGTCCGCGTCCGGTGCATGTGCTCGGCTACCGATCCATGCCACCCGGTCACCGTCGACGACGATCGCGCCGTCGGAGACGACGCCAAGCGTGCTCTCGTCACCCTGACGTGGGTCGTTGGTGACCAGTTCGCCGATCCCGGTATAGACGGTGGTCATCGGACGACCTCCGCCATCAGCGCCGAGATCGATTCGGCCAGTGCGTCGCCCACGTCGTCGACGCCCCCATGTCGTCGATCGGCTACGACGACGTGACCGTCGACCACCACGTCGGTGACGTCCGCAGCGGTGGCGGCGAACACCACGTTCTCGACGGTCGCACCACCGCCGGCCGTGCGTACTGACTTCAGGTCCACCGCCACCAGGTCAGCCCGCGCACCGACTTGCAGGACACCCGCATCGGTCCACCCGAGCGCGTGCTGACCGTCGAGAGTGGCTGCGCCGAGCAGTCTCTCGGCGGCCACGATGCCCCGCTCGCGGTGGGCCAGGCGCTCGTCGAGCTCGGTCGCGCGGGCCTCCTCGAACAGGTCGACCACGGCGTGGGAGTCCGAGCCCAGGCTGAAGAGACCGCGGCCGGCCAGCAGGGCCGCGGCCGGTCCGATGCCGTCGCCAAGGTCGCGCTCGGTGGTGGGACAGAAGCACACCCCGGTGGTCGTGCGGTCGAGGTCGGCCAGATCTTCGTCGGAGAGGTGCGTGGCGTGCACGGCGGTGGTCCTGGGACCGAGCGCACCCGCGTCGCGCAACAGTGCCGTCGGGGTGGCGCCGTGCACGGCGAGGCACTGGTCGACTTCCGCGGTCTGCTCGGAGGAGTGCACGTGCAAGGGTGCGCCGTGCGCATCGGCCCACTCGACGACCGCGGGCATGTGCTCCAGCGGTACGCCGCGGACCGAATGCAGTGCGGCGCCCACGATTACGTGGTCGTCGGAGACCTGACGGTGCAGTTCCTCCACCCGCTCGGCCCAGTGGTCACCGCTGCCGTCCCCGAAACGCTGCTGGGGGCCCTCCGCCAATGGTGCGCCGTCGACTCCGGAACTCAGGTAGCAGGTGTCCAGCAAGGTCAGCCGCACACCGGCGTCAGCGGCACCGGCGATCAGGGCCAGACCCATCTCGTTGGGATTGGCGTACGGCACGCCGCCGACGTCGTGGTGCAGATAGTGGAATTCGCCAACCGACGTGATGCCGGCCAGCGCCATCTCCGCGTACACGGCTCTGGCAAGCTGCCGATAGCCGTCGGGGTCGAGCCGGCCCGCCGCGCGGTACATCAGATCTCGCCACGTCCAGAAGGACCCGCGGTCCCGCTGGGTACGTGATCGCAGCGCGCGGTGGAAGGCGTGGGAGTGCGCGTTCGCCAAGCCGGGCACGACGAGGCCGGCCAGCCGTAGAGACCCGGCAGGCGGGTCGACGCCGGGGGCGATGCCGGCGATCCTGCCGTCGGACACCGAGATGGCCACCCTCTCGGCGACCACCTCGCCGCCCAACCACGCGTGCTCACACCACCACGTGCTCACCCCACCCACTCCGCCATGACGTCGGCGAGGGCTTCGGCGCCGACGTGGCAGTCCGCGGTCTCGGCATGCTCCTCAGGAGAGTGCGAGACCCCGGTCGGGTTGCGCACGAACAACATTGCCGTCGGCACCCTCGCCGACAAGATCCCCGCATCATGGCCGGCCTGCGTCGGCAGCACCGGCACGTCGCCCAGGCGCGCCAGCGCGCGCCGCAGCCGGGCGCGCGGCCCTTCTGGGAATTCGACGATGGGAGTGACGGATTCGGCGACCACGTGGAGGGCGACGTCATCGGCGGACGCGAATCCCCCTGCTTCGGCGCTGATCTGCTCGACCAGGGCCGTCAGCGTCGCCTCGTCGGCTGCGCGCGCGTCCAGCCAGGCCCGGATCCGGGACGGAATGGCGTTGGCCCCGTTGGGCGACACCAAGACCTTGCCGAAGGTGGCGACCGCCTCGTGGTGGGTCGCCGCCGACCTCGCGGCGTGCACCGACGACGCAAACGCCAGCATCGGGTCCCGCCGGTCGGCGAGCCGGGTGGTGCCCGCGTGGTTGGCCGCACCGTCGAAGGTGAACTCCCAGCGTCCGTGGGGCCAGATCGACGACGCCACTGCGATCGGCCGGTCGACGAGGTCCAGCGCACGGCCCTGCTCGACGTGGAGTTCGACGTAGACCCCGATGCGGGCGAGCAGCGCGTCGTCGACGCCGAGGTGATCGGGATTGCGGCCGGCTCGGGTCAGCGCCTCGGCCAGGGTCACGCCGTCGACGTCGCGCAGGCCGCGCGCACGATCGGCGCTCAGGGCACCCGTCACCAGCTGCGAACCGACGCACGCGACCCCGAAGCGGGCCCCCTCCTCGTCGGAGAACGCCGCCACCGCAACGGGAATCGTCGGCACCACGCCGCGGTCGCGCACGACGTCGACTGCGGCGAACGCCGAGACGACGCCGAGCGGGCCGTCGAAGGCGCCGCCGTCGGGCACCGAATCGAGATGCGAACCGGTGACGAACGCGTCGCGTGGCTCACCGGTCCATCCCGGCGGCAGCCACCAGGCCCACAGGTTGCCGTTGCGGTCCTCCTCGAACGACATGCCCCGCGCGTCCGCGCAGCCGCGGAACCACTCCCGCAGCGTCAGATCCGCATCCGACCAGGCGTACCGCCGATAGCCGCGCGTCCCGGCGTCCTGACCCACCTCGAGGATCGAGTTCCAGAGCGAGTCGAACGAGTTCACACGTGCTCCTGCATGGGGATTCGGACACCACGGGCGGCGGCGACCTCGGCGGCATGCTCGTAACCCGCGTCGGTGTGGCGGATGACGCCCATGCCGGGATCGTTGGTCAGCACGCGTTCCAGCTTCTGGGCGGCGAGTTCGGTGCCGTCGGCCACCGACACCTGCCCGGCGTGAATGGAGCGACCCATGCCGACCCCGCCGCCGTGGTGAATCGACACCCACGTGGCCCCGGAGGCCGTGTTCAGGAGCGCGTTGAGCAAGGGCCAGTCCGCGATCGCATCGGATCCGTCGAGCATGGCCTCGGTCTCGCGATACGGCGAGGCCACCGAACCCGAGTCGAGGTGGTCGCGGCCGATGACGATCGGTGCGGACACCTCACCGGAGGCGACCATCTCGTTGAACTTCAGGCCGGCCCGGTGCCGTTCGCCGTAGCCGAGCCAACAGATGCGGGCGGGCAAACCCTCGAAATCGACGCGTTCCCCGGCCATGGTGATCCACCGTCGCAGATGCTCGTTGTCCGGGAAGAGTTCCAGGATGGCCCTGTCGGTGGCGGCGATGTCCTTCGGATCCCCCGACAGGGCCGCCCACCGGAACGGGCCCAGGCCCTCCTCGAACTGGGGCCGGATGTAGGCGGGGACGAACCCGGGGAAGTCGAAGGCGCGGTCGTAGCCGGCCTTTCGGGCTTCGTCGCGGATCGAGTTGCCGTAGTCGAAGACCTCGGCGCCCTTGTCGAGGAAGCCGACCATGGCGGCGACCTGCTTGGCCATGGATTCCTGCGCCTGCTCGGTGAAGTAGACCGGATCCTTCTCGGCCATCTTCTTCATGTCCTCGAGGTCGATCCCGATCGGCAGATAGGACAGCGGATCGTGCGCCGAGGTCTGGTCGGTGACGATGTCGATGGGTGCGTCGCGCTCGAGCAGGGCCGGAAAGATCTCCGCGGCGTTGCCGACCACTCCGATCGACAACGGCCGCTTGGCATCTCGCGCCTCGATCGCCTTGGCCAGCGCGTCGTCGAGGTCGGTGGCCTTGACGTCGAGGTAGCGCTTGGAGATACGCCGGTCGATGCGCGTCTCGTCGACGTCGACGCAAATCGCCACGCCCTCGTTCATGGTGACCGCCAGTGGCTGCGCCCCACCCATCCCGCCGACGCCACCGGTGAGGGTGATGGTGCCGGCCAGGCTGCCGCCGAACTTCTTCTTGGCGATCGCTCCGAAGGTCTCGTAGGTGCCCTGCAGAATGCCCTGGGTGCCGATGTAGATCCACGATCCGGCCGTCATCTGGCCGTACATCGTCAGCCCCTCGGCCTCCAGCTTGCGGAACTGCTCCCAATTGGCCCAGTCACCAACCAGATTGGAGTTCGCGATCAGCACCCGGGGCGCCCACACGTTGGTGCGGAACACCCCGACCGGCTTGCCCGACTGCACCAGCATGGTCTCGTCGTCCCCGAGCCCGCGCAGGGTGCGCACCAGCGCGTCGAAGGCCGGCCAGCTGCGCGCCGCCCGGCCGGTGCCGCCGTAGACGACGAGGTCGTCGGGATGCTCGGCGACCTCGGGGTCGAGGTTGTTCATCAGCATGCGCAGGACGGCTTCCTGTTGCCAACCCTTGCACGTGATGTCGGTGCCGCGCGGGGCACGGACGGGTCGGGGACCGGCGACGGGGGCGGTTCCGGAGGTGGTGCTCATGTCGAATGACGTCCTTCGTCGAGTTGCCTAGGATCCGTTGATGCCTGCGCCGGCAAGCCACTTCTTCGCGATGTCGGCGAGGTTGGTGCCCGTGGCGGCCTCGGCGTTCATCGTGATGAGGTCGTCGGTGGTGAGCTTGGCCGAGACGGCGTCGAGCGTCTTGGTGATGGTGTCGCTCTCCTTGGCCGTCTTCATCACCGGGATGACGTTCTCCGAGGCGAACAGCGACTTGTCGTCCTCCAGCGCGACGAGGTCGTTGCTCTTCAGACCAGGATCGGTGCTGAACAGGTTGCCCGCCTGGATCTGGCCGTTGGTAAGCGCCGCCATGGTCAAGGTGCCCCCGGCATCGAGGGTGACGAAGTCCTTGAAATTGATCCCGTAGACGTCGCGCAGCCCGATGACGCCCTGCTGGCGGGTCTTCCATTCGGCCGCCGCGCCGAGGACCATCTCGCCCGCGTGTGGCGCGAGATCCGAGAGGGTCTTGAGCTGGTACTTGTCCGCAGTGGGCTTGGTGACGGCCACGACGTCCTTGTCCTCCGCGGGCGAGGCCTTGAGCAGCGACAGTCCCTGAGGCAACTTGCCGGTCAGCTCGGAGGTCACCGCATCCTGGGTCGCGGCGGTCGACTTCGGGTCCAGATAGCTCAGCAGCGCACCGGTGTACTCGGGCACGAGGTCGATCGACCCGTCCTTGAGCGCGGCGATGTAGACCTCGCGACTACCGATGTTGAACTGTTCCTTGACCTTGACGCCCTTGGCTTGCAGCGCCTGGGAGTAGATGCTCGCGATCAGCTGGCTCTCGGTGAAGTCCGCCGAGCCGATGATCACCTCGGAGCCTGCGGACCCGGCGTCGTTGCCACCGCCGGACAGGGGATCCGATCCCCCGCCGCCGCAGGCCGACAGGGCCAGCACGGACGTGAGCGCGAACGCTGACAGGATGGTGCGCTTCTTCATCATCATTCTCCTTGGTGGGCGATGCCGAGGTGGCACCTAGGCGGCGGTCTGAGTGGTGGACTTGGCGGTGAATTTGGTGAGGACGGACAACGGGGACGAGTTCTTCGTGGAGCGACGCAGTCCCGGCGACACGACGAGGCTGCCGAGCCACGCGAAGCCGAACTCGAGCAACAGCGCGAGCACGGCGACCAGGATTGCCCCGCCTGCCATCTGGCTGAAGTTGGCCTGCGCGCGGCCGTCGAGGATGAACCGGCCCAGGCCCTGCAGGCCGAGGTAGGCCGCGATGGTCGCCGTCGAGACGATCTGCAGGGTGGCGCCCCGGACCCCCGACAGCAGCAGCGGCAGGGCGCAGGGCAGCTGAACCCGAACGAGGATCTGGCGTTTGGTGTAGCCCATGCCCCGGGCGGCGCCGACGGCGTCGGGATCGGCGTTTTGAATGCCCGCGTAGGTGCCGGTGAGGATGGGTGGCGCCGCGAGCAGCACGAGGACCACGGTGGTCGGCAGGACGTAGACGAGCTGACCGGTGACTACCGGCGAGATGACCAGGAACAGCAGCACCAGCAGACCGAGTGACGGCAGTGCACGCAACGCGTTCGCCGATCCGGCGACCAGTGCCTCACCACGGCCGGTGTAGCCGATCACGATGCCCAGTGGCACCGCGATCGCCAAGGCGACCAGCAGCGCGATGCCGGAGTACAGCAGGTGGTAGCCGATCTGCGTCGGGATGCCGTCGGACCCCGTCCAGTTCGCGGGGTCGGTGAGCCAGCCGAAGACGATCACGACGTCACCGTCCGTTGCCGCCACGGGGTGGCGAGTTTGTTGGCCCAGATGATCAGGCCGTCGAACACCACCGCGAGCACGACGCACAGGACGACACCGGTGACCAGCGGCGTGAAGAGCCGAAGCTGGAACCCCTGGGTGAAGAGCGAACCCAGCTGCGGAATGCCAAGCAAGGCAGCCATCGTCACGATGCTGACGTTGGACACCACTGCCACCCGCAGGCCCGCCGCGATGACGGGAACCGCCACGGGCAGTTCCACCAACAGCAGTCGTTGCCAACTGCGGTACCCCATGGCCTCGGCGGCGGCCACGGTGTCGTGCGGTACCGAACCGAGTCCGTCGGCGACCACGCGCACGAGCAGCGCGAGGGTGTAGAGCGTCAGGGCCACGACGATGTTGACGGGATCGAGGATCTTGGTGCCGAGAATCGTCGGCAGGATGATGAACAGCGCCAACGAGGGAATTGTGTACAGCAAACCCGCGGTGCCGACGATCGCGGCGTACCCGCGCCCCGACCGGTGGGCCCACCACCCGAGTGGCAGTGCGAGCAGCAGGCCGATTGCGGTGGGCACCAGCGTCAACCACACGTGGCTGATGGTCAGGTCGACGATGCGTCCGAGGTTCGACGATATCCAGTTCATGCCGACACCTCCGCGCCGCGGGCGTCCTTGGCCCGCCGGATCGCGTCGATCACGTCGTGGTCGGTGGCGGTGCCGAGCAGCGCGCCCGACTCGTCGGTGACGACACACCGGCCGCTGGGACTAGACAGCGCCGAGTTGAGCAGGTCGCGCAGCGGGTCGCTCCTGCGGGCGGAGGTGGCGCTGAGGTTGACGTCGGCATCTCCGACGAGGTCGCCCGGCAGGCTGGCGGTGTCCACCCACCCGACCGGAGCGTTGGCCGCGTCGACCACCAGCACCCACCTGTCGTGGGTCGCGCCGACACTCGAGACCGGTTGTCCCACCTGGATCGTCGGCTCGTCGGTGAGCACGAGCAGGTCGTCACAGGTGTGGAAGCCCAGGGCGCGGTAGCCGCGGGCGGATCCGACGAAGTCGGCGACGAACGCGTCCCCGGGGGCCGCGAGCAGATCGGCGGGGGTGGCGGCCTGGGCCAGCGTCCCGCCCTGGCGCAGCACTACCACCTGGTCGCCCAACTTGAGCGCTTCGTCGATGTCGTGGGTGACCATCACGATGGTCTTGGAGATGTCGGCCTGAAGGCGAAGGAACTCCTCCTGCAACTGGTTTCGGACGATCGGGTCGACGGCGCTGAACGGCTCGTCCATCAAGAGGAAGGGCGGATCGGTGGCCAAGGCGCGTGCCACCCCGACGCGTTGCTGTTGACCACCGGACAGTTGCCACGGATACCGTTGGGCGAACTTGGCGTCCAGCCCGACACGTTCGAGCAATTCCATTGCCGCCAAGCGAGTTTGCTTCTTACCGCCGCCGAGCAGGCGCGGCAGGGCGGCGACGTTGTCGACGACCGTGCGGTGCGGGAACAGACCCGCGTTCTGGATGACGTAGCCGATCCTTCGCCGAAGGGCGACCCGGTCCATCGTCTGAGTGTCGACGCCGTCGAGTTCGATCGAGCCAGAGCTGGGCTCGATCAAGCGGTTGATCATCCGCATGGAGGTCGTCTTTCCGCAGCCCGACGGTCCGACCAGGACGGTGATCTTGCCATTGGGCGCAGTGAGGTCGAGGCCGTCGACCGCCACGGTCCCGTCGGGGTACACCTTGGAGACGTTGTCGAACGTGATCATGACGATCCTTCTGGGGTGCGAGCTTCGGCGGGACTGCTCAAACGGGCGGACAGGTCCGTGGCTACGGTGTTCAGCATTCGACCGTACTGGGTCGTCTGCTCCGCGCTGACCCGATAGCTCGGAATGACCAGGCTTAGCGCGGCGACGATTCTCGCCTGCGAGTAGACCGGGCAGGCGATCGCGGTGACGTCGGTCTCGACACCTCGTTCGACGAGTGCGTAGCCGGCCTCGGACACGTTGCCCCGCAGGGCCTGTCCGGCCGCGGAGACGTCGAGCGGAACCGTACGGCCGACCCAGCTGGCGTGGCGAACCGAATGCGTGCCCTCCACGATGTTGATGTACACCGCCGTGGACGCGTGCCCCACGACACTGAGGTAGACCGACTCGCCGGTCTCGATGGCGAGCTCGTCCATGGCGGGCCCGGCGAGGTCGATCAGCGACTCGTCGCTGAGCGCCTGGGCGCCGAGCTGGATGATGCGGCTGCCGGGCCGGTAGGTCCCGGTCTCGTCCTTGCGCAGGAATCCGGCGGTCTCCATGGTGCGCAGCAGGCGAAGGGCCGTGCTGGGGGCCAGCTCACAGTCCCTGGCCGTGTCCGCGAGATTGGCTCCACCGCGGTCGCAGACGCTGGCCAGCAGGGCCAGCGCCCGCTCGACTGTCCGGGTTGCTTGATCGGCCAATTCGACCTCCTCTCGGCAGGAACGCTAGGGCGGCCGCGTTTCCCCCGACCGCACCCCTGTTGCTACTGGGTAAAATCTCGATTCCACCTGGTGGAATTCTGGTCTTTCGGCGATGATAGGGCGCGCCGGGGCGTCCGTGGTCAGAAACGAGGAGATCCTTGATGATCGAGTTGAGCGGGACCATGACCGTCGGCGACGTGGTGGCGCTGGCTCACGGTCGCGAGACCGTCTCCATCCCTGCGTCGATCCTCTCCGGCGTCGAACGTCTGCACCACCAGGCCGCAGACCTGAGCACCCGGTACGCGACCTACGGCCGCACCACCGGCGTCGGCGCCAACAAGGTCGACGCGATTGCGCCCGACGACCAGGAGTACGGCATGCGACTGCTGCGCAGCCACTCGGTCGACGCGGGTGATCCCCTCAGCGGTCGGACGGTGCGCTCGATGCTCGCCGTGCGCCTCATCCAATTGTGCGTTCCCGGTGCTGGTCTCGACCCCGCCATCCTGACCGGCCTACAACGGATGCTCAACGACGACGCCCTGCCCGAGGTGCTGCAGTACGCCTCGATCGGCACCGGTGACCTCGCGGCCCTCGCCGGGACGGCGCTGACCCTGATCGGCGAACGGCCCGCGACCGGCGATCTGACGCCGATGCCGCCGTGGGGTGCCGACAGCGCCTTGCCGTTCATGAGCAGCAGTGCACTCACGGTGGGCCGCAGCTGCCTGGCCGTCGATGAACTACTCCGGCTGGAACGCGCGTCGAGTGTCATCTACATGTTGAGTTTCCTTGCACTGGATGGAAATCCGTCGGCCTTCTCCACCGTGGCCGCTCGGGCGGCGGCCGCCACGCAGGTGGAGACCGTGGCGACGAGACTGCGCGATCTCTACGTCGATCGCGCCAATCCCGGCCGTGCTCCGGCGCGCATCCAGGACCCCTACGGTCTGCGGGTGTATCCGGTGGCCCACGGCAGCGTCGTCGCGTCGCTCTGGTCGCTCGTCCGCCAGCTCGAACGGACGCTGAACGCCGCTCAGGAGAACCCGCTCTTCGATGCCGACGGCGACGCGGTCGTCCACCACGGCGCGTTCTACCAGGCGTCGCTGTCACTCGAACTCGACGGCGCCACCTTGGCGCTGGCCCTGACGGCACCCATCACGCACTCCCGAATCAGGATGCTCAACGACCCGGACACCAACGGCGGCAACGCATTCCTGGCCGCAGATGCCCACGGCTCCTCCGGGCTCATGATGGTCGAATACGTGGCGGCCGGCGCCATCGCGGAGATTCGCAACGCCGCGCAGCCGGCGTCGGTCGGGACCCTGGTGCTCTCGCGCGGCGCCGAGGAGGACGCCACGTTCGCCTCCCAAGGCATTCACCAGCTCGAGCGGTCGGCCGCGGCCTACCGGGTGCTGCTGTGCTGCGAGCTGGTCGGGGCCGTCCGGCTGCTGCGGCAACGCGGGATCGACGGCGGTCTGACCGGAGTGCTGGGCGCCGCGGTGGACCTGGCCTCAGCCTTGCCCCGCAACGACGAGGACCGCGACCTTCGCGGCGACATCGCCGCGGCGGAGCCACTTCTCGACCAGCTGGGGCAGTTGATCTAGCTGGTGCCCAACGGGTCGATGGTCAGGGCGATGTAGGCCAGCGCCGCACTGACCGTCGCCGTGGTGGCGATGTCGATGGTCCGCGACCGGACCACGAGTAGCCCGGCCCGGTCGTCGGTCAGCGCCAACCGCATGGCCGCCGCGACGCCCACGCCGATCGCCAGGACCAGCGCTCCGCGCCGCCAATAGCCCCCCACCACCAAACCGAATGCGACGAGCAGGAACGACCCGACCACGAGGATCGGCCACTGCGCCGCGAAGACCCGCTGGGCGAGACCGCGCGCGGTCACCCTACTTTCGCCTCGTCGAGTTCGACGACGTTGGTCAGCAGGAAGGCTCGCGTCAGCGGACCGACGCCGCCCGGATTGGGTGACACGTGGCCCGCCACGTCCCACACGCCCGGGTGCACGTCCCCGACGAGGGCGCCCGCCGCATCACGGCTGACCCCGACGTCGACGACCGCGGCGCCGGGTTTGACCATGTCCGGGGTCACCATGTGCGGCACGCCCACCGCGGCGATGATGACGTCGGCCTGGCGCGTCAGGGCCGGCAGATCCTGAGTCCCGGTGTGGCACAACGTGACCGTGGCGTTCTCCGACCGACGGGTGAGCAACAGGCCCATGGGTCGGCCCACCGTCACCCCGCGTCCGATCACCACCACGTGCGCCCCCGCAATCGGTACCTCGAAGCGGCGCAGGAGATGCACGATTCCGCGCGGCGTGCACGGCAACGGTGCCGCTTCGTTGAGCACCAGCCGCCCCAGGTTGGTCGGATGCAGTCCGTCGGCGTCCTTCGCGGGGTCGATGCGCTCCAGCGCCGCGTTCTCGTCGAGATGCCTGGGCAAGGGCAACTGCACGATGTATCCGGTGCAGTCGGGGTTGGCGTTCAGCTCGTCGATGGTGGCGTCGAGCGTGGCCTGGCTGACGTCGGCGGGCAGATCCCGCCGGATCGAGTTGATGCCGACCTTCGCGCAGTCGGCGTGCTTGCCGCGCACGTAGGCCTGGGAGCCGGGATCGTCACCGACGAGCACCGTACCCAGCCCCGGCGTGCGGCCCGCGGCGGTCAGGGCCGCCACCCGCTGCTTGAGGTCGACGAAGATCTCGTCGCGCGTGGCCTTGCCGTCCAACGTCATCGCAGCCAATTGATCGCTTCCCGTCGCTCCGCTCACCACGACACCAATTACACCATCGCCGCGGCACCCGTCATTGACACTGCGCCCGGCACCGTGGTCAGCTGCCAAAATGGACACTCCGCCCAAAGTGTTCACCGACGTGTTTGGCGAGGCCAAGCTCGGACCGGTGACCCTGCGCAACCGCATCATCAAGGCCGCGACCTTCGAGGCGTCGACCCCCGATGCGCTGGTCACCGACGACCTCATCCGTTACCACCGGCTGCCCGCCGCGGGCGGAATCGGCATGACGACCGTCGCCTACTGCGCGGTGACCCCCGGTGGACGCACCGACGGCTGGCAGCTCTGGATGCGCCCGGAGGCCGTGCCGGGGCTGCGTCGCCTGACCGACGCGGTTCACGCCGAGGGCGCCGCGATCAGCGCCCAGATCGGCCACGCCGGCCCCGTCGCCAACTCGCGGACCAACAAGGCCAAGGCGTTCGCCCCGGTGCGCTTCTTCAACCCACTGTCGATGCGGTTCGCGAAGAAGGCCACCGCCGCCGACATCGACGACATCACCGCCGCGCACGCCAACGCCGCCCGACTGGCCATCGAATCCGGCTTCGACGCCGTCGAGGTCCACCTCGGGCACAACTATCTGGCGAGCTCGTTCCTCAGCCCGCTGATCAACCGCCGCACCGACGAGTTCGGCGGGTCGCTGGAGAACCGGGCCAAGGTGGCCCGCGGCCTGATTCGGGCGGTGCGGCAGGCGGTGGGTGACCGCATCGCGGTGACGGCCAAGCTCAACATGTCCGACGGTGTGCGGGGCGGCATCAACGTGGAGGAGTCCCTGCAGACCGCGAAGTGGTTGGAGGACGACGGTGGACTCGACGCCCTCGAACTCACCGCGGGAAGCTCTCTGCTCAACCCGCTCTACCTGTTTCGCGGCGATGCCCCGATCAAGGAGTTCGCCGCTGCGTTCAAGCCCCCGCTGAGCTGGGGCCTGCGCATGACGGGGAAGAAGTTCCTGCGCGAATACCCCTACCGCGAGGCCTATCTGATGGACCAGGCCAAACAGTTCCGCGCCGAACTCGCGATGCCGCTGATCCTGCTGGGCGGCATCACCAATCGCGAGACGATGGACGTGGCGATGGCCGAGGGCTTCGACTTCGTGGCGATGGGCCGCGCGGTGCTGGCCGAACCCGACCTTGTCAACCGCATCCGCGACGAGGCTCCCGGGCACTCCGTGCGCTCGCTGTGCACGCATTGCAACAAGTGCATGGCGACGATCTACAGCCAGACCCACTGCGTGGTCACGGGTTCGCCGGGTTAGTCCCCTTGAGAAGGCCATCGGTCGTGCCGACGAGGTGATCCAACATCTTCTCGGCGGCCTCGGACGGGTTGCCCGCGCGGATCGCGGCCAGGATCAGTTCGTGATCGCGCAGGGACTTCGCCGGTTGACCGTTGCGGGTCAGTGACGTCTCCGAGGTTCGGTCGAGCGATTCGCGAATGCCCACCAGTAGCTGGATCAGAATCGGGTTGTGCGAGGCGTTCGTGACCCCGAGGTGGAAGCGCCGGTCACCTTCCAGTCCGGGCTTGCCATCGGAGATCTCGGCGGCCATGTACGTCAGCGCGTCGGCAATCTCCTCGAGGTCCGAAGGCGTCGCGCGCGTCGCGGCCAGTCGCGCGCACTGAGTCTCCAAGGCCTGCCGCGTTTCCCAGATGTAGGGGTGATCGACGTGGGTCTCGATCAACTCACTGGCCAGAGACGAGATCAGGTCCTCGGGTCGACGCAGCAGATAGATGCCGTCGCCGTGGCGGACGTCGACCAGTCCCTGGGCGCGCAGCGCGGTGATGGCCTCGCGGATCGACGACCGGCCGACCGCCAGCTGCTGGGCGAGCTCCCGCTCGGCCATGAGCCGGTCGCCGGGCTGGAGTTGATTCACGTCGATGAACTCGCGAAGACGGTCGCTCACCTGCTCGTAGATGGGCTTGCGGTCCACGGGCCGCATCTGCGCTCTCGGCCGCGGACTGGTGGCCACAGTGAAGCTCCTCGTCTCAGCGGGATGACCTGATGGTCTGATCACTGTACTGCCAGCTGACGAGCCGAACTCGGACCGACGAGTTGCGGACCCCCACCCACTGCGGCACCATCAGTGGTCAGACCATCAGGTCATCGACAAGGAGAGTCATGGGAACGTCGTTCATCGGCCGTCACGCGCTGTGGTCCGCCGAGCAGCAGGACGCAGCCGAGCGGGTGGCGGCCGAGGTCGTCGAGAGTGGCCTGCGGCAGGTGCGGATCAGTTGGGGAGATCAGCACGGCATTCTGCGAGGCAAGACCCTCGAGATACCGCACTTCTTGTCCGTCCTGAAGAGTGGAAAGGACTTTCAAACGGCAACCTTGATCTTCGACACGACCAACAATCCGGTCGTCGCGCCGTTCGGGGCCGCCGCACTGGGAGACCCGCGGATGACGGGACTGCCCGACGCCGTTCTGGTGCCAGATCCCACGACGTTCAAGGTCCTCCCGTGGCTGGACGGGACGGGCTGGATTCTGTCGGATCTGTACTACCGCTCCGGAGAACGCGTGCCCTTCGACACCCGTGGCGTCCTGCAGACCCAAATCGACCGATTGGCAGGCGACGGCTACGAATTCGTCGCCGGTATCGAGATGGAGTTCTACCTCACTCGACTCGAGGACCCGAAGCTGTCATTCGAGGATTCGGGCTACCCGCCATCCCCCCCGACGGTCAGCGCCGTGTCCCATGGCTTTCAGTATCTGACCGAGAACCGGGGCGACGAGATCGATGGAATCCTGCGCGTGTTGCGCGACAACGTTGCCGCCCTTGGACTTCCGTTGGCCACCGTCGAAGACGAGTGGGGTCCCGGCCAGGTGGAGTTCACCTTCGAACCGATGGTCGGTGCGGCAGCAGCCGACGCGGCGATTCTGGTGCGCAGCGCCATCAAACAGATCTCCCGACGCCACGGATACCACGCCACGTTCATGGCCAGGCCCGCCCTCGCCAACGCCTTCTCCAGCGGGTGGCACCTGCATCAGTCCCTGAGTACGTCGCAGAGCCCGAACGCGTTTGCCGGCACGGGTGACGAACTGCTGTCGGATGTCGGCCTGCACTACATGGGCGGCCTGCTGGAGCACGCCCAGGCCTGCTCCGTTCTGACGACCCCAACCATCAACGGGTACAAACGGTTTCGCCCCGACTCATTCGCACCCGACCGCGTGGCGTGGGCCGAGGAGAACCGTGGCGCCCTGATTCGGGTGGCCGGTGCCCGTGGGGACTCCAGCACGCACCTGGAGAACCGGATCGGCGAACCAGCGGCCAACCCCTACCTCTACCTCGCGTCTCAAATCGCCAGTGGCCGCCACGGCGTCCTGCACGGAACGGATCCCGGCCCCTCGGCCGACGAGCCGTACCTGGCCACGGAAGCGCCGCCACTGCCCGCCACCCTCGAGGCGGCCCTGCCCGCCTTCGAGACCAGCACCATGCTTCGCGCCGAGTTCGGAGATCCGTTCGTCGACTACCTCAGCATGATCAAACGCCACGAGGTGGCGCGCTTCAACGCTGCCGTCACCGATTGGGAACAGCGCGAATACTTCGAAGTCTATTGAGATGGCTGCTGCCGCACCCCTTGCTCACCAACTGGACGTCATCGCAGAACAACGGCTAGGCGATGTCCGGCCCTCGTCGCTGATCACCGTCGCAGCGGCGCAGTTGGGCGGACCGTGGTTGAACGTGGACGCCCGAATGCGTCGCGTCGTCGCGGCCGCCGAGCTGGCGGCCCATCATGGGTGCCACGTGATCGCCTTTCCCGAGACCTACCTTTGCGGCTATCCCTTCTGGTTGGCGAGGACACAGGGCACCCGATTCGACGATCCGCTGCAGAAATCCTGTTACGCAAGCTATTTGGCCGCAGCCATCGAGGTCGACGGACCGGAGGTGAGTATGCTGAAGCAGCTCGCCGGCGATCTGAACCTCGTGATGATGGTCGGAGTGACCGAGCGAGGACGACGCAGCGGCCGGGGATCGACCTACTGCTCGCTGCTCACTCTCGACCCGACCGACGGCCTCGTCGGGCATCATCGCAAGCTCGTCCCGACCTACGACGAGCGGCTCGTGTGGGCGAACGGCGACGGTGCCGGCCTGCGCACCCATCCGGTGGCGGGCGCGCGGGTCGGCGGCCTGAACTGCTGGGAGAACTGGATGCCGCAGGCACGCCAAGCCCTGTACTCCGACGGTGAGGACCTCCACGTCAGCGTGTGGCCGGGCACGACTGGCCTGACCAAGGACATCACCCGCTTCTCGGCCATGGAGGGGCGGGTGTTCAGCCTCGCCGTCTCGGGTGTCCTTCGAAAGGAGGACATCCCCGACGACTTCCCGCTCGCCGCCGAGCTCTGGGAGAATTCGACGGACGTCCCGTTCGACGGCGGCTCGGCGATCGCCGCTCCCGACGGATCCTGGGTGATCCCACCGGTGGCGAACGTGGAGGGTCTGATCGTGGCCGACCTCGACCTCGATCATGTCTCCCGGGAACGGTTGAACTTCGACCCGACCGGCCACTACAGCCGTCCGGATGTGTTCCACACGAATGTCACTCGGACTCGCCGTGACACCGTGACGTTCAGCGAGGAGCCGAGACCCGGCTAGCGGGCCCCCACTTCCGCGGGAAGCGGAGGTGGCAGCGGCGTCGACGGCGTGGTGGTCTCGGGGATGGCGCTCGACTGCGCCGGACTGGTCGACGTCGAGGTCGAGGTCGAACCCGACGACGAACTCGGCGCGGACCCGTGGAAGTCGACCATCGACTCGCTGCGGATCTGCCGACCCCCGCTACTGATGATCAGCGCATTGGACGTCACCGTGTAGGTGATGCCGTCGTTCTCGGCGACGTAGCCGCGGTCAGTCGAGGTGGCCGCGAGGATGAGGCGCGCGCCGTCGGTGACCCGCACGCCCCGGTACTGCAGTTGACCGGAGGACTCGTCCTTGCAGATCGCCACGCGGGAGGTCGAGGTGTATCCGTAGGCGACCGCGGTGCTCGGCGCGACACACCGCGCGGTCGAGTCCACGAAGCCACGGGGGTCCGTCGGCGGCGGCGCAGCGGCACTCGTCGCGGTGGTGCCGACCACCCCGAGCACGGCCGCGCCGAGGGCGACGCCCAGACCCACCCCCGCCAGCCCTCGCCGATGCCTCTGCCGCCGGTCCACGACCTGCTCCTGCCGTTGCATTCGCCTCACCCGTCCCATCGTCGCACCGATGGGAGCCGGTGTGGCCGCACCACGGGAGCGCGTCGCGGAATCAACCCGCCTCGTGGTCGGCCGCCTGCTGCACCACCGGCGCGGGTTCGCGGTAGTCGACGAAGTCGGTCATCGGCTCGTCGCGAAGCACCCGAACTCCCGCGGTCAGGAGGAGCTTGCGCGCGGAAACCGTGTAGTCGACGGCGTCGGAATGCGCGCCGAAGCAGCCGTTGGACAACGGCCTGGCAGGCAGGACGAGGACCGCCCGGTCACTGAGCCGCTCGCCCCGGTACTCGTAGTGTCCGCGGCCATCGGTGCAGACGGCCACCGTGGACAGGGCGGTGCGGCCGACCACGACGGTCGTGCGGTCGGGCCCACATCGACCCGACGAATCGGGTTGGCCCTGACTGTCGGCTGGCACCGTCGGCGGCGCGGCGGCGGCACTCGGCAACGTCATGCCCGTAGCTGTCGCGGCCGCGAAGGCTCCCAGTAAGACCATGGTGGCAACGCGCAAACGCACCGGAGCCACCGTCCGGCCGTAGGCCCTGCTCATCACCGACATGGTTCCACGACACCACGGGACGTGGTCATATCCCAGAGGGTCGAACGTTCCTCCGCCAAATCGACATCGGTTCGAGACCCGCCCGCGCAACCACCACCCCACCGCACCGGTCGACGCAAGTGGATTTGCCACGCAACGGCGGCACGCGGAGCGGCCGGGACCACCCCCGATCGCGACCTCGATACCGATACAGTTGGTCCCGATGACGCGATCTGCCCCACCCGCGCTGACCGTTCGGTATGACGGGTCTCCCCGCACCTTCTCCCCCGGCAACGACGTCGTCGTCGGGCGTGACCTGCGCGCCGACGTCCGCATTGCCCACCCCCTGATCTCGCGCGCCCACCTGCTGCTGCGCTTCGAACAGGGCAGATGGGTGGCCGTGGACAACGGCAGCCTCAACGGGCTCTACGTCAACGGCCAACGCGTGCCGATGGTCGACATCGTCGACGGAATGGGTGTCAACGTCGGCAACCCCGACGGCCCGCACCTGACCTTCGAAGTCGGGCGCCACCAGGGCTCGGCGGGCACGCCGCCGCAGACCGCCCAGGTGCCGATCTCCGGGCGCCAGAGCGCGTCCTGGCCCAGTCAGCCCTCGACCGGTTACCCCCGCACGCAGCCTCCTCGGTCCCGCACCCAGCCGACCTACCCGCAACCGCCGTCGCGCTCACAGCCGATGTATCCGGCCGGACCGCCACCGACCGGCGGCGCGCAGGCCTACCGTCCGACCAGTGCTCCGCATCCGGTGCAGCGACCGTTGTCGGCCCCGACCGTCGACCCCTCGGCCACGCAGATGGGGCCTGCTGCGGCACCGCGCGCGCCCGAGGGCAACCTCGCGACGAGCATGCTCAAGATCCTGCGGCCGGGCAGGGCACCCGAGGTTCCCCCCGGCGGCGTCAAGATCGGCCGCGCCACCGACAACGACATCGTCATCCCCGACGTGCTGGCCTCGCGCCACCACGCCACCCTGGTCAGCGGCCCCGGCGGCACCCAGATCCTGGACAACCGCAGCATCAACGGAACGTTCGTCAACGGCCAGCGCGTCGACTCCGAGGTACTGCGCGACGGCGACGTCGTCACCATCGGCAACATCGACCTCGTCTTCGGTGGCGGCACCCTGGCCCGCCGCAACGAGACCGACGTCGCCACCCGAACCGGCGGTCTGGACGTCCACGGTGTCACCTGGACGATCGAGGGCAACAAGACGCTCCTGGACAACATCTCGCTGGCCGCCCGGCCGGGCACTCTGACCGCGCTGATCGGCCCGTCGGGTGCGGGCAAGTCGACCTTCGCCCGACTGATCGCCGGCTACACCCACCCGACGACCGGCACGGTGACGTTCGAGGGGCACGACGTCCACGCCGAGTACGCCTCGCTGCGTTCCAGAATCGGGATGGTCCCCCAGGACGACGTCGTCCACGGGCAGCTCACCGTCCGGCAGGCGTTGATGTACGCCGCCGAACTGCGCTTGCCCCCCGACACCGACAAGGAGGACCGCGAGCGGGTCGTCATGGAGGTGCTCGAGGAACTCGAGATGACCAAGCACCTCGACACCCGCGTCGACAAGCTCTCCGGCGGGCAGCGCAAGCGCGCGTCGGTGGCCTTGGAGCTCCTGACCGGACCGTCGTTGCTGATCCTCGACGAGCCCACCTCCGGCCTCGACCCGGCGCTGGACCGCCAGGTCATGACGATGCTGCGCCAGCTCGCCGACGCTGGCCGCGTCGTCCTGGTCGTGACGCACTCGCTGACCTACCTCGACGTCTGCGATCAAGTGCTGCTGCTCGCCCCCGGCGGCAAGACGGCCTTCCGCGGACCGCCAAGCCAGATCGGCCCGGAGCTGGGCACCACCAACTGGGCCGACATCTTCTCCTCGGTCGCCGGAGATCCCGAGGGCGCCAAGCGCAAGTACCTCGAACGCCACGGCCCTCCACCGCCGGCACCGCCCAAGCAGGAAGCCGCGGAGCTCGGAAAGCCCGTGCACACCAGCACGATCAAACAGTTCTCGACGATCGCGCGGCGGCAGATGCGGCTCATCGTCTCCGACCGCGGGTACTTCGCGTTCCTGGCCATCCTGCCGTTCATCATGGGTGTGCTGTCGCTCTCGGTGCCCGGCTCGACCGGGTTCGGGCAACCCAACCCCCTGGGTGACGCACCGAATCAGCCGGGCCAGGTGTTGGTGCTCCTCAACGTCGGCGCCATCTTCATGGGAACCGCGCTGACGGTGCGCGACCTCATCGGCGAACGCGCAATCTTCCTGCGGGAGCAGGCCGTCGGGCTGTCCACCACCGCCTACCTGCTGGCGAAGGTCTGCATCTACTCGGTGTTCGCCATCGTGCAGTCCGGCATCGTCACGGCCATCACGCTGATCGGCGTCGGGCTACCCAAGAACGGTCCCCTGGTGCTCGGCGGCGGCGAGGTGTCGGCCGCGATCGAACTGTTCCTCGGCATGGCCGCCGCGACCATCTGCGCGGCGACGGTCGGCCTCGCGCTCTCGGCGCTGGCCAAGACCAGCGACCAGATCATGCCGCTGCTGGTGGTGGCGGTGATGTCCCAGCTGGTGTTCTCCGGCGGGTTGATTCCGGTCACGGGCCGGATCCCGCTGAACCAGATGTCGTGGATCACCCCGGCGCGGTGGGGCTTCGCGGCCACGGCGTCCACGGTGGGTGTGACCGACATGGTGAAACCGCCGATCATGCCCGACGACTCGCTGTGGAAGCACGACACCGGTACCTGGGTCTTCGACATGGCGATGCTGGGCGCGTTGTCGATCTTCTATCTGTGCTTCGTGCGGTTCAAGATTCGCCTCAAGGCGGGCTGACCGCTAGCCGCCGTGGACGTCCAGGCCGTGGGCCGCGGCGTACCCGAGGGCCTGGGTGACGTCGATCTTGGCGCCACGCACCGACGCCGTCGTCCAGAACGTGGGATCGGTCAGGGCACCTCGCAGATCGGCCTCGTCGAGGCGCACGTTCTGAGTCCGCGCCCCACGTAGGTCAGCCCCTCGCAGCACTGCCTTGCGCAGGTCGGTGCCGACCAGGTTCGCCTCGCGCAACCGGCAATCGGTCAGGTCGATGCTGCGCAGATCGCACCCGCCGAGCACCGCGAGCGTCAGGTCCACCTCGACCATCGTCACGGGCCGCAGCCGGCACTCGGTGAAGACCGACCCGAGCAGCGTGCACTGACGGAACACCGTGTGCATCAGCGACGTACGCCGGAAGGTGCAGTTGCGAAAGGCCGACCCCTGATGCTCGGACTCGGACAGGTCGACGCCGCTGAAGTCGCATTCGGTGAACACGACGCGTTCGGTTCGCAGCCGGCTCAGGTCCTCGTCACGAAAGTCATGACCGGTGAATTCCCGGTCCTCCCAACGCGGGTCGACGTCGTCCACCCGTCAGCCGGGGAACGAACCGAGGTTCATCAGCGCGTACTCGGTGAGGGCGATGAGCGCCGCCTTGGCCGAGTTGCGGTCCCGCGCATCGACGTCGAGCACCGGAATGGACTCGCGCAGCGCCAGGGCCCGACGGACGGCCTCGGCCGGGTACCGCGGTCCGCCGTCGAACACGTTCACGGCGACCAGGAACGGGAGCTGGCGAGCCTCGAAGAAGTCGACCGCGGCAAAGCTGTCCTCCAGCCGGCGCACGTCGACGAGGATGATCGCCCCGATCGCGCCGCGTACCAGGTCGTCCCACATGAACCAGAATCGCCGCTGCCCGGGGGTGCCGAACAGGTAGAGCACCAAGTCCTCGGCCAGGGTGATGCGCCCGAAGTCCATCGCCACCGTGGTGGTGTTCTTGTTCGGGGTGGCACCGAGGACGTCGACGCCCTGGGAGGCGTTGGTCACGATGGCCTCGGTGCGCAGGGGCATGATCTCCGAGACCGCGCCGACGAAGGTGGTCTTGCCGGCTCCGAAGCCGCCGGAGACGACGATCTTGGTGGAGGCCTTGCGCGGGGAGTTCGACACCGGTGCGCGCCTGCGCGAAGACCCTGAGCGTTCAGAGTGCCCGTAGGCCACGCAGTGTCCTTCCGATCAGTTCACGTCTCTCGTCGGTGGTCGCCGACTCGCCCAGGAAGGCGTCCACTCGAAGATAGTCCTGCACGACCAGATCGCCGATCAGCACACGCGCGACGCCCAGGGGCAATGCAAGCCGCGCGGCGACCTCCGCCACCGAGGGGCCGTCCTCGCCGACGTGGAGGATCTTGGCCCGCACGTCGCTGCTCGGCCAGGTCGGCGCGGGGCCGGGCCGCAGCGTACGGATCGGCGCCTCCAGCGGCAGGTCGACCCGGGACGTCGTGCGGCCGGCGGTCAGCGTGTAGGGGCGCACCATGCTGACCTCGATCAGCGGTTCACTGGGCTCCCAGGCGTCGCTCGGCGGAGGGGTCATCGTCGCTCACGACCGCGGGGCCGCGCGACGCGCCGACTGAATCACGGTGCCGACGCGTTCGACCAGGATCGCCATCTCGTAGCCCACCTGACCGATGTCGCAGGACCTGGCGGCCAGCGTCGCGAGGTTGGAGCCGTCGCCCACCCGCATCAGTAACAGGTAGCCGTTCTCCATCTCCACGACCGACTGCAACACGTGGCCGCCGTCGAACAGCTGGGCCGCCCCGGTCGACAAGCTGGCCAGCCCCGACGTGACCGCCGCAAGCTGATCGGCACGTTCGACGGGCATGTGCTCGCTGGAGGCCATCAGCAGGCCGTCGGCGGAGACGAGGATGGCGTGGGAGACGCCGGCCACGTCGTGGGCGAACCTGGAGACCAGCCAGTCGAGGGAGTCACGCTGGGTCGGTCGGGTCATGTGCCGGTCAGTCCTCATCCGTCGATCTCGCCTCGCGGGCGCGGGACCGGCCCGCGTGCACGCCGCCGAAGTGACTGCCGATGCTACTGCGAACGGCCTCGGGGTCCCGCGGGATGGCGATCGGGCCGGTGTCGGCGCTGGAGTCGTCGGGCTGCGCCGGTCCGTCCGCACCGCGGTGCACCCCACCGTTGCGCCCGTTGCGGCCCTCGTCGCCGCTGACCGCCGCACCCGGGACGAGCCGCGCGCCAGGCTGCCGCACCGGCAGACCGTCGGCGGTGCGCTCCTCGACCGGGGCCTCCTCGGCGGCGGCGGCCGCCGACCACCCCTTGTCCCACACGGTCTGCCAGTCCAGGTCGGTGCTCTGCGCCAGGGTGAACGGGTCGTCGATCAGCCATTCCGAGAGCATGGTGTCGAAGATCGAACCACCGGTGGCGGGTTGCGGGTCGGCGACCGGTCGAGGCGTGGGCGCGGCGGGTTCGGGTCGGTGCGCATCGTCGCTCGAGGAGTTCGACGAGGTCATGCTAGGCGCGGACGGCGCGGGCTCGTCCGGCCAGGACTCCTGCGGCCACTCCCGTTCGGCCCAGCGGCCCTCGGCCTCGGCGGCCGGCCGCGGTTCGATCGGGACGGACGGAATTCCGGCGATGCCGCTAGCGCCTGGATTGCGTTGGGGCAGAAGCGAAATGGGGACGTCATTACGATCGTTGCGGTATTCGGGAGCTGGGGTGTCGACGTACTCCTGGTGGTCCGACTGGTCCGAGTAGTCGGCGTATGCCTGGTAGTCCTCGTGCTGCTCATCGGCGGCGTGCGGCGGCACCACCGCCAGATGCGGTTCGGCGGGTGCGTCGTAGCGGTTCACCACCGGTTCACCGGGGCCGTGCAGCAGCGACTCGGCCGGGATGAAGACCCCCGCCGTCGTCCCCGACTGCGGTTCGGCCGCAACGGTGTTGCGCAGGCGGACCACCAAACCGTGCTGGGCGGCCAGCCTGCCGACCACGAACAGACCCATGTGCCGGGCGGTGTACGGGTCGACCTCGCCGCCGGACTGCAGGCGGGTGTTGGCCACGCGTAGATCGGCGTCGGTCATGCCTAGGCCGTAGTCGCCAACCTCGATGACCAGACCGCCGTTGCCGGTGCGCACCGCGGTGACCCGGACGTCGGACACCGGGGGCGAGTATCGCAGCGCGTTGTCGAGCAATTCGGCGAGCAGGTGGACGAGGTCACCCGCGACGACGCCGACGATCTCGGTCTCGGGCAGATCCTCGGCCACGACCCTCGCGTAGTCCTCGACCTCGGAGGCCGCGGCGTTCACCACGGTGGCGACCGGCACGGGGTCGGCCTCCTCGCGTTGGACCCGGGAGCCGGCCAGCACCAGCAGGTTGGCGCCGTTTCGGCGCATCCGCGCCGCGAGGTGGTCGAGCTTGAACAGGCCGTCCAGTCGTTCGGGGTCCTCCTCGTCGCGCTCGAGGCGGTCGATGATGCCGAGTTGCTGATCCACCAGCGAGCGGCTGCGGCGAGACAGCGTCTCGAACATGTCGCCGATCTGGAGTTGCAGCCGGGACTGCTCGCCGGCCAGGAGCACCGCCTGCTCGTGCAGTTCGTCCACGGCGTGGGCGACCTGGCCGACCTCCTCGGTGGTGTTCACCGGCAGCGGCCGGATGGGGCCGGGCTCGTCGCCTGCTCGTACCCGTTCGATCTCCCGGGCCAGGTCTTCGTGCGCCACGCGCAGCGCGCCGTCGCGCAGGGTCCGCAGCGGCCGCACCAGGGAGCGGGCCACGAGCAGCACGATCACGATCGTCAGCAGGACGGCCGCTCCGACGATCGCCGAATCTCGGATCGCATCCCGACGCGTGGCGGCGGCCTGGTCATCGACGGCTGTGGTGACGGCGGCCGTGGTGGAGTCGACGACCTTCTCGGCGATGTCGTTGGTGGTCTGCAGGGACTGACTCAGGTCGGGGTTGGCAACCAGGACGACGGCCGGGTCCGACATCAGGGCCATCCGCCGGACCATTTCCTCCTGCAGCTTCTGCGCGTCGGGCGAGCCGACGCCGAGCACCTGGGACATCCCGGACAGCGTCGACGGTTCCGTGCCGGCCAGGGTGATCATCGACGTGCGTAGCTCGGGCTCGGGAAGTTCGCCCCCGAGATTGACCAGGAGTTGCTCCATCGCCATCTGGCCGCGGGCCCCGACGGCGCGGCTCAGGCCCTGCGCCTCGGCGCGGATGCGCTCGTCGTCGACCCGGACCGACCCGTTGATCGCGTCCTCGGCGGACAGCAGGATGGGGGCGTAGTCGGTGATGCGGCCGCGGAGGTCGATGCCGTTGGCCGCCACCTTGTCGAGCAGTGCCTGACCGTCGTCGAGCAGGCCGGTGACACCGGTGCGAACGTCGGGTGCGACGTCGGTCTCCGACAGCGTGTTTCGTAGTTTCTGCTTGCTGGTGTCGAATGCGTTCAGCGCGGCTTGGGGGTCACCGCCGGCGGAATTGGCGAGTAGGGCATCTTCGAGGGCCGCCGTGTATTCCGCGATCGCGGGCACCATTTCGGTGCGGTCGGCGGCCAGTCGTAGCTCTCCGGCATTCGCCCACCCCGAGTGCACCCGCAAGCCGCCCAGGACACCCACCAAGATCAGCGGGACCACCACGATCGCGAGGACCTTCCAGCGGACGGGCCAATTGCTCAACGCCCATCGCGACGGGCGTTTGGGCGCACCCGTCGTCTGCCGCGGCGAAATGCCCGCGAATTGCGACGCATCGTCGTGCGGCGGCTCGCCGAAAGCGGTCATCGCGCCCCGGCCAGAAAACCGGTCGCTCGTCGAATGTCTCGTATTTGCGCGTCGTTCATAAGGCTTCCTGCAGCAGTACGCCCACGTATCGGCAGGCACCGGAAGAACCAGTCCGACCGGCAATTCGACGAGTATGACAGCGATGCGGGGGTGTTTCCAGAGTTCTTACTGAACAGACAGAGTTCGTGACCGTGCCGTTGCGTAGTCGTGTGCTATGCGAGCAAATGTCGTTGTGCAACCGAGACGACTCCGAAATGTCCGGCGGTCGGAGCACTCATTTCGACTTCCCATTGGGTGAATGTGGGTAAAGGGCATTCATGACCGAACCGCATGGCGAGCAACGCCAAGGAAACGACACCGACGAGACGGAATCCGTCAGCGCCCCGGGCGGGGAGAGCCCCGATCCCGAATTCGGCGACGAAGCGACCATCCCCGATCAGGAGACGTGACGACGGGCGGACGTAGGCTTCCTGCTATTCGCGTACCGGGAGGCTCAGCTCCGCATTGTTCAGGGTCATGTTCAACTCGCCGCGCATTGCACCGAACACGGGCAATGCGATCCGAATGGTCGCCGCGACGGGATGCGAATTGCACCTCGTCGAGCCACTCGGTTTCGACCTGTCGGAACCCAAGCTGCGTCGCGCGGGCCTCGACTACCACGACCTGGCCTCGGTGACGGTGCACCCCGATCTGAATGCCGCGTGGGCGGCGGTGATGCCGGCGCGGGTGTTCGCGTTCACCGCGCATGCCGACTCGTTCTTCGGCGACGTCGAGTTCGTGCCCGGAGACGTGCTGTTGTTCGGGCCGGAACCCACCGGCCTGGACCCCGAGACATTGGCCGACCCGCACGTCACCGCCCGGGTGCGCATCCCGATGCTGGCGGGTCGTCGCTCGCTGAATCTGTCGAATGCGGCCGCGGTGGTGGTCTACGAGGCGTGGCGCCAGCAGGGGTTCACCGGCGCGGTGTGAACCTGCAGCCCCATCGCGTGTGCTGTGGGATCGCGAAATCCCCGTCGGCGAGGATCTCCCAGCACACGCGATGGGCGAAAGGCGCTCGCGCTACCAGCTGTTCCAGTGGCTGAGCTGCTCGGCTGGCAGCCGCTTGGCCTTCTTGAAGTCGGTGCCCTTGGTGTAGGCGATCGGGAACAGCCCGCCCTGGGCGTACTTCTCGAAGGGGATGCCGAGAATGTCGGCGACCTGCTTCTCGCCGTCACCGATGAGGTGCAGCGTCGTCCACGCCGATCCGAGCCCACGCGAACGCAGCGCGAGCATCATGCTCCACGCGGCGGGCAGGATCGACCCCCAGAAGCCAGCGCTCGCGCCCGCGGGCGCGCCATCCGGACGGCCCTCCAGGCAGGGGATCAGCATGACCGGAACTTCGTGCAGATGGTCGTTGAGGTACTTCGCCGAGTCGATCACCAACGGGGTGCGCTCGTCGCGGCTGTCGCCGTAGGTGGGCTTCTCGGCGTCGAGATACGGGGTGGCCGCGATGCGGTAGACCTCGGCGATCGCCTTCTTCTTCTCCTCGTCGTCGACGAAGACGAACTGCCAGCCCTGGGAGTTGGACCCGGTCGGAGCCTGCAGCGCCAGGTCGAGGCATTCCATGATGACCTCGCGCGGAACGGGCTTCTCCAAATCGAGGCGTTTGCGCACTGAACGCGTGGTGGTCAGCAGTTCGTCGAGGGTCAAGTCGAGGGTTTCAGAGGCCATGTTCGGAGACTACATTCGCCACCATGACTGCCACGCTGACGCCAGAGGTCACCCGTCGCCTCAACGAGGATCACTACGGCTGGCTCACCACCGTGGCGAAGTCCGGCCAGCCGGTGCCCAAACTGGTCTGGTTCTACTTCGACGGTGACGCCCTCTTCGTCTACAGCAGTCCCACCGCGGCCAAGGTCGGCCACGTCGGGCGCCATCCGCAGGTGAGCCTGAACCTGGATTCCGACGGCAACGGAGGCGGGATCGTCGTCGTCGGCGGCGAGGCGACCGTCGACGCCGAGGACGTGGATTGCCGCCAGGATCAACCGTATTGGGCCAAGTACGGCGAGATCTCCGACCAGTTCGGCCTGACCGAGTCGATGGGTGACTACAGCACCCGGTTGCGGATCAGCATCGACAAGGTGTGGACGACGCCGACCGCGTGAGATCCGAGACGCATCGACGGGCGGCGGCTTAGGCTCGGCCGCGTGACCGAGTTTTCAACGCTGCCCCAGGCCGATCAAGAAGCGATCGGAAAGACACTTCTGACCTTGCTCAAGGCGTTCGACGATCGCAATGCCGAGCCGTTGCTCTCCGTGTACTCAGACGACGCCGACTGGGTCAACGCCTTCGGCACGGTCAAGCGCGGTCGCGACGACATCGTCGAGTACCTGCGTGGCTTGTTCGACGATGAGAACTTCAACCGAGGGGAACTCGCAGGTCCGCCCGAGACGAGCTTCAAGGTCCTGACCCCCGAGGTGGTCGTCGTGTCGGCGCACCTGGTGGTGAAGGGGCAGGGCCTCGTCGGCGGCGGCACGATCGACCGCGACAACTTCTCGGTGCGGGTCCTCCAACGCCAACCGGACGGCTCGTGGCTGATCGTCTCCGAGATGTTCCAGGACGCTAACACCGACGTCACCTACGAGCACTGACCCCGTCGGGTTCTGCCGACGGCCCGAGACGTACATCAGGCCCTCCCCCGGGGATTGGTTGGGGAGGGCCTGATGGGTTCGTGGGGTGGTGTGGCCGGGCTACTTGCCGGTGAGGTGGGCGATGTAGGCCGGGCCGTGGTTGCCGTACCAGCCGCCGCCGACGGTGGGGGCCGGGGTGGCGTAGGTGCTGGGGCTGTGGAAGTTGCCGGTGCTCTGCGGGGTGGTGGCGGTGGGTGCGGCGGCGGCGGTGCCGGCGAGTCCGAGGGCGGCGGCGCCCAGGACGGTGGCGGCGATGAGGCTGCGGGTGATGGCGTTCATGATGACTCCCTGTGTCGTTGTCTGACTGCCGTTTTGGCGTTGAGACAACTATCGCCCGGCTTCGGCGCCGAGTCTGTCCGGCGAGCGGTGGATGGGCCGGATGAACGCGATGTCCACCGATCGGGGGAACGGGCCGCCTATTGAAAGTCGCGCGACTTTGACGCCACCCGCAGGTCGACGGGCCCCAGGCGGTCGGCGGCGATGGTGACCGCCCCCGTCGCGTTCTGCACGATGCCGCGGATCACCAACGCCGACGCCGTCTGCGCCAGCTTGCGATGCCGCGCCCACACGCCCTTCGAGCACATCACGTTGACCATTCCGGTCTCGTCCTCGAGGTTCAGGAACGTCACCCCCTGAGCCGTCGCGGGCCGCTGCCGGTGGGTCACCGCACCGGCGACGAGGACCCGGGTGCCGTCCGGTACCGACAACAGTCGATTGGCCGGCACGACCCCCAGCGCGTCGAGGTGCTCACGGAGGAACTGAACGGGGTGACTGCCCGGCGAGACGCCGGTGGCCCAGACGTCGGCGGCGGTCAGTTCGAGTTCGGTCATCCCCGGCAGGGTCGGGACGTGCGAGGAGGACCCGACACCGGGCAGCCGGTCCGGACGCTCGGAGGCCGCGGCACCTGCCGACCACAGCGCCTCGCGCCGGGTCACGCCGAAGCAGCCGAGCGCGCCCGCGGTGGCCAGCGCCTCGGTCTGCGGCACCGAGAGCTGCACCCGGCCCGCGAGGTCGACCACAGAGGTGAACGGGCCGTGCGCCATTCGGTCGTCGACGATGCGCTCGGCCAGCTCGTCGCCGACGTGCCGCACCGCACCGAGACCGAGCCGCACCTCGAGGCCACGGTTCTCCAGCGTGGCGTGCGCCAGGCTGGCGTTGACGTCGGGGCCGTGTACGAGCACACCGTGACGGCGGGCGTCGGCGACCAACGACTGCGGGGAGTAGAAACCCATTGGCTGCGCACGGAGCAGCGCGGCACAGAAGGCCGCGGGATGGTGCAGCTTGAACCACGACGAGTAGAACACCAGGGAGGCGAACGACAGCGAATGACTCTCCGGAAAACCGAAGTTCGCGAACGCCTCCAACTTCTCGTAGATGCGGTCGGCCACGTCACCGGTGATGCCGTGCCGGGCCCGCATGCCGTCGTAGAACCGGCTGCGGAGCCGCTTCATCTTCTCGGTGGACCTCTTGGACCCCATGGCCCGACGCAGCTGATCGGCCTCGGCGGCGGAGAAACCCGCGCAGTCGACGGCCAGCTGCATCAGTTGTTCTTGAAACAGCGGAATTCCCAACGTCTTCCGCAGCGCCTGCTCCATCGACGGATGATCGTAAGTGACGTCCTCCTCGCCGTTGCGGCGGCGGATGTACGGGTGCACCGAGCCACCCTGGATGGGCCCCGGTCGAATCAGCGCGACCTCGACCACCAGGTCGTAGAACACCCGCGGCTTGAGCCGGGGCAACGTGGCCATCTGCGCGCGGGACTCCACCTGGAACACCCCCACGGAGTCGGCGCGCTGCAGCATCTCGTAGACCGCCGCCTCGGACAGGTCGAGCTTGGACAGGTCGACCTCGACGCCCTGGTGCTCGGTGGTCAGGTCGATGGCGTAGTGCAGCGCCGAGAGCATGCCGAGCCCGAGCAGGTCGAACTTGACCAAACCGATTGCCGCGCAGTCGTCCTTGTCCCACTGCAGCACGCTGCGGTTCTCCATGCGCGCCCACTCCACCGGGCACACGTCGGCGATCGGCCGGTCGCAGATCACCATGCCTCCCGAGTGGATGCCCATGTGCCGAGGCAGGTCCTTGATCTGCAATGCCAGGTCGACTACCTGCGGGGGAATCTCCTCGACGTCGGGCGAGTCGGCGAGCCCGTTCCACTTGCTGAGCTGCTTACTCCAGGCGTCTTGCTGCCCCTGGGAGAAGCCCAGCGCCCTGGCCATGTCGCGCACCGCGCTACGGCCGCGATAGGTGATGACGTTGGCGACCTGGGCGGCGTAATCGCGGCCGTACTTCTGGTAGACGTACTGGATCGCCTTCTCACGCAGATCCGATTCGATGTCGATGTCGATGTCCGGTGGTCCGTCGCGGGCCGGGGACAGGAACCGTTCGAACAGCAACTCGTTGGCCACCGGGTCGACGTTGGTGACGCCGAGGGCATAACAGACCGCGGAGTTGGCCGCCGATCCCCGGCCCTGACAGAGGATGTCGTTCTCCTTGCAGAACCGGGTGATGTCGTGCACGACGAGGAAGTAACCGGGGAAGTCGAGCTTGGCGATGACCCTCAGCTCGTGCTCGATCTGGGCGTAGGCCCGGGCCGCCCGCTCCGGGGGGCCGTACCGGTCGCGCGCCCCGGTCATCACCAGATGGCGCAGCCAGCTGTCCTCGGTCTGTCCCGCCGGCACCTCGAACGGTGGCAGTTTCGGGGCGATGAGGGCCAGCCCGAACGCACACTGCTCGCCCAGGTCGGCCGCGGCCGTCACCGCGCCGGGATGACGGGCGAACAACCGGGCCATCTCGTCCCCCGACCGCAGGTGCGAACCACCCAGCGGCGCAAGCCAACCGCTGGCCTCGTCCATCGAGTTGCGCGCCCGGATGGCACCCATCGCCATGGCCAACCGGCCGCGGGCCGGCTCGGCGAAGTGCGCGGCAGTGGTGGCCACGACGCCCACTCCGAACCGCGGCGCCAGGGCGGCGAGCTGGGCATTGCGTTCGTCGTCGAGGGGGTGGCCGTGGTGGGTGAGCTCGACGCTCACCCGGTCGGCACCGAACCGGTCGACGAGGTCGGCCAGCGCTGCGGCCGCCGCCTCCGGCCCACCCGTCGAGAATGCTTGGCGCACATGGCCCTTGCGGCAGCCGGTGAGGATCTGCCAGTGCCCGCCGGCGGCCTCGGTCAGTGCGTCGAAGTCGTAGCGCGGCTTGCCCTTCTCCCCGCCGGCGAGGTGTGCGGTGGCCAGCTCCCGCGACAGCCTCCGATACCCCTCGGGCCCGCGCGCGAGCACCAGCAGGTGCGGCCCCGGCGGATCGGGCCTCTCGGTGCGAGGCACGTTCCCCAGCGAGAGCTCGGCACCGAACACCGTCTTGACGTCGAGTTCCCGGGCCGCCTCGGCGAATCGGACCACCCCGTACAACCCGTCGTGATCGGTCAGCGCGATGGCCCTCAAGTTCAGCCGGGCGGCCTCCTCGACGAGTTCCTCCGGGGTGCTCGCCCCGTCGAGGAAGCTGTAGGCCGAGTGGGCGTGGAGTTCGGCATACGGGGTGGACGCGCCCGCCCGATGGTGGCCGTCGGGCCGTTCATAGCTCCCCCGCTTGCGCGACCAGGCCGGGCTGTCGCCACCGTCACCAGTGGGTTCGGGCAGGCGGGACCCGGCGCGGCGCGGCTTGCTGGTGAGCACACGCTGCATCTCGCCCCAGGTCGACGGCCCGTCGTTCCAACCCACCATCGCAGTCTATCGAACACGCGTTCGATGGTCGACGTGTTGAGTTCGAGGACCTCATCGGGGTTCGTAGCGGACCACCACGGCGCCGGTCTCGGTCGCCGTGCAGTCGACCAGCCGTAGCGACGCCGACGACCCACCGTCGAACAGCCGACGCCCATGACCCAGCACGACGGGCGCGATCATCAACAGGTACTCGTCGATCAGTTTCGCCTCGGCCAGCGCACCGATCAGGACCCCGCTGCCCATGATCACCAGGTTGGCCCTCCGTTCCCTCAGCGCGGCGACCGCGGCGGGGACGTCCCCCTGAAGCAGGTGGGAGTTGGGCCACCTCAGCGTCGTCCCGGCAGTACTGGACGCGACGTGCTTGCGCGTGCCGGTGAGGGAGTCCTTGAACGGTCCGCCGCGGATGTCCCACGCCCGCAACAGCTCCTCATAGGTCCGGCGGCCGAACAACCACTCGAACTCGGCGCCCATGCGCTCGCCCATCTTGGCGCCGATCACGGGGTCGGCGTACGGGGTTGCCCAGCCTCCCGCGGCGAAGTCGTCGCGAGTGTCCTCGTCGACGCTTCCCGGCCCCTGCATCACCCCGTCCAGCGTGACCCAGTTGGCCACGATGACCTTGCCCACCTTCGCCTCCCTTCGACTGCACCGTCGCGATGAATAATCGCCGCCCGACCGGTCTACTCGTCGAGGACACCCACGAGGAGACCACATGAACAGCACACCAGCCCTGCCCCCGGTCGTCGACCAGGCCACCTGGCGCACTGCTCTCGACGAGCTGCGCGTTCGGGAGAAGGCCGCCACCCGCGAGCTCGACGCCATCGCCGCCCAACGCCGACGGTTGCCGATGGTCGAGCTGCCCGAGTACACGCTGATCGGCCCCGACGGGCCGGTCCGGCTGGTCGACGTCTTCGATGGACGCCGTCAACTCATCGTCTACAACCACATGTGGAACGACGGCGCGCAGTGGCAGTGCGGCGGTTGCACGGGCTTCACGTCGCAGTTCACCCGGCTGGAGTTCCTCGACTCCTACGACGCGCGCTTCGTCATCGTGACCAACGGACCCATCGACGAGGCCCTGGCCTACAAGGCCAGGGTCGGCAATCAGATGCAGTGGTACTCCTCGTCGGAGAGCAGCTTCGGCGCCGACGTGGGGGCAGCCCCGGGAACGGGATTCGCAGTCAACGTCTTCCTGCGCGCGACGGCTCGGTCGGGTGAGGAACGGGTGTACCGCACCTGGCACACCGACGGCCGGGGCACCGAACAGCTCAGCCACAGCTTCGCTCTGATCGACCTGCTGCCCTGGGGCCGCCAGGAGGTGTGGCAGGACTCCCCGCCGGGATGGCCGCAGGCGCCGACCTACTCCAAGTGGGCGGACTCCCCCGATATCGCCAAGGCGTACGGCACCGGCTAACCAGACCGGCAGCACCAGCCGAAGCGGATGATGGCGATCATGACGGAACGACTAGACCACACGGTGGCGTTGGTGACGGGTGCGAGCAGCGGCATCGGCGAGGCTACGGCCGTCGCGCTGGCCGCGCAGGGCGCCACCGTCGCACTGCTTGCCCGGCGCAAGGACCGGCTCGACGACCTCACCGCCCGCATCGAATCCGCCGGTGGCACGGCGCTGGCCGTGGAGGCCGACGTGTCCGACCAATCCCAGGCCGCCGCCGCGGTCCAGCGGGTGGTCGACCGCTTCGGCAGACTCGACATCCTGGTCAACAACGCGGGCCTGATGTTGATCGGACCGGCCGCGAGCGCCGACCCCGCCGATTGGGACACGATGCTGTCGGTCAACGTCGCGGGCGTGCTCTACATGACGCGGGCGGCCTTGCCACACCTGATCGCCGCCGCCGCGGACTCGCCGCGCGGTGTCGCCGACGTGGTCAACGTCAGTTCGACCGCGGGTCGCGTCGCGCGGCCGGGGACCGCCGTCTACGCGCTGACGAAGTTCGGCGTCGGCGCGTTCTCCGAGGCCGTCCGCCAGGAGGTGCTGGGGCAGCGGGTCCGGGTCGGCCTCGTCGAACCCGGGACGGTGCAGACCGAGATCACCGACAACCTGTCCGCCGCCGATCGGGAGACCATCGAAGCGCGCAGTCCGGGCATGGTGAAACTCGAGCCGGGCGACATCGCCGACGCGGTCACCTACATGGTGACGCGCGACCGTCGGGTCGCCGTCAACGAGATGCTGGTGCGGGCGGCCGAACAGACCTGGTGACGGGTTGGACGGCAACGCCCCCACTCGACGGCAAAATGGTTGATGCGCAGGACATTTGACACACCGACGCTGAGCGACACGACCTCGCCGATGCCGACCTCGACCGCGCGTCGGACATCCCGCCGCGACGCTGAAGCCCCGTCAGTCGACGTACTCGGCGGTGCCGTCGTCGAGCACGATCCGCGCGTTGGAACCGTCGGTGCCAGCGGCCTCCGTGCGAAACACCGCATGCCCGGGCTCGGTGCGCCACACCGAGGTCGTCAGCGTCTCGCCGGGGAACACCGGGGAGGTGAACCGGGCGCCGACCGCGGTGATCTTCGTCGCGTCGTTGCCACCGAGCTCGGCAACCAGCACCCGGCCGGCGACCCCATAGGTGCACAGTCCGTGCAGGATTGGCTTCGGGAAGCCCGCGAGGTTCTGGGCGAACCAGGGGTCGCTGTGCAGCGGGTTGCGGTCACCCGAGAGTCGATAGATCAGCGGCTGGTCCTCGGTGGTCGGCAAGGCGACCTTCGCGTCCGGCTCGCGATCCGGAAACTCCGGCGCGGCGGGCCGCTCACCCGGCTGGCCACCAAAGCCGCCTTCGCCGCGAATCACGGCCGTCGACGTCGTCTCCGCGACGACCTCTCCCGTCTCGGGATCGGTGCCGGTGCCCTTCAGCACGAGGATCGCGTTCTTGCCCTCACCCTTGTCCTGAACGTCGACGACCTCGGAGGCGACGTTCAGCTTGCCCGACGGCGGCAACGGCGCGAACAGGCGAATCTGCTGGGAACCATGGAGAAGCATGGCCCAGTTGAACGACCCCACCTCCGCGGCCGCGCCCCATGCCGGGCAGGCGATGACGGCATAGGTCGGCAGCACCTGCTGCTGGATGTCATGGCTGTTCTCGGTGGTGAACGCCAGATCCCTGGTGCCCGCGCCAACCCCCAGTGCGTAGAGCAGCGTGTCGCGTTCGGTCCACTCGAACGGTTGCGGCGCGGTGGTCGCACCGATGGCGTCGGGGTTGATCGGCATGCTCTTCTCCCTTGAAGGCGGTGACGGCTCAGTCGGACGATAGCGCGACGACTCCGGGCCGCGGCACGGTGGGTTGACCTTTGCCGGAACTAGGGTGACCATGACTCGCATGCGCTATGTCGTTACCGGCGGTACCGGGTTCATTGGCCGCCGCATCGTGTCCGCGATTCTGGCCAGAGATCCGCAGAACGAGGTCTGGGTCCTGGTCCGCCGCGCGTCGCTGTCGCGGTTCGAACATCTCGCCGCCGAGTGGGGCGAGCGCGTGAAACCGCTGGCAGGAGACCTCACGTCGGCGAACCTGGGGCTCACGGAGGCTGCCGTCACCGAGCTCGGACCCGTCGACCACGTGGTGCACTGCGGCGCCGTCTACGACATCACCGCCGACGACGCCGCCCAACGTGCCGCCAACGTCGACGGCACCAAGGCGGTGGTCGACGTGGCGTTGCGGATGGGCGCCACCCTGCACCACATCTCGTCGATCGCGGTGGCCGGCACCTTCCCCGGCGAGTACACCGAGGACGACTTCGACGTCGCGCAGGATTTGCCGACGCCGTACCACCAGACCAAGTTCGAAGCGGAGATGCTGGTACGCGCCGCATCCGGCTTGCGCTATCGGATCTATCGGCCCGCCGTCGTCGTCGGCGATTCGCGCACCGGTGAGATGGACAAGATCGACGGTCCGTACTACTTCTTCGGACTGCTCGCGAAGCTGGCCGTGCTGCCGAGGTACACGCCGATCATGTTGCCCGACACCGGCCGCACCAATGTGGTGCCCGTGGACTACGTCGTGCGGGCCGTCGTCGAGATCATGCACGCCCTCGACCGCGACGGGCAGACGTTCCATCTGACGGCGCCGAAGTCCATTGCGCTCAAGCACATCTACCGCGGCGTGGCCAAGGAGGCACGCCTGCCCGAGTTCCGCGGCACACTGCCCGGGTCGTTGGCGACGCCGCTGTTGACGGCGACCGGGCGCGCCAAGGTGCTGCGCAACATGGCCGCCACTCAGCTCGGAATCCCCGCCGAGATCCTCGACGTCGTCGACCTCGTGCCGACCTTCACTTCCGACAACGCCGCCGAAGCGTTGCGGGGCACCGGAATTCGGGTGCCGGAGTTCGAGTCCTACGCGCCTCGGCTATGGCGGTACTGGGCCGAGCATCTGGATCCGGATCGCGCCCGCCGCGACGACCCTGCCGGTGCGCTGGTCGGTCGGCACGTCGTCATCACCGGTGCCTCCAGTGGCATCGGCCGAGCCTCGGCCATCGCGGTGGCCGAACGTGGCGGGCGGGTGTTCGCGCTGGCCCGCAACGCCGAGGCCCTCGACGACCTGGTGGCCGAGATTCGCGACGCCGGCGGCGAGGCCCACGCATTCACCTGCGACGTCACCGATTCGGCGTCGGTCGAGCACACCGTCAAGGACATCCTGGGACAGTTCGGACACGTCGACTACCTGGTGAACAACGCGGGCCGCTCGATCCGGCGGTCGGTGTCGGCCTCCACCGATCGACTGCACGACTACGAACGCGTGATGGCGGTGAACTACTTCGGGTCGGTGCGGATGGTGCTGGCGCTGCTGCCGCATTGGCGTGAACGTCGGTTCGGGCACGTCGTCAACGTCTCGAGTGCGGGCGTACAGGCGAGCAGCCCGAAGTACAGCGCCTACGTTCCGAGCAAGGCCGCGCTCGATTCGTTCGCCGAAGTGGTTGGCTCCGAGACTCTTTCCGACCACATCACCTTCACCAGCATCCACATGCCGTTGGTCAAGACGCCGATGATCGCTCCGTCGCGCAAGCTCAACCCGATGCCCGCCATCACCGCCGACCACGCTGCGGCGATGGTGATCCGCGGACTGGTGGACAAACCCGCCCGAATCGACACGCCGGTCGGCACGCTGGCCGAGGTCGGGCACTACGTCGCACCGGGTCTGTCGCGCCGGATCCTGCATCAGCTGTATCTGGGCTATCCCGATTCGCCGGCCGCCCGAGGGGTCAGCACGACCGACGATCACCACCCGACGCGACGGCCGAAGCGGCCGGCGCGCGTCCTCGGACCGAGCCTCGTCCGCCTGCGGACGCCAGGCCCGATCAAGCGGGCGGTCCGACTGGTCCCTGGTGTGCATTGGTGAATCGCCCGCCCTAGGGTTGGCGGTGTGACGCGCGGCGTGGATACGGGTTCGGACGGCACGACGCGATTGCCCGTCTTCGCCGACGTCGACACGGGCGTCGACGACGCAATGGCGCTGGCCTACCTGCTGGCCAGCGTGGACGCCGAGATCGTCGGCATCGCCTCGACCGCGGGAAACGTTCCCGTCGACCAGGTTTGTGCCAACAATCTCGGACTTCTGGCCCTGTGCGGAGTGGACGACATCCCGGTGTCGAGGGGTTCCGAGCGCCCGTTGGCCATTGCCCTGCGCACCGCCGAGGACACCCACGGCCCGGAGGGAATCGGGTACGCGCAGCTCTCCGCCGGGGATCTTCGGCTCACCGACTACGACGCGGCCACCGCCTGGGTCCGAGCCGCCCGCGAACATCCGGGCGAGCTGATCGGCCTGGTCACCGGGCCGCTGACCAACTTGGCCCTGGCGATGCGCATCGAACCGGCCCTGCCCCGGTTGTTGCGGCGGCTGGTCATCATGGGCGGGGCGTTCGACTACCGCGGCAACACCACGCCGGTGGCGGAGTGGAACATCAGCGTGGACCCCGAGTCGGGCTCGGAGGTGTTCACCGTGTGGGGCGCGGCTTGGGGACTCGACGAGCCGACGCATCTGCCAATCATGTTGGGGCTCAACCTGACCGAGCACGCCGCGATGACGCCGGCGATCCTGAGTCGGCTGGCGGCGGCCGCCGGGTCGGCCACCACGCCGATGAGCGTGCTCGACGACCGCGGGACCAGATCGGCGGCCGCCAATCCGCTGATCCGCGTGCTCGAGGACGCGATGCGGTTCTACTTCGAGTTCCACTTCGACCAGGGCGAGGGCTACCTGGCTCACCTGCACGATCCACTGGCCGCCGCGGTGGCCCTGGATCCCGATCTCGTCACCTACCGTCGGGCGACCGTGGACGTGGAACTGACGGGCACCCTGACCCGCGGGATGACGGTCGCCGACTGGCGTGGGCACTGGGGGCGACACCCCAACGCGCACATCGGAGTCGGAGTCGACCCGGAGGTGTTCTTCGACCGGTTCATCGCGCGGGTGGGGCCCTTCGCCGCCACCTTGGGGTGAGCGGTCAGTCGTCGGTCACCACCAGGGTGACGTCGATGTTGCCGCGGGTCGCGTTCGAATAGGGGCAGACGGTGTGCGCCTTCTCGGCGAGCGCCTGGGCGGTGGCGTGGTCGACGTTGGGCATGGTGATCTCCAGTTCGACCGCGAGCCCGAAGCCGCCGCCGTCGAGCGTTCCGATCGACACTCGGGAGCCCACCGTCGAATCCGAGACGTCGGCCTTCTCCTGCCGGGCGACCAGTCGCAAGGCCGAGTGGAAGCACGCGGCGTAGCCGACGGCGAACAGCTGCTCGGGGTTGGTGCCGTCGCCACTGCCTCCCATCTCCTTCGGAATGGCCAACTGGAAGTCCAACCGGCCATCGGCACTGCGGGCCTGTCCGTCGCGGCCCTCGCCGGTGGCCAACGCCTCTGCGGTGTACAAGGTCTTCATCGTGATTCCTTTCCTGGTGCGGTCCGGGTTGCGCCCGGTGATCGTTCTGGGGTGGACGGGGAATTCCGCGAGGACGCGGTGAGCACGTCGGCGAGGCGTTGCACCGTGTCACGCAGGTCGGCGGCGTCGCCCTCGGACATGCCGGTCGAGGAGAAGAGGCGCTCGGGGATGCACTGTGCGCGCGCCTCTAATTCGAGGCCGCTCTCGGTGAGGGTGACCTCGACGAGTCGTTCGTCGGTTCGCGACCGCTCGCGGCGAACGAATCCGTTGGCCTCCAACCTCTTCAGCAGTGGTGACAGCGTTCCGGAGTCCAGCTGGAGACGTTCGCCGAGGTGGCCCACGGTGACGCGAGCCTCGCCACCCGGACCTGCCTCGTCCGAGGCCTCCCACAGCACCAGGAGCACCAGGTACTGCGGGTAGGTGAGGTTCATCTCGGTGAGGACCGGTCGGTATGCGGCGGTCATCGCCCGTGACGCCGAGTACAGGGCGAAGCACAGGTGCTGATCGAGGCTCAGGACCGCCATGCCTGAACTATAGCTCGCAATTCAATTGTGCACAATCGTTACTCGTAGACCCCCTCCAGGAACCACTGCCGCTGCCGGTAGCACAGCAGCATCGCCCGGTCGACGACGTCACCCCGTCCTCCCGGCTCCTCCACCAACACCTGCACCCGCGCCGTCCGACCCGCCTTCCCCGATTCCTGAGGGTCCCACCATCTTTCGTCCACCGGCCACGGACCGGCCCACCACCTCAACCGTCCCGCCCGGCGGCCGTCCCCGGTCAGCCGCGCCGGTTCCGCCGAGAACAGCCCCCGCCCCGTCACCCGAACCGGATTGCCCTCGGCGTCGAGCAGTTCCACCGGATCGTCGAGCAGGACGGCCGGCGACGGCTCGGGCAGCTGCCCTGGCCAGGGCTGGCCGGGATCGGCTCGGGACACGGGTTCGTCGCCCAACGGCGTGAAGGTGATGCGCTCGGCGGGCCCCCGACCGCCACTGAGCACCGGAACCTGCACCGATTCCGGCCCCAGCAGCCCTTGGACGCGGACCAGCGCCCGCCGGGCCCGCAACCGGTCGTCGTCTCCAGAGGAACCCCACAGCGGCAGCTGCAACGCCGAGGCCGACACCACCTCCACCGGGTGCAGCCGCAACGTGGTGATCGGGCCACTCAACCCCGCCTGCCCACCGTCGCGCCGGCGGTTCAGCCAACCGTCGAGTTGCCAGCGCACCCGGTCCGCCGTGGCGTCCTCGGTCAGCGGTTCGGCGCATCGCCAGACCCGGTGCATCTCCTCACCGTTGGCGGTGACCGCGTGGATGCCCAGCCGGGTGCAGCCGACACCCGCCGCCTCCAACCGGCGATGCAACTCGCCGGCCAGCGAGCGGCCGGCGAAGGCGGCGGCGTCGACCCTGTCCACCGGCGGATCGCAGTCCATGACCGCGTCGAGTTCGGGCGGCGTGTCCCGACCCGACGGGCCGCGCATGGACTCCCCGCGGGCAAAGCGGTGGGCCGCGACCGCATCGGCGCCGAACCGGGAGGCCACGTCGGTCCGCGACAGGGCGGCGAACTGCCCGATGCTGCGAATTCCCATGCGCCACAACAAATCGGTCAAGTCGTCCCGGCCGGGTGCCGACAGGCTCGGTTCGGTGGCCAACTGCCGGATCGACAGGGACGCCAGGAATGCCGCATCGCCGTGGGGCTCGACGATGCACCCGGCGCGCGCGGCGAAGACCGCGGTGGCCAACTGGTCGGCGATGCCGACCTGACACTCCGCGCCCGCCGCGGCGACCGCGTCGACCAACCGCTCCGAGGCCGACTGCTCCGACCCGAAGTAGCGGGCCGCCCCACGCACCGACAACACCAGCAGGCCCGGCCGCAACACCTCCGCACGGGGCACGACGTCGTCGACCGCCGCCGTCACGCCCTCGAAGTGCCTGGCGTCGCGACCGGGATCGGCGGTGACCACGTGAACACTGGGACAGCGCGCTTGGGCCTCCCGGCGACGCAACCCCCTGCGCACACCGGTCGCACGCGCCGACGCCGAACACGCCACGACGCGATTGGCCAGGGTGACCACGACGGGATCGGTCGCCGGCAGACCCGCCGCGGCCGCCGCCGCCACCGCGGGCCAATCCATGCACCAGATGGCCAGTACTCGGCCCGGCAACGTCATCCGCCCGCTATTCGGGCGAGACCCACGGAGCGGCCGGAGGCCTTGGTCGTCAACCGCACCCGGCTTATCCGCCCGCACCCCGGGACGGGTGCGCCGGAGCCCGCACCCGTGACCTCGAAGCCGCAGACCCTGGACTCCATTCGCGCCGAGGCTCCGTGCCAGTCGCCGTCGACGACCAGCAGGGTGCATCCCTTCTGCCGCGCCCTGGCCGTCACGGCACGGGCCCTGGTCGGCGCCACCACCCGGCCACCCAGTCCGAGCACCACGAGATCCAGTCCGTCCATCAGCACCGCGGCCACCTCCACCGGATCGGCACCCGGGTCGGGGATCACCGCAAGCCTGCTCAAATCGGCGCCCATCTCGACGGCGGCGAGCAGACCCACGTGCGGCTGACCCACGATCGCCGCATGCCCACCGGCCGCCGTCACCGCGGCCACCAACCGCAGCGACAGGGAACGGGCCCCCGACAGCACCGCGACCGACCCCCGGGGCAACGAGTCGGGAAGCAGCTCCGACAGCGATTCCGGTACCGGTAGCAAATTTTCCGAGACCGGAATCGAGGCTCGAGAGGGCATGGATCCGCGGTGCGTCGAACCCGCCGTGGGCGACGTGCGACCCGACACCTCGGCCATCTTGCGCCGAAGGTGTTCGACCTGTTCAGACCGGCTTTTACCGGCCTGAGTCACATCCATCACGACTGCCACGAGAACACCTTGCGCACCATCCGACTCGTTCCCTCATTCGAAAATATGTTCGATTGAACGAGTAAACACTCACCCTCTGACACCGTCAAGCGGGTCGACCCCACCGGGAGGCCCCACTACGCCTCCAGTGAAATACCCAGGTGCCCACATCCGAGGTCAGCTAGAGTTTTGGCACCGGAACCCGCTTCGGGATGGGGCTGGTGCGCGCGTCCAGCACCAGGGACCGCGCGGAATCGCCTCGCGATTCGCCGAAGGACGAGCGTTGGCAATTCGGGGATTAGTAAGGACAGCATCATGAGGTCACATCGCCTGACCCGCCGTGTCGCGGCCTACGCGGGAGGGGCTGCCGTCGTCGCGATGGTCGGCCTGACCGCAGCATGCGGCAGCAGTTCGGACAAGGCCCCGGAGACCACCCCCACCACGACGACCGCGCCGTCCACCGCGCCCTCGTCGTCGACCCCCTCGGTGACGCCCACCGAGAAGTCGATCAACCCCACGGGCGGCAATCTGTTCACGCCTCCGGTCAAGGCGCCACCCGCGCCGACGGCGATTCCCGGCGACAACTGACGCCCCGGCGGTTCTCGTATCCGTCGCAAGACCACCACACGACGCCATGCCGTCACCGACCGAGATGACATCACCGACCAGGCGCTCCACTGCCTGGCCGTGGTTGCTGCCCGTCATCATGCTGGCCGTGTTGGCGCTGGCCTCCGATCTGCGGGTCACTGCAGGCGCCGAACGGGCCAATGTGATCGACGGGCCATTCGCCTCACTGCTGGCCGCCTCGACCGACCTGGGCCCGGCCCGCGGGAATCACGTCCAGCTCACGGCAATGCTGAGCCACGACCGTCGCCCCGCGGCACTGATCGACTGGGCGAGCCACCACGGCCTCGCCGTGCAATGGCGCGACAGCGACGGCTGGGCCGTGGTGGAGGGGCCGCCCGATCACGTGGCGGCCGCCTTCGCCGTCGAGGTCCACGACTATCGCGGTCAGCGTGGTCAGGAATTCTACGCCTCGCCGCAGCAGCCCGAGGTACCCGAGCCGCTGCGGAGCGAAGTTCGACAGCTGGGCCGAATCCTCAGCTACACACCGCATCACGAGTCGCGGCCCGACATCCTGCCGCTCGACGTTCCGGACCGCGGGCTCACGCCCGACGCCCTGCTCAACACCTACAAAGCGGCAGGCATGGCGCGTAGCGGCTTCACCGGCAAGGGCACCACCATCGTGATCTTCGCGTTCAACGGCTTCGCCCAGTCCGACCTCGACACCTTCTCCACCCAGAACGGACTTCCCACCTTCACCCCCACCGTCGTCGGCGACCAACTCAAGGAGCCGTACGGCGAGACGACGATGGATCTCGAAGTCGCCCATGCGATTGCGCCCGACGCCAAGCTGGTCGTCGTCAACGCCCGCCCGACCGTCGAGGGCGACGGCGCCTTCCAGAAGATCGGACAGATGCTCGAGGACACCAATCGCCGGTTCCCCGGCGCCATTTGGAGCCTGTCGATCGGCTGGGGATGCGACAAGCTGCTCACCGCAGCGGATTTGGAACCCGTTCGATCAGCCCTCGCCGACGCCCACGAGAGCGGAACCACCGCATTCAACGCCAGCGGTGACCTCGCCGGCCTCGAGTGCAAGGGCGGTGACGACTGGGACTCCCCACCCGGACCGGCCGACGTCGGCCTGGATTCCATTGCCTCCCTTCCCGAGATGACGAGCGTCGGAGGCACCACGCTGTCCACCGACGCCAAGGGCAAGTGGCTCGCCGAGCAGGCCTGGTTCGACGTCCCGCTCTCCCAGGGCACCGGCGGCGGCGTCTCGACGCTGTTCGACCGACCTCCGTGGCAGCAGGTCGCCTCGGGGCAGATTCCGGCCGATCGCAACACGGGCAAGCGACTGACCCCCGACATCTCGGCCGTCGCCGACCCCTTCACCGGGGTGAAGATCGTGCTCAACGGCGACACCGTCGTCGGCGGGGGGACCTCGCAGTCGGCACCGATCTGGGCGGGGCTGACCGCCGTGATGACCCAGTTCCTGAAGGAGAACGGCGGCCGCGAGATCGGTGACATCAACCCCCTGCTGTACCGCATCGCCCAGGGTGCGCCACTGCCCGCGTTCCGAGACGTGACGTTGGGCGGCAACGCCGTCGACACCGCGGGACCGGGTTACGACCTGGTCAGCGGGCTCGGAACCCCGGACGTCGACAACCTGGCCCGCAACCTGTTGACCATTCAAAGGATCACGCAGTGAGGCGCGAGCGAGGACCGGAACGAGCGGGAGCCAAGACATGAGCACCGAAGGCGATCGCGAGCGAGGATCGCAGTGAGGCACGAGCGAGGACCGGAACGAGCGGGAGCCGAGACATGAGCACCGAGCCCGATACGGACGATCCCACCCCGGGAATGGTCGAGTGCCGCGTGTGCAAGGTCCCGGTTCCCGACGGGGAGTACTGCGGGCTGTGCGGCATCCGGTTGGACGAGCACCGCTCCACGGGTCCGGGATGGCTCAGAGCCCACGCCTACAGCGCCTCGCCCGGCGAGCACCTGTTCCGACCCAACCTCGTCAGTTCGCTGTTCCCGCACCTGTCCCCCAGTTCCCGCATGCCGTTCCTCGTCGGCCTCGGAGTGATCCTGGTCGCCCTACTGGCCACCAGCGTGTTTCGGCTGCCGGCCGCGTTGATCACCGTCGCGGCACTGGGTTTGCCCCTGCTGTTCCTGATCTACCTGCAGGAGTCCGACGTCTACGACGACGTGCCCACCGCAACCCTGGTGACCACGGCGGGACTGGGCATCGGCCTCGGCGTCGGGTGGGTGCTGCTGACGGGGGCCGTCGTCGCGCAGGCCTACGACGTCGGGCTCGGCATGGGCATCGCGGGGTCCCGCATCCTGCGCGACGGGCTGGGCGTCCCCATCGGCGGGGTGGTTCTGATGCTGGTTCCGGTCCTGCTCGTCAGACTCTTCCGGCCCGGTTCGCGAGAATCCCTCGACGGCTTTGCAATTGGTGCCCTCGGCGCGCTGATGTTCACCGCCGCGGCCCAGATGACCCGGTTGTCACCGCAATTCGCGGGCGGCATGATCGCCAGGTCGCGGCCGATGAACGGGCTGATCGTCGAAGCCGGCATCCGCGGCGTCGCGGTACCACTCACCGCGGCCGCGGTCGGCGGGCTGATCGGCACGGCGCTGTGGTTCACCCGACCCGAGAACAAGAAGCATCAGCACCGCAACTACGTCCGCCTCGTGGTGGCCGTGTTCGCGCTCGTCGTCCTGGTGCTCTACGCCGGACTCGGCCTCGTCGACGTCGCGAGAATGCCCCAGTTGTTCCAGCTGGCACTGCATCTCGGCGTGGCGGCGGCCGCACTGCTGGCGCTGCGGATCGGTTTGCACCTGGCCCTGCTGCACGAGGACCACGACGAGATCCGCTCCGACCAACCGCTGCTGTGCACGCACTGCGGACACGTCGTGCCCGACATGGCGTTCTGCGTGGCCTGTGGGGCAGCCACCAGGGCGTCGTCACGGTCGTCGCGACAGGCCCGGCGTGACATCCGGCCCGTTCGCGTCGAGGCCGACGGCGGGTCAGGGGCGGACGACGCGTGACCACGATCGTCCAGGGCTATTCCACCCATGCGGGCACCTACACTGCGCCGACCCTTCGCAAGACCTCACACCGTCGGCTCCTCATCGTCTGGGTGGCCGCCATCGGACTGGTCGCCGCGGGTCTGGTGGCGATGTCGGGCGCTCTGGAGAAGCCCTCGGCCCGGTACGTGTGCCCACCCGACTGCGGACGACCGCCGCTGGGGTTGCCGGTGACGATCAACCCGCGCTTCACCGCGCCCGACGGCGCGTTCTCCGTCGCCTACCCGGCGGAGGGCACGGCCTACAACGTCACCACCGGCGACCACGGCGTCACCGCCGACCTGCTGGCCGGCGACGGCGGCACCCTGCGGTTGTTCAGCGAGCCCGCCGGCGGCCGCACGCCGCAGGAGATCGCCAATCAGCTCGTCAAGAAGACCTTTCCCGACACCAAGATGGCCTACGAGATCCCCAACGCCATGGTCGGATATCAGCCGGGCTACGGCCTGGTCGCCGATTGTTGGCCGCAGGGCTCCAACGCGAGTTACAGCCGAATGCGGTTGGTCGTCATGGTGTCCGTCAAGAACGATCTCGCCCTAGTCGCCGGCGCGGTCGGTCCGTATCACGCGTTCGGCCCCGACTTCGGCTCGGGAAAGCCCTCGGCTGCGAACCTGCAAATCGCCCTCGACATGGGCAAATACGTCAACAGCTTCCTCTGGCGCGGCGACCCGCTGCGCTGATCCACCCGTGACGGCCCACTGTGGGCCGGATCTCCCACGGCCAAATGGTGACATTGACAAATGTCACCAATCGCTGTTGTACTTCGGTCGTGACCATCGACACCATGCCGACGCGGGGCTCCAAGCGCTCGCGGGCGGCCGCCGCGATCAGCGGCCTGACCCTGCGACAAATCAGCGCGGTGCTCCCGCCCGAGCGCGCCTGGGGGTTGTGGACGTCGCGCCGGATCGTCGAGCGAATCATGGACTCCTTCGGCCCCTCCTTGGCAGGCACCGAGGTCGAACCGGTCGACGTCCGCCTCGACGACGGACGTCGCGTCGTGGGCGAATGGGTCAGGGGTGCCGGGGTCTCCTCGACCGACCAGTGCATCTACTTCCTGCACGGCAGCGGGTTCGCGCTGTGCTCACCCCGCACCCACCGCCGGCTGACGGCCTGGCTGTCGCGACTGACCGGTCTTCCCGTGTTCTGTCTGGACTACCGATTGGCTCCCCGCCACCGGTTTCCCGCCGCCGCCGTCGACGTGCGATCCGGCTGGGAATGGCTCTGCACGATCGAGGGTTTCGCACCCGAGCGCGTCGTGGTCGCGGGTGACTCGGCCGGTGGCCACCTCGCCGTCGACCTTCTCCTGCAGCCCGACGTCTCACACCCTGCCGGCCTGGCCCTGTTCTCACCACTACTCGACCTGACGTTCGGCTTGGCACGCACCCGGGAGGAGTTGCGCCGCGACCCCGCCATCCGGGCCGCCGACGCCGCGAAACTCGTCGGGTTGTATTGCGCCGGAACCGACCTCGCGCATCCACGGCTCACACTCGACGTCGCGGGCGGCCGGCGGATGCCGCCGACGCTCGTCCAAGCCGGGGGCGGCGAGATGCTGGTCTCGGACTCCCGCCGGCTGGCGGCCGACATCACGGCCGCCGGTGGCGACTGCGCGCTACAGGTCTGGCCCGACCAGGTGCACGTCTTCCAGGCCCTGCCGCGACTGACCCCGGAGGCCGCACCAGCCATGCGGGAGGTCGCCACCTTCATTGGGGAGTCGTTGCGCCGCAACGCGAACGAGCGAGCGGCGGGCTAATGGGCGTCTTTGGATCCTCTCCCCGACGCAGTCATGGCGCTGCTGCCGTCATCACCGGTGCCGGCAGCGGCATCGGCGCCGCGTTCGCCACCGAACTCGCCCACCGCGGCGGTCGGATCGTGTGCAGCGACGTCGACGGGGAGTCGTCGCGTGCCACGGCCGACGCCATCGTCGCCGCCGGCGGTCAGGCCACCTCCGTCCGCTGCGACGTCTCCCAACTCGACGACGTCGAACAGCTGGCCAAGGAGGCTCGATCCTGGCTCGGCGGGCCACCGACCCTGGTGATCAACAACGCCGGCGTCGGCGCCGGCGGCTCCCCCATCGGCGAGATCGCCGCCGACGACTGGAATTGGGTTCTCGGCATCAACCTGTGGGGTCCGATCCACGGCTGCGAGGTGTTCACGCCGATCCTGCGTGAGGCTGGCCAGCGTGCGGGCATCATCAACGTCGCCTCGGCCGCCGCGTTCGGCGCGGCGCCCGGCATGGCCGCGTACAACGTCAGCAAGGCGGGCGTGCTCTCGCTGTCGGAGACGCTGGCGGCCGAATTGGCCGGCACCGGAATCAACGTCACCGTGCTGTGTCCGACCTTCGTCAAGACCAACATCGTGGACAACGGGCGGATCTCCGCCCGCTCCACCCAACTCGCCGACCGCCTCATGCGGTGGACCGGGTTCTCACCACAGCGGGTGGCCCGCACCTGCCTCGACACCAACGACCGCGGCGGTTTGTACTGCATGCCGCAACCCGACGCCCGCATCGGTTGGGGCATCAAGCGTTTCACCCCGACGGTGTACACCCGCGCCGTCGGTCTCACCAACCGCGCAACCACTTAGGAGACGGCCGTGGCAATCGACATGGATGCAATGCTGGCGAAGATCAAGGACCGCCAGTGGGCGCTGGCTGACATCGACTGGGACGCACCGGGTGCCGAGACCATCAGCGACGAGTTCCGGCCCAAGCTCAAGGCCTTCATGGCCGACCTGTGCTGGATCGAGAACGTCGGCGCCCGCGGGTTCGCCGCACTGGCCAAGAAGGCACCGACACCCGTTCTTGCGGAGATATACCGCTACTTCCACGCCGAGGAGCAGCGCCACGCCAACGCCGAACTGGCACTGATGAAGCGCTGGGGCATGCTCACCGACGGCGAGATGCCCGAACCCAACGTCAACATCCGGCTGGCCATCCAGTGGCTCGACAAGTACTCCGACGACATGTCGCTGTCGATCCTGGGCACCGTCATCCCGATGCTCGAGGTGGCGCTGGACGGGGCGCTGCTGAAGTTCCTGCTCGAGGAGGTCCACGATCCGGTGTGCCACCAGGTGTTCGAGAAGATCAACAACGACGAGTCGCGGCACATCGCGGTCGACTTCGAGGTGCTCAACATGATCGGCAACGCCACCGCCCGGAGACTGGCGGTCCAGTTCGTCGGCAACGTCGCCTCCCCGGGAGTGATCCTCGGCGCCCTGATGTACGCGCCCCTGCTCAACCGGATGCGCAACAACATCGTCGGCATGGGCTTGCAGCCCGAGCGGCTCTACGACGCCATGCAGCGATTCACGAAGATGGGTGAGCGGGCCGAATTCACCCGCCGCGTACCCACCTACCAGCTTCTGAAGTTCCACTCGAAGTTGGTGGTCAACCCGAATCATCCCTATCACCTGCTGGCGAACACCATGGTGCGGCTGTCCGACCGCTACCCCAACTCGTTCCTCGCGCCGATTCCCACCTGGTTCAAGGAACTGACCTACGAGCCGGCGGCCTGACGTGACCCAACCGCACGTCTACGACACCCTCATCGTCGGCACCGGCTTCACCGGCATCGGCGCGGCCATCAAGCTCAGTCAGGCCGGGGTCGACGACTTCGTCATCGTCGAACGCGACCAGCGCGTCGGCGGCACGTGGCGGGACAACACCTATCCCGGTGCGGCGTGCGACATTCCGTCGCTGCTGTACTCGTTCTCCTTCGTCGCCAACCCCACCTGGTCACGGGCGTACTCCCCCGCCGAGGAGATCCGGCTGCACATCGAGGACTTGGTGGACCGCTTCGACCTGCGGCGCCGGATCGACTTCGGTACCGAGGTGAACGGCCTGACCTTCGACGAGGACGCCGGCGTGTGGGACGTGAGCACCACCGGCCGCACGCGATACCGCGCCCGCACCGTCGTGCTGGCCTCGGGCCCGCTGCCGGATCACAAGTGGCCCGACGTCCGTGGGCTCGACACCTACGAGGGTCACAAGATCCACAGCGCCCGTTGGGATCACGACTACGACTTCACCGGCAAACGGGTCGCGGTGATCGGAACCGGTGCCAGTGCCGTGCAAATCGTGCCGGAACTGGTCAAGCAGGCGGCGTTCGTCAAGGTCTTCCAGCGCACGCCGGGGTGGGTGATCCCGCGGCTGGACGTCCCGACGCCAGTCCGGGCGCAGGAGCTGTTCGCCAAAGTGCCTGCCGTGCAACGGGCTGCCCGTCAGGCGTTGTTCTGGGGGCACGAGGCCAGTGCGACCGCACTGGTGTGGAAGTCACCGCTGAGCGGGCTGGTCGCCCGCCTGGGCAAGGCGCACCTGCACCGCCAGGTCAAGGATCCGTGGCTGCGCAGGCAACTGACCCCGGACTTCACCCCCGGCTGCAAGCGAATGCTGGTCTCCAGCGACTACTACCCCGCGCTGCAACGCGACAACTGCAAGCTGATCGACTGGCCGATCGCCACGATGAGCCCGGTGGGCATCCGTACCGGAGACGGCATCGAGCACCACGTGGACTGCGTCGTCTTCGCGACCGGATATGACGTGCACCTGACCGGTCCGCCCTACCAGGTGACCGGGCTGGGCGGACGGTCGCTGGCCGACGAGTGGACCCGCGGCGCGCAGGCCTACAAGAGCATCAACGCCAGCGGCTACCCGAACCTGTTCTTCATGACGGGTCCGAACTCGGGACCGGGGCACAATTCGCTGCTGGTGTTCGTCGAGGGCCAGCTCGACTACGCCGTCGCCGGCATCACCACCATTCTTCGTGGGCGCCTGCGCTATCTCGACGTGCGGGCCGACGTCCAACGCCGTCACAACGAGCAGCTTCAGAAGCGTCTGACCAAGACGACGTGGATGAGCGGATGCAGCAGCTGGTACCTGACGGCCGACGGATTCAACGCCTCGATGTATCCCGGTTTCGCCACGCAGTATCTTCGACAGATGCGTGACTTCAGGCTCGACGACTACGAGGCAGTTCCGGCGGGCAGGAGCGGAGCGACCGGGGGATCGACGCCGGCAGGTGCCGCACCCGCCGTGAGCATCAGTTCGTCGGCCTGACATGCCGCCCGCCAAGCAGCCGCGGCAACAAGCGGGCGCCATCTCGACCATCCTCAACGGACTACGTCGAGCACCGCGGCAGATTCGGCGAGGCTCTCGCGACGTCATCGAGAACGCGGTGTCGCAGCTGTTCGACGCCGCGGTGCAACCCCATGGCGTCGCGGCGTCCGGCGAGTACCGCATCGAAGAACTTGCACGCCTGGCGGGCACCACCACGCGCAACATCCGGGTGTACCGCGACCGCGGACTGTTGCACCCGCCGCTGCGGGTCGGCCGCATCGCGCTGTTCAACGACACCCACCTCACCCGGCTGCGGCTGATCACCTCGATGCTCGACCGGGGCTACAACATCTCCCACGTCCACGAGATGCTCAGCGCCTGGGAGGAGGGCAAGGACCTGGGCGACATGCTCGGTCTGGAATCGGCGATCGCGGGAAGCTGGGCCACGGAGAAGCCCGACCGGATGTCGGTCGCCGACGCCAAGACCCTCGTCGGGGACGACGCGGCGTTCGACCGAATGGTCGGCCTCGGCGTGATCACGATCGACGAGGACGCGGCAACGGTGGTGCGGCCCAAGCTGATCGAGGCCTTCAACGAGATCAAGCAGTACGGCGTCAGCACCGAGAAGCTGGTCGACATTCACGAGCAGACCGCTCCGCTGATCGACGAGATCAGCGGGATCCTGGTACGGGCCGGCGTCGAACACGTACTGACCCGGATCAACCCCGGCGCCGCCCTGCCGCCGGATACCGAAGTGGCAGAACTGATCACGATGCTGGTGCGGTTCCGCACCCAGGCCGTGGCCGCGGTGTCGGCGACGCTGGCCTTCTCGATCGAGTCGACGATCGAGTCCTCGGTCAGTCAGATCCTCGGCGACCTGATCGAGAAGGCCGCCGACGCAGACGGTGAGATGACGAGCTAGCCGTCACTCCCACTCGATGGTGCCCGGCGGTTTGCTGGTCACGTCGAGGACGACCCGGTTGACCTCCGGTACCTCGTTGGTGATGCGCGTCGAGATCCGCTCCAACACGTCGTAGGGCACACGGGTCCAGTCGGCGGTCATCGCGTCCTCGCTGGAGACCGGTCGAAGCACGATCGGATGACCGTAGGTCCGGCCGTCGCCCTGCACGCCCACCGACCGGACGTCGGCGAGCAGCACGACCGGGCACTGCCAGATCTGGTCGTCCAGTCCGGCGGAGGTCAGCTCCTCGCGGGCGATGGCATCGGCTCGGCGCAGGGTGTCCAATCGGCTCGCGGTGACTTCGCCGACGATCCGAATCGCCAACCCAGGGCCTGGAAACGGTTGCCGCCCAACGATTTCCTCGGGCAAGCCGAGTTCGCGACCCACCGCGCGCACCTCGTCCTTGAACAGCAGCCGCAGCGGCTCGACGAGCGAGAACTTCAGGTCGTCGGGCAGCCCGCCGACGTTGTGGTGGCTCTTGATGTTGGCCGCTCCCGTGCCGCCGCCGGATTCGACGACGTCCGGATACAGGGTGCCCTGGACCAGGTAGTCGACGTCGCCGCCGCCGTCCTCGACCAAGGTCCGTACCGCACCCTCGAACGCGCGGATGAACTCGCGGCCGATGATCTTGCGCTTGCCCTCCGGGTTGGTCACGCCGGAGAGGGCCTCCAGGAACCGCGCCTCGACGTCGACGGTGACGAGGTTGGCGCCGGTGGCGGCGACGAAGTCGCGCTGCACCTGTCCGCGTTCTCCCGCCCGCAGCAGGCCATGGTCGACGAAGACGCAGGTCAGTCGGTCACCGACGGCGCGCTGCACCAGCGCCGCGGCCACCGCGGAGTCCACGCCACCGGACAGTCCGCACAGCGCCCGGCCGTCGCCGATCTGCTCGCGCACCTGCTCGACCAGCGCGTCGGCGATGTTGGCGGCCGTCCACGTCGAGTCGATGCCGGCGAACTCGTGCAGGAAGCGGCTCAACACCTGCTGGCCGTGGGGGCTGTGCATGACCTCGGGGTGATACTGCACGCCGGCGAGCTTGCGGGCCCGGTTCTCGAAGCCGGCCACGGGCGCACCGGCACTGGTGGCGACGACGGTGAAGCCGCTGGGCGCCTCGGTGACGGCGTCCCCGTGGCTCATCCACACGGGTTGGCTGGCAGGGAGGTCGGCGTGCAGTTCGCCGCCGGACACGTTCAGGTCGGTGCGACCGTACTCGCTGGTGCCGGTGTGGGCGACGGTGCCGCCGAGGGCCTGCGCCATCGCCTGGAATCCGTAGCAGATGCCGAAGACGGGGACGTCGAGGTCGAAGAGCGCGGGGTCGAGTTGCGGTGCGCCCTCGGCATACACGCTGGCCGGACCCCCCGAGAGCACGATGGCGGCCGGATCCTTGGCCTTGATCTCGTCGACGGTCGCCGTGTGAGGGATGACCTCGGAGTACACGCGTGCCTCGCGGACGCGTCGGGCGATCAGCTGCGCGTACTGCGCTCCGAAGTCGACCACCAACACGGGCCGGGGTGATGCCGTTTCCACCCGCTCAGTCTAGTGGCGCACGCCCATCACCTCGTACCGCCGAGACGATCATCCCGCCGAGGTCACCGGCTCGATGGGCAGACGACGCAACGCCGCAGGTGCATGAGCCGGGACGACGGGGTTGCGCGGAACGATTGGTTCCAGCCGTTCGTAGGGGCGGTCTTGGGCGGGACGCTGGTCGACTTCGCCCTTGTTGGGCCACAGTGACGCCGCACGCTCGGCCTGGGCGGTGATGCTCAGCGACGGGTTGACGCCCATGTTGGCCGAGATCGCCGCGCCGTCGACCACCGACAACGTCGGATAGCCGTGCACCCGGTGGTACGGGTCGATCACGCCGTGATCGGCGGTGTCGCCGATCACCGCCCCACCCAGGTAGTGGGCCGTCAACGGAATGTTGAACAGCTCGCCCCAGGTGCCGCCGGCGACACCGTCGATCTTCTCCGCAATCCGCCGGGTGACCTCGTTGCCGGCCGGAATCCACGACGGGTTCGGCTCGCCGTGCCCCTGCTTGCTGACCACGCGGCGGAAGCCCAGCTTGCTGCGCTTGGTGTAGGTCGTGATCGAGTTGTCCAGGTGCTGCATGACCAGCGCGATCATGGTGCGCTCACTCCACTTTCGCGGGTTGAGCAGCCGGATCGTGCCCCGCGGGTCCGACTTGGCGGTCTGCACGAGCTGGCGCCAGCGCGGCACGCCGGTCCCGTCGGGCAGCAGACCGTCGGTCATCAGCGTCTGCAGTAGACCCATCGCGTTGGAGCCCTTGCCGTAACGGCAGGGCTCGATGTGGGTGTCGGCGGTCGGGTGAATCGACGAGGTGATCGCCACGCCGTGCGTCAGGTCGAGGTCGTCCTTGACCCGCAACCGGCCGGCGCCGACGATCGACTCGGAATTGGTTCGGGTGAGGACGCCCAACTTCTCGGACAGCTTGGGCAAGCGGCCGGTGTCACGCATCTTGAACAGCAGCTTCTGGGTGCCCCAGGTGCCGCCTGCGACGATCACCTGCTCGGCGGTGTAGGTGGTCTTCTTGCGCCGCAGCTTGCGGCCCGTCCGGACGGTGTGCACCTTCCACGATCCATCGGCCTGCGGCTCGAGGTCGACGACCGTGGTCATCGGGATGATGTCGGCGCCAGCCGATTCGGCCAACCCGAGGTAGTTCTTCAGCAGTGTGTTCTTGGCGCCGTAGCGGCAGCCCGTCATGCAGGAGCCACATTCGATACAACCGGTGCGCGCCGGACCCGCGCCGCCGAAGTACGGGTCGGGCACGGTCTTTCCCGGCTGCTTCTCGCCGTTCTCGCCAAAGAACACACCGACCGGAGTCGGGACGAAGGTGTCGCCGACGCCCATGTCGTCGGCGACCTCCTTGAGGATGCGGTCGGCGTCGGTGAAGGTGGGGTTGGTGACGACGCCGAGCATGCGCTTGGCCTGCTCGTAATGCGGCATCAACTCGGCGCGCCAATCGGTGATGTGGGCCCACTGCGGGTCGTTGAAGAACGGTTCATTGGGCACGTAGAGCGTGTTGGCGTAGTTGAGCGATCCACCGCCGACACCGGCGCCAGCCAAGATCATCACGTTCCGCAAGAGGTGGATGCGCTGAATGCCGTACATGCCGAACTGTGGCGCCCAGAGGAACTTGCGCAGGTTCCACGAGGTCTTGGCCATGTCCTGGTCCTCGAACCGCCGACCGGCTTCGAGCACGCCGACGCGGTAGCCCTTCTCGGTGAGCCGTAGGGCGCTCGTGCTGCCGCCGAATCCCGAGCCGATGATCAAGACGTCATAGTCAGCAACCATGCGCCCATTATGAACTTACCGGCGGGTAACCCGCTAGACAGGAGACCCTAACTTGTAAAGCGTGCGGGTCAGGACCCGACGGTGAGGCCAACCTTCTGGAATTCCTTGAGGTCGCAGTACCCGGCCTTGGCCATCGACCGGCGCAAGCCCCCGACCAGGTTCAACGAGCCGAACGGGTCGTCGGACGGGCCGTTGAGCACCTGCTCGAGTGCCGGCCGCTCCCCGCGCGCGACCTGCAGCATGGCGCCGCGGGGCAGCGACGGATGCGCCGCGGCGGACGGCCAAAACCAGCCGTCGCCAAGGGCCTCGGCGGCCGTCGACAGCGGTGTGCCGAGCACGACCGCGTCGGCGCCGCAGGCGATGGCCTTGGCGAGTTCACCGGAGGTGTGGATGTCGCCGTCGGCGAGAACGTGGACGTAGCGACCGCCGGTCTCGTCGAGATACTCGCGGCGGGCCGCGGCCGCGTCGGCGATGGCGGTGGCCATCGGGACGCTGATGCCGAGCACCTCGTCGCTGGTGGTCACCCCGGAGGTGGAGCCGTAGCCGACGATGACGCCGGCCGCTCCGGTGCGCATCAAGTGCAGCGCGGTGCGGTGGTCGAGCACGCCGCCGGCGACCACGGGCACGTCGAGCTCGGAGATGAAGGTCTTGAGGTTTAGCGGCTCGCCGGATCCGTCGCGGTCCTGCGCGACGCGTTCGGCGGAGATGATCGTGCCCTGGATCACGAGCAGGTCGATCCCGGCGGCGACGAGCGCCGGCGTGAGGGTCTGGGCGTTCTGCGGGCTGACGCGCACCGCGGTCGTGACGCCCGCCTCGCGGATCCGCGCGACGGCGCTGCCCAGTAGGTCCGGATCCAGTGGCGCCGAGTGGAATTGCTGCAGCAGGCGGATGGCGGCAGAGGAGTCCGGTTCCTTGGCAGCCGCCTCGACCACCTGGGCGACCTTGGCCTCGACGTCGGCGTGACGTCCGATCAAACCTTCGCCGTTGAGCACACCGAGACCGCCGAGCCGGCCCATCTCGATGGCGAACTCGACCGAGACCAATGCGTCGGTGGGATGCGCGACGACGGGCACCTCGAACCGGTAGGCGTCGAGCTGCCACGCCGTCGACACGTCCTGCGAGGACCGCGTGCGCCGCGAGGGCACGATGTTGATGTCTCGGAGTTCGTAGGTCCGGCGAGCGGTCCTGCCCATGCCGATCTCGACCATGTCACGCATGTTTCGGTTCGTCTCTCTTCACGCAAGCGCCCGTCGGCGTGCCTAGCGCGCGTAGTAGTTGGGGGCTTCGGTCGTCATCGTGATGTCGTGCGGGTGGCTCTCCTTGAGCCCCGCCGAGGTGATCTGGACGAACTGCGCCTGCTGCAGGTGCTCGATCGTAGGCGAACCGGTGTACCCCATGGCCGCGCGGAGTCCGCCGGTGAGCTGGTGGATGACCGTCGACAGCGGACCTCGGAACGGCACCCGGCCCTCGATGCCCTCGGGCACCAGCTTGTCCTCGCTGAGGACGTCGTCCTGGAAGTAGCGGTCCTTGGAGAACGAGCCCCGGGTCGCGCCGTCCGATCCGCGTCCCTGCATGGCGCCCAGCGACCCCATGCCACGATAGCTCTTGAACTGCTTGCCGTTGACGAAGATCAGGTCACCGGGGGCTTCGGCGGTACCGGCGAGCAGCGATCCCAGCATCGCGGTCGACGCCCCGGCGGCCAGTGCCTTCGCGATGTCGCCGGAGTACTGCAGACCGCCGTCGGCGATGACCGGCACGCCGTGCGGCGCGCAGGCGGCGACGGCCTCGAGGATGGCGGTGATCTGCGGCGCTCCCACCCCGGCGACCACGCGGGTGGTGCAGATCGAGCCGGGTCCGACGCCCACCTTGACGGCGTCGGCTCCGGCCTGGACCAGGGCCAGCGCGGCAGCGCGGGTGGCGACGTTGCCGCCGACCACCTCGACGCGATCGCCGGCGACGGTCTTGAGCCAGTGCACCATGTCCAATACGCCGCGGTTGTGGGCGTGCGCGGTGTCGACGATCACGACGTCGACCCCCGCGTCGACGAGCGTCATGGCCCGTTCCCTGGCGTCCGCGCCGACGCCTACCGCAGCACCGACCAGCAGGCGTCCGTCGCTGTCCTTGGTGGCCAGCGGGAACTGCTCGGTCTTGACGAAGTCCTTGACGGTGATGAGCCCGGTCAGCTTGCCGTTGCCGTCGACGATCGGCAGCTTCTCGATCTTGTGGCGGCGCAACAGGCCGAGCGCCGCGTCGGCGGTGACCCCCGACTGCGCGGTGATCAGTGGCGCCTTCGTCATCACCTCCGACACCGGCTTGCTGGTGTCGACCTCGAAGCGCATGTCGCGATTGGTGATGATGCCAACCAGCGCACCCTGGGCGTCCACGACGGGCAACCCCGAGATGCGGAACCGGGCACACATGGCGTCGACCTCGGCCAGGGTGTTCGACGGCGAGCACGTGACGGGATCGGTGACCATGCCGGCCTCGGAGCGCTTGACCGTCTCGACCTGGCCGGCCTGCTCGGCGACCGGGAGGTTGCGGTGTAGCACGCCCATGCCGCCGGCACGGGCCATGGCGATGGCCATCCGCGACTCGGTGACGGTGTCCATCGCCGAGCTGACGAGCGGCACCCGCAGACGGATCCGCCTGGTCAGCTGGCTCGAGGTGTTGGCGTTGGCGGGCACGACGTCGGACGCCGCGGGAAGCAGGAGAACGTCGTCGAACGTCAGCCCGAGCATGGCGATCTTGGTGGGATCGTCCCCTCCGGTGGACACCGGTACGGCGGTGGGAAGGTCGCTTTCAGCGATCGACATGGGTGGGGCCTCCAGGTGGCGCAGGACTAAGTGACCATCCTATCGGGGTCCCGGGCCCGGCTTGGCTTCCACGCACCGTTGGCAACGCGGTGGCAACACGGCGGCAAGCAAGAAAAGGGGCTGGTTCACGGTGTGGACGGCTGGCGCGACACCCGACGTGCTGAGTAGTGTGGAGCCGTGCGAGACCATCTGCCACCGGGTTTGCCGCCGGATCCCTTCGCCGATGATCCGAGCGACCCCACCGCGGCCCTCGACGCACTTGAACCTGGCCAGCCGCTCGACTCCCAGGAACGCATTGCCGTCGAGGCCGATTTGGCCGATCTTGCCGTGTACGAGGCCCTCTTGGGTCACAAGGGGATTCGCGGGCTGGTGGTCTGCTGTGACGAATGCCAGCAGGATCATTATCACGACTGGGACATGTTGCGGGCCAACCTGCTGCAGCTCCTGGTCGACGGCACCGTCCGGCCGCACGAGCCGGCCTACGATCCCGAGCCGGATGCCTACGTCACGTGGGACTACTGCCGCGGCTATGCCGACGCCTCGCTGAACGAGGCGACGACGGAGTCGGACGGATATCGCTGAGGGCTTAGCCCTCGCTCGTCACACTCTTCCCTTCATTCGGCTTCGCGCGCCTAACCCGGCGGAATGGTCGTGGTCGTCGTCGGCGCCACGGGCGCAGCCGTCGTCGCCTGCGGGCTGGGCTGAATCGGCGTCGTCACGGCCGGTGCCGCGGTCGACCGCGAGGGTGCAGCAGGTTCTTCCGCGGGTGCCGAGGCCGCCGGCTGCCTGGTCACCGTCGTCGTCGTACTCGACACCGCGGTGCTGGGGGCTGGCGTGCTGCTGGGAGCCGCCGAACTGGCGGCTGCCGAGCTGCTGGACGGCGCCGGATTGCCGGTGGGCGTCGTAGCCCCCGCGGGAGCCGTACTCGTCGGTGCGGTACTCGCGGTCGGCGACGACGTGGAGGGCACGGCGGTCGACGACGACGCCGGGCTGGTCGGCGCGGTCGTCGAGGACGCCGGGGAGGACACCGGGGAGGACGTCGTGGTCGAGGAGTCCGAGGGCAGCGTCGTACTGCTGGTCGTCGACTCCGAGGGCGAGGTCGGTGACGTCCCCGAGGTCCCCGAGGTCCCCGAGGTCTCCGAAGTCGTGGTGTCCGAAGTCTGAGTCGTCGTCGTGTCGGAGCTCGGGGTCGTCTCGACGACCGGCACCGGCAGCCACGTCAGCGGGGACGAGGGCAACGCCGGCAACGGCTCACCGGGGGCCAAGGTTGCCGCCGGGTCCTGCTCGACCACCTTGTAGGTCAACGCATTCCACTGTTCGACGAGCTGCTGCTTCTGTTCGACCTGACCCACGTCCTGCACGGTGCTGCTGACGGCGACGAGCTTGCTCTGCGCCTCTTCCCACTGTCCGTCGTCGATCAACTGCTGTACCTGCTGGAGCTGGGCGGAGGCCAGGGAGACCTGATCGTCGCGGGTCTCCTCGTGCTGACCGAACAGTGCGGTTCGCATGCCGTAGAGACTGTCGCCGGGGGCGGCGCCGTAGACGGCGGTGCCGAAGCCACCGATGCAGAGCATGGCGGCGGCCACGGATCCGACGACGGCCAGCGACCGACGGGAGCCCCGGTTCTTGGCCAGGCCGCCGTTGAGCGCGTCGACGGCGTCACCGAGTGAGACCGGTGCGGTGAGCGGTGCGTCACGCACGTCGTCGCGCAGCCCGGAGAACAGGAAGGCCAGTTCGGCCTCGGCGTGGTCGGTCGGATACGCGGGTTGCTTGGAGGCGAGCGCCTCGAAGAAGCGGTCCGCGCGGTTGATCTCGTCGAGCGACGGTTCGCCGCCGTTGTTCCAGCGGTTGGAATCAGGCATCGGCGTGCCTCGATCCGTTCAGTTCGCCCTTGAGTCGTGCCAGCGCCCGGTGCTGGGCGACTCGCACGGCACCGGCGGTGCTGCCGACCGCCTCGGCGGTCTCCTCGGCACTCATGCCCACCACCACGCGCAGGACCAGGATCTCCCGTTGCTTCTCGGGCAGGATCGCCAACAGTTTGTTCATGCGCTCGGCCGCGTCAGCATCCATTGCCATCTGTTCGGGACCGGCCTCCATTGAGGGTCGGTCCGGAAGGGTGTCGGTCGCGTCGGCCCGGTTGCGCCCCTGGGCGCGATGAGCGTCGGCGACCTTGTGAGCGGCGATGCCGTAGACGAAGGCCAGGAACGGTCGTCCCTGATCCTTGTAGCGCGGCAGCGCCGTGATGGCGGCCAAGCACACCTCCTGAGCCACGTCGTCTGCTGACAGACCACTGCGTTCCGCTGACCCGACCCTCGCCCGGCAATACCGGAAGACGATCGGCCGGATGGTCTCCAGCACTTCCCGGAGTGCATCTCGATCGCCGTTGACCGCTCTGGCCACGACACCATCGAGACTGTCTCCCGAAATTGTCATCGTGGGCAGTATCTCCAGCGTTACGGATGGGGCGGTTGTCGGCGGGTGTGCCAGCTAAAGAGTAGTGATCGGGACGTGACTCGCAGATTCACCGCGCCGACCACGAGCCGCCCCGGTGGCGAATCAGGGCTGCCGACGCGTCGCGAACTGCGACGATGCGCGAAGGTGAGTCGACGGCGCTGCCGATGTCGGCGAGCAGGCAGGCCAGGGCCCAGCGCAACGGCACCAGTCCGTGCTCGTGGGTCGTCGACAGGGCGTCGTCGGCCGTCTTGCGGGCCTCGTCGGGGTCGCCGACGGCACACAGGGCCGCGGCCAGCACGACGCGGGACTTGGCGTCGTGTCGCGCCGAACCGACATCCGAGGCCAGGCCGACCGCACGTCGGGCGTGCTCGAGAGCAGCCGGGCCGTCGCCGGTGAACATCGCCAATTCGGCCCGGACCCAGGCCAACCGCACCGCCAGTCGGTCGTCGACGGCGCCAGAGCCCAGCACGTCCTCGGCGCGACTCAGAAGGCGGGCCGACAAGGCGTAGCGGCCGAGTCCCAGCGCGTCGGCGGCCAACCCGACGAGCGCGTCGGTCCCCGCGGTGAGGTCGTCTCCAGCGGCGGCCCAGGCCCGGCCGTCCCAGCCCCGGGCCGCACGGTGTCCCCCGAGCTGGCGAAGGAACGACGCCCGGGTGCTGGCGGCCAACGACGCCAGCGGGCCACGGGGCTGGGTGCGGACGAGCGCGTCGAGTTCAGCCAGTGCGACGCCGTAGCGGCCCTGTCCCCCGGCCGCGACGGCCCGCAACCAGAGCTCGGTCGGAGTGTTCGCCGGGGGCAATGGCCAGCGGCCGGGGCGCGCACCGAACGCAGCCTCGGCGAAGACGGTCATGAACGGGGACGCTATCAACGCGCGTCGTCGGCCCGAATGCGCGTCGAGGCGGTCGGGCCGGCCGACTCGGCGGTGAAGGGGCGAAGTTTGGTTAACAGTGAATGCTCGCCGTGTTACGTCGACGTCAACTGGGCCGTCGCGTCCCGTGGACCCTGGCGCCGGCCGACGATGCGCGAGCAGCGTAAATGCCCGAACATCGAACGCTGAGCGCGAAGTCGAGTGGCCGGTCTCGTTTCGCCCGCGTCGCATTGATGAACGTGATGTAAATTCTCGGCCTGCCGTTATGTGGTTGAGCACATGCTTGGGCTATTGACCCATGTTCACGAGCCCTTCTAGTTTGTGTGCACGAGTAGTCATCGGCGACACGTGCTCGGATCGGTTACACGACTCACGCTTTCGATCGTTCGCGAAAGATGTGCGTAGAGAGGGGTTTTCCCAATGCCACAGCCGCAGCAGTTGCCCGGGCCCAACGCCGACATCTGGGATTGGCAGATGTCAGGACTTTGCCGGGGTGTCGATTCTTCGATGTTCTTCCATCCCGACGGCGAGCGTGGACGGGCTCGCGCCCAGCGGGAAATGCGCGCCAAGGAGATGTGCCGCAGCTGCCCGGTGGTGACTCAGTGCCGGTCACACGCCCTCGCCGTCGGCGAGCCCTATGGCATCTGGGGCGGTCTCAGCGAGTCCGAGCGCGAGCTTCTGCTCAAGCGGGGCATTCGCCGCAGCGCCTAGCTAGGGGTTCCGCTTCACGGCTCGGTCGACGGCGTGCGAGGGGTCGACGAACGCGGCACGCCCGTCTGACTCCACGGGGTGTCGGCGGTTGAGTCTCCGCGCCTGCAGCTGCCGCTTGCGCACCTTGAACGAGCTCCACTCGCCGAGCGTGACCCCGGCGGCCAGCGCGGTGCCGATGGCCATCGCGCCAAGCACCGAGGCGAAGCCGACGGCGTGCTGGTCGTTGAGGATGGCGTAGATGCCGTGCAGCAACGCCAGACCTGGAAGCAGCGGGACGATACCGGCGATGGAGACGACGAGCGGCGGCGCCAGGTTGCGGCGCTCCATGAGACGGCCGACCAGTCCGATGGGCACCGCGGCGGCGAACGACGCCACCACCGCACCCAGGCCGGCGCCCTGGGCCAGCAAGAACACGACCGTGCCCGCGGCTCCGCCGAATGCCGCGGCCACCGCGGAGGTGCGTTCGGCGTAGCAGGCCAGGGCGTAGGCCGCCGCACTCGCGGCGCCGAAGGCCACACGTGCCGGCACTTCGGCCAGTGCCGGTGGGGCGTATCCGCTGATCGCGACGAACGGCGCACCGAACTGACCCGCCAGGTGCAGGACCAGTGCCACGCCGGAGATGGTGGCTGCGGTCATCATGACAAGCTCGAAGAATCGGGCCGCGGCAGTCACGGGTGCCCCGGTGATGACGTCGCCGACCGAGCCGACCAAAGACAACCCGGCGAGCAAGACGACGAGGCCTGCCGCGATGGCCACCGTCGGCTCGAAGTTCAGGCCCAGCTTCGGGCTGAGCCAGTAGAGCACCAAGGGGGGCGCGGTCGCGATGGCGCCGCCCACGGCGTACTGGAAGAAGAACGGCAGGCCGTGCTTGTTGAGCTGGCGGTTCACCCGGTCGATCGTCATCGCGCTCAACGCGCTGACGAGGCAGGCCAGCAGGCTGGCGCCGAGGGTTCCGGCGGTGGCGAAGGCCAGGGCGCCCCAGGCGAGGGTGGCGATCCACCGCTTGTAGGGGTGCGGCGCAGTGGTGATGGCGTCGAGTTCGTCGCGGGCCGTCGAAGGTGAGATCTCCCCCGCGCGGATGCGGCCGATGAGGCGGTCGACCGCGGCCAACCTGCTGAAGTCCATCGACCTGGACTGCACGATGTGCAAGGTGCTGGCGGGTGCCGCGGTGGGACCGCGGTAGGCGGAGACGTGGATCGTGGTGTTGATGACGTCGACCTCGCAGCGTTCGAGGCCGTAGGCGACGGTGATCGCGGTGACGTTCTCCATCGTGGCGGTGGCCGGCATTCCGGAGGCCATCAGGATCGCGCCGATCGACCCCGCGAGGTCGAGCACCTCGCCGACCCGAGCGCTGTAGGCGGCGTCGAGCTTGCGGCTGTTGTCGGTGATCCGCGGGAGGCTCCCGGTCGGGGGGTCCGTCTCGCGAACGATGCGGCTCAAGATGTCGCGCTGACGCGCCCGCCACTGCTGGCCGGCGTGACTACGGGGCATGTTCACTGCACTGATCTCCTGTAAGCGACTGCTCCGACGCCCATCCGCGCATGCGTCAGGAGCAAAACCGATTTTACTCATGGCAGGCTCACTTTCGCGATTACCCGCTCGTGAGAATGGGCACACCATCGCCACGGAGCTGGTTTTCTAAGCCATCTATTAGGTTGGCTACCTACTTTGAGGGGCATCCACTGCTCAGACGATGAGCTCACCGGAAAGGCATTGGCGATGACGTCAACCATCGAAGTCGGCACCACGCACTGCCCGCGCTGCGCGGGCCCGCTGAACTTTCAGCTCGACGCGGTCGACGGCGGCGGTCTGCGCTATGACGTGTCGTGCCTCCCGTGCCAGCAGGTGTACTTCCACGTCAGCACGGCGTCGACCCAGCTTCCGGCCGCCGCGGCGGCCTAGGCGTCGAGCGGGTTGGACCTCATGCGGCCGGCACCGTCTCGGCCCATCGACCCGGCAGCCGCACCCTCGGGCTTGCGTACGGCCTGGTCCTGAAAGCATGCGATGAATTCCTCGGCGAACCCGTGCCGCGGATACCGCCCCACGATCTGCGTCCTGAGGGCGGCGGGGAACTCCTCGGGCCGCTGTCCGGCGACGTCCCAACTGGTGGCAACCTGCAGTAGGTGCGACTCCGGGTCGACGGCGGCCGACACGTCGTCGCGCATGTGGAGCACGATGATCTCTTCCGCCCTCACCGCCCGCTCGATGGGCCAGCCCGCCGCGACGCCGAACACCCAGGCCACGTCACCTCCCGCCTGCTCGAAGGCCACCCGATGACTGTCGAACGAGTCGGTGAGTCCGATGTCGTGCAGCATCGCCGAGACGTAGAACAGCTCGTCGTCGAACGCGATGTCGTGCGCGGCGGCGTACGCCGTCCCCCACAGATACGAACGGACGCAGTGGTTTAGCAGCCCGGGTGAGTAGAAGCGGGTGGCCACCGTCAGTGCGGCCGTCGCCGCGGGCGTCTCGGGAAAGTCGGTCATCGGTCGCCTCCTTGGGATGGGTCGTCGACGCAGACGACCGGCTTGCCGTGACCGCCGGCCCCCGGTTCGAACGCGGCGAGCGCGTCCTCGAGGGCGAACCTCGCACCCAGGAGCGGCCGTAGCCGGCGATCTCGCAGTCTGACCTCCAGCTCGGCCAGCCCCGCGCGATCGGGCTCGACGACGAAGAAGACCGCTCGCCCGGCTTCGGGGCGAACCCGTGGTGCCGCGGCGATGCTGACCAGTGCGCCGCCGGACCGGACCAACGCCGCCGAGCGGTCAAGGAGCTCGCCACCCAATACGTCCAGAACCACGTCGACCCGACCGACGTCCTCGAGCCGCTGATCCTCCAGGGCGACGAATTCGTCTGCACCGAGGCCGATCACGGCGTCGCGGTGCGCGGCGCGGCCGGTGCCGACGACTCGGGCGCCCGCCTCGCGCGCCAGCTGTACCGCAACGGAGCCGACACCGCCGGCCGCGCCGTGCACCAGCACGGTCTGTCCGGCTTCAAGACGCCCATGGGTGAACAGACCCTGCCACGCGGTCAGACCCGAGACCGGCATCGCCGCCGCGGTGACGAAGTCGACCTGGTCGGACAGGGGCACCAGATTGCGTGCCTCCACCGCGACGTATTCGGCCAGCGTGCCGTCGCGGCACCAGTCGGTAATGCCGAAGACACGCTGACCAACCTCCAATCCGGTTGTGCCGAAACCCAATTCAGCCACCACCCCGGCGACCTCGTGGCCCGGAACCGACGGCGTGCGGTCCCGGCCCGCGCGGTCGGTCCAGGTGGCGGGCCAGTCGAGTTCACCGGGCGTGAACCCCGCCGCGTGGACGCGAACCACCACGTCGTTCTCCGCGGCGTGCGGATGAGGTCGCTCGGCCAACTCGAGGCCGGCGGTGCGACTTCGTGCGATCACCGCCCGCATGGTGCTAACCGCGTCCTCCGACGTGCGCTGGCAAGCGTGCAGACGGCACCACCTGGTTCCCGGAATGCCTGTCCTGCCGGGACTTCCACGGGTTTGCGACCCCCCGGCTCGACGAGCGGCGGGGTGATGGACGCCAGATCGGAGGTCCTGACGTGTCCGGTGGCCACCATGGCCCCCACGTTAATCCCGAACAGGCGACCCAAGGGGGCCAATCCGGCGCCAGGAGCGTAGGCACGTCGTCCGCCCCACGGCTCGAGCCGGCTCGGCTCGACGTACGACACGCGGGCCCCGACGCGACGAACAGCGCCCCCGGCCACGTGGACCGGGGGCGCTGCTCGAGACGAACGATCTAGTGCGAGTGGCCGTGGTGGCCGTGGCCGTCGTCCTCGACCGGAGCCGGCTTCTCGACGACCGCGGTCTCCGTGGTCAGGATCATCCTGGCCACCGACGCCGCGTTGAGCACCGCGGAGCGGGTCACCTTGACGGGGTCGACGACGCCGTCGGCCAGCAGATCGCCGTAGGCCAGCGTGGCGGCGTTGAAGCCCTGCCCCGCCGGCAGTTCCGAGACCTTGTTGACCACGACCGAGCCGTCGAGCCCGGCGTTGGTGGCGATCCAGAACAGAGGCGAGGACAGCGCGGAGGCGAAGACGCCGACGCCGAGCGCCTGGTCACCCGAGAGCGACTCACGCAGCGCCTGCAGAACCGACCCGGCCTGGACCAGGGCGCTGCCGCCGCCGGTGACGATGCCCTCCTCGACGGCCGCCTTGGCCGCGGAGACGGCGTCCTCGACGGCTTCCTTGCGCTTCTTGAGGTCGGTCTCGGTGGCCGCGCCGACCTTGATCACCGCGACGCCACCGGAGAGCTTCGCCAGCCGCTCCTCGAGCTTCTCGCGATCCCAGTCGGAGTCGGTGGCCTCGATCTCGGCGCGCAGCTGAGACTTGCGGCCCTCGATCGCGTCCTGGCTGCCGCCACCGTCGACGATGACGGTGCTGTCCTTGGTCACGACGACGCGCCGGGCGGTGCCCAGCACCTCGAGGCCGACCTCACGCAGCAGCAGTCCGACGTCGGGGTTGACGACCTGGCCACCGGTGACGACCGCCAAGTCGTCGAGGAACGCCTTGCGACGGTCACCGAAGAACGGCGCCTTCACGGCGACGGCCTTGAGCGTCTTGCGGATGGCGTTGACGACCAGCGTCGACAACGCCTCGCCCTCGACGTCCTCGGCGATGATGAGCAGCGGCTTGCCCGCCTCGGCGACCTTCTCCAGCAGCGGCAGCAGGTCCGGCAGCGAGCTGATCTTCTCCCGATTCAGCAACACCAGCGCGTCTTCGAGGACGGCTTCCTGGGTGTCGAAGTCGGTGACGAAGTACGCCGAGGTGAAGCCCTTGTCGAAGCCGACGCCCTCGGTGACCTCGAGTTCGGTGTTCAGCGTCGAGGATTCCTCGACGGTGACGACGCCGTCGTGGCCGACCTTGGTCATGGCCTCGCCGACCAGTGCGCCGATGACCTCGTCACGCGAGGACACGGTGGCGACCTGCGCGATGCCGTTCTGATCGGTGACGGGCGTGGCGGCGGACAGGAGCGCCTCGGACACCGCGTCGGCGGCCTTGGCGATGCCCTGACCCAACTCGATGGGGTTGGCACCGGCGGCCACGTTGCGCAGTCCGGCCTTGATGATCGCCTGGGCGAGCACGGTGGCGGTGGTGGTGCCGTCGCCCGCGACGTCGTTGGTCTTGGTGGCCACGGACTTGACGAGCTGCGCACCGAGGTTCTCGAACGGATCCTCGAGGTCGATCTCGCGGGCGATGGTCACGCCGTCGTTGGTGACGACCGGGCCGCCGAAGGCCTTGGCCAGCACGACGTGCCTGCCACGCGGTCCCAGCGTCACGCGGACCGCGTCGGCGAGCTTGTCGACGCCGGCTTCCATGGCCCGGCGCGCAGTCTCGTTGAACTCAATCTGCTTGCTCATGATGGTTCTTTCTGTCTACGTAGATGAGACGCAACGCATGCCGCCCCGGACATCACCCGCGTTGACGGGGATCTCCGGGGCGGAATGGTGATGCTTACTTGGAGACGACTGCCAGCACGTCACGTGCCGACAGAATCAGGTACTCCTCGTTGTTGTACTTGATCTCGGTGCCGCCGTACTTGCTGTAGATGACGGTGTCGCCCTCGGAGACGTCCAGGGGGATGCGCTTCTCGCCGTCCTCGTCCCAGCGGCCGGGGCCAACTGCGACGACGGTGCCTTCCTGCGGCTTTTCCTTGGCGGTGTCGGGAATGACCAGACCAGAAGCGGTCGTAGTCTCGGCCTCATTGGCCTGAACGAGGATCTTGTCCTCGAGTGGCTTGATGTTCACGGCCACGATGGAGCCCTCCACATTGATAGGGGTGCGATCCGGGACGATTCCCGGACCTTCACGGATTCCTGCAGTTGTCATGTTGTTCGGCACGCGTCCTGCACCTCGACACCGTCGTCGCGGGAGCCGGAGCGGGGTTTGGCCGCCTGCCACTTAGCACTCTATACACGCGAGTGCTAGTACCTCAAGGGTGGGTGCACGGTGATTCGGATCTAGATCAAGTACGACCGCCGACAGGGCCGCCTGCCTCGGTAGCCTCGGCGGCATGCTGGTGTGGATGAACGGCGCGTTCGGCGCGGGCAAGACCCACACTGCCCACGAGTTGGGTGGCACAACTCCTTGAACAAGTGGCGTCGACGGTTTGTGGTCAGCCGGCTCGACGGTCTAGTGGATAAGCCGCGACCGGGGCGGCCATCGTCGATCCTGTTGGACAAGATCGAAGGAGTACTAGTCGCGACGCTAGAGCAGAAACCAGCGAACGCAATGCACCGGTCGCGGACGTCGACGGCTGCACGATCGGGGTTCTCGCCGACGACGATCGGTCGGATCTGGCGCCGATTCGATCTCAAAATCCCATCTGGTCAATGGGTTCAAACTCTCGACTGACCCGATGTTGGTCGTCAAGGTTCGATGTTGTTTGCCTACACCACAATTCGCCCGAGAAGGCGGTCGTGTAATGCGTTGACGAGAAGTCGCAGATGCAAGCGTTGGACCGCTCGCCTGGTCGGCGTCAACAGCCCAGATGGGTACGCCAGATGTGCGAGAAGCTGCACGATCCCCGCGGAGTTTCTGGCGCCGCACGAGCTGCGCTCGCTCTCGGCCGACATCGCGACCATCCGCACGAGATCGAGATCCAGGGCATCTGTGCGGGTATCGATTACGAGTCCGCCGAGTCGACGACGGCGACGTTGGGGAAACTCTAATTGGCCTGCGCCCGTGTGGTTTCCGTCGAACTGCCTGATCGCCAGGGCGCTGAAGCGCCACCATGAGTTCTTCGGCGACGACTTCGCCATCTCCCATCCGACCCGGTCGGAGAACTCGACCACGCTCGACGTGGCGGCCACCGACATCTGGAAGCGGCTCGTCGACGTCTTCCTTGTCGACGAGAACGGCCGCCGACCATGCTTTGGCGCCGTGCAACGAGCGCAAACCGATCCGCGGTGCGTGACAACGCGCTGTTCATTAGTAATTCAACGGTGACGACGGCACCTGGCTGGGCGCAGTCACCAGACCGGGTGGACGGCGCTTGACGCCGACGTCATCCGCCGCAGGCACGGCACACTGCCCGCACTCCGCGAGATCATCGCGCGGGTGGTGCGCGACGCTACGAGCTGAGCCCCCTCCCCCGCATTGGGGTCCGACGTCGTCGGCGTCGCTCTTTAGCCCTGCCCGATCCAGCCCCCGTTCCCAGTGCTGCGTGGCATGCATTTCGAGTGTCGCCACGCAACGTTCTGCGGGAGGGAGGACGCATGGAGTCAACGGGATGTTTCCACAGGGCCCAGAACCCAGAACCGCGCACGATACTGCGATCACAGCGCAGCCTCGACGGTTCCCAAAAAAGTTGCCAGCAAACCATATCTGTGCAGAAGTTGGTCGAATTACCAATCTCGAAAAGACGAATATTCTGCGGGGTGGCAAAAGTATTACTTTGCTATAGGAGACGAATCCAAGAGATATAGGCCTCCAAACAGGCATTATTGACCATGCAGGAAGCTTTCCTGGAGTTGCTTCAATAATCGCTGGTGACGCACAGGTCACCTACGCGGATTCTGAGGTAACACCAGATATTGCTTTGCTAAATCTTTGGTGCCATGATGACAGCGAATATCAACGGGGTGGTAAAGAGAACGGGGCTCGGGGGGGCATGCAGTCAAGAAATTCGATTCACCGGCGGCGCATGGGGTCGAACGCGATCGATGAGCAGCCACTTGGTGTAGACGACGAACGGTCACGCGCAGTCGTCGATGCAGAACCCAGAGCCGAGCAGGCAACCCCTGGCGCGACCTACGCGAAGTATGTCGGCCGGGTGGGGGCGCTTGCGGTAGCACTCGGTGTCGGCGGACTGTTCGGGGCCTTCCCCGCATTGGCCTCGGCGGACGACGCCACATCAACGGTATCCGGGACGACTGCGCCCGACTCCTCGTCCGTGTCGGGATCGGGCACTTCGTCGACATCGCCATCAACGGATCCCGCCCCGAAGCTGCCGACCGTTACGGGCTCGTCGCCCAACTCGGGTTCGACGTCGAACTCCAACACCACCGCGATCGGAAGCAATGGCGCCCAAGCGGGTTCGACCTCGGGGACGTCCTCTGCCGAGCAGGTCACGGTTCTCGACTCGGGTGTCATAGTGCGCTCGTCCGGCAGCCTCACCTCTGGCGGCAGCGGCGCTGGAGTGCAGGACGGAAAGCCCTACGTTCTCGCGGATCCCGACGAGACGTCGGTCGTCGTCAAGGGACCCGGAGACCATGAGCCCGAGACAGACCCGGTGGCGCTCGAGGCCAAGCACATTGACACGCAGAACGATTCGAAGGCGTCCCATGCAGCCCCACCGAAGATGGCCGCCGTCGTCGACGAAGAGGAGCTTGCGGTCGCGACGACAACGACATCGGCGCGCAACCGGTTGACGACCAACGCCACGGTCAACGCGAACACGCAGATGCTCACGGCGCAGTCGTTGATCGGCCCGCCCTCGAGCTTGCAGACGTCGTCGATCCCCGATGCCGCGCCGCCGGTGGACCCGATGCGGCCGCTGTTGACGGTCGCCGCTCAGATCATTCACGCAGTTCTCGGACCGATCCTCGATCAGGCGCCGCTGACGCCCACTCCCGATACGCCAATTCTGTGGGCCGTCTTGAGTTGGGTTCGCCGGCAGGTCGATCAGTATCTGCCCCAGACCACGGTCGTAGCCTCGTCGTCACCACTGCTGGCACAGGTCGCCCCCGTCGATGGTGACGTCGTCCTGCCGGCGGCCGCCGACGTTACGGGTCAGGACGGCGGTACGGGAGTGCATCCCCCCGTGAGTCTCGGCGACGGCGAACTCACGGGTCTCCCCGACGATTTCGACCGGACCCTCCTGGTGTCCGGGCTCGTACAGCCGACGGACTTCCGGTTCCTGCCGGATGGAGACATCCTGATCGCTGAAAAGGGTGGAGCCATCAAGCTATATCACGACGGTCACGTTCACGACGACCCGGTCATCACGCTGGCCACCCTCCCCACCGACACCGACGAGGAACGAGGTCTCCTCGGGATCGAGATAGACCCGGACTTCGAACACAACGGATACATCTACGCCTCGTATACCACCGCGCAGAATTTCGATCGGTTGTCCCGTTTCACGGTGACTGGCGAGACCGCCAACCCAGCTTCCGAATTGGTCCTGCTTGAATCGGATCAACCCGGCAACGTCTACCACCACGGTGGCGAGATCCACTTCGGCCCAGACGGAAAGCTCTACTGGGCCATGGGAATGAACACGAACAACACCAATTCCCAGAATCTGGCCAATGTGCACGGCAAGATCCTGCGGCTCAACCCCGACGGCACCGTTCCCGACGACAACCCGTTCCTCGACACCCCTGGAGCGGTACCCGACATCTGGGCGTACGGACTCCGAAATCCGTTCCGCTTCACGTTCACCCCCAACGGCAAGCTCCTCGCGGGCGACGTCGGCGGCTCGGCGTTCGAGGAACTCGACATCGTTACCGCCGGGGCAAACTACGGTTGGCCATCTGCCGAAGGCTATTGCAGCACTTGCGGTTACGCGAATCCCGTCTACACGTACGCGCATACCGCAGATGCTGCACACGCCGGCTCGATCACCGCGGTGATGGTCTACACCGGCGACACCTTTGGCAATGAGTACCAAAACAAGGTCTTCATCGCCGACTACACGCTTGGCTTCATCAAGGAACTGACCTTCGATTCCGACTTCGACAGCTTCATCAGCGAGAAGATGTTCGACGACAACGCGGGAACGACCGTCAAACTGGCGCAGGGGCCGGATGGAAACATTTACCAACTCAACATCTTTCCTGGTGAACTCTCGGTCATCAGGCCCTCGGGCGGCAACCGTGCTCCGGCGGCGGTAATCGCTGCTTCCGCGAGCAGCGGCCTCGGGCCGTTGACGGTCAACTTCTCTGGGTCCAGGTCCAGCGACCCGGACCCGAATACCACGCTGGGCTACCTGTGGAACTTTGGTGACGGGTCCACCTCCACGCTCATGAGCCCAACGAGGACCTACACGGTAAACGGCGCCTACAACGTCACGCTCACCGTCAGCGACGGGGAGAAGACGAATACGGCGACACAGCGAATCGTGGTCGGAAGCACGATGCCCACTGCACAGATCGTTACTCCGTCGAATGACTCGAGGTACAACGCCGGTGACGTCATCTCGTTCTCCGGCATTGGCACCGACGCCGAGGACGGAGTACTGCCGGACAGCGCCTACAGGTGGACCGTGGTCTTCCAGCATGCCGACCACATCCATCCGTTCCGCAGCGACATCGTCGGTCCGACGGGCTCCATCACCATTCCGCGGGGCGCCGACAACATCGACACCACGTCCTACCGGCTCACGCTGACCGTGACCGATAGCAGTGGTCTATCGAGTAGCGACACGATTGAGGTCAAGCCCAACCTCGTCGACCTGACGTTCAACTCGAACGATCCCGACGCGGTATACACGATCGACGGCATTCCCTTCAAGGGAACTCACACCGAACGGGCCGTCGTCGGCGTCGAACGCGTTCTCGGCGCACCGTCGCCACAGTACGTCGATGACGGACAGTTCGTCTTCGGCAGCTGGTCCGATGGATTGGCGCAGACCCACACCATCGTGACGCCGGGCGCCAACACGTCCTACGGTGTCACCTTCACCGCGCTCGACGTCCCGCCCGCGCCGTGGCAACAGGGCGACATCGGCCGCCCGACCGCAGCCGGCTACTCGTCCTACGACAACGGTGTGTTCACCGTTCACGGTGCGGGCAACGACATCTGGGACAAGACCGATCAGTTCCACTACGTCTATCAGCCGTTCAGCGGTGATGGAACCATCATCGCCAGGGCCACGTCGCAGACCGACACCGACGGCTGGGCCAAGTCCGGCGTCATCATCAAGGAATCGACGGCGCCCGGTTCGAAGTACGTGCTGCTGGCCGTGACGCCCGATCACGGGATCACGTTCCAGTACAACTACAACGGTGACGGCGGCTCTGCGCCGTACACGCTGCCCGATGGTTGGCTGAAGCTGCAGCGCGAAGGCGACGTGTTCAGCGGTTACGCATCGACGAACGGAACCGACTGGACGTTGGTCGGCCGGACCACGCTCGCGATGAGCGCCAGCGCGACTGCCGGGCTTGCGGTCAACTCCCACGAGTTCTCCACGCTTCTCAGCACCACGACGTTCGACCATGTCAGCGTTTCGGACAGCTCGGCGCCACCGACGACGTTGCCTTCGCCGTGGACAGGTGCCGACGTGGGTGTCCCGCAGTTGACGGGTTCCTCGAGCTACGCCGGTGGTGTATTCACCGTGAATGGCGGGGGCAACGACATCTGGGCCGATGCCGATCAGTTCCACTTCACGAGTCAGACCCTGTCCGGTGACGGTGAGATCGTCGCCCGGGTGACAGGGCAGGAGAACACCAGCGACTGGGCCAAGAGCGGTCTGATGATCAAGCAGTCAGCGGCAGCGGGTTCGCCGTATGCGCTGCTGGCGGTGACCCCCGGCCACGGAGCGGTGCTTCAGAGCGGGTTCAACACCAGCATCCAGAGCGCGACGACAGCGCAGACTTCCTGGCTAAAACTCAAGCGCGCCGGGGACACCATTACCGGCTACGCCTCCGCCGACGGTGTCACCTGGAATCAAATCGGATCGACCACGGTCGCTCTCGGTAACTCGGCGCTCGTTGGTCTATTCGTCACCTCCCATGACGGAGGACAACTCAACACCACGACCTTCGACAAGGTCAGCGTCGTCAAGGCAAACCAGTGGACCAGCAGGGACATTGGTGCGCCCACGCTTGCCGGTAACACCGCCGTGACAGGTGGCACATACACACTCAACGGCGGCGGCAACGACATCTGGGCTGATGCGGACCAATTTCACTACAGCTATCAGTCGTTGGTCGGCGATGGTGAGATCGTCGCCCGGGTGACCGGGCAGGAGAACACCTCTGACTGGGCCAAGAGTGGTCTGATGATCAAGCAGTCGTCGGCAGCGGGTGCGCCCTACGTACTGCTGGCGGTGACACCCGCACACGGCACCGTGCTTCAGAGCGGGTTCAACACCAATGTTGGAGGCGCGGTCGTCACGCCGCCGAATGCGTGGCTAAAGCTGAAGCGTGTCGGTGACACGGTCACCGGCTATACGTCGGCCGACGGTGTCACCTGGACCGAGGTCGGTTCGGCCACAGTCGCTCTCGGTGATACCGCGCTTGCAGGTCTGTTCGTCACCTCGCATGACGGAGCGCAACTCAACACCTCGACGTTCGACCACGTCTCCCTATCCGCGAGCTCCGCGCCACCCGTGACGCTGCCTTCGCCCTGGGCGGCCGCCGACATCGGTGCCCCGCAGTTGAAGGGCTCTTCGACCTTCGCCGGTGGTGTATTCACCGTGAATGGCGGGGGCAACGACATCTGGGCCGATGCCGATCAGCTGCAGTTCGTGAGCCAGACCCTGTCTGGTGACGGCGACATCGTCGCCCGGGTGACAGGACAGGAGAACACCAGCGACTCGGCCAAGAGCGGTCTGATGATCAAGCAGTCAGCAGCAGCGGGTTCGCCGTACGCACTGCTGGCGGTGACCCCCGGTCACGGCACGGTGCTCCAGAGCAACTTCAACAGCAGCGTCGGAGGCGCAGTCGCCGCATCACCGAATACCTGGCTCAAACTTACACGCGCCGGCAACGCGGTCACCGGCTACACATCGACCGACGGCCAGGTGTGGACCCAAATCGGCTCGACGACAGTCACTCTCGGCAGTTCTGTGCTCGTCGGCCTGTTCGTCACCTCCCACGAAGGCGGACAGCTCAACACCACGACCTTCGACCACGTCAGCGTCGTGCCGAAAGTCGCAGCCCTCAGTGCCTGAGTCGCCACTGCAGACCGCTCCGACCAATTCATCTCACATCGAAGGCTTGCCTATGGCGCTCGCAACACGGGTTCTACGCTTCACTGCGGTCGGAGTCACCTGCTACCTGATACAGCTCGGGTTGGTGCACCTCCTCCGCGGGGCAATCTCCCTCTATCCGGCCGACGTACTGGCGTTTCTAGTGTCAGCGCAGGTCAACTTCGTGCTAAGCCAGCTGTTCACGTGGGGTGACCGGCAGGATGCCGAAAGCCTTTTGATGCGCTTCGTCAAGTTCAACACCAATGCGCTGATTTCAGTGATCGTAGTCAACGCCAGCACGTTCTGGCTTCTCGTTCAGACCGGTCTCTCGTACTGGGCCGCAATGCTGCTGGCGAATGTCGCCACCGCGTTCTGGACTTTCTCGATCAACCACTTCTTCGTTTTCAGGATCGAACACGAACAACGACACGTCACTTTGGAGACCACAACATGAACATTTTGCCGATGACAGCGCACGCGCCGAGCGTTGCCCTGTTCATGCCAGCCTTCAACGAGGCAGCCAATCTCGAGGACGTCGTGGGCCGCGCCTACGAGTTCTTCGACGGAAGCGGGATCGCGCAGCGAGCTGTCATCGTGATAGACGACGGGTCAACGGACGGGACACCGGCCGTTCTCGCCGACATCGAGAACCGTTATCCCATCGACGTCGTCACCCATGTCACCAATCACGGCTACGGCCGCGCGTTGCGCTCAGGTCTCGAGGCCGCGCTGGCGACCGGCCACGAATGGATCGCCTACTGCGATTCCGACGGCCAGTTCAATCCGGCGGATCTGGCGATGCTCCTGGTCGCCGCGAACTCCCACAAGGTCAACGTCGTACTGGGAGTGCGCGCCAAGCGCGCGGACAACCTTGCCCGCCGGGCTGCAGGGCGTGGATGGCATGGCGTCAGTCGACTCGTACTGAAGTACGACGCCTCCGACGTCGACTGTGGTTTCAAGTTGCTTCACCGGTCGGCGGTCGAGGCCGTCGTCGCGCAGTTGCAGAGCGACTATGCGGCGATCTCACCCGAATTGCTCGCGCGTTTGCACCGAGCAGGCGAACGAATGGTCGAAGTGCCTGTCCCGCACTATCCGCGGGCCAACGGCAAGCAATCCGGCCTCGACCCGAAAGTCGTCATGCGTTCGTTCAACGACCTGTACGCAGTCCGGCGCGAACTGGCCGCCGCACGCAACCGGTTGCCAGTGCGCGTTTCAGGCCTACCGAGCGTGGCGCCAGGGTACCTCCCGCTGACCGGGCAGGAGGCAGTGTGACCATCACCGCGGAATCGCTGGAGCAGCCTCTGGAAGGCGCGGCGAATACGACTCGACGCGACCACACGGTGCGGTACGTGGCGCTCGGTGCTGCGCTCATCTCGATCGCTGCCTACTGGTACTTCGCCAGCAAGGACATGGCGCTAGGATATGCAGACTCAATCTCGCATCTGCAGATCGCCTCGCGCACCCTTGACAGTCCGACAGCTGGCTTCGCCCAGTTGGGAGGAGTCTGGCTGCCGCTGCCACACCTCCTCATGTTGCCGTTGATCTGGTTCACGCCGTTCTACTACAGCGGCTTCGCCGGTAGCGCGGTCAGCATGGCCAGTTACGTCATCGCGTGCATCTACGTGTACAAAATGGGGTTCGGGTTGGTGCGTTCCAGGATCCCGGCGCTCGGCGGCTTGGCGGTGTTCGCGCTCAACCCGAACGTTCTCTACATGCAGTCCACTCCGATGTCGGAACTGCTTCTCTTCGCGACGATTACCGCGACGGCGTACTACGTGCAGCAGTGGCTTCAAACGCAAGAGCATCTAGAGAAGTACCCCTACCTGTTCGCCGCCGCAGTCGCCGCGTTCCTCGCGTGTCTGACGCGTTACGAGGCCTGGGCCATCACGTTGGTATTCGGGGTGATCGTCGTCTTCGCCGCGTGGCGTCAATACGGTCGCCAGGCGGTGGCCGGACTGACGCTGAGTTTCGGCTTCATCGCGGGCGCCGCGATCATCCTCTGGCTGGGGTGGAACCTGCTGATCTTCGGCAACGCGTTGAACTTTCAGAACGGGAAGTACGCGAAGCCGTCCCTCTGGGTGGGCGAGGGTGAACAGGCCGTCGGAAATCTGGGCATCGCGGCCAAGACCTACTGGTATGCGGTGGTGGAGGACCTCGGCATCGTCGTCATGATCGCCATGATCGCCGGCGCAGTGGCCATCGCGCTGTTCCGCCGTCGAATCGATTCGCTTCCAGTACTGGGATTGCTGGCCGTCGCTCCATTCTTCGTGATGGCACTCTTCGTCGGGCAGCGGCCGCTCCACGTGACTCAGGTGACGGGCGATCTCTACAATCTACGGTTCGGACTGCTGATGTCCGTTCCCGCGGCGGTCCTCGTCGCGTACCTGCTCAGCCAACTGCCCGCCAGGACCTGGGTCGTCGGCACGACGGTTGCCGCAGCATGTGCGCTGCTGCCTCTCCTGCCGGGCGGGCCGACGCAGATCGTCACGGCTAGGGAAGGCAGCGCCTTCGGATTCTCCCGAGTCGCCCTGGACACTAGCGAGTTCCTCCGCGAGCACTATGACGGCGGCGTCATCCTGATCGAGTCGTTCGGCAACGAATCGATTCTCTTCCACGCCGGGATTGCACTCACCAACAACGTCTACGAGGGCAGCTACCGACTGTGGGATCCCGCACTCAGTAATCCGCCGGGTCAGGAGATCAAGTGGATCGTGATGCGGGGCGGAAAGACCCCCGACCAGACGTACGTGGAATTGAACGGCTCCAGCAAGATCGGGAACTACGAAAGAGTCTTCCAGAACGATCTCTACTCGGCTTACGAGATCAAGGGCTAGACATGTTGAAGACGAAGATGGGCGAGCCGACGCGACACACTGCGGCGACCGTCGTCAACACGGGTCAGATCGCAGTCTTGGTCGTATTCGCCAGCCTGGTCGTCGTCGGCGTGGCCGTGATCCCGCTGACGATCGCGAAGATCGCCGTCGCGTCGGTGCTGATCTTCTTCGCGGTCTTCGTCGGCCTCGTGAAGATGGGACTCTGGTACGCCTCGACCAAGTACGAATACCCCGACTACGAGGTCCCGTCGATCGATGACCCGACTCTGCCGCACTACCTGGTTTTGGTCCCGATGTTCCGGGAAGCGGCGATGATCGAGCCGATGATTCGCGGCATGAGCGCGGTGGAATATCCGAAGAACAGGCTGACCGTGAAGCTGCTCGTCGAGACCCGGGATCGTGATCCGGGCACCCGTGATGCGATTGACGCCGTTGAGATTCCGTCCTTCATCGAGGTGTTGGAGGTCCCCGACATCAAGCCCTACGGCAAGCAGCGCGCGTTGAACTACGGCGCTCACGTGGCGATGACCGATTCACGCCTCTCCAAGAGGGAGCGGGCAGCCCGACTCTGCGTCATCTACGACGCCGAGGACCGTCCCGACCCCGATCAATTGCTGCGATCCGTTGGGATGTTCCGGGCCTACGACCGGATCGACTCCAAAGTCGTGTGCCTGCAGGCCCGCCTGGAGTTCTCCAACCAGACGAGTAGTTGGGTCTCCCGACTCATGTGGGCGGAGTACCTCATTCACTTCGGCTGGGTCTTGCCGGGCATGGCCAAGCTCGGCTGGATCCCACCGCTGGGCGGCACGTCCAACCACTTCCGCCTCGAGATGTTGGCGCGGGTCAGCATCGATCCCGACCAACAACCCGAAGGCGTCACCTGGGCCGGCATCTGGGACATGTTCAACGTCACCGAGGACGCTGACCTCGCAGGAGCACTTGCGCTGCACGGCTTCAGGATTGCCATGCTCGACAGCGTGACCAACGAGGTTGCCACCACCAAGACCAAGACTCTGATCCCGCAGAAGTCGCGGTGGCTCAAGGGCTACATCCAGACCGGGTTGATCTTCACCCGCAGCCCGCTTCGCACGATGCGGCAGATCGGACCTGTCCGGTGGATCGTTTACGTGCTATTCCTGCTGGGCACACCGCTGTCGATTCTGCTCAGTGCGTGTTCGTGGCTCCTGACGTATGCCTACTTCGCGACGAGATCGCCTGCGATCGAGCAGTTGTTTCCCGGTCTGCTGTTGTACCTCGGCGTGCTGCTGCTCGTCTTCGGCAACTTCGTCCTCTTCCTGCAACACGTCGCCGTGGCGACCAAACACGAGGGTTTCGGCACCATCAAGTACATGATCCTGGTGCTGACGGGTATCTGGCCGATGATGACCGTTCTGTCGTTGGCCAAGGCATGCTACGAGCTCCTCAATCCCCGGATGCGTCACTTCTGGGACAAGACCGAACATGGCCACGACCTGCACACCCTCGACATCGCCGGCGGTGGGCTCAGAAGCGTTGCGCCGCTTGAGGAGCAGCTGGTTACTGTCGTAGCAGCGGTGCCGGAAACCGACGACGAGATCGCAACCGCCATGGCAGTCACTGCTGAAGAGATCGCCAAGGCAACAGCAGCGAGCAGGGCGAAGACGCGCGATACCGCCTAAGTGGAGGCCGACCACGCACGCGGCCACCGATCGCGTGCCTGTCGCCCGCGTGGTTACGGTCTGCCGACTCGCAGCGGCGGCACGCCACATTCGCCTGTAGCGGCAGTCTCAGGCAACCTGTCCTCTGATCACCGGCAACCCGGGGTCGGTCGCGGCCGTCAGCGACGAGGGTGCCGCCCCGGCTGCGATCAGATGCGCGGCGAACGAGGCGATCATGGCGCCGTTGTCGGTGCACAACCGCGGCCGAGGTACGCGCAAGGTCAGACCCGCTGCGGCACAACGCTCTTCGGCGAGCTCGCGGAGACGGGAATTGGCCGCGACGCCGCCGGCGATCAGCAGCGTCGACACCCCCAGGGCGTCGGCGGCGCGTACGGCCTTCTTGGTCAGCACGTCGGCGACGGCCTCCTGGAAGCCGGCCGCGACGTCGGCCGTCGCGGCGTCCGGGTGAGACTCGACGTAGCGCGCGACCGCGGTCTTGAGCCCCGAGAAGCTGAAGGCGTACGGATCGTCGCGGGGGCCGGTCATCCCGCGGGGAAAGGTGATCGCGTCGCGATCGCCGGTGCGGGCGAGCTCGTCGAGCACCCGGCCACCGGGGTAGCCGAGACCGAGCAGCCGGGCGATCTTGTCGTAGGCCTCGCCGGCGGCGTCGTCCACGGTGCTGCCGATCTCTTCGATCGGCTCGCCGAGCGACCGCACGTGCAGCAGGTGGGTGTGCCCGCCCGAGACCAGTAGTCCGACGCTCTCGGGCAGCGGCCCATGGTCGTAGACGTCCGCGGCGAGGTGCCCGCCGAGGTGGTTGACGCCGTAGAACGGCACTTCCCACGCCGCCGCGTACGCCTTGGCCGCAGCCACGCCCACCAGCAGCGCACCGGCCAGGCCGGGGCCGATGGTGGCGGCGACGACGTCGGGCCTCGACACCTCCGCCGTCGACAGCGCCCGGCGCATCGTGGGGCCCAGCGCCTCCAGGTGCGCGCGGGAGGCGATCTCGGGGACCACGCCGCCGAAGCGGGCGTGTTCGTCGACGCTGGAGGCCACCTCGTCGGCCAGGAGCGTCACGGTGCCGTCGTCGTCGAGTCGGCAGATTCCGACTCCCGTTTCGTCACAAGAACTCTCGATGGCAAGGACGATCATCGGACTCCTCCCCCGGCCGCCTTCTCGGCGTCCCGTCGCATCGTGTAGGCGTCGGCGCCGCTGATGCGGTAATACCGCTTGCGAACGCCCATTACGGTGAAGCCGACGCTTTCGTACAGGGCGATCGCCGCGACGTTGTCGGTCCTCACCTCGAGGAAGACGGTGCCACCATCGGCGATGGTCAACAGGTGATCGAGCAGCACCCGGCCGATGCCGCGTCCCTGGAATCGGGCGTCGACGCCGATCGTGTGCACCTCGTATTCGAACGGCGGCTTGCGGCCCAGCCGGCTCACCCCCGCGTACCCGACCAGCTCGCCGTCGAGGCGCGCCGCCACGTAGTGGTTGTGCGCGGAGTCCAATTCCCGGATGAAGGCGACCGCCGGCCAGGGGTCGTCACCGGGGAACAGCTCGGCCTCCAGTTCGGCGCAGCGGTCCGCGTCACCGATCGTCAGCGGGCCGTACTCCACCGTCACGGGCGGGCCTGCGACGGTGTGGCGTCGGGACGCCGAAGATAGAGCGGCACCAGAGGTTTCGGCTCGTTGGCCCAGTCCGCGGCCCGCACCAGGCCCGAGGCCGTGGGTTGCTCGACTTCGAGTCGGGGCAGGTCGAACAACGCGGCGTGCGGCGGGGAGCCGGCGACGGCAGACGCGTCGGCGGGGACGTCGGCGGGAGTGTTCACCGCAGGGCCCTCGATGCGGACGCCGTCGCGGTAGCGCGCCCAGTACACCTCGCGTCGCCGGGCGTCGGTGACCACCAGCACGTCACCGGTGGTGTCCACGCCGATGGCGTCGAGACTGCAGACGCCAAACACCGGCAGGCCCAGGGCGTGCCCGTAGGCCGCACCGGTTGCCATGCCGACGCGCAGTCCGGTGAAGGGACCGGGGCCGCACCCGACGACCACGGCGCCCAGGTCGGCCATCCCGAGGCCCGCGTCGGCCAAGGCACCCAGCACGTTTGGGGTGAGTCGTTCGGCGTGGGCGCGGGGGTCGACGGTCACCCGCTCGCCGAGGACGTCGACGCCGGACGGGGTGCGGCGCACGACGCCCGCGGTGACGGCGGGCGTGGCGGTGTCGATGGCCAGGACGATGGTCACGCGCGCGGGCCCTCGGTTCCTCGGTGCCAGGCCCAGGTGGCGATCCGCACGTCGGTGTCGCCACCGCGCTCGAGCCTGATGTCGAGGTGGCGCTCGGACAGCCGCTCCGCCAGGCCCTCACCCCATTCGACCACCACCACGGCGTCGTCCAGATCGGTGTCCAGATCCAGGGAGTCGAGTTCGGCGAGCAGGTCCGCCCCGGCATGGTCGAGCAGGCGGTACACGTCGACGTGGACCATGGCCGGCGCCCCGACCCGCAGTGCCGGATGCACCCGCGCCAGCACGAAGGTCGGCGAGGTGACGGCACCGTCGACGTGCATGGCCTGGGCGATCCCCTTGGCCACCACGGTCTTTCCGGCACCCAGTGGGCCTGACAGCACGACCACGTCACCGGCGACGAGGTCGGCGCCCAGCCGGGCTCCGAACGCCAATGTGTCCTCTGCGGTGGGCAATTCCGCCGTGCCGGCGAGAACCTCAGCCATGGGTGCGCACCCGCTCCCGCAGCCGCCGCGTCATCGCGACGAGCTTGGACGGCGTCGCGCGCCCGACCAGTCGGACCAAGGCGTCGTCGACGATCTCGGGGCGTTCCAGTTCGACGAGATGGCCCGCGCCGCCGACGATGACGAGTTCGGACTTGGGCAACTCCGTCGCCATGGCCTCGGAGTACTCGTGGGGGGTGAGCAGATCGTGGTCGCCGCAGACGATGAGCGAGGGCACCTTGGCCAACACGGCCAGGGCGGCCGTCTCGTCATGCACCTCCAGCGCATGAAGGAATCCGACCAGGGTGGCGACGGGCGTGTCGTGCATCATCCGCTCGGAGAACGCGACGACACTGCGGCTGACCTCGTCGTCGCCGTAGGACGCGGCCCGCAACACGGGGCCGATCACCGAACTGGCCGCACCGCGGGTGCGATGCACCGTCTTGGGTGCGTAGCGCACGGCGAAGCGGGCGGCCTCCAGCACGGGATTCTTCAGAACCTCACCCAAGGGAGAACGTGAAACCCCTTCGGCAGCAGAGGAAATGAGGGCGACGCCGACGACGCGGCTCGGGTAGCGCTGCGGATATTGCCTCGCGTGGGACAGCACGGTCATGCCGCCCATGGAGTGTCCGACGAGGACGACCGGCCCGCGGGGAGCCATCACCGAGAGCACGGTCTCGAGGTCGTGACCCAGCTGCGGAACGGTGTAGGTGTCGGGGGGCGCCTCACCCGACTGACCGTGGCCACGCTGGTCGTAGAACACCATCCGGACTTGCGAGCCCCACTGTTCGGTGAGCCGCGCCCGCTGAAAGTAGAACGCTCCCATGCGCAGACAGAATCCGTGGGCGAAGACGACGGTCAGGGGCGCGTCCTCCGGGCCGACCTCACGGACCGCCAGGGGCACGCCGTCCGAGGTCGTCACCACGCAGCCGCGATCCGCGTCGAGCAGTTCGAAGTCCTCGTCCTGGTGTGGGTCCACGTCGGTGACCCGCCTGGTGAGAGATCGTGCCACGGTGGTGCCGGCGAGCCCGCCGACGGCCGACAGGCCGGCCAAGCCCGCGAGCCATTGTCCTCTTCGCTTATGGCTCAACGGCTTTCACCCGACTCGTCGACGTACACCCGGGACACCCGGCCGCGCGGGCTGGTGACGATCTCGTAGTTGATGGTGCCCAGCGTCGTCGCCCAGTCCTGCGTGGTGGGTTCGCCGCCGTCCCCGGGACCGAAGAGCACGGCGTCGTCGCCCTCGCTCACCCCCACCGGTCCGGGACCCAGGTCGACGACGAACTGGTCCATGCAGATGCGGCCGACGTTTGGCCGCAGGCGCCCGTTGACCAGAACCGACATCCGGCCACTCAACCCGCGGAACACGCCGTCGGCGTATCCCAGCGGGATGAGCGCGACGGTGGTGTCGCGGTCGGCGATCCACGTGTGGCCGTAGGAGACCCCGTCGCCCGCACGGAGCCGCCGCACGGCGGCCACCGGAGCCCTCAGCGTCATGGCGGGTCGCAATCCCATGTCGCCCATGGCGGGAATCGGGGTCTGCCCGTACACCGCGATCCCGGGCCGGACCAGGTCGAAGGCCAGGTCCTTGCGCGTCATGGCGGCCGGCGAGTTGGCCAGGTGGTGGATCTCGAACTCCACGCCAGCCTCGTTGGCCTGCCGGCGCACCTCGGTGAAGCGCTGGGCCTGCCAGTCGTTGACCGGGCTGGTCGGGTCGTCGCCGCACGCCAGGTGCGACATCAGGCCGCGAAGCCGTATCGACTCGTCGGAGACTGCCCGTCTCAGCGCGGTCAGCAGGGCGGGAAGTTCGGCGGCGCTGACACCGTTGCGACTCAGACCGGTGTCCACCTTGACCGTGACGGTCGCCGGGCGGCCGGTGCGACGGGTGGCGTCGAGCACCTCGCTCAGCTGCCGGGTCGAGGACACCCCGATCTGGACGTCGCCGGTCAACGCGGGCGCGAAGTCGGTGCCCGGTGCGTGCAACCAGCACAGCACGGGGGCGGTCACGCCGTCCCCACGCAGTTCGAGTGCCTCGCCGAGCGTCGCCACGCCCAGCTCGGAGGCGCCGGCCTCGACGGCGGCCCGCCCGACCCGGGCCGCTCCGTGACCGTAGCCGTCGGCCTTGACCACGGCCATCACCTCGGCCGAGCCGGCCAGCTCGCGCAGGAGGCGCACGTTGTGCCGGATCGCGGCGAGGTCGACCACTGCCTGCGCAGAGGTACTCGTCGTGGCGGGGTCGGCCTGATGGATGGTCATGTCACCGTCGATTGTCCCAGAACGGGTCGACTGGCCGAATCTGACGCTCGCGAATGATCGCCGTCGGCGTTCGCGGTGGCCCTACGAAACGCCCTCCGCGAAGGTTCCACCCCGGTATTTTTGGCTCATGCGCACGCTGCCGCTCACGGTGCTCGTGCTCACCGCGGCCGCGTGCGCCGCTCCGCTTCCCGCCACCACGCCGGGGGCAACCGCACCGCTCGACACCGCCCCGACCACGGTGACGCGCGCGGCGTGCCAGGTGCCGTACACCCCCGACGTGAAGCGCGCCGTTGCCGGTACCCGCATCTCGGGCGACGAAGGTGACGAAGTACTCGCCGTCGATCCTGCGGGCGAGGTCCTCGCCAACCTCGACGACGAGCTGCGACTGATCCAGCCCAACGGGACCACCACGACGGCCTACGAGATTCCCGATCCACGACTGCACGTCGTCAATGCGGAGATCGACGAGCGGTGGATCGTCCTCGGGCTCGACGACGGCACCACCCGCGTCGTCGATCGGCGTGACGGCTCGGCGCGCAGCGTGCCGGCACGTGCGGATGACGGCTCGCCGGCCCTGCGCGACGGAACGTTGTACTGGATCACTCATCCCATCGGCCAGTCCCCCGACTCCCATGGCGGGACGCTGCACTCGTTCGACCTCGGGACATCCGTCAGTGCCGATGTCGCGACCGGCGCGATGCTCGACCTGCGCGCCACCGCAACCGGACTCAGCTGGGCGACGGACTTCTACGACGGGCCCAGGGTGTTCCACGGCCTGCAGCCGATTCCCGCGCAGTTGGCGTCGGTACCCGGTATCGACGCCGACCAGATCTCGCTCGTCCGCGACGGCGACGCGTACGCCTGGATCACCGGCGTCGCCGAGGGCGGCACCGGGGTCGCACGATGGGCGCCGGACACCGGCCTCACCCGAATCGCCACCGCGCGACTCTTCGGCAAGGGTGCGCAGGTCCAGCCCTCGGTGCACCTCGCAGGCCCATACGTCGCGCTCGGCCGCATGGAGGGCACCAAGGACTACGCGCAGGACGTACTCTCGGTGCTCGTCGACACCCGCAGCGGGGCGCTGCTCAGCCTCCACGACGAGATCGTCGGCGGCGGGGGCGGGACGCTCGCCATCCAGAGCGGAACCATTCAGGCCGGAAGGCTCGACGACCCCTTCGCCCTGCAGGTGCTCCGCGCCGACGCGATGCCACAGCTGTCGTGCACCTCGTCGGAGGACGCGGCGACCACTCGGCCATCGTGCGAGATGACGCTGCCCGCCGCCTGGCGGAAAGCACTGACGGACGGCGAGATTCACACCGGCGGTAAGACCCGAGCGCTGGCCGTCGGGCCCGACGGTGTGGTCGCGGTCAGCCATGACGAGGCCCAGACGCATGAACTGCTGCTCCGCAAGACCGATCACTCGGAGCGGCGTGTGTACCGGGTCGCGAACCCGGATCGCGAGAGGATCGAGTTCGCGGCGCTCGGCGAGCGGTGGATCGTCGTGGGTGTCGTCGTGGACTATGAGGACGGGCAGGCCCGGCCGCTCACCCGCGTGGACGTCATCGACCGCAGGGACGACTCGGTGCGCACCATCGCGCAGATCACCCCCGATGCAGAACAGCCTCAATCGGGGCAACAGCTCTACGCGGCGGCCCTCTTCGGGGACACGGTGTACTGGATCACCGGGGAAGACGGCCGCGACGTGGTCATGTCCCAGGCGCTCGAGTCGGGCGCCGTGGCCGAAGTGGGCCGAGGACAGGTCCTTCGGCAATTGCAGGTGACGCCGGTCGGCGTCGCGTGGCAGGACCGGGACCTGCGAACGGCGACACACGTCGTGGCGGATTTACCCGCGCTGCTCGTCGCCGCGGGGGTCCGCCCCGACGATGACACACTCGTGAGCGACGGCGTCGCCTACGCATGGGTCACCGACACCGGTGTGGGGCACTGGTCACCGGACGCCGGTGTGACCCAGGTCAGGCTCGAGAAGCCCTGGTACGGCCTCGAGGGCGAGCTACACGTGGCCGGGCCCTACGTCGTGCTGCGCAGGCCCGTGCACCAGATCGGTCGCGCGACCGTCGTCGACGGCAGAACGGGCGGCGTCGTGTCACTCGACGACCGCGTCGTCGCGACCGGCGGCGGGAGCATGGCGGTGAACACCCGCGCCGACCTGGAGGACTACTCCAGCCCGTCGACGGCGGGTGTCGTGCGCATCGCCGACTTGCCCCCGCTCACCTGCTGATGATCAGTGGGCGAAGGGTTGCACCCCGTCGAAGTGGCCGTCGGGCTGGAGTTCGTCGAGGGTCTTGAGGACCGTCAACGTGTCGTCCTTGAGCGCTCGGGCCAGATCGGTCGAGAAGCCCTCGCGGACCACCACGCGCAGGACCGTGACGTCGGTGGCGTCGTCCGGCATGGTGTAGGCGGGCACCTGCCAGCCGTAGGCCCGCAGCGCATGCGAGACGTCGAACTCGGTGTATCCGCGGGTGCCCTTGAGCTTGAAGGCCACCACCGGGATCGCCGAACCGTCGGAGATCAGCTCGAAGTGCTCGCTGTCGCGCAGTTGGTCACCGAGCCACCGAGCCGTCTGCGACAGGCAGCTCATCACCTGGCCGTAGCCGGCGCGGCCGAGGCGCAGGAAGTTGTAGTACTGGCCGATGACCTGGTTGCCGCCCTTGGAGAAGTTGAGGGTGAAGGTAGGCATGTCACCACCCAGGTAGTTGACGCGGAACACCAACTCCTCGGGCAGGTGGTCGGCGTTGCGCCACACCACGAAGCCGATGCCGGGGTAGGTCAGGCCGTACTTGTGGCCGCTGACGTTGATCGACACCACCCGGGGCAGGCGGAAGTCCCAGACCACGTCGGGATGCAGGAATGGCACCACGAAGCCGCCACTGGCGGCGTCGACGTGCACCGGAACGTCCACTCCCCCTCCGGAGGCCACCTCGTCGAGCGCCGCACAGATCTCGGCGACCGGTTCGAGCTCACCGGTGTAGGTGGTGCCGAGGATCGCGACGACGCCGATGGTGTCCTCGTTGACCGCCGCGAGAACCTGCTCGGGGGTGATGACGTAGCGCCCCTCCTCCATCGGGAGGTAGACGGGCTCGACGTCGAAGTACCGGCAGAACTTCTCCCACACGACCTGAACGTTGCTGCCCATCACCAGGTTTGGCCGCCGAGACCGCCAGCCGTTCTTGCCGTCGCCGACCTTGGCCCGCCATCGCCAGCTCATCGCCAGGCCGGCCAACATCACCGCTTCGCTCGATCCGACCGTGGAGACGCCGACGGCGCTGCTCGGATCGTCGTCGCGGAGGTTCTCGGCGTGGAAGAGGTCGGCGACCATGCAGACGCAGCGCTGCTCGATCGCGGCGGTGGCCGGGTACTCGTCCTTGTCGATCATGTTCTTGTCGAACGTCTCGGCCATCAGCTTCTCGGCCTCGGGGTCCATCCACGTCGTCACGAACGTGGCGAGGTTCAGTCGCGAACTGCCGTCGAGCATCAGCTCGTCGTGGATGAACCGGTATGCAGCCTGTGGATCCATCGAGTCCTCGGGCATCCGCAACGTCGGCACCGGAGCCGTGGACAGCCGGCCGGTGTAGGCCGGGGCGATCGACGCGGACGGACTGAGCCTGGGTGACATCTGTTGTCCCTTCTAGAGATTGGCGATGGATGAACGAATGTGGGTAAGGATTCCCGACGCCGAGGTCGGTGCCGGTCGCGGTCCGGGGTTCTCTGCCGACAGGCGGGCGGCGCGGGCGTGGACGAAGGCCGCCATCGCGGCGGCCTCGCCGCCGGGCAGCCCGGCGGCCAGCAGCGATCCGATGACACCGGACAGCACGTCGCCCGAGCCTGCGGTCGCCGCCCAGGACTGACCGGCGGGGTTGAGGTAGGCGCGCCGGGTGTTCGGTTCGGCGACGACGGTGACGTTTCCCTTCAACAGCACGGTGGCGCCGAGTTCGTCGGCCAGCGCGCGTGTCGCGGCCACCCGGTCGTCCCCGGGCGGATGGCCTGCCAGCCGGGCGAACTCGCCGGCGTGCGGCGTCAGCACCGTGGGCGCCGAACGCCCCCGCAGCAGCTCGGGATGCGCGGCGAGCACCGTCAGCGCATCGGCGTCGACCACCACCGGCAGGTCCGCGTCCAGGGCGAATCGCAGGGCGCCCTCGCCAGCGTCGTCGGTGCCGATCCCAGGACCCACCACCCACGCCTGGACGCGGCCCGCGTCCTCGGCAGAGGACGTCGCGATCACCTCGGGCCAATGCGAGACCACTTCGGCGTCAGCGGTTCCCGCGTAACGGACCATGCCGGCGGTGGCGGCGACGGCAGATCCGGTACACAGGATCGCCGCGCCCGGGTAGGTGGCCGAGCCGGCCAGCACGCCGGTGACGCCCTGGGTGTACTTGTCGTCCTTCGGCCCCGGCACCGGCCAGCGGCTGGCGACGTCCGGGGCCTCCAGGCTGACCAGGTCACCATCGGGAAGGTCCAGGCCGATGTCGACGAGTTCGACGCGGCCGCATTCGCCGAGGGCGTGCACGGGTTTGCGACCACCGAAGGTGACGGTGAGCGCGGCCCGGACGTGGGGTCCGTCGGTCGCGCCGGTGGCGACGTCGACGCCGCTGGGTAGGTCGACCGCCACGACGGGAATGCCAGCCGCCTCGACGCCGGCGAACACCGCCGCGGCGTCCGGGCGCAGCGACCCGCTGGCGGAGATGCCGACGACGCCGTCGAGCACCAGATCGGTTGCGGTCGGCACGATTTCGACGAGGCGCCCACCGGCACGGGTGAAGGCGGCGAGGCCCTGTCGGTGCACGCGCTGCGGGTTGAGCAGGACCGCCGAGGCCGCGACGCCGCGACGCCGGAGGAACGTGGCGGCCCACAGCGCGTCGCCGCCGTTGTCTCCGGAGCCGACGACCGCGCAGACGTGGCGGGCCGCGACGCCGCCGGTGCGGTCGCGCAGTTCGCGGGCGATCGCCCCGGCGAGACCGTGAGCGGCCCGGCGCATCAGTACGCCGTCGGGAAGGCTGGCCAGCAGCGGCGCTTCCGCCGCGCGGATGACGTCCGCGGAGTAGTAATGCCGCACCCGGCCTACGTTACGTCGTGATGCTGCGAGTTCGGCCTACTCCGGGAGATGCCCCGCCCTGCCCACGGTCCTGTCGTAGTGGCGGCGCGCCTTCATCCGATTGCCACACTCGCTCATCGAGCACCAGCGGCCGGTGCCGGCCCGGCTGCGGTCCAGCAGGAACAGGTGGCACTCGCCGTTGGCGCACGGTCGGAGCCGTCCGGGCCGCTGGTTCTGCACCTCACCCCAGGCCAGCACGACGCGGGCCGGCCAGTCGGCCGACTCCAGTGACCAGTGCAGGCCGTCGTCGCGCATCGTCGGCCGCCGTCGCACGCTCCCCAGATAGCGGTCGAGCACCTCGGCCTGGGCATCCCCGCGCACGACGCGCTGTAGATCGTCACGGACCCGGCGGACGGCGGCGAGGTCTTCGCCCTCACCGTGGTGTCGCCGCAGCCACCGCCGGGTGGCCGCGTCGTCGGCCAGCAGGTCGGTGCCCGTCCCGTGGACGACCGGCGTCGTGTTGAGCAGGTCGAGCAACACCGTCGACCAGTCAGTCTCCATCTAACCATCATAGTTCACTTGACAGGTTAGGTCGATGGGCGTTCACTCTTCGCAACCACTAAAACCAATCGAAGGGGTTAGACATGACGTCGGAACACCGCACGCACCACCGCTACGCCGAGATCGCCGGCCGGCAGATCTTCTACCGCGAGGCGGGCTCGCCCGACGCCCCGGCCGTCGTGCTGCTGCACGGCACGCCGGCCAGTTCGCACATGTACCGCAACCTCATTCCCGCCCTGGCCGACAGCTACCACGTCATCGCGCCCGACTACCCGGGCTTCGGCCACTCCGACCGTCCCGCCGTCGACGAATTCGACTACACCTTCGACTCGCTGGCCGACCACGTCGAGCAGCTGCTCGACCACCTCGGCCTGACGCGATACGCGCTCTACGTCCAGGACTACGGCGCACCGGTCGGGTGGCGGCTCGCGCTGCGGCACCCGGAGCGCCTCGCCGCAGTCGTCACCCAGAACGGCAACGCCTACGTCGAGGGGTTCGTCGGCGACGCGATGGAGCCGCTGTTCGCCTACGGCCGGGACCGCTCACCGGCCAACGCCGAGGTGTTACGCGGACTCATCAGCCCCGAAGGCCTGAAGTGGCAGTACACGCACGGCGTCTCGGACCCGACGCTCGTCGACCCGGACTCCTGGACCAATGCCCACAGCGCCGTCGCCGACACCGAGGAATCGATCGCGATCCAGCTCGAGCTGTTCGCCGACTACATCACCAACGTCGAGCTCTACCCACGGGTGCACGAGTACTTCCGCACGTCCCAGGTGCCGCTGCTGGCCGTCTGGGGTCGCCATGACGAGATCTTCGGGCCTGCAGGCGCATTGGCCTTCACCGGTGATCTGCCGACGGCCGAGGTCAATTTGCTCGACGGCGGCCACTTCCTCCTGGAGAGCAAGCTCGACGCCGTCGTCGCGCTGATGCGTCCGTTCCTGGCCGCACACCTCGGCTGACCGGTTAGCGGATCTCCGAGGCCGCAACCCATTCCGTCGGTCGCAACAAGATGATCTCCGGAATGACGCACGCCCTCGACACCCTGGTGGTGAACCGGATCGCCTCGGCGACGTCGTCGGGACTGATCATCTCGACCGCACCGCCTTCTCGATACTGGTCGGCCATCGGGGTGTCGACCAGGCCCGGACAGATGGCCGTCGCCTTGATGCCCTCGCCGGCCAACTCGTCGTGCAGCGCCTCGGTGTACCCCACCACCGCGGCCTTGGTCGCGGAATACGTTGCCAGACCGGCCTCGCCGCGCTTGCCCGCGTTGGACGCGGTGTTGACCACCTGTGCGCTGCCCCGCCGACCGACGGCCTCACGCAACATGGGCAGGCACTTGTCGGTCAGCAGGATGACCGCCCGGATGTTGGTGGACAGGTGATCGTCGACGAACTCGGCGGTCTGTTCGCCGACGGGCAGGCTTCCCGCGATGCCGGCATTGTTGACCAGCAGGTCGAGCGAGCCGAAGCGCGCTGAGTGACGGTCCACGATCTCGTCGAGGAAGCCCTCCTCGGACACCGATCCGGACAGCCAATGCACTTCGGGCCCATCGGATTCGACGACGGACTCGGTGACCGCGCGGAGTTTGTCCGCACTACGGCCGACCATCGTGACGGCGAACCCCTCGTCGACGAGGACGCGCACGACCGCTCGGCCGATGCCTCCCGAGGCGCCGGTCACGATGGCACTGCGCTTATCACTGTTCATGATGCAGGCTTACCAGAGTGCGTCGGCGCGCCCGACGACGACCAACCCGAGGGCCAGGTGGCGCGTCTCGACGACGAGGCGAGGCAGCCTCGGTCAGGCCGGCTTCTGATTCCAGCTCTTGTGGACGAACTCCAGTCGGTTGTCGTCGAGGTCGACCACGTTGGCCGCGTAGTAGCCGTCCGAGAAGTATTGGCGCACAGCGGGAATGCCGTCGTCACGGCCTCCGGCCTCCAGGGCTGCCGCGTAGGCCGCGTCCACCAGCGACGGATCGTCGGCGACCAGGCCGAGGTAGATCCCGGTCTCACCGGCCGTGCGCTGCCGAAGCCACATGCTGCTGCGCGACGCGGGATTGCCCAGACCCCAGAGATCGGGAACGGTGCCGGGGCCGGATGTGGCGTCGTACTTGCCAAACACCTGCCACCCCAGTGGCTTCAACGCGGCGAGGTAGAACGCCAACGAACGCTCGGGATCACTCACCGAGACGTAGACGTGATCGATCATCGAGGACAGCTCCCTGACTGGTGATTGCGAACTGACGCAGACTGCGCTGCCCCGACCATCGTGCCATCTATCAGACAATTGTCAAATAGATCCACGCGCCGCCGGGTGCGTCATCCATTCGGGAAGAAGCGAATACGCCACGGTCGCGATCTCGGCGGGGTCACCGTCGCCGTGGGCACCAGTGGCCAGCAGGGCATAGAGGCCGGCCGCGACGTAGACCTCTTCGGCGGCCGGATCCGAGGTCGTCGGTGCACCGAATTCTGCCCGGAACCAACGCACCTGGGCCAAGACGACGTCGGCCAGACCGGGCAGAACCGTGTCCGACGGGTAGCTGTCGGCGAGCCGGGCCAACGCGCCGTCGACGCGGAGCAATTCGACGATCTTGCGCAAACTCTGCACGCCGACGGCAGCGGGGTGCGCACCTGCACGTCGCGCCACGGCATCCTGGCTGAGCAGTTCCTCGAAGCTGTCCCGAATCGCGTGCCAGGCGGCCTCCTCGAGGCTTCCGAAGTGGTTGTAGAACGTCGCGCGGGTGACCCCGGCCGCGACACTCACGGCGGGGATCGTGAGATCTCCTTCTCGCGCGACCTCACGGAGCGCGGCTAGTAGGCGGTCACGGGACCGACGGAACCGCGGATCATCGGGCGACGAATCTCTCATCGAGAACCGCGTCTTCTGCTCATGTCGTCAGATGCGCTCTCACGGTCTGCGCCGGAACTACTCGACGGTGACCGACTTGGCCAGATTCCGGGGCTTGTCCACGTCATAGCCGCGCGCCTGGGCCACCCCGGCGGCGAACACCTGCAGCGGAATCGTCGACAACAACGGCTGAAACAGCGTCGACACCGCGGGCATCTCGATGAGGTGGTCGGCGTAGGGCCGAACCGTGTCGTCCCCCTCCTCCGCGATGACGATCGTGACCGCCCCGCGCGCCTGAATCTCACGAATGTTGCTCAGCAGCTTGCTGTGCAGCACCGCGGCGTTCTTCGGCGACGGCATGACGACGATGACGGGCAGATCATCCTCGATCAGGGCGATCGGCCCGTGCTTGAGCTCACCGGCCGCGAAACCCTCGGCGTGCATGTACGCCAACTCCTTGAGCTTCAGCGCTCCCTCGAGGGCGACCGGGTATCCAACGTGACGCCCGAGGAAGAGCACCGTTTGCGACTGCGCGAATCGGTGCGCCAACGCCGTCACCGGTTCCATGCACGTCAGCACGCGGGCGATCAGGTCCGGCATGGCCTCGAGTTCGGCGAACTCCCGGGCCACCTCGTCGGGGTACTTGGTGCCGCGGGCTTGGGCCAGCGCCAGACCGACCAGGTAGTTCGCGGCGACCTGAGCCAGGAACGTCTTGGTGGACGCGACGCCGATCTCCGGGCCGGCCCGGGTGTAGAGCACCGCGTCACATTCCCGCGGGATCTGCGAGCCGTTGGTGTTGCAGACCGCCAGCACCTTGGCCTTCTGCTCCTTGGCATGACGGACCGCCTCGAGGGTGTCGGCGGTCTCGCCGGACTGCGAGATCGCGATCACCAGCGTGCTGCGGTCCAAGACGGGATCTCGGTACCGAAATTCGCTCGCCAGTTCCACTTCCACGGGCAGTCGCGTCCAGTGTTCGATCGCATACTTGGCCAGCAGCCCGGAGTGATACGCCGTCCCGCACGCGACGATGAACACTTTGTCGATCTCGCGCAGCTCCTGGTCGGAGAGGCGCTGCTCGTCGAGCACGATGCGACCGTCGGCGAAGTGCCCCAGCAGGGTGTCGGCCACTGCGGCGGGCTGCTCGGCGATCTCCTTGAGCATGAAGTACTCGTAACCGCCCTTCTCGGCGGCCGACAGATCCCAGTCGATATGAAAAGGCCTGGTGGGGACGTCCTCATTCCCGTGGAAGTCGGTGACGCGGTAGCCGTCGGCGGTGATCACCACGGCCTGGTCCTGACCCAGCTCGACGGCCTCGCGAGTGTGCTCGATGAAGGCGGCGACGTCGGACCCGAGGAACATCTCCCCGTCGCCGACCCCGATCACCAAAGGGGTGGACCGCCGGGCGGCCACGATGGTGCCCGGGTCGTCGGCGTTGGCGAAGACCAGTGTGAAGTGCCCCTCCAGCCGTGGCAGCACGGCCATCACCGAGCCGGTGAAGTCCCCCGCGGTCGGACCGTGGTGGTACTGCCGGGACACCAGGTGCACGGCGACCTCGGAGTCGGTGTCGCTGGCGAACTCGACGCCCTGGGCCTCCAGCTCGCCGCGCAGCGACGCGAAGTTCTCGATGATTCCGTTGTGGACGACGGCGATCTTGCCCGCGGCGTCGCGGTGCGGGTGGGCGTTGCGGTCGGTCGGCCTGCCGTGGGTGGCCCAGCGGGTGTGGCCCATCCCCGTGGTGCCGCTCAACCCCGCGGCGTCGGACTCCTCGAGGGCCGACTCCAGATTGGCCAGCCGGCCGGCGCGCCGCCGAACCTCCATGCCGCCGTGCCCGTCGAGCAGGGCGACGCCCGAGGAGTCGTACCCCCGGTACTCCATCCGACGCAGCGCATCGACGACGATGTCTCGGGCGGGACGCTGTCCGACGTAGCCGACGATTCCGCACATGACTGTTCAGGGTAGTGCAAGACGCGTTCCCGACCTGGTGTGAGCTACGGTCATCGGGTGGCCAAGACGAAGAAGCTCTTCGCTGCGTTGACCCGTCGGGGACCGCACCGCGTGTTGCGTGGCGACCTTGCCTTTGCCGGCCTGCCCGGGCTGGTCTACACCCCCGAGAAGGGGATGAACCTGCCCGGCGTGGCGTTCGGGCACGACTGGCTGGTCGCCGCCGACAGATACGCAGGAACGCTGGAACACCTGGCGTCGTGGGGCATCGTCGCCGCCGCTCCCAGCACCGAAACGCGCTTTGCGCCCTCGGTGCTGAACCTGGCCTTCGACCTGGGGACGACGCTGGACATCATCTCCGGTGTACGCCTCGGCCCGGGTCAGATCAGCGTGCACCCCACCAAGCTGGGGGTCGCCGGCCACGGCTTCGGCGGGTCTGCGGCGGTGTTCGCAGCCGCCGGGATGTCGGGCCGGGTCAAGTGCGCCGCCGCCTTGTTTCCCACCGTAACCAAGCCGGCCACCCAGCAGCCCGCCTCGACGCTGCGGGTACCCGGTCTGATCCTCGCCGATCCAGGTGATCCGATGTCGCTGCGGTCCAACGCCGTGGAACTGGCCAGAGCGTGGAAGCCAGCGACGGTGCGCGAGGTCAAGAAGGTGACCGCCGGCGGACTGGTGGAGGGTCGTCGCGTCGCCAGGGCGCTCAAGCTGCCGGGCGCGGACAAGGGCACCCAAAAGATCGTGCGCGCATTGTTGACGGGCTATTTCCTGCACGAACTCGCCGGCGACAAGGACTATCGAGACTTCGCCGATCCCGAGGTGGCCCTGCCCAAGGCCGACGTCCTCGACCCGTTCTCCGATGACCCCGTGGAGTTGGAGAACAAGGTGGTCGCACTCCTCAAGCCCTGAGGCTCGCGACCGCAGACGCACCGCGACCTCGCCGAAAGCGCCTGCGGTCGAGGCGAACTCAGAGTCCGCTGCCGCCGACCGGCGCCGCGCTTCCGGCGGGACCGTAGGGGCCGTTCTGTGGTCCCGGGTCCACCTGCGGTGGCGTTGCGACGATTGCGGCGTTCCCGTCGTCACCGCATACGGTGACGGTCGGGTCGGCGTTGCACGCCCCGTCGTCGGCACTCGCCGACGGCGCCATCATCAGTGGAGCCATCGCGGTGGTCACGAGGGCGGCGAGCGTGGCACACAGTTTCTTGGACATGTTTCTCCATTCAACGAATCTGGATTTCAGCCTCGAGCAAAACGCCGAAGGTGATGCTGAGATATCCACAATTCGCGGGAGTCAAACCGCACGACGAATGCGCCAGATGTTCTAACCGACGAGGACAAGATCGGAAATCGTTGACATAGAACGCATTTGAATCCTATGTGTTCGACGATTGCCAACCAACTCACAGTTTACGCGGTGGGCACTCACATCGAACCCACCGAAGTCAACGATCGATGGGTAGCTCTGGCAAACGAAATCCGTTCAAGGCGCGGGCCTTAGTCGGCGAGCCCGATCTGACGCAGCACGTAGTCCCCGAGCAGTTCGTTGGCGTGGGTGGTCATGTGCTCTGCCGCGGCGAACACGTAGGTTCGGTCGGCGTCCGGCGACTTCATCGACGACGCGTCGCAATAGTCCTGATCTGGTTTTGCGCAGGCATCCTCGTTGGCACCATGGGTGAAGCCGTACCTGTCGGCGTTCTGCAGCAGATCGTTCACGAACGCCTCGGTGTCGACGACCTGGATCCTGGGGTCCGACGGCAACGCCGACAGCAGCGTCTGGTTGTAGACCGCGCCCAGCTCGCCGACGTACTGGCGCGCGGCGTCGGTCCGGAACCACGGGTCGAGGCTCGTGTCGAACAGCTTGAACACCAGAAGACGCTGGGCGCCGTTGTCCAGGATGGTCCGTGCGGTCTGCGCCTCGTCGGTGGCCGCGGTCTGCACCCGCGCGCGCTCACCGACCATGACGTCCGCACCGGCGGGCACGTCGTCGCGCAGGGACTGTGCGAGTTCGGGATTCTTGGTCGGGTCGTAGTCGTAGGCCACGTCGTTGGTCCCGACGTAGAGCGTGACGACCTGATTCGGGGTGAACGAGCCGTGCTGCGCCAGGTAGCGGTCGACCTGAACCACCGTCGAGATCGGCGTGCCCTCGGGGTTGTCCGACACCGTCGAGTAGGCGCTGTTGGCCCGCGCGCCACCCTCGGCGTAGTTCAGCCCACCCGGCCCGGGCAGACCCGGTTTGCCCTGGTAGACGTCGCCGTACGCGGCGACGTGCTCATTGGGCTGGTCGGACTGACCGAGCCGCTGCGCCACGTGCTGCGCCCAGGTCTTCCCCGGCATCGTAGTGAAGCGGAATCCGTAAGTCCCGGCGTCGGTCAGGCTGTCTCCGAAGAACACCGCCTGGGTGATCGCGGGCCCGTCCGCCGGGTCGGCGTGGGCCGCCGACGGAAGTGCGCCCGTCATCGCGAGGACAACTGCGCTCGCGCCGAATGCCAACGTGCGTCCGATGATCGACCTGGCCATGTGTCCGCCCCTCGCCTAAATATGCTGTCGCCGAACGATACCCGGAATATCGGCTCGTCATGGCGTTTCACTCTGTGCACCAGGTCAATTCCGGCTTGCACGAATTGGGCCTTCCGGCCGGACATTCGGCTCAGCAGGCTGATGTCACGGCTCGGCAACCGATTTCGTGCCGGCCTCATCGACGACAGGAGAGACATGGGTCAGCTCAACGGCAAGGTTGCCTTCATCACGGGCGTCGCCCGCGGGCAGGGCCGGTCGCACGCATTGACGCTCGCACGCGAAGGCGCTCGGATAATCGGACTCGACCTCTGCGCCAAGCCGACGACGACGGCGTATCCCGGCGCCACCGAGGAGGACCTGCACGAGACGGTGCGCCTGGTCGAGGAACTCGGCGGCGAGATCTTCGTCGACGTCGCGGACACCAGGGACTTCGAGCAGGTGCGCGACGTATTCGACAGGGGCCTGGCACGATTCGGTCGGATAGACGTGGTCGTTCCCAATGCGGGCATCTGCTCGGGCGCCAAGACGTGGGACATCAGCCCTGGCGATTGGCGGGAGATGGTCGACATCAATCTCAACGGCGTCTTCCACACGGTCAAAGCCGCCATCCCCCAGCTCATTTCACAGGGCGACGGTGGCAGCATCGTGTTCATCGGTTCCACCGAGGCGCTCAAGGGCGCGGAGAACATTTCGTCGTACGCGGCGTCCAAACACGGGGTCACGGGGTTGATGACGTCACTGGCACGCGAACTGGGACGCCACGGCATCCGCGTCAACTCGGTCAACCCCACCTGCGTCGACACCCACATGATCAACAATGACTTCGTCTACGGCTTGTTCCGACCCGACCTCGAGCGACCCACCCGCGACGACGTCATCGGCACGTTCGAGGGCACTCACCTGTTACCGGTTCCCTGGATCGAACCGCGCGATGTCAGCGCCGCGATCCTCTACCTGGTGACCGAACCCGGTCGCTACATCACGGCAACCACGTTGGTGGTCGACGCAGGATTCATCGTCAAGTCGTAGGTGGCCATCCAACCGCAGCCCTCCCGCCTCACGCGGGAGGGCTGCTTCGTCATGGTGCCGCAGCGGGATTCGCGCGCCGAACGGCGCCGTTCGGAACGAATCCGAACGGCGCCGATGGGGTTGAGTAGGACTATTCGACGACCGTGGTCTGCCGGGTCGGCTCGGCCAGCGGCACTTGCTCGGCATACTGCGCCATGTCGTGCTTGGCGCGATGGTCGCGAAGGATGTCGGCGATCTCGATGGCGTCGCCTTCCGGAGCCTTCGACTGCCGGTAGGGCTTGGCGAGGACCATGTAGACCACACCAACACCCGCCACGATCAGGAAGCCGATCAGGGCGATCCACCGGTCGAAGAAGGGCAGGCTGGTGTCGCCGTTGGGGCGAGCCAGCACGATCATCGACAGCACGCCGTAGACCAGCGCGCCGACGTTGACCGGCCATCCCCACTTGCCCAACGTCCACGGGCCACCCGGCTTCCATCCCTTGGCCTTGGCCCGCAACGAGGCGACGACCACCATCTGAAAGGCGAAGTAACCGGCCAGGATCTGGAAGGCCGCCACCCGGAATAGCGCGTCGGGCATGAAGTACAGCAGGACGAACAGCACCAGGGGAACGGCGGTCACGATCAGCAGCGAATTGAAGGGCACCTTCCTGCTCGAGATCTTCTTGAAGATCGCACTGCCGGGGAACATGTCGTCGCGGGCGAAGGAGAAGATCAACCTGCTGCCTGCCGCCTGCTGTCCCATGACGCACGCCAGGAACGAGGTGAGCGCGATGACGAGGAAGACCTTCGTGCCCACGACGCCGAACGTAGCCGTCAGGATCGCGGTGATGGGGTTGGGCACCTCGCCGTCGACGATCTGCTGCAAGTTCGGGGCGGCCAAAATGTAGCCGATGAAGGCGAACAGCGCTGCGACGCCGCCGAGTACCACGGTCAGCATCATCGACCGCGGGATCGACCGAGCCGGATTGGGCGTTTCCTCCGCGACCTCGCCGCAAGCCTCGAAACCGTAGAACAGGACCAGCCCGACGATCGCGGCGGTGACGAAGGCGCCCAGATATCCGCCCTCTCCCCCGGTGTCGAAGGTGTGGAACAACACTGAGAAGTCGTTCTTGCGGGCGAAGATCAGAAGATAGACACCGACCACGATGATGCCGGCGAGTTCAGCCGCGAGGCCGACCTTTGCGATGGTCGCCAGCGTCTTGGAGCCAGTCGAATTGAGCGCCAAGCAGATCAGGATCACGACCGTGGCGACGATCAGTCGCTCCAGCGGCGTCGAGGAAATGTTGGAGTCCGAACGGATCAGCGCCAGAACGAAGTCCGCGCTGAACATCGCGGTGGTCGTGCATCCGATGATGACACCCGCGATGTAGATCCAGGACATGATCCACGCGTACTGCCCGTTCCACAGTCGGCGCGCCCACTGATAGAGGCCACCGGCGATGGGGAACTGCGAGACGATCTCGCCGAACGTCATGGCGACGAGAAGCTGGCCGGCCATCGCGATCACCAGCCACAGGATCGACGGCGGTCCGGCCGTCGTGAGGGCCTGGGTGAACATCGACAGCACGCCGACGAGTGGGGAAAGGTAGAGAAAGCCGAGCGCGAAGTTCGACCACAGGCCGATCTTCCGGTCGAAGTTCCCCTCGTACCCCAGGACGCGGAGGTGGGCGTCGTCGCCGCTGAGCGACGTACCTCCACCGTTGGGTGTGGTCATCTTCTTCTCCTCGTGAATGGTTCGGCCGAAGTCGGCGAGTGACGGCTGCCACACCTGAAGTCTGGTTGATTCGCGCATGCGTCGGCAGACTCACTCCGTGCAACCCGCCGCTGACCGGTTGCACGGCTTGCACACGACGACCTGGGGTTATGCCCGCAGCAGGTGGGAACGGCGGCGGACGTGTCACGTCCGCCGCCGTCTACCCGCACCGCGCTCAGCGCCGAGCCGCCCACGCAATGCCCTGCATGGTGAGGCGCCGCACGTCCCGGCCCGACAGGTCGGCGGTCGCATGACCGATCGAGTGGTAGAACACCCGGCCCGCACCCCACTGTCGGACCCAGGCAACCGGGCTCGTCAGGCCGTCGAGCCAGGCGAGGTGCTGGCCGTCGAAGGTGGTCTCCGCGAGCACTCGGTTGTTGGGGTCGACGCTCATGTAGTACTGCTCGGAGGCGACCTCAAAGTCGTCGACGCCGTGGCTGACGTCGTGGTCGTGGTCGACGATGCGAACCCGGTAGGGATGCGGGTAGCCCTCCCCGGCCGGGTGGGCGAGGAAGTCACCGCCGAGCATCAGGTGATACCGCAGGCTGGAGCGGAAGGCGGCGGCGGCGCCGTGCCAGGCCGCCACTCCGGTGCCGGCCTCGACGGCCGCCAACAGATGGTCCTCCTGGCTGTCGGAGAGGTCTTCGGTGGTGAGCGCATTGTTCCAGCCGAGGATGATGAGGTCGTACCCGGTGAGGTCCCGGTCGAGGGTGAAGACGTCCTGAGACTCTTCGACGTCGAACCCCAGTTCGTCGGTGATCCCCCTCGTCCAGCCGGCGACGTCGTACGGGCTGTGGCCAGGCCAACCGCCGTAGAGATAGAGCACGTTGGTCATCGTGGAGAGTTCCTTCCCGTCATGGTGAACAGCGGTTCGCGCGGTCCGACGAGCATGTCCGGCTGCAGCAGCGCGGCCACCTGCTCGGAGGACAGTAGCCCCTCTTCGACCACCAATTCGGGTATTGCCCGGCCGCTGTCTAGCGCATCCTTGGCGATCCTGGCCGACTCGGCGTACCCGAGATACGGTGCGAGCGCAGTGATGACGCCGACCGAGTTGGTCACCGACTCGAGCAGTCGCTCCCGGTTGGCGGTGATGCCGGTGACGCACCGCTGCGCCAGGGTGCGGCAGGCGGCGACCAGATGGGACGACGAGGTGAACAGGCAGTGGGCGATCACCGGCTCGAAGGCGTTGAGCTGCAACTGACCACCTTCGGCGGCCATGCCGATGGTGACGTCGTTGCCACACACCTGAAATGCCACCTGGTTCACGACCTCGGGAATCACGGGATTCACCTTGCCCGGCATGATGCTCGAACCGGCCTGTACGGCAGGAAGATTGATCTCGTTGAATCCCGATCGCGGACCCGAGGACAGCAAGCGCAGATCGTTGCAGATCTTGGACAATTTCAGTGCGGTCCGCTTGAGCACCCCCGAGACGGCCACGAACGCGCCCACGTCCTGCGTGGCCTCGACCAGGTCGGGCGCCGTGGCGAGGTCGAATCCCGTCAGCTCGGAGAGCTTGTCGCACACGAGCTTCGCGTACCGCGGATGCGAGTTCAGCCCGGTGCCGATCGCGGTGCCGCCAAGGTTGATCTCCGCGACGAGCAACGCGGCTTCGCGCAGGCGTGCGGCGTCCTCGGCGACCATCACCGCGTAGGTGCCGAATTCCTGCCCCAGCGTCATCGGCACGGCGTCCTGCAGTTGCGTGCGTCCCATCTTCAGGACGTCGTGGAATTCGACGGACTTGTGCCGGAACGCCTCCGCGACCTCGAGCAAGCCGGCGTGCAGGGTGGCGAGTTGCACCTGAAGCGCGACCTTGACCGCGGTCGGGTAGACGTCGTTGGTGCTTTGGGAACGGTTGACGTGCTCGAGCGGATGTAGCACCTCGTAGTCACCGCGGGCCGCGCCCAGCAGTTCCAGTCCGCGGTTGGCGATCACTTCGTTGGCGTTCATGTTCGTCGATGTGCCGGCTCCACCCTGCATCACGTCGACCACGAAGCTGGAGTGCAGTGCACCAGAACGAATCTCGGTGCAGGCGTCGACGATGGCGTCACACCGCACGCGGTCCAGTGCACCCAGTTCGTGGTTCGTCAGCGCGGCAGCCTGCTTGACCGCCGCCAAGGCGTTCACGAAGTCCGGATGCGTCGACAGCGCAATCCCCGAGATGGGAAAGTTCTCCAGCGCCCGCAGCGTGTGCACGCCGTAGTACGCGTCGGCGGGCACGGCCCTGTCACCCAACGAGTCATGTTCGAGCCGGACGCCGGACACCGCGTCGAGCGTCACCGCCACGTCTCGCTGGGTGGCGCGACGCCCGCGCCCGGCAGCCCGTCGTAGAAGCCCCCCGACGCGCAACTGGTCATCTCCAACTGCATGCCCCACGGACTCTTGAAGTAGAACCAGCGCTGGCCTGCCACCGGTGCGGCAGGGTCGACGTCGTTGGGTCCGTCGTGGACGACGACGCCGGGAATGGATGCGACATACGCATGGGCCGCATCGACGTCGTCGACGTAGAAGGCCAGATGGTGCCCGCCGGCGTCGCTGTTGCGAGGCAGGGCCGTCGCCTGATGGGGGGCGTCGTATTCGAACAACTCGACATTGTGATGCCTGCCGAGCCGAATCATCGCCAGGCGGCACGTCGCGGCCGGGTCGACGTCGAGCCTGCGGCGCATCGTGTCGCCCGTCCCGTCGGCGAACGGGCCGTCGGTGAAGATCAGCTCGCCACCGAAGTGCTCGACGAAGAACGCGACCGCCTCGTCGAGATCGGGGACGGTGTAGGCGACGTGGTCGACCGCGCGCATCGTCGGGACCTTGGGAACGGCAGCGCTGCTCACGATCTAATTCTCCGCTGCGGTCGTGGTCGCGGTCCGACCGAAGTCGTGATCGGACCAGGGCAGATCGTCACCGCCGTACTTGGCCGCCCGCACGTCGGCGCTGCGGGCGTGTCCTTCGAAGTTCTCCAGGCGGGCCGCTCGGGCGCTGATGCGGCCCATCTCGGCGGACGCGGCGTCATCGGTGATCTCTTGGTAGGTCACCGTCTTGAGGAACTTTCCGACCCACAACCCACCGGTGTAGCGGGCTGCACCCAGGGTGGGCAGCACGTGATTCGTCCCGATCGCCTTGTCGCCGAACGACACGCATGTCCTCTCGCCGAGGAAGAGGGCGCCGTAGTCGCGCATCTGGTCCAGCGCTCGGCGGGGCTGGGCGGTGAGAATCTGCACGTGCTCGCTGGCATGACGGTCGGCGAGGGCGAAGGCGTCCTCCAGGTCATCGACGAGGAACACTTCGCCGTGGTTGCGCCAGGACACCGCGGCGATCCCGTTGGTCGGCAAGTTCGACAGCTGACGGTCGACCTCGGCGACGGTCTCGTGGGCCACGCGCTCCGAGGTGGTGACCAGGACGACGGGCGAATCCGGTCCGTGCTCGGCCTGGCTGAGCAAATCGGCGGCGACGACGAAGGGGTCCGCGGTGTCGTCGGCGACGATGAGCACCTCGGTGGGCCCGGCGAACAGGTCGATGCCCACCTCCCCGAAGAGTTGCCGTTTCGCCTCTGCGACATAGGCATTGCCGGGGCCCGTGAGTAGGTTGACGGGGTCGATCGTCTCGGTGCCGAGCGCCAGCGCGCCAATGGCTTGGACGCCGCCGAGCACGTAGATCTCGTCGGCACCGGCGAGATGCATGGCCGCCACGCTGATCGGAGGCGGTGCGCCGACGTTGGGCGGGGTGGTCGCGGCGACCCGTTCGACGCCGGCGACCTTGGCGGTGACGACCGTCATGTGCGCCGACGCGGTCAACGGGTAGCGGCCGCCAGGCACGTATGCGCCGGAGGCAGCCACCGGAACGTGCCGGTGGCCCAGCATGACGCCGGGCAGCGTCTCGACCTCGACGTCGAGCATCGAATCACGTTGCGCCTGAGCGAAGTTGCGCACCTGGCGCTGAACGAACCTGAGGTCTTCGACGACCGTGGTCGGCAGGCTCTTCACGATGTCCGCGACCTGCGCTTCGCCGAGTCGGAACGACGGGGGCGCCCAGCGGTCGAACTCCTCGGAGTACTTGGCGACGGCCGCGTCCCCGTGGGACCGAATGTCATCCAGCACCCGTGACACTACGTCGACCACGGCCGCGCTGCTCTTGTGGGGCGTACCGCCCGCGGCCGCCGCCGCCTTCACGACGACGGGGGCCCTGGAAATGACCGACACGATGGTTCTCCTCGCACTGCACGGCGTTGGTGGTGGCGTCGGCGACGGGGTTCCCGCGGGCGACGTGCTTCCAGTCTGTGCGGTGGACGAGGTCGGCTACAGACTCACTTTGTGCAAGGATCGGCCGAACTGCTGCGCACTTCCGTGACCAAGTCGGGTGGCGCGTCGCCGCCGACCGCCCGTGCGCTCAGGCCTGCGACCGCCACCGCGACCAACGGCAGCAGCAAGGCGAGGTTCAACGTCACCAACTCCGAGAGCCAACCGATCAGGGCCGGACCGGCGAGCAGGGCGACGTATCCACAGCCGACCACGCGGGAGAAGTCGGTGCCGGTCGCCCCTGCCACGTTTCCCGCGGCGGTGAACACCTGCGGCAGGGTGCCGGACAGTCCGAGACCAAAGATCACCCAGCCGGCCATCGTCAGCGGAAGCACGGGCGAGGCGATGACGACGCCGAGTCCGACGACGGCCGTCGCACCGCCGTAGCGGACCACCCATACGGGACCCTTCCTCGCGCTGACCACGTCCGCGGTGAACCGTCCGACCGTCATCGCGGTGACGAACCCACCGAACACCAAGGCGCCCAGCGAGTTCGAGACCGCCAAACGCTCCTGGGCGTGCAGACTGCTCCAGTCCATCGCACAGCCCTCGGCGAGCAGCAGGAGGAACGCCAGCGCTCCGAGCAGCACTAGTCGGCGACGCTTGCTCGCCGCCGTAGTCGGGGCACCGTTCGGGCTGGCACCGACCCCCGTTCGCGGATCCGCGCGCGCGAACAGCAGGTTCGGTGCGACGACCAGCATCAGCAGCAGGCAGCCGCCGCACATCATCGCGGTGGTCGCCGGGAGGCTCCATCTGGCCGCCAGTGTGCCGGCGCCGATCAACGAGCCGACGACACTCCCGACGGAGAAGACGGCGTGGAAGGCCGACATGATCGGCGTGCCCACTTGCTGCTCGACGGCGACTGCGCGGGCGTTCATGGCGACGTCGGTGATTCCCGTCGTACCGCCGAAGGTCAGGAGGGCGCCGCCGAGCAGCAGGGGCGTCGGTGCGTTGAGGGGTAGCGCCAGCGTCGCGGCCATGGACGCCGCGCCGACGAGCGCGATGCGCGCGCTACCCCATCGGTTGATCAACGGGCCGCAAGCCTGCATGCCCACCAGCGCGCCCACACCGTGCAGGAGCAGCAGGGTGCCCAGCGTTCCCGTCGACACCCCGGTCCGTTCTTGAACCGACGGGATGTGGACTGCCCAGGTCGAGATGCACAGTCCGAAGACGGCGAAGATCATGAAGACCGCGGCACGAGACCACTTCAGTGACGTCACGCGGTGGCGCATACCCGCCAGGCGGCGCGTTCTCCTTCGTGCACGGCCTCCATCATCGTCCTACTGGCGATTGCATCGCCAATTCGCTCTACCGGCACGTCGCGATGCTTGAGCGCGAAGTACAGCTCGGTGACCGGGACGATCTCGGGCAGCCAGGCTCGGGGCTCACCGGGCACGTCCTGGGAAGTGGGGTGAATTTGCGGAAACGCCATGCCAATCAACCCGACTCCGCCGATCGCGCGCTCACGGTAGTAGGCGACGTGTTGGTCGGTGGGCAGGTAGTCCTTCGCCATCCCGGTGCCATGGCCCGTCATCACCACGCGGTTGCGGATCTCGACCGCGCCGAGGGTGATGGGCACGAACAGCGGTGCCAGCACGGTCTCCACCGGCGTCGTCACGCTCACGTGGTCAGCGCCCCAGAATGCCCGAGCCGCAACGCAAGCGCCGCCACGGTGATGGCGGGGTTGACCGCCGCCGAGGACGGGAACGGCGAGCTGTCGGCAATCCAGAGATTGTCGACGTCGTGGGCCTTGAGATCGGCGTCGACGACGCTACTGGCGGGATCGGCGCCCATTCGGGCGGTGCCGCACTGATGCGACGTGGCTTCGACGCCGAGGCTGCGGGTCAGGACGACGGGGAAGCCGGCCTTGCGGACGACCTTCTTCATCCGCTTGATCAGCTCGTGATGGGCGGCGAGGTTGGTCTCGCGACGGGTGACGGTGATGCCGCCGGCCGAATCGAGGGCAATCCTGTTCTCCGCCAACGGAAGATCCTCGGTCTGGATGAACATGTCCAGGGTGTACTTGGTGACCTCGTCGAGGATGGGCATCGGCACCCAGGGCTTGCCCTGCTTGGCCTGCTGCCCGTGCAGCTTGCCGAGACCCTGGACGTTGCCGAGCGGATGGGGGTTCGACGGGCCCGCCTGATACCAGTCGTTGATGCCGATCGTCTTCTGGTAGACCGCCTCGTTCTTGTGCCGTGGGTCGACGGCGAGGAAGAACGTCGTCACGTGGGCCATGTAGTTGCGGCCCACCTGGTCCGAGGAATTGGCCAGTCCGCCCGGGTGCGCATCCGAGGTCGACCGCAGCAGCAGCGCCGCGGTGTTGGCGGCCCCGCAGGCGACGACGAATCGCTCTGCGCGAACCTCGATCTCACGACCGCCGGCGTGCCGGATCCGGGCGGCCGTGACCCGTCGGCCGGAGCCGTCGGTGTCGAGCCGCAGCACCTCGGCGTTGGTCAGCAGTTCCACGTTGCGCGAGGCGGCGCGCAGTGCCGGTCGGACGGCGGCGACGTCGGCGTCGCCCTTCGCGTCCACCATGCACGCGAACGAATCGCACGTCTCGCACAGCACGCAGCCGCCGCCGGGCCGCCAGTCGACCGACTGCGGCGCTGCGAAGGGGTGGAGGCCCTGCCGCCGTGCGCTGTCGACCAATCTGGCCATGGCCCCTTCGTGGGGAATGCCGGGGAACGGATAGTCCGCCGAACGCCAGGGATCGGTGGGATCCTCGCCCTTGTTGCCGTGCACCCAGAACATGTTCTCGGCCTCGGTGTAGTGCGGTTCGAGGTCGGCGTACCCGATGGGCCAGGCCGGCGAGACGCCGTCGACGTGATGGACCGCGCCGAAGTCGCTCTCCCGGAAGCGCGGCAACGTCGCGCCGTAGAGCTTCGTGCTGCCGCCGACGTAGTGATAGTTGCCCGGCACGAACTCCTTGCCCGCGACGGTGTCGTACCACGCCGCGGAGTTCTTGTAGCGACCCTCGGTGTGGACGGCGTCGAACGACCAGTTCTCCCGTTCGACGGGCAAGAAGTCGCCCTGCTCGACGATCAGGACCCGCACACCGCTGTCGCGCAAGGCGTAGGCCAGGGTGCCACCGCCCATGCCCGAGCCGATGACGGCGACGTCGGTATGGATCACCTCGGGCGGGTCGGTAATGATCTGCGACTGCAGGGCAGCCACGGCTGTGGACATGGGAACTCCTCTGGGCTGAGAGGACGGCTGGACGCCCCGACGGGCGGTTACGTCCAATCTAGGAAGGCCACGCCACCGATACGAGGGGCACTGTGGGCAGAGCTCACCCGATCCGAGTGCGCAGAGTGTGCAGAGTGTGCAGAGTGCGCAGAGTGTGCAAGCTCAGCGGGTGTCCCGTCGCTGCAGGAGGTCGTGCCCCCGCACCGCGAAGACGAGCGCCTGCCGGGTGTCGGGATCGTCGAGCGAGCGTCCCAGCAGACTGGTGATCCGTTCCAGTCGGTAGTACAGCGTGCGCCGCTGGACGAACAGCTGCTGGGCGGCTTGGGACTTGTTGCCGTCACACGACAGATAGGTGCGCAAGGTGGGCAGCAACGGGTTGGTCGCGTCGGCGTCGTGCTTGAGCAGGGGGCCCAGTTCGTCCTCGATGTAGCGCGCCAGCTCCGGGCCGCCCGCCAGGGACGCCAGCAACCGCAGCACGCCGAGATCGTCGAACCGGTGGACCGCCTTGTCGGGCTTCGCTACGGCCACCGACGCCGCGCTCCTGGCCTGTTCGACGGCGGTCGGCAGTTGGTTCGCGGTCACGGGCCGGCTGATCCCGGCTCGGACGTTGAGCGCCGTGAGCCGTTCGACGACGTGCTTCTCCGACCCGTTGCGGGCCAAGCCCATGATGAGCAGCGTGTGCTCCCCCAGGTCGGCGACGACGGCGGGCAGGTGCAGCGTTCGGCACATCTCCTCCATCGCCTCGTCGCTGGTGGGTCCGGCCGGTGTCTCCTTGCAGACGAACACCGCCGCCAACGGGCGGTCCCGCAGGTCACGTCCGATGCGCAGCGCCCGCGTGACGAACGATTCCCCGGAGATGTCGCCGAGGAGCAGCCGGCTGACCAACGCGTTCTGCCGTTGAGCCGACTTTGCGCCGCTCTCCCGGGCGCCGAGCAAGGCGATCGCAATGCCGTCGGTCGCACGGTCGAGCGCGTATCCCGCTGTGCCGGAGACGGATTCACCGTCGTGCAGGACGTGCAGCCACCCCCAGCGCTCGCCGCGCAGCACGACTGCCCTCCTGGTGCAGTTGCGCGCGTCGTTGGCCGAGTTCAGATCGCCTCCGACGACGTCGTGCTCGATGCGCGAGTGGTGTTCCCATTCCGACAGAACTTGGTCGCCGATCGGCGACGCTCCCGAATAGGCGACGATCTGCCGCGTGGCATCCTCCAGGACCGCGGGATGGCCGACCTCGTCGGCGAGCGCATCGGTGAACGTCACCGGATCGCGGCCCGCCAGCAGCAACTGCATGAAGGTGGCGTTGAGCCGTTCGTAGGCACTGAGATCCAGCACGCGTTGGTCGATGATCGATTCGTGCACCTGCGCCGAGACCGCGACGAACGGCACTTCGCCGTCGAGGCCGACGAGGGGGAAGTCGCGCTCCCTGGCTGCCTCCACGAGCGCCTCCGGCATCTCGGAGAACGCCCGCCCGCTGAGCTCGATGACGAGCACGGCGGCCTCGGCGTCGGCGATGTCGGCGATGTACTGCCGTTGACGTTCCGGGGTCGAGCCGATGCCGAGGCCCGCGGTCAGCAGCATCTCCCCGCCGCTGAGAAACTGTGCGATGTCCGGGATTTCGGTGGGATGAACCCACCGGATGACGCGGCCCAGGCTGCTCTCCCCGGCGTACACTTCGTGGGCGACCCGACCGAACACTTCGAGGCGTAAGGCTGCCTCCACGGTCATGGCCACGGCGGCCACCTCCCCTCGTTCGGGCACATTGTGCAGCAAAAGCCGAATCTCCTGCGCAAAATGAGTCTAACGACGCCGTCCCGGAATGGGCAGACTCGTCATCAAGGATTTCACCATCCCGGGAGGTCGACGCGACCTCGTCGAGAAAGGACAGTCGCATGCCAAGGTTGAACGGTGGGCAGGTCGTCGCCCGCATCCTCAAGGAGTACGGCGTTCCGTACGTGGCAGGCATTCCCGGCCATGGCATTTGGGGCTTGATGGACGCCTTCAACGAGGACGAGTCGAGGATTCCGTTCATCCAGACCTACCACGAACAGAGCGCAGTGCACCTGGCCGACGGTTTCTACCGGGTGTCGGGCACGCCGATGGCCGCGGTCACCTCGATCGGCGCGGGCGCGTCGAACACCGTGCTGGGCCTGGCGACCGCCTACAGCGACTCCACCAGCGTTCTGGTGATCACCGGCGGTCCGCCGCGCCACATGCGTGGGCGTGGCGTGCTGCAAGAGCTGGAGCGCCAGAAGGACAACGGCTTTCCCCAAGTGGCCGAGGCGGTGTCGAAGCGCAGCTGGGTCGCCAACAGCATCGAGGACCTACCCTTCATCCTGCACCGGGCGTTCAGCACGATGCTGACCGGACGCCGCGGACCCGCGCACGTCGAGATTCCGTGGGACTTGCACGCCGAGACTGCGGAGGTCAACTTCCACGACCTGGCGCGCCGGCTCCCGGTCGGCCTGCAATACCCCGACCCCGAGGCCATCCAGCGTGCCGTCGACCTGCTGGCCACGGCCAAGCGACCCGTGATCGTCGTGGGCGGCGGCGCCATCAGCGCCAACGCCACCGACGAAGTACGCGCCCTGGCCGACGGACTCGACATCCCCGTGGTCACCACCTGGAACGGCAAGAGCGCGTTCCCCGAGGATCACGATCTCTTCGTCGGCAGCGTCGGCCAGACCGGCACCGTTCACGGCAACTACCTGGCCGCCAACGCCGACGTCGTGGTGTCGATCGGCTGCCGCTTCACCGATTGGTCGTCGTCGAGTTACGCCAAGGGACAGTCGTTCTCGTTCCCGCCCGCGAAGCTGATCCACGTCGACATCGACCCGCACGAGATCGGCAAGATCTACCCCGCGGAGGTCGGCATCCTCTCCGACGCCAAGCCGGCCGTCGCCGCGATCGTGGCCTCACTGCCCGCCAAGCCCGACCGCAGCGAGTACCTCGCCGAGGTCGCCGAGCGCAAGGCGCAGTGGGAGGACGAACTGGCCACCCGGCGCGACACAGACCGCTTCCCGTTCACGCTGCAGCGTCCGCTGGGGGCACTGCGTCAGGTGATGGATCGCAGCGGCATCGTCCTGGCCGGCTCCGGTAACACTCAGGGCGCGGTGAAGCAGACGTTCCCCGTGTACGAACCGCGCACCCATCTCACGACCGGTGGCTTCTCCTCGATGGGGTGGCCGGTGCCGGCCGCGCTCGGCGCGAAACTCGCTGCCCCCGAACGACAGGTTGCCTGTATCACCGGCGACGGGGACTTCCTCATGACCGCCCAGGAGATCGGGGTGGCGATTCAGCACGACATCGCCGTGGTGTTCGTGGTGCAGGACAACTCGGGCTACATCTCGATCCGCGGCGGCCAGCGCAACGCGACCGACCGCATCATCGGCACCGAGTTCAACCGTCCGGACGGCACGCCCTACAGCCCGAGTTTCCAGAATTTGGGCAAGGCGTTCGGGCTGGAGTCCTTCCGCGTGGAGTCGGCCGCCGATCTGGAACCGACGTTCAAGCGTGCCTTCGACGCGAAGGCCCCTGTCCTGGTGGAGATTCCGACGGACCGCGATCTGGCGAGCCCATTCGTTCCCGGTTGGCTGGACTTCCCGCCGCTGCCGCACATCACCGACGAACGCGCCGACGAGTACCGGGCGCGACGGGCCAGCGAGCAACACCAGTAGCACCGTGTGGCGCCCCCGTCGCATCGACGGCTTCGGGGGCCGGGACGTGTCGGACCCCCCTTCTATGATGGTGGCATGTCCACGGCGACAAGCACTTTGAGCTCTCAGGAGCGTCTCGAAGTGCTGTTCGACGAGCTCGCCGAACTGACCGGCCAACGCAACGCCATCGACGGCCGCATCGTCGACATCGTGGCCGAGATCGACGGTGACCGACTCTGGGGCAACACGGGGTGCCGGTCGATCTCGTCGCTGGTGGCCTGGCGGACCGGGATCTCCCCGCACAACGCCGAGACCATCACCACCATCGCCGAACGGGCATCGGAGTTCCCGCTGTGCACGACCGCGCTGCGCGAAGGGCGACTCTCGATGGATCAGGTCGGGGTGATCGCCGAACGCGCCGGGCAGGGCTCCGACGAGCACTACGCCGCCCTGGCGTCGGTCGCGACGGTCACCCAACTGCGGACCGCGATCAAGCTCGAACCCCGGCCCGACCCGAAGGCGAAATACCAGCCGGACCGCTCGATCAGCAAGACCGAGACCGCCACCCACACCACCTGGCGGATCCGGCTGCCGAAGGTCGAATCGGCGAAACTAGAAGCTGGAATGGCTTCGCATCGCGACCGGTTGATCGCCGACTGGAAGAGCGACCACGGTGACACCGAGAGCGGCACCGCTGACGGTGGCGGCGCGGAGGGCTCGTCGGTGCAGGCGCCGCCGTTTCCGACCACGGTGGACGCGTTCCTGAGTCTCGTCGACGCGGGCTGGGATTCCGATGTCGCCGCCCGCCCACACGGGCAGCACACCACCGTGGTGGTCCACGTCGACGTCGAGAAGCCAGCCGCCGCATTGCACCTCGGCCCGCTGCTGTCCGACGGCGACCGACGCTACCTGCTCTGCGACGCCACCTGCGAAGCCTGGTTCGAACGCGACGGCCGGGTCATCGGATCCGGTCGGGCCACCCGCACCATCAGCCGCCGACTCCGCCGGGTACTCGAGCACCGCGACAAGTGCTGCGCAGTCCCCGGCTGCGGAGCCACCCGCGGCCTGCACGCCCATCACATCCGACACTGGGAGGACGGCGGACCCACCGACCCCGACAACCTGGTCTTGCTGTGCCCGTTTCACCACCGCCTGCACCACCGCGGTGGGATCACCATCAGCGGCACCGCCACCGCGTTGACCGTCACCGACCGGGACGGAGCCGTCCTGACCCCGGCATCCCTAGCCCGACCACCGACCACACCGCCACCGGACGTGCCGCCCTGCACCGGGCCACTCGGCGAACGCGCCGACTGGTGGTGGTACGACCCCTACGACCCCGGCAAGTCACCGAGCACCAACTAGACCGGCGTCGGAGCGTCCTCGCGCAGCAGGTTCGCGTCACGGAGCGCCTGCCACAGCTCCGGCGGCACGACGGTCTCGGCCATCGCGGCGTTGCGGAGCTGTTGGGCGCGGTCGCGCGCTCCGACGCACGCACTCACCACGGTGGGATGCGCGTAGGCGAATTGCAGCGCCACGGCGGGGAGGTCGACGTCGAACGTCGCGCAAACATCCTGCAGCGCAGCCGCTTTTGACAACACCTCGGGCGGTGCGGCGGAATAGTCGAAGCGCGCGCCGGCGACGGGCCCCGTGGCGAGGATTCCACTGTTGTAGACCCCACCGAGGACGATCCCGACGCCGCGTTCTTCGCACAGGGGGAACAGCATGTCCAACGGATCCTGCTCGAGCAGCGTGTACCGGCCCGCCAAGAGACACAGGTCGACGTCGACGGCCTTGACCGCGTCGATCATCACGTCCGTCTCGTTGACGCCGAATCCGATGGCCGTGACGACGCCTTGATCGCGCAGGGACTCCAGCGCGGGGAAACCGCTCGTGACGGCCTGGCGGAAGAAGTCCGGCTGCGACGCCCCGTGCGTGTACCGATCGCAGTCGTGGACGAACAGCACGTCGACGTGGTCGACGAGCATGCGCTGCAGGCTTTGTTCGACGGCCCGCATCACGCCGTCATAGGTGTAGTCGAAGTCGACCGTCATCGAGGGCAGCTCGACGTACTGGCCGTTGGTCGTCGGGGCGCCACGCCGCGGAGTCACGGTTCGGCCCACCTTCGTCGAGAGCACGTACTCGGCTCGGCCGTGCCGGCGCAACGCGTGGCCGAGGCGGTATTCGCTCAGCCCGTTGCCGTAGCCCGGAGCGGTGTCGAAGTACCGCACGCCGTCGTCCCAGGATTGGTCGACGAGCGCGCGGGCCTCGTCGTCGGTGAACGCTCCGTTGAAGTTGCCGATCGGCGCACCGCCATAGCCGACGGCAGTGAACGACAGGCCGGTGCGCTGGTGGATACGGACGTCCGACGTTCTCATGGATTCCCCGTTCCAGCGTCGTCGCCCCGTGCGTCGACCTCTGATTCCAGGCTAGGAATGGTTGGCAGCGCCGGGAGGACCCAGGATGGGCAATCGTCGACGGTCTGGCTGCACGATGTGGACGATGGCACCCGGGTGCCCAACCAACTGGTTGATGGTGATATAAACACCAGCATGCGCACCGGCATCTTCCTCAGCTACGCCAGCGGCTTCCGGGAGGCAGCCAATCAGGTGGTCGAACTCGAGAAGTGCGGCGTCGACGTCGCGCTGGTCGCCGAGGCCTATTCCTACGACGCGATCAGCCAACTCGGCTACCTGGCCGCGAAGACCTCCACCATCGAACTCGGGTCCGGCGTCGTCCCGATCTACACCCGCACCCCCACGCTGCTGGCGATGACCGCAGCCGGCGTCGACTACGTCTCCGACGGCCGCTTCCGATTCGGCATCGGCACGTCCGGCCCGCAGGTGGTGGAGGGCTTCCACGGCATTCCGTTCGACGCTCCGCTGGGGCGCACCCGCGAGGTCGTCGAGATCTGCCGCCAGGTCTGGCGCCGCGACCGCGTCGAATTCGACGGCAAGTACTACCGGGTGCCCCTGCCCGCCGACCAGGGCACCGGACTCGGCAAGCCTCTCAAGCTGATCAATCACCCGGTCCGCGAACGCATTCCGATCACCATCGCCGCGCTGGGCCCGCAGAACGTCCAGCTCACCGCCGAGATCGCCGAGGGCTGGCAACCGGTGTTCTACTACCCCGAGAAGGCCGACGACGTGTGGGGCGATGCTCTGCGCGCCGGCGCGGCCAAGCGCGACCCCGAGCTCGGGCCCCTCGACGTCATGGTCTCGGCCAGCCTTGCCATCGGCGACGACGTCGACGACCGGCTGGCATGGGCGAAACCCCAACTGGCGCTGTACATCGGCGGCATGGGCGCTCGCGGAAAGAACTTCTACCACAACCTGGCCACCCGGTACGGCTACGGCGAGGTCGCCGACCACATCCAGGACCTGTATCTGGCCGGCAAGAAGGAAGAGGCCATCGCCGCGGTGCCCGACGATCTGGTCCGCAACGTATCCCTGGTCGGGCCACGGAGTTTCGTCAAGGAACGGTTGGCCGCCTACGCCGAGGCGGGGGTCACCACCATGCTGGTGCACCCGCTCTCCGGCGACGGTCGCGAGGCCGTGAAGTTCTGCGCGGAGCTCGTCGAACTGGCGCACTGAGTCACACCAGCAGGGTGCCACCCTCGACGGTGAGTACCGTGCCGGTGCTGAACGCCTGCTCCATGCAGTAGAGGTAGGCCAGCGCGACGTCGGCCACCTCACCGACGCGGCCAAGTGGAACCCGTTGCGCCTCTTGCTCGTACAACGCCTGCCGATCGTCTTCGGACATGGCGTCCCACAGCGGGGTGCGGATCAGTCCCGGCGCGACGGCGTTGACCCGGATCGGCGCCAGCTCGACTGCCAGCGCGGTGGTCAAGGCATTCATCGCGCCACACAGGCTGGACGGAAGGACACCGTAGCCCGGGCTCCACGCCGCCGTGCCACTGGTGAGCGTGATCGAGCCACCGGGGCGAAGCCGCGGACCGAACACCCGCGCCACGCTCAGCGCGCCGATCAAACGGGTCTGGAAGAACGCGGTCACGACCTCCGGCGTCAGCTCGGCCAGCGCCCTCAGCTCGAGCGGCTCGCCGGCGGTGTAGACCAAGTGATCGACGTCGCCGACCTCGGCGGCCAGCCGGTCGAGCGCCGCAGGATCGGTGAGGTCGACGGTGGCGCCGCGGGTTCCGGCGGGGAGGTCGGCCAAGGCCCGGTCGACGCTGATGCGGCGCCGGGACACCACGATCGCGGTGGCACCGCGGTCGGCGGCCGCGCGTGCGACACCGAGGCCGATGCCCGAAGTGCCGCCGATGACGAGGACTGTCGTGTTCTGCAAGGTCATGACTCCACGCTGCCCCGGGCGGAGCCGCCCGTCCAAGACCCTTTGCGTCGCCCGGCGATACCGTGGAGGTATGACGAGTCCGGATCTCGACCTGCGCAAGCTGCGGTACTTCGTGGCCGTCGCCGAGGAGCTCAACTTCGGGCGGGCCGCGAAACTCCTTCACATTGCCCAGCCGGTGCTGTCGCGCCAGATTCGGTCCCTGGAGGACGAACTCGGCGTCCGACTGCTGATCCGCGACACGCGCGGCGCCATCCTCACCGACGCGGGCAGCCAGCTACTGCCGGACGCGCGCTTCCTGCTCGCGGAGTCAAAGGCGCTGCGAGACAGGCTGTCCCGAGCAGCCGCTCCCACCCGAGTCGTGCGGGTCGGAGTGATGCCGGGGCTGTTGGCGACCGCCGCCGTACGGACCTTCCAGTCGGCAAACCCCGCCCACCGCGCCGAAGTAGTCCCGATCGGGGCGACCGAACAGCTCGAGTCGGTGCGCACCCACGTTCTCGACGTGGTCTACGCCCGCGAGCCCTTCGACCATCGCGGGCTCGGGACCGCCACGCTCCTCGAGGAGCCACGGGACGCGCTGCTGCCCGCCGACGATCCGCTGGCCGGACGGCAGTCGGTGCGACTCGCCGAGCTGGCGTCCTACCGCTCACTCCAGGACCCGGCCGCCGTGCCGGAGTGGTACGCCGTCGCGACGCCCGAGCAACGGCGCGCCACTCACCGCGCTGCGTCCACCATGGAGGAGAAACTCGAGCGCGTCGCCGCACACGAGGGCTTCGCGATCGTGCCGCGCTCGGCGACGGCGTTCTACCGACGCCCGGACGTGTGCGTCGTGCCGATCAAGGACATGCCGCCAGGCCACGTCACGTTGATTTGGGATGCGGCCGTGGTCGATCCCGTCCGCGACGCGTTCGTCGCCGCCGCGCTCGCCTGTCGCGACCAGACGGTCTGAGCATCCGACTACGAGCGAAGATGGTCGAGTGCCCAGTTTGATTCAGCCCGCTCTGCCGACGGGCTCGTTCTCGGTGTCAGCACACCCTTGCATCGCCGTCGACGCGGACGCCGTGCTGAGACCGTGGATCCTGGCCGACGCCGACGCCTTGGTCGAGGCGTTCGACGATCCGGCGATCCGGCAGTGGCACCTCAGCCGCGCGGACACCGAGGACGAAGCGCGCGAGCTGATCACGCGCTGGCAGGGCGGCTGGGCCGCCGAGTCCGAGTTCAACTGGGCGATCGTCGGCCCCGATGACGCCCTACTCGGCCGGATTGCCTTGAAGGGAGTCGACCTCTTCGAGGCCACGGCAGGAGTCGCCTACTGGATGTGCCCCGAGTCGCGCGGGCGCGGACTCTGCCCGCGGGCCGTCGTCACCCTGTCGGAGTGGGCCTTCACCGCCGGTTTTCACCGCCTGCAGTTGGAGCACTCGACCCGCAACGCCCCCTCGTGCCGAGTGGCCACCAAGGCCGGGTTCCGCGAGGAAGGCACTCGACGGGGCGCGGCGTTGCACCGGGACGGGTGGCACGACATGCATGCCCACGCCCGCCTGCGCGGCGACGAGTGACGTCGTCACTCCCCGACCTGGGGTAGTTCGTCGGCGGCGATCTCGCAGGGCGTCGGCTCGGCATCCGCGGCGAGGGGCTGCGCGGCGGCTGGCGCGGGCGCCGACTCCGGCGATCCGGGCGCGGTCACGGGCTCGGCTTCAGCTTCGGGGGTGACGGTCGGCTGGACCGCTGCGTCGGCGACGCCCTCCGGCGGCGGCTCCGCGGGTGCCTCGTCGTCGGCGAGCGCGTCGGACTCCCCGGCCGGCTCGTCGGGGTCGTCCGGATCGTCCGGGTCGTCCGGGTCGTCCGGGTCGTCGGCGTCGTCGGCGTCGTCGGCGTCGTCGTCGAGGTCGACGGGTTCGTCGTCGGACAGGTCCTCCACACCGGCGTCGGACGCGTCACCGAACGAGCCGACCAGCCCGCCGATCAAATCAGCCAGTTGCTGTCCAAAGCCGCCGAGACCAGAGCCGGCGGACCCGCCCGTCGACCCCATGGACCCGGCCGACCCCAACGGCAGCCCCGCCGCACCGAGCTCGCTCGGCGTAGCCGACGTCGGTTGCGCGGCAACGGGAGTCGCAGGAGATGGCACAGTCGCCGCCTCCGGGCTCGACCACGGCGCGGCTGCCGCCGGTCCGACCGCGGCGGCGGGCACCGTCGCCGCGGACCCGCCAGAACCCGGCACCCCGACCGCGAGTGCGGGCTCGCGCGTCGTCGAGGACGCGAGCGGCACCGCCGGACCATCCGAGATCGCAACCCGCGGACCGAGCGCGCCGGGGACGCCGAAGACGGCGGCCGGCGAGGCCATCCCCGCCATCGCCGCCGCATAGGCCGCGTCGACCGCCGAGCCCGCCTGGCGCATCGCCGCCACCCAGTGCGACGCCACCTCGCGGTCGACGAACGGTGTCACCTCTGCGTCGACCAGCTCGCTGGCGGCAGCCACGTCCCCGCCACCGGCAGTCACGATCTTGGCGGCGGCCAGCCAACCTGCGCGGTGCGGGCGCTGCCCGTCGTCGAGGGCCTCGGTCGCGCGCGCCTTGTCGTCGACGGCCTGCCACAGCGAATCCCGCAGCGCGGCCACCGCACTGGCGGCCGCCCGCACTGCTGCGCTGACGGCGTTCGCCGATTGACAACTACGCCAGAGGAATTCGCGGGCTGCGGTCGCGCCGCGACCCGACCAGGCGGCGTCGAGGTCGGCCAACAGACCGGTCTGCATGCGGGCCGCGTCCTCGGCGGCCGACGCGGCCGCGGACAACGCCCGGTGGTCGGCCTCCAGCGCGCGCAGGTCGAGGCCGTCCTCACCGGAGTACCGGTCGCGCACCTGCCCGGGGTGCATCGTCAGATCCGGATGGTGATACCCGAGCCGTTGGCTGGCGGCCACGTACTGCTCGACGTCCTCGACGGTCGAGCTGCCCGCGGCGAGTCGGCCCGCCACGTCGAACGCGTCGGCCATCGTCAACCCAGCCGGACCGCGCCGCGCGCGTCGGCGTCGGCGTAGCGGTCACCGGCGACCCGCAACGCGGCGGCGACCTCGCGTAGCGCCCGGACCCATGCGGCCGTCTGGTCGACGACGTCGTCGACGGCCCGTCGCACGGCGTCTCCGCGAGCGGCGTGGTCGCGGCCGGCGACGGCGCCGTCGAACACCAGCCGGCTCAACCCACCGCGGGCCAGCCCGTCGACGACGTCGGCGATCCCGTCGCACCGGCCCGCGGCGGCGAGGAGCGCCCCGGCGTCGACGCGCGTGAACTCACTGTCTCCCATGCCCGGTTATGACGCAGCGCGGGCTCGTCCGGTTCCGGCAGGCTCAGGCCAGATCCATGTCCAGCCCGGCCAGATGACCGCGGGCCCGCGCTTGACCCGCCGAGCCGGCGCCGGCGGCGTCGTGCAGAAGCCGCCAGCCTTCGCGATCGTCACGACCCTCCGGCAGGTCCAGCCAACGCCGCAGCACCGCCAGATCGCCGGTCGCGATCACCGCCGTGCGCAGACTGGTACTCAGCTCGGTGCGCAGCCGTGCCACCGCCGGAGACATCGATTGCGGCAGCAGGGCGCCGGTGTATACGTCCAACGCGGCGGCCACTCGACCTGACCGCAGCTCGTCGAAGACCTGGTTGACGTCACTCGTGACCGGCTCGAGCAGCCGGTAGGGCCGTGAGCCCACCACGACCGGCGTAATGACCCGGCGTAGGCGCGACATCTCGGCCCGGACCGTCACCACGTCGAGATCCTTGTCGTCGAGCATCATCGCGAGATGGTCGGCACTGAGACCCTCGGGGTGCTGACTCAGCAGCACCAGGATGTCGGCGTGACGCGGGGTCAGGCTCGAAGACCGGCGGCTCCCACGTTCGTCGGTCACCTGCCAGCACGGACGGTCGGCACCCAAGACTCGCAAATAGGCGCTGCCTTGGTGTTGCGGTTGGTCGTGCGCGCCGTCAGTCGATCCGGTGAGCCGAAGCAACGCGAGGTGGTTCTCGACGGCGACTGCGGTGGCACGAACGAGGGCCAATGCTTGACCCGAGGCCACCTCCACGCCGCCAGTGAGGTCGATGGCGCCGAGGAGGACACCGGTGGTCGGATCGTGCACCGGCGCCGCGGTACAGCTCCACGGCTGCACCACTCGGGAGAAGTGCTCGGAGCTCCGAATCTGGACTTCGCGGTCGAGCGCCAGCGCGGTGCCGGGCGCGTTCGTCCCGACGCGCCGCTCACTCCAGTCGGCGCCCGGCACGAAGTTCATCGCCTCGGCGTTTCGGCAGGCCTTCGAGTCGCCCTCGACCCAGAGCAAAGTGCCATCCGCAGCGGTGATGGCCACGACGACGCCGGAATCAGCCGCATCGTCGACCAGCAGCCGCCGAATCACCGGCAGAGCCGAAGCCAGGGGGTGCGTGTCGCGCATCCGAGCGAGTCGTAGCGTGACGTCGGACGACGACGCTCCCCCGCTGTCGGGGTTGACGCCCTTGGCCAGGCTGCGTCGCCAACTCTCCGCAACGATGGGCCGGATGGCGGAGGAGTCGAGGTACTCCGCGTCGACTTCGCCGGCAATGAACAATTCGTGCATTGCCCGCAACGCCGACGACGTTAGCCACGGCGACGCACGGCCGTCGAGCGCCCTCGTCCAACCCACAGCAGATCACGCTCCTAGTGCCGGCAAACGTCACGGCCCGAGCTCCGGGCCTCCTCGCCCCCCGCCGTCACAGTAGTCCACCTGCCCGAATGGGTGGGCAATCTGCCCATCTGAGTGTCGGGGGCGTGGCCACGGGCGGGAGGACCAATGGGCCGTCCGCGCCAATTCCCGAGGGTGGTCTACCATCGCTGCACGCTCGGCGGACAGGAATCTGGTGTAAACCCAGAACGGACGCGCCACTGTGAACGCACCCAGGCTCGGTGCGTGAGTCAGATGTTGAGTCGAGCGCATCCTGTACGAGCGGGGCCGCGTGATGCCCCGAGAGGAACTCCCGAATGACGGTCGAACCATCCGCACTCGTCGCATGGGCCCGGTACTCGCCGCCCACACCGGCGCCGGCAAAGACACGTCGTCGGCTGCCTTCGGCTGCCTCGGCGACCACGTCCTCGACCATCCACCCAAGTGAGGTCGGGTGAACGTCACCGACCTCGTCACGGGGATGACGAAGGTCGAGCACCCGATGGACGAGGGCCACGAGGGGCTCGAATGGTAGCCACGACGCCCGCGATAGTGGTGGCTGCACCTTCGTCGGGCAGCGGCAAGACCACCGTGGCCACCGGTTTGATGGGCGCGCTGCGACGATCTGGACACCGGGTGGCACCGTTCAAGGTTGGGCCCGACTTCATCGATCCCGGCTATCACGCGCTTGCCGCGGGTCGGCCCGGCCGCAACCTGGACCCCGTGCTGGTCACCGAGGCTCGCATCGGCCCGCTCTACCGGCATGGCTGCACGGGAGCCGACATCGCCGTCGTCGAAGGGGTGATGGGCCTGTTCGACGGCCGCATCGATCCGGACTCGGACGCACCGGTGATCGGGTCCACTGCCCACGTTGCGTCCTCGTTGGGCGCGCCCGTCGTCCTCGTCGTCGACGGTAGCGGCCAGAGCCAGAGCGTGGCGGCACTCGTGCACGGCTTCTCGACGTTCGACAGCGGCATCCGCATCGGTGGCGTCATCCTGAACCGGGTTGGCTCACCCCGCCACGAACAAGTCCTACGGCAGGCCTGCGACCGCATCGGCATGCCGGTGCTCGGCGCCATCCCGCGCGCGTCCGAACTGTCGGTGCCGTCGCGGCATCTGGGCTTGGTCACCGCGGTGGAGCACGGCAGACGCGCCCGGCTCGCCATCGACGCGATGACCGATCTGGTGGCCCGGCACGTCGACCTCGCGGCAGTCGCCGCCCTCGCGGCGGCGAACGTCGCCGCCGGGCCGTGGGATCCCCTCACGGCCGTCGGCGGCGCCGTGGACGGCTCCCCCGTCGTGGCCATGGCTGCCGGCCGGGCATTCAGCTTCGGCTACGCCGAGCACGTCGAGATGCTCCGCGCGGCCGGCGCCGAGGTCGTCGAGTTCGACCCGATCACCGAAGCGCTGCCGGCCGAGACCGACGCCTTGATACTGCCCGGGGGATTTCCCGAGCAACACCTTCCCGAACTCTCCGCCAACGTGGAGGTGCGACGTCAGATCCGCCAATTGGCCGAGCACTCGCCGATCTACGCCGAGTGCGCGGGTCTGACCTACCTGATGACCAAGCTCGACGACCACCCGATGTGCGACGTCCTTCAGGGCACTGCGCAGTTCACCAAGCGACTCACCCTCGGATACCGGCACGCCGTCGCGAGCGGTGACTCGGTGCTGCATCCGTCGGGCCATGCGGCCACCGGTCACGAATTTCACCGAACGAAGGTCGAATTCAGCACGGCGTATCCGTCCGCGTGGACGTTCCGCGTCGGTGATGTGACCATGAACGACGGCGCCATCCTCAACAAGGTGCACGCCGCCTACCTTCATACCCACCCGGCTGGCCAACCCACCGCGGTGCGCAGCTTCGTCGCGAGTGCCGTACCGGCGACGACCCAACCGATTCAGTGATGAGCTGTGTCAACGAGCAGAATGGAGACTCCATGGACTTCACGACGGTGCCGTCGCCAGATGCCGACGCCGAACGCGCGGCACGATCACGACAGGACATTCTGACCAAACCTCAGGGCGCCCTCGGTCGACTCGAAGACCTCTCGGTGTGGGTGTCGGCGTGCCAGGGCGTTTGTCCGCCAAGGCAATTCGTTCGCGCCCGCGTCGTGGTCTTCGCCGGTGACCACGGGGTGGCCAAATCTGGAGTTTCCGCCTATCCCCCCGAGGTCACGGCGCAGATGGTCGCCAACATCGACTCTGGCGGCGCGGCGATCAACGTGTTGGCGGGCACCGCGGGCGCGACGGTCCGCGTGGTCGACATCTCCGTGGACTGCGAGCAACCGCTCTCACCGCAGGTTGGCGCGTACAAGGTGCGCCGTGGCAGCGGCAACATCGCCGTCGAGGATGCCATGACCGATGCGGAGACCATCGCCGCGGTGGACGCCGGCCGTCGCATCGCGGACGAAGAGATCGACGCCGGCGCAGATCTGCTGATCGCGGGCGACATGGGCATCGGCAACACGACGCCCTCGGCAGCGCTGATCTCTGCGCTGACGAGCGTGGAACCCGTCGCGCTGGTCGGCAGGGGCACGGGTGTGGACGACGCGGGCTGGACCCGCAAGACGGCCGCAGTGCGCGACGCGTTGTACCGCGCCCGCGCTGCGACCACCGATCCGCTTGCGCTGCTGCGGATCTGCGGCGGACCAGATCTCGCCGCGATGGCCGGATTCTGCGCCCAGGCGGCCATCCGGAGAACGCCACTGCTGCTCGACGGCGTCGTCGTGACCGCCGCCGCCCTGGTGGCCGAACGGTTGGCCCCCGGCGCCAGCGCCTGGTGGCGGGCCGGCCACCGCTCGACCGAACCGGCCCACTCGATTGCGCTGACACACCTTGGACTCGAACCCATCGTGGAGATGCGGATGCGACTGGGCGAGGGTTCCGGCGCTGCCGTCGCCCTACCCATCCTGCGGGCGGCCGTCGCCACGCTGTCGTCGATGGCGACCTTCGGCGAGGCAGAGGTCTCCGATCGCGACGACGCTGCCGATCGGGCTCCCACGGTGTCCTGACGGCGCCGACAGCTCCCAAAGCTCAACGAAAGACTGTCCTTTCGGGCGGTATCGGTGACGAAAGCCGATCGGCGCCCTCTCGCATGCCTATCGTGGGCCGATGCCAGAGTGTTCCCGTCCCCACGTGCTCGACGGCACTCCAGTTCACCGCCAGTACGTCGAGAGTAGCTGCGCCGCATGAGAACACGTGAGGTCGACGCCTGTCCGGGTACTCAGCGGGCACACTCGGCCGCAGACGGCGGACTGGCGAGGGTGCGACTGCCGGGCGGGATGATCAATCCGACCCAGCTGAGCGCCTTGGCTCGTGCGGCCTCGGCGGCTGGCTCGGGAATCCTCGAGCTGACGTCGCGTGGCGGCGTGCAACTGCGGGGCATCACCGACGTCGGCGCCCTCGTCGAGGCGGCCATCTCGGCGGGCCTGCTCCCGTCCGCCACGCACGACCGCGTTCGCAACGTCGTGTCGTCGCCGCTGTCGGGCCGCATGGGCGGCCTCACCGACGTTCGACCGTGGGTCGGCCTGCTCGACGAATCCATCCAGCGTTCGGCGACGCTGGCGGCCTTGCCGGGACGCTTCCTCTTCGGCGTCGACGACGGCCGTGGGGACGTCGTCGGAGAGAGGGCCGACGTCGCCGTGCAGGCGCTCGGCGATTCGGTGGCGTTGTTCCTTGCCGGAGCAGACACCGGGGTGCGCCTGCCCGTCGCGGCGGCGGTCCCGGCGATGATCACCGTGGCACGCCGATTCGCCGAGGTGCGTGAAGGGCGCTGGCGAATCCGCGAGATGGACGAGCCGGCTTCACTACTCGACGGTTTCGACGTCGACCAATGCGCCCCGACCACACCGCGTTCGCCGTCGACCCCGCCGGTGGGCTGGATTCAGCAGGACGACGGCCGGATCGCGGTGGGCGCGGCCGTGCCGTTCGGGGTGCTGACGGCAGGGGTGGCGCACAGGATCGCCGCGTTCGGCTGCCCCGTGGTCGTCACGCCCTGGCGTTCGGTGGTGATGTGCGACCTCGACGGCCCGGAAGCCGTGGACGCCCTGAGCACTCTCACTCCGATGGGATTGGTGTTCGACAAGCACTCGCCGTGGCTTCAGGTCAGCGCCTGCGTGGGCAGCCAGGGCTGTCAGCATGCGCTGGCCGACGTGCGAACCGATGCGGCCGCCGCGGTCGACGCGGCGCGGGATGCCGGGCATCGGCAACACTGGGTGGGTTGTCAGCGAGCCTGCGGGAGTCCGCCGCGCGGTGAGGTGCTCGTCGCCACGGGCAGCGGGTACCAGCGTCTTAGGTCGCCCGATCTCGGCTGACCCTCCAGCTCGAACACCCTGCCTCGCAGGGCGTTCGGCATGCCAGTCAATCGTTGCCTCTGCGTCGCCTACCCAGCCGTGGCGTGTGATTCGGCCGTGTCCTGGTCTCCCAGGTTCTGCTCGGCCAACTCGAGCATGGTGCGCCAGAATCGTTTGCGCTCAAAACGTGTCTGACCGATGACGACCGAGCGCCACTGGGCGATGATCGGGGTGAAATAGCGGCTTTCGTCCAACAGTTCGGCCGTGTCGGCCACCAGTTCACTGCTCACGGGCTCCGACGAATGCAGCGTCCGCCACATCCGGGTGGTGATCCGCACGCGCCGCCGGTGTTCGATCAACGCTGAGAGCAGCCACCGAATCGAGCGGCGTTCGTCGTCGTCGATCCAGGTGGCGTCTCCGCAGCTGTTGAGGAAGGCCTGTTGCGCCTTGGTCGACTCGTTGAGCTCGTGCAGGACGCGTATTGCTTCGGCGCGCATCGGCGTGGTGGGCAGTCGGTCGGTGGTCACGACGCCGGCGTTCCCGCGTCGAGCCGTTCCTGACCGCCGGCTCGCATCGGAAGTGGTTGCGCACGAAGCGGAATGCCGACGACGATGCGCGCCGCGTTGTGACCGAGAACGCGTGCCGTGTCCGATTCAGCCGGGCCGTCGGAGGCCAGTTCTGCCAGGGGGGACGGCAGCTTGTCGTGGTGGACCGACACCTGCCCGTCGACGGCGATGCCCACTCCGACACTCAACGACGAGCGTCCCGCGGCCGTCCGTGCGAGCGCCATCGCGTCGCCCGGCGTGCGGGGTCGCTCGACGACCGCGGGCACACCTTCTTCCTCGATTCCGGCCAGCACTTCGTCGACCACCTGGCCATCGGTGCAACTGAGCACCAAGATGGCCGGCTTCTCCGCCTGACCACCCTCAAGCACTGATGCCCACTTCGGGCTCCACCGCCGCGTGCCGCCCGCTGGCCACGTCTTGGGTCGCCGCGAGCGACGCCGCATACGACGCGACCAGCCCGGACGCGACCGCGTTTCGCGGACCCTCGGTGCCGCGCACGTTGCCCGTGCCACAGACGATTCCGTAGGGGGCCACGGCGTCGGCGATGAGCTCGGGGATCTCGAAGTCCAGCGCACAACCGCCGAGCAGCACCACGAAGCCGATCTGCCGAAGATCGCCACCGGGGGCGATGCTCCGCAGCGCGCGCAGGGCGTTCACCACGAACACCCGCTCCTTCGCCGTCCTGCGGACGGCGCGGATGCGGTCGAGGGAGTGCCGGGTCGGAATCGGATTCATCCCGACGTCGCCAAGGGCGACGACGCGCGCGAATGCCGTTGGCGGCAGCGGCGTCTCGAAGAACTGGACGGTGCCGTTCTCCAACCGGATGTGAAAGAAGCTCTCCGCCTTGCCCAGTGGGCAACGCTTGATCTCCTCGGCCAACTCGAGGTTGTCCAACCCCAACTCGGCGTCGATCAGCTTGGTGACCAGATCGCCCGCGCCGGCCAGGTGAGTGGCGTCGGTGTGGTCGTCGGTCTCGATGACCGCGGCGTCGGTGGACCCGCCGCCGAGGTCGAGGACCACCAGCGGCTTGTCGGTGCCCGGCGTCGTGAGCGCACCGAGAACCGCCATCTCCGCCTCGACGCCGCCGACGACGACGTCGACCTTCGTCGCGCCCGCGTCGCGCAGATGCGCGGTGACCGCGTCGGCGACGGCCTTCATCCCGCTTTCCTTGGTGCGGACCATGGCGGCCAGCGCGACCGCGTTCTCCAGCGCCACCTCACCCGCGACACCGCCCCGAACCTCTTGGGGCACAGCGGTGTCAATGGCCAGCAGATCCTGGATCCGCACGTCGGCCAGGGCGTGATTGGACAGATCGGCCATGCTCTGGCGAACGTTGGCGATCATTCCACCGGTATTGGTGCCGGACTCGCCGACGACGTCGACCAGCGGGCTGACCCGCTGCACCTCGGCCATGATGTCGGCGGCGCCGCGCGACACGTCGATCGTCGCCTTCTTCTGTACGCCGATCAGCTCCAACGAGCCCGCCGGAATGGTGCGGTCCTCGACGTCACCCGACGGGGTACGCACGACGACCGCGGAACGGTTGCCCGTCAGCGCGCGGGCGACGGGCGAGACGACCTTGGTCTGGTCGGGGTCGAGCTCGAAGATCGTCGCCAGACCGTAGGCGTTCGACAGCGTCCGGATGGACTGGCCGGGGCCGGCGACCTCGACGGCCGCCATCATGCCCTTGGGCACCAGGTCCACCCGCGACACCTCGTCGATGATCGGGATCTTGGTGGTGAGCCGGTTGGCGACCAACACGGCGTCGTCGTTGCACAGGATGGCACCGGTGACCTCGACGCCCCGGTCCACCGCCGCGTTGATGGACTTGGCCGTCAAGTCGAAGTCGACTCCCTTGGCCACCAACACGATGATCGGCTCACCGGGTTGGAGGTCGGCCAGGGACTCGAAGTCGACGATGGTGCCGACTCCGAGTCCCTTGCCGCCTGGTGTCCGCGGGTCATGCCCGATCATGGTCGACTCGGTGATGATGGTCTCGGTGATGGTTTCCATCGCGAGCCCACTGATCACCGGAGTCGCCTCGTTGAGCAGTATCAAGTCGAGGTCGGCCAACCGCATGCCGGCACGTTCCAGTGCCCACGTCACCGACTTCGCCACACCGTCGACGTTCTTGACGGTGCCCTTGATGCCCGTCGTGCGCGTCAATGCCGCACCGACGTACTCGACCGACCCGTCGGGGCCGATGGTGGCGAGACTGGCCTCCGTGGTGGAGTTGCCAATGTCGACCCCGACGATCGTTCGAAACACCCGCGTCAACTCTCTTTCTTCAGACCGCTGCTGCGGAGAACTCGGGCGCGACCTCGATGGTCGGCGCCCCCTTGCGAACCAGCTCGGTTTCCTTCAGGTGCAGCAGAGCGGCCTTGGCCTGCCAGCGCGGGCGGGCCATCTGGTCGTTCAGCGTCGGAACCGGTTCCGGTGACTCACCCTTGGCGTACTGCGCGGCGTTGGAACCGATGCTGCGGTAGGTCTCCAACGTCAACAGCGGACACTGCGGGAACAGCTCGAGGCTCGACAACCGCGGCAGATCCCGCTGGTGAATCATCGCGGTGCCACGGGCCAGGATGCCAATCCCGATACCCGATCCCGACAGCTTGGCTGCCGTGTGTGCCATCAGCGCCAGGTCGGCGCTGTGCTGCAGTCGGATGATGCGAGCACTCACCTCCTGCTCCTCGATGCCGGCGAGGATCTGCCGGATCACCTCGGCGTGCGTCAGGTCGACGATCGTCTTGGAGAACAGGCTTCCAAACGCGGGCGAAATGGCAAGCACCACTTCGTCGGATCGCTTGCCCCGCTGCGCGGGCCCGATCTCGCTGAACGAGATTGCGCGCTGGCCTTCTTCGGCGTTGGTCGACACGGTCATTCCACCTCTACTTCGGGGTTGGATGCGCTCGTCACGTGGCGCAGCTTCTTCATCTCTTCCCAGCGGGCGCCGGACGGACGGTACCCGGTGCCCGGGCCGCCGTAGTCGTTCGCGTCGTTGACGGCCGACAGCGGCTGCAGGTCCTTGGTCAGGATTGCCGAGGTCTGCAGGAGGTCGCCCGAAACACGTTGACGCAGAACGGCCAACAAGTTCTCGGCAACGTCGGAGAAGCCGGTGGCCTCCAGTGCCTTCACCAGGTCCAGACCGGTGACGTTGCGATCCATCACCTGCTGGGCACCCTTGAGGTCCTCCAGCACGTCCCGCGGAATGAGGTCCTTGGAACCGTTGGCGTACACGGCGGTGTCGACCTCGGCATCGGTGATGGGCGGCAGGTCCAGGTAGCGGAACACGGCCTGCAGCGCCTGACCGGCGCGCGTGCGCACCGCCAGGATGTCGGCCTCCTTCACGTGCCGGAGCCCGCCGTCGATCTGAAGATCGCGCTGGATGGTGTTGAAGTCGTCGTAGTCGTCGCTGTCGAGGTTCGAGCCCGCGAACATGTTGTCGTAATTGGGCATCGACGAGTAGCCCGAACACACGAAGTCGGTGCCCGGCATCATCTGCGGCATCAACCGCGCGGTGCGGCGCATGGCCGAGTGCGAGAACGACTGGTCGTTGCCCGAGGCACATTCGAGGTCGACGGCCGAGGCGATCAGGTTCTCGGCGGCGACCGCGCGGATGCCGGCGGGCACTGCGCCCGGGACACCGATGCAGGAGATCGAGCCGTTCTGCAGACCCTGCACACCCGCGCCCTTGGCGATCAGGATGCAGCGAATCTCCAAGTACAGCATCGACTTACCCTGCGCGTTGCCCATCTGCACCTCGGAGCCGGTGCCCGAGGTGAAGCGCATCTTGATACCGCGCGAGGCGTATGCCCCGGCCAGGAACGCCTTCGACCACGGGGTGTCGTCACCGTCGACGAAGACCGGCTCGGTGCCGTACACCGAGATGGTCTCCGCGTAACCCGTGATACCGCGCATGCCGAGATCGAGCTCGGTGGCTTCCTCCAGCGCACACTGCGTCAGGGGGCCACCGGTGCCGACCTGGCTGCCGATCTGCTGGGCCATCGCGACCAGCGGGGCGTAACGCACCACACCCAGGGTCGTCTCGACTTCGGAGAATCCGCGGATCGACGCCTCCGCCGCGTCGCAGGCGACCTGGAGTGGGTTGTCCCTGGCACTGGTGCAGTGCCCCTGCATCGCCGGCGTGCGACGGGCGCGCATCTTCTGCATCCCCATCATGATCTCGACGATGTTGAGGTTCTTGGCCACCGCGAGCAGCTTGGCCGGAGTCAGACCGTTGGTGATGGCGATGACCTCTTGGCGGCTCACCGCCGGGTCGACGAGCATGCGCGCGATTTCCTGCGCCGGGAGCGCCATCGACTGCTCGGTGGTCTCGGCATCGAGGGCCTTGTCCGCGATGAACTGGTCGATGAAGTCGAAGTCGGCGCGTTCGACGCCGTCCATCTCGACGATGACGCCGTTCTCCACCCGCACGCTGGGCTGGGGATCGAACGGGCTGTCCATCGCGACCATGCCGACCTCGGGCCATTCCTCGACGAAGCCGTCGAGGTTGACCGGGCGGTCCTCCAAGATCTGGGTGCGCAGGGAGTGGCGCACACCGTCACCGGTGCCGGGGTTGTGGATTGCTTCTGCGGTCATGATTGGCTCCTATTCGCCCGTTGCCAGAATGTCGCGCCGCTCGTAGACGTCGGCGGCCTCGAGTACCAGATCGGCAAGAAGATTTGCGTCGTACTGAGTCCTCAGCTCCTCGGCGATGGCCACCAGCTCGGCCTTCGTCGAGGCATTCGGCCGAAGCGCGTTGTAGATCTCCAAGACCCGGCTGTCGGAGATGGCCGTCATCTCCGCGGCCCGACGCAGATTGGCACCCAGCTGCTTACGGCCCGCCTTCTCCGAGACCTGCGCCTGCAGCCGCAGAGTGTCCGGGGTGATGCGAAGATCCGTGGCCTCGACGGCGCCCGACACCACGGCTTCGATGGTGATGTCGTCGATGGTCTTGCCGGTGGGGGTAAACAGCAGATCCCTCCGGTGGACACTCAGCGGATAGTCCACCGCGGGATCGAGGGTCGGTTGCGTCATGCACTGCTCCAAGAGGTGAGGGGCGCCTTACGGTCGCCCGACGTCCGCATACGTGACCTGGTCGGCCGCGTGCGGCTCATTGTGGCTGATCTCACGTTGCATCAACGTTGCACTGGTATTCGCAACCGAAATAGCTGGTGAGAGCTGATTTTGGCGAGACCCTGATCGTACGGTCGGGATATTCGCCGAGTCGACCGATCAGGGCAGCCGGGCCTGCGGCCCGCACTACCGTGAGGGCACCATGGTCAGCACTTCAGTCTCCCCGGACGACCGGGACACGCCACGCGACGCAGCCGCCGTGCTGGCGGCGACCGCCGAACTGGGCGGGTACTTCGCCGTCGCCTCGGGTGGCGCCGGCGAGGGTGCGCATCTCGCCGACTTGATCCGCGACCCGACGACGGCAGTGACCTTCGTGGACCGCACGCGCCTGGCGATCGCAACCTCCATGGGATGCGACCCCGACCGCATTCCCGTTCGGATGGCAGCCTCGTCGTTCCAACTGAACGTGGTGTCGCGCTTGATCTCTCCGGTCATCGGGTCGGCAGTGCTGGGGTCGGCGGTCCCGCTCTTCACCGCCGAGTCGGTGCGATGGCGGGCAGCCGACGATCACTCCCCTCGGTTTCACACCGCCGGCGTCCAATGCGTCCCCGCGCCGACCCTCGCCCGCGCGGCCGCACTCGTGTCCGCGTCACTGCTCGCCACGATCGTCGGCCCACTGAACGACACCCTCTCGTCGGCGGTGTCGCTGTCCGGTCGGGTCAGTTGGGGCAACGCGATCTCCGCCGCCAACGGTGCGGTCACGGTGATGGGGATGGCTAGGCCGGAGCTGGTGCAGCGCGGGCGTGCGCTCGTCCAGGCACTTCTCGATCTCGACCAGCTCCGCGGCTCTGGGCTGTTCAACGGAAACCAATTCGTCCGAAGAAGCTGCTGCCTGTTCTACCAAGCACCCATGGGCGGCCTCTGCGGGGACTGCGTCCTGGCGGTGTCGGACGGCTCACAGCAGACCCGGGTGCATTGAGTTCGTCTCATTGCAACGTCGCTGCAACGCACGTCGCGTTAGCATTCGCCCGCCAATCGGCAGGACGGAGCATCACATGGGTTGGTCACAACCGCAAGCCGCGAGAATTCACTCGGCACGACGCGAATTCGACGGCGGTCCGCCGCGCGTAATGTCTGATGGCCGTGGCGATCTCGCCACCCGCCCCAGTCTTCGCATGGTGTTCGTGATGAGTGACGAATTGCTTTTGCACGGGCTGGTGCACGTGCTGGGACAGGCCAGCGGCGTACACGTCGTCGGCGACGTGCGCCATGGTGCCGACTTGGTCGACCGGCTCCGCCCACTGCGTCCGGAGCTGTTGGTGGTCGACGTCAACCGAGACCTGCCGCTGGCAAGTCTGCTCGCCGAACTCGATCCGAAGCCGAAGGTCGTCGTCGTCATGGACGGCGAGACCTCCCCCGCCCGCGCGCTGGACCTGGTCCGAGTGGGTGCCGACGCGCTGGTCGACCGCAGATCCCCGGCGGCGGATCTCCTTGCCGCCATGGCGAGGGTCGTCGACGGCCAGACCGCACTGGATGCGCTCAGCGCCAACGGCCTCATCGCGGAACTACGTTCGCAGAACGTCGAACTCGAGCTCGACCACGCGAGGGTCCTCACTCGCCGAGAAAGGGAAGTGTTGAGCCTGCTCACCGACGGCTTGGACAACCGGGCGATCGCCACCGACCTGTTCATCTCCGAGGCGACCGTCAAGTTCCATCTGCACAACATCATGGACAAGTTCGGAATTCACAAGCGCGCCGCGTTGGTGTCGGCGGCACTGCGAGGACAAGGCCGCCACGAGCGCGGACGCCAGGCACAGTCACGGCGGCAAGGGCAGGCAGGACACGGCCAAGGAGGTGTCGGTGGCCTTCGAACCGCGACGAGCAGCCGCTGACTCCCGGCCGCCCCGGGGTTCGATCACGATCGATCTCCCCGTCGCCGGCCGAGCGGTGACCGTAGTGGGCTCGTCCAGCCGAGCCATCACCGTCACCGGCTCGTTGGTCGACGCCGGCGCGGTGGTCACAGTCGTGGCCGCCGAACCCACCGCATATCTGTCCGACCTCGCCGCACGTGGGCTGATCGCCCTTGCCCAGCGAGACTTCGACATCAGTGACATCGATTCTGCGGCAGTGATATTCGCCTGCACCACGGATCGGGACCTGGACGATCTCATTGCCGCCCGCGCGCTTGCGCGTGGTGTGTTCTGCATCGTCGACCAGCCATGCCGGCGATCGACCACCAGCGGCCCCGGCCACGTCGGCCGGGTCACCCTCGTCGGAGGCGGACCCGGTGATCCCGGCCTTCTCACGGTCGCCGGTCGCGACGCGCTCACACGTGCGGACGTCATCGTCGCCGACCGACTCGCCCCCATATCCATCCTCGGCGACATCGCACCGAATGCCGTCATCGTCGACGCGTCGAAGATTCCCGGCGGTCGACGGATGGAGCAGAGCGAGATCAACTCGCACCTGATCACCCATGCCCTGGCTGGCCGGAACGTCGTGAGGCTCAAGGGCGGTGACGGTTTCGTGTTCGGCCGCGGTGGCGAGGAAGTCGACGAATGCGTCAGGGCGGGCATCACCGTCGACGTCATTCCCGGGGTCAGTTCGGCGATCGCAGCACCCGCGTCGGCCATGATTCCCGCAACCCACCGCGGCCTCACCCAGGGCTTCACGGTGATTTCGGGCCACGTACCACCCGACCACCCGGAGTCGGCGGTCAATTACGCCGCGCTGGCGCAGGCGAATACGACCATCATTCTGATGATGGCCGTCGCCAACCTCGACTCCATCTCCCGCGCGCTCGTGGACGGCGGGATGAGCGCCGACACACCGGCGGCCGTCATCGCCGACGGCAGCTTGCCCAGCCAACGGGTAGTGCGAAGCACCCTGTGCTCGGTCGCCGACGCGGCGCGCGCCGCCGGCATCGGAGCCCCGGCCACGACCGTCATCGGCGCGGTGGCCGGATTCGTTCCCGGGCGCGCCACCCCGCAGAGGACCGTGGAGCTGAACACTCTTTGATGGAGATCGTGGGCGGCGCGCGCAGCCGCCTGCTGTGGGTAGTGCGCCACGGCGAGTCCACCTGGGAACCCGCCCAACGCTCGCAGCGTGGAATCAGCCACCCTCCGCTGACTGCCCGTGGCATGACTCAGGCATACGCGGCCGGTTATGCCCTGCAAGACAAGGGAATCAGCCGCATCGTCTGTTCGGATGCCGTCAGGGCAAGACAGACCGCGAAGGCGATGTCGACGGTGCTGGGCGTCGAGGCGTGCATCGACGAGCGACTCCGCGAACCTCGTTCGCAGCCCACCGGCACCCTCGCCGACGCGAGAGCGTACCGCCCGGCGGTCCTCGAGGACGCCACCGAGCGAATCCGCACGGTTCTGCTCGAGGTTGCCGCCATGGATGGCACCACCGCGGTGGTGACGCACGGCGACGTCGTCTGCGCAATCCTCGACCTTCTGCGCGCTCGCGACGCGGTCACCAGTCAGTGGCGCACCGGCACCGACGTTCCGAACGGGTCGATCACCAGAGTCAACCTACGCAGGGTGAGTCGCCTCGTCCGATGACCCGGAGGTGCCGTCGTCGGACCGCGGCGTCGGCGCCGACCGGTACACCGGACGACGCTCGACCGCTCGGACGGATCGGCCCCTTCGGTGCCGGGATCAGTCGGTGGCCGACGACACGCCGCGGTCGCCCCCCGGACGCCAGAGCACGTCGCCGTCGGGGCTCTCGAACCGCGCCAGGATGAACAGCAGATCCGACAACCGGTTGAGATAGCGCAGGGCACAGTCGTTGACCGGAGCCGACTCGGCAAGCAACCACGCGCTGCGTTCGGCCCGCCGTGCCACCGTCCGTGCGTGGTGCAGATGAGCGGCGGCCACCGTGCCGCCGGGCAGGATGAAGCTGCTCAGCTTCGTCAGGCCCTCGTTGAATTGGTCGCACCACGACTCCAGTTGAGTCACTTGGTCGTCGACGACGCGCAACGGCTCGTACTCCGGCTCGTCGACGATCGGGGTGCAGAGGTCCGCGCCGACGTCGAACAGATCGTTTTGGATCACGCCGAGCACCTCGGCCGTCCGCTGACCGAGCCCGCCGCACGCGATTGCCATTCCGATGACGGCATTGGTCTCGTCGCAGTCTGCGTAGGCCCCAACGCGGGCGTCGGACTTCGCGACCCGCGACATGTCGCCCAGCGCCGTGGTGCCGGCATCACCGGTGCGGGTGTAGATCCGCGTCAAGTGGACCGCCACGGCTAGCCCTCCCCGTCGGCGCGGTACGCGTCGGTCGAGGTCGGCATGCCCACCGTGCTCAGCCACCGGGACCCGGCCCGGAGCCCGAGGGCGACGGGAAATATCCAGCCCACCATCGCGTGGATGCTCACGCCGCCACCGCCGGCAAGATGGCGGCCAGACCGGCGGCGAGAGCGGCGCCGATCAGCGGAGAGACGATCGGTACCCATGAATAGCCCCATCCGGCGTCGGCCTTGCCGGGGATCGGCAGGATCGCGTAGGCGAGCCGGGGTCCGAGGTCGCGAGCCGGGTTGACCGCGTATCCCGTTGGTCCGCCGAGCGCGAACCCGATCGTGATGATCACGAAGGTGACACCGGCGAAGCTCAACGAGGAATTGGCGGCCGGATTGCAGAAGATGAAGATGATGAGAACGAACGTGCCGATGATCTCGGTGACCATGTTCCACGGCTTGTTTGGAATCGCCGGCGAGGTGCAGAAGATGCCACGGGTGCCCGAGTTATCGTCGTTCTTGTCGAATTGGAGCTTGAAGGCGGCCCAGCAGAGGGACGCACCCACGAAGCCACCGAGCAGCTGAGCGGCCCAGTAGACGGGCACCACCGACCACGGAATGCCGCCGTGGAGAGCCACCGCAAAGGTGACCGCGGGGTTGATGTGACCACCCGACGGTGCTGCGATGCTCGCGCCGGCGAAGACGCCGAAGCCCCAGCCGAGCACGATGATCAGCCAGTCACCGCCACCGCCGTGAGAGTACGAATTCTTCAGCACCACAGCGGCTACCGAGCCGTTGCCCAAGAGGCACAGTACTGCCGTACCCAAGAACTCCCAGACGAAGATGTCGATGTTCGACACTTACCACAACCTCTCTCAAACGGCCGTCGCGTACGCCGCACGTTGCGGCGTGGCCGGAGTTGTCCAGCCGTGCGCGTCGAGTCTTTTCGAATCCACGGGCGATGACGATGCTTTTCGGCTGGTCCAGCCCAATTACTGACCCGGAGGTGGGCTTTTTGGATAGGCTCTCGACGGTCCGGCGGAAAACACCGGTGAAATGCAATCCGTGGCCGAGATGCGGCACTACCATCGGCCGGACTGCCTCGGTCAACGAGGATTCCTCAAAACCATTGTCGGAAAACCCATTCGAAAGGCTCGTCAATGACTGCCATCACCCTGGCCAGCGCAACCAAGGTCGTCGAAGCGGCGATTGCGAAAGCGACCGAGATTGGCCAGCCGATGAACATCGCCGTCGTCGACGACGGCGGTCACCTGGTGGCCTTCGTCCGGATGGACGGCGCGATCAAGGCAAGCATCGACATCTCGACCAGGAAGGCGCGCACGTCGATTCTGATGAATGCGCCCACGGCCGCCTTGATGCCGTTGGTGCAGCCCGGCGCCGAGCTGTACGGCCTGGAGCAGCTGTCCGGCGGACTCGTGATCTTCGGCGGCGGAATGCTGCTCACCGACGGTGACACGGTCATCGGAGCGATCGGCGTCAGCGCCGGGAGCGTCGAACAGGACATCACCGTCGCCGAAGCGGGCGCCGCCGCCATCTGACCGCGGTCGGTAGCTCCCGACCACCAGCGCCCACCGGCACCTCTCGCGATGCGAGAGGCTCCGGTGGGCGCCGTCGTAGTGGTGGGTGGTGCCGTCAGAAGACTCTGATGGGACTCTCGGCTGGTTCGGCCAGGAGCGAGGTCACCTCGTCGTCGAGCCGGACGAGGGTCACCGAGCACCCCGCCATGTCGAGGGACGTGCAGTATTCGCCGACGTAGTTGCGGCGCACGTTGATTCCACGCGCCACCAGCTGATCGTGCGCCCGCCCGAACAGCAGGTAGAGCTCGCTGATCGGCGTGCCGCCAAGACCGTTGATCATCAAGGCGACGTCGTCGCCCCTGCCGTAGGGAAGGTCGCTCACCACGGCCTCCACCAGCTCGTCGACGATGGTGTTGGCGTCGGCGAGCTTCTCCCGGCGGCGGCCCGGCTCGCCGTGGATGCCCACGCCCATCTCCATCTCGTCGTCCCCGAGATCGAACAGCGGCGACCCCTTTGCGGGCGGCGTGCACGAGGTGAGCGCCATCCCCATCGTCCTGGTCACCGAGTTGACCTTCTCACCGATCCGGATGAGCTCGTCGAGATCTGCACCCTTCTCCGACGCCGCGCCCACGGCCTTGATGACGAAGAAGTTGCCCGCCACCCCGCGCCGGCCCACCGTGTACGTCGAGTCCTTCACGGCGACGTCGTCGTCGACGACGAGGGTCTTGATGACGACGCCGTCGGCTTCGGCCAGCTCCCGCCCCATGTCGAAGGCCATCCGGTCACCCGTGTAGTTGTTGATGATGTGCAACACGCCCTTGGGTGAGGCCAACAGTTTCGACGTCTCCAACACGTAATCCATTGGTGGCGCGGCAAACACGTCACCAGGGCAGGCGGCGTCGAGCATTCCCCGGCCGACGATCATGACGTGGGCGGGCTCGTGTCCGGAGCCGGAGCCCTGGACGATCGACACCTTGTTCTCGTTGGGCGCATCCGTGCGCATGATCAGGTTGTATTCGGGCACGTACTTCAACGTGTCCGGATTGGCCAGGGCAAGACCGTGCAGCATCTCGGGGACGAACTGTTTGGGATCGTTGACGAACTTCTTCATCTCGTTGCCTTCCTTGGGATTTGGTGGATCGTCACGGCCGTGCAGACCGTGGTTGCTTCGGTGACCGGTTTACGCGTCCGCGGCGTCCTGCTGCCATGCCTCGGCGATGGCCTCGACGATCACCGCGACCGCGACGGCGCCGGCGTCGAGAGTTCCGATGCTTCGCTCCCCCGTGTACGAGGCACGTCCGCGCCTCGCCTGCAGCTCGCGCGTTCCCTCCGCCGCCGACCGCGCCGTGTCCGCCGCCGCGCGCCGCGCGGCTGCGGGGGCGAGGTCGTCCTTGGCGGCCTGCGCGATCACTGCGGCGGTGGGCGCCAAGGCGTCCAGAAGCGTCTTGTCGCCGAGATCGGCACCGCCGCGTGCCTTGATGCCGTCGACGGCGGCGTCCAGCATCGCGGCAATCTGTGCCATGTCGAGGCTGACCGCACTCGCCGCACAGGTGGCTGCTCGGAGGAAGCCCGTTCCCCAGATGGGGCCGGAGGTGCCCCCGATCCGGCTGGTGATGACGACGGCGATCTTCTTGAGGAACGTCGACGCGTCGCTGCGATCGAAGGTGTCCCAGTCCGCGAGAACGATCTCGAAGCCGCGTGCCATCGAGTAGCCGAAGTCGCCGTCACCGACGACCGCGTCGAGGTCGCCGAAGTACTTCTCGTTCGACACCACCGTTTCGGCCATCACACGGACTGCTCGTTCGACGTCGAAAATCGTTGCCGCCATGGGATCTTCCCTTCTCTTGATTGGGTGGACGACGCGGCCTCAGGCGACCAGCGACGCCACGGTCGCCGCGTCGACGTAGTCGCCGACCGGCACGCCGCGGGGGTTGAGCAGAACCTCGACGGGCTCACCGCCGGGCTCCCCCAAGTCCGAGACCACGAGCGCAGCCCCGTCGAAGTCGTCGTCTCGGGTGTATCCGTTGACGGTGACCAGACACTCGACACCGGCGGCCTTCGCGGCGCGGAATCCGTTGGCGGAGTCTTCGATCACCACCGCCTCCGACGGCGACACCTTCATGGCCTCCAGGGCCAGCAGATAGATGTCGGGGGCGGGCTTCTTGTGCGCCACCACGTCACCGGCGAGCACCAGGAACTCGGCGGCTGCCTCGGGCCCGACGACGTGCTCCAGCACCGATCGCACCGCCGGTTCGGCCGAGGTCGAGGCCACCGCCAACTGCCAGCCGGCGGACCTCGCCTGCTGGACCAGCCGAACGATGCCGGGCCGACCCGGAAGGCGCCCACTCGAGACGATCTCGGTGTAGATCTCCGTCTTGCGGCGGTGCCACTGCGCGACGGTCGCGCGCTGCTGGTCGTCGTCGGTCGGCAGCTTGGCGGCCGCCACGAATTCCGGGGTGAGCAGGCTCATCATGCGTTCCTTGCCTCCGCCGATGGCCAGCTTCTCGCCGTACTCCTGCTCGGTCCACTGCACCGGCAGGTCGAATTCCCGGAACATTTGGTTGAAGGCGGGCAGATGGCCAAACCGTTCGGTGTCGGCCAGCACGCCGTCGCAGTCGAAGACGAGAGCCTTCACCGGAGTCGTCACCACGCCTTGCCTGCGCTGCCGAACGTATCGATGTATCCGGCGGCAAGGGTTTCGACCGCCGAGTCGACGCTCGCGAAGAGCGACGGCGGGTCCCACGCGTCGTCGCGCTCGGCCTCCCGGAGGAAGCCCAGATTGGCCTTCATGTAGGTGACCTTCAGAGCCGTGGAGATGTTCACCTTCGCGCAGCCACGCGCGATGAGGTCGGTGAATTGTTCGTCGGTCATCCCGGTGCCGCCGTGCAACGCCACCGGCACTCCCGTGGCGTCGACCAGATCGCTGACCCGCTCGTTGTCGAGGGTGGGTTCGGTGACGTACACGCCGTGGGCGTTGCCGATGGATGGTGCGAACACGTCGACGCCGGATCGTTCGATGAAGTCGAGCGCAACCTCGAGGGACTCACGGTCCGCGACGTCGTCGGAGCCGATTCCGTCCTCGACGCCGGTGATGGCTTCGATCTCCCCTTCGACGTGAGCGCCGACCGCCCTCGCTTCGGCGACGACCTCCATCACTTGCCGCAGGTTCTCTTCGACGGGCAACCGAGACGCGTCGAACAGCACCGAATTCCAGCCGGTACGAAGACAATCGGTGATGACCTCTCGGTCCGGGCAATGGTCGAGGTGTAGGCAGACCGGCACCTCGATCCCCGCGGTCATCGACGTCCACATCCCGTACAGCACGTCCATGCCGATCGACCGCACCGTCTTGACCGAGGTCTGGACGATGAGGGGTGAACGACGTTCGACCGCAGCGGCCAACACGGCTTCCATCGTCAGATCGTTGAAGACGTTGATGGCGGCGACGCCATAGCGTTGCAGGAGAGCGCGATCCAGGATGTCCTTCAGAGCTACGACTGGCATGACGCCAAAATTACGGGTGGAACGGGATCGTCCGCATCGGGAGGACTCCCCGTTTCCGAGTGGGGGTTTTCCCTCCCGGTGGGCCCGGAAATCACGGACGTCTGAGCAGCGCAACCAGTTCCGTACGGTTGCGCACGCTCGACTTGCGCAACAGCGAGCTGACGTGCTTGCCGACGGTCTTGACCGAAATGGTCAGTTCCTGGGCAATCGCCTTGTCCGGCAGCCCTCTTTCCAGCAGCGCTCGGACTTCCAGCTCACGGCTGGTCAGCGTCTCGCCGTCCGGGCGCAGACCGCGATGCAGGCTCCGGGCCGAGGTGCCCGAGTAGAAGGCTTCGCCACGGGCGGTGGCGAGCACGGCCTGGACCAGCGCCGCCCCTCCGGCGCTCGTGTCCAGACAACCGCGAGCGCCCGCCCGAAGTGCGGCTGCAAGCCTGTGGTCGTCCCCCGGTTCGGACAGGCACAGCACCGCGGCGCCACCAGCGCTGGCGAGCGCGCGGGTCAGGTCGGCCACGTCTGGCTCCCCGTCGGCGGTGTCGAGGCTGGCCACGACCACGTCGGCGTGAACGGCCTCCTGCAGGACGACGGCCTCGGCCGTGCCGGCCACCTCCCCGACCACCTCGAGGTGCAGACCGGCTTGGGTCAGCAGCCGCGTGACGCCGGCGCGAACGAGCGGACGCGATTCCACCACCATGACGCGCAGCGGTACGCCGGTGTCCGTCGGCTCGCGCCGCTCGGTCGGAAAGCGAACCCGCAGGCTCGTGCCCCAGCCCGGCACGGAACGGAGCTCGACGAGTGCGCCGACCGCATGTGCGCGATCGGTCATCCGCCGCAGTCCCGATCCTGCGTCGGCTGCCACCTGGCGCTGGTCGAACCCCTTGCCGTCGTCCTGGACGAGCAGCGACACGCCCTGCGGTTCATAGGCGACGCCGAGGCGGATGAGGGTCGCGTCGGCATGCTGAACGGCGTTCGCCAGAGCCTCCTGGGCGATCCGCAACGCCTCGTGGGTGCGCGCCGGATCGAGCGGAATCGGTTGTCCGGCAACCACCAACCGGGCGTCGAGCCGGCCCGCCCGGCGCACCCACTCGACCTCGTCGGCGAGCAACTCCTCCAACGTCCGGTCGTCCAGCGCCCGACCGAGCACTCCCGACATCGTCCGACGAGTGTCCGACAGCGCGATCCGAGCCTCTCGATGGGCCGCGATCACCAGGCGCTCGGCATCGCCGCCGGCACCCGCGGACATCGACTCCTCGGCGCTGGCCAACTGGGCGACCACTCCGACCAAACCCTGGTTCAGGGTCTCGTACACCTCGCGCAGCAGTCGCTCTCGCTCGGCCGCGGTGGCCTTCGCCCGCACCCTTTCTTCCGCGACGTCGTGCAGTCGCGCGTTGGTCAACGCAACCGCCGCATGCTTGGCGAAGAGCTGCAACAGCTCGGCATCTCGGACGCCGAAGATTCGTGAGTCGTCGCGGCTGAACACCACGCACACCCCGGTGATCGACCCTCGCCACTCCAGCGGCACGCCGATGACGCTGCGTAGCGTCGCCCGGTCGGCGGCGTCCACGTGGCCGCCCCGCACGTCGTCGTACCGGTCGAACCACACCGGCCCGCGACGGGCCACGACGGCGCCCGTCGTGCCCTCGCTCAACGGGAACACTTGCCCCGACTGGCAGCGGATGCCGATGTCGGCTTCCTTGCGGTAGGTGCCGGCGGCTTCGTCGACGCTGGCAATCGACCCGGCATCGCAGCCGAGAAGCTGGGTGCAGCGCAAGAGAATTCGCTCTAGTAACGGGCGCAACGCGAACTCGCCCGCAAGATCCTCCGCCACGGCGGTGATCGCCTGCGCCGTGGCCCAGGACGGCTCCGTCCCGATCGAGGAGACCGGGCGCAACGGCGCGTCCAATCCAACGTCCACTACACGACTCCGACGATCCGCCGTACCAGGTGCGCGGAGATCGCGGCGACTTCGTGGACGAACGCCGCGAAGTCCAGGGCCGACGTGTGCCCCGCGAGATCCGACAGGGTGCGGACGACGATCCACGGGACGCCGACGTTGTCGCACACCTGGGCGACTGCGCCGCCCTCCATTTCGACTGCCAGCCCGTCCAGGTCACCGTGCAGCCGCTGCCGGGTGACCTCGCAGTGCACGTACTGGTCACCGGTCAGGATGGTGCCGAACACGACTCGCGGTGGACGGTCCCGGCCACCGGCAGACCGTGACAGCACGGGCAACGCAACGCCGTCCAGTCCCTCGCAAACCGTCGCCAGCAGGTCCGCATCCATCGAATACCCCAGCGCATCGGTCGGGTTGATGAAGGAGACGTGCCCCGCCTGATACCTCAGCAACTCGTCGTTCTCGATCCGGCCGACGTCGTGCTGGACGACCCGGTCGGCGATCACCACGTCACCGATGTGCAGCGCAGGATCGAGTCCGCCTGCGACGCCGGAGAACACGATCAGCCGGCACTCGAATCTCGTGACCATCAGCGTCGTCACGATCGCCGCGTTGACCTTGCCCATGCCGGCACCGGCCAGTACGACGCGACGTCCCTCGAACCATCCCTCGTCGAATTGGATGCCCGCGACGGTCGTCGTGTGGGTGGTCTCCAGCGCGTCCCGGAGATGCGCCAGCTCCTCGGGGATGGCGCAGAGCAACCCGATCGTCACGACAACGGCTCCGAAACGTCAGGAAACGTCGACCCAGTCGAGGGTCCGTTTCACGGCCTTCTGCCACCCCTCGTATCCGGTCGCACGTTGCTCGTCGCTCCAGGACGGCGTCCAGCGCTTGTCCTCTTGCCAGTTGGCTCGTAGATCGTCCGGGTTGGCCCAGAAACCCACCGCCAACCCGGCCGCGTAGGCGGCGCCCAACGCGGTGGTCTCCGCCACGACGGGCTTGACCACGTCGACGCCCAGCACGTCGGACTGGATCTGCATGCACAGGTCGTTCGCGGTGATGCCGCCGTCGACCTTGAGGACTTCGAGGTGCACCCCCGAATCGGCTTCCATCGCGTCGACCACGTCGCGGCTCTGGTAGCAGATCGCCTCCAGGGTCGCCCGCGCCACGTGCGCGTTGGTGTTGAACCGCGACAACCCGACGATCGCGCCGCGGGCGTCGGAGCGCCAGTATGGTGCGAACAGTCCGGAGAACGCAGGCACGAAGTACACGCCACCGTTGTCCTCGACTTGCCTGGCCAGTGATTCGCTCTGAGCCGCGCCACTGATGATGCCGAGCTGATCGCGCAGCCACTGGACGGCCGACCCGGTCACGGCGATCGAACCCTCGAGTGCATATACCGGCTTCGCGTCACCGAATTGATAGCAGACGGTGGTCAACAGCCCGTTCTCCGAGCGCACGATCTTCTCACCGGTGTTGAGCAGCAGGAAGTTTCCGGTGCCGTAGGTGTTCTTGGCCTCACCGGGGGCCAGGCACACCTGACCGACCATCGCGGCCTGCTGGTCGCCGAGAATGCCCGTCACCGGCACCTCGCCGCCCAGCGGGCCGGTGTCCAGCGTGACGCCGTAGGGCTCCGGGGAGGACGACGGCACGATCTTGGGCAGCATCTGCCGCGGGATGTCGAAGAACGACAGCAGCTCGTCGTCCCAGTCGAGGGTCTCCAGATCCATCAGCATGGTGCGGCTGGCGTTGGTCACGTCGGTGACGTGCACGCCGCCGCGCGGGCCGCCGGTGAGATTCCAGACCACCCAGCTGTCGCTGGTACCGAAGATCGCGTCCCCGCGCTCCGCTGCCTCGCGAACGCCGTCGACGTTCTCGAGGATCCACTGCACCTTGCCGGCGGAGAAGTAGGTGGCCGGCGGCAGACCCGCCTTGCGCCGAATGACGTCGCCGCGCCCGTCGCGGTCGAGCGCGGTGGCGATGCGATCGGTGCGGGTGTCCTGCCAGACGATCGCGTTGTAGTACGGCCTGCCGGTCTTGCGGTCCCACACCAGGGCCGTCTCGCGCTGGTTGGTGATGCCCAGCGCGGCCAGGTCGCCGGTCTGCAGGTTGGTCTTGTTGAGCACCGAACTGAGGACCGAAGCGGTCCGCTCCCAAATCTCCACCGGATTGTGCTCGACCCAACCGGCTTTCGGCAGGATCTGGTCGTGTTCGAGCTGGTGTCTGCCCACCTCGGCGCCGTCGTGATCGAAGATCATGGCGCGGGTGCTGGTGGTGCCCTGGTCGATCGCAGCGACGAACTCAGCCAACGGTGCTCCTCATGTTGGGGCGAAGGCGGCTCGCCCGGACCAGGGTATCGAATGTCGACGCTAAACGTGCCGGGGTTGCAGTGAGGTTGCAACGCTGCATTTCGAGAAATCAACCCCTGGAGCTGGGCGGACGCCTACGATGCGAGGCCGGTCGAGCGTCATTTGCCCATCGCGTCGACCACGGCGGCCGGGGCGTCGACGAGACGCCGGCCGCCACCACTGCCGCACCCCACCCCACCCAGCGGGCCAATCCGATGGCGACCGGGACGTCGTCGGGGGCGGGCGGGCGTCCGTCGCCCATCAGCGCCCGGTGCTCGGTCCGGTTGCCGTAATAGGTGTTGGTTCCACCGAGCCGAATGCCCATGGCCCCGGCGAAGCTGGCTTCGACCACGCCGGCGTTGGGACTGGGGTGGCCCCCGGCGTCACGTCGCCACGCCGTCCAGGCCGCGCGGGGGTCGGGTCCGAGCGCGGTGGTCAGGGAGCCGGCCAGCCGAGACCCGGGCAGCCCGATCAGATCGTCGAAACGCGCTGCCGCCCAGCCAAATCGCTCATGACGGGCATTGTGGTGACCCACCATCGCATCGAGGGTGTTCGCGGTCCGGTGCATCACCAGCCCCGGCACGCCGAGAGCCGCGCCCCAGACGTAGGAGGTGACCACCGCGTCGCTGGTGTTCTCGGCCACCGATTCGATGACGGCCCGCGCGATCTCGTCGGGAGTCAGGGTCGCGGTGTCGCGACCGACCAGGTTGCGCAACCGCTGCCGCGCGCCGTCGAGATCGCCGACGGCCAACAGGTCGTGGACCGCTTGCGCCTCCCGCTCCAGCGAACGGCCGCCGAGCACGGCCCAGGTGGTCACCGCCGTCACCAGCGCGTGTGCCACCGGATGTCGCGCCCTACGTTCGGCGAGTACTGCCAGGGCGGTCGTGCCGCCGACCAGGATCGCCTCGTAGGCCACACCGCGGCGACGTTCGTCGGCGTACATCCGCCGTTCCAGGGCGCCCGCCACCGTTCCAAAGCCGGCGACCGGATGCCACCGACGGGGGTCGCCGAACAGTCGGTCGGCGACGTGCCCGAGCAGCAGCCCTGCGGCGCGAGATGATCTCCGACTCACGGGATCAGGCTGCTCCCGGGCGGGTCGCGCCTCGCACGATGTCGGTGAGCGCTTCGGCGTTGACCTGCGCCAGCCCCACGTGTTCGGCGGCCATGTGCTCCGCCAGGATCCGCGCCAATCCCATTCGCATGCGCCCACTTTCGCAGTCGACCACGATCGCGCCGATGTGCTGGGCGGCCACGTGGGCCGCGGCGCGGCGTGACCGTTCGAGCGCGTCGGCACCCGCGGTGGCCCGGCCGTCGGTGATGACCACCAGTAGCGGTCGGCGACCCGGATCGCGCAACCGTTCGCGACGGACCAGCTCGGTCGCTTCCAGCAGCCCCTCGGCCAGCGGCGTGCGCCCGCCGGCGGGGAGGTCGTCGAGGCGCCGGGCCGCGACGTCGACCGAACGCGTCGGCGGCAGCGCCACCTCGGCGCCGGTACCGCGGAACGTCACGACGGCCACCCGGTCCCGGCGCCGGTAGGCGTCGAGCAACAGCGACAGGATCGCCGTCTTCACCTGTCGCATACGCTCTCTGGCGGCCATCGATCCCGACACGTCGACGACGAACAGCACCAGGTTGGCCTCCCGGCCCTCGCGCACGGCGCGGCGCAGATCCGCAGGCTGCAGCAGCAGCCGCCCCGACGTGCGGCCCCTCGCGGCTTGATGCGGCGCAGCGGCGCGGACGGTCTCGAGTAGGTGGATGCCGTGGCCCGCGGTGGACAGCGGAGTGGCGCCGGTGCGGCGGCCCGCCGTCGTCCGGGCGCGGCTGCGTCGCCCGGCTTGCCCGTCGCCCACCCCGTCGACGGTGAACAAGCGCGCCCGGAAGGGTTCACCGGCACCGATCGGTGCCGGCGGGCTTCCTTGTCCGGCAGGCGATTCGCCGCTCTCCGACGGAGGTGGGCCGTCGAGGTCATCCGGGGGTTCCTGGCCGCCGTCGGGATCGGGTCCGTCGGGATCGGGATCGGGTTCGTCGTCGGGCGCCTCGGGGGGTAGCAGCTCGTCGAGCTCGTCCTGCTCCAGTCCCGGTGCGTCGAACGGGTTGCGGCGCCGCCGGTGTGGCAGCGCGAGCCGGGCGGCCACTCGCAGGTCTTCCATGATGATGTCGTCGCGCCCCTGCCACGCCGCGTGCGCGGCCGCGGTGCGCGCGGTCACGATGTCGGCGCGCATGCCGTCCACGCCGAACGCCGAACACACCTCGGCGATCCGCAGTAGCGTCGTCGGCGTCAGCTCGACGCCCTTGACGCGCGACTGGGCGTCGCTGATCCGTTGCCGCAGGACGTCTTCCACACCGGCATAGCGGGCGCGGAACCCGTCGGGATCGGCGTCGTAGGACAACCGGCGCCGCACCACCTCCGCCCGCAGGGCGGGATCCTGTGGGGCGGCCACCTCGACGCTGAGGCCGAAGCGGTCCAGCAATTGTGGACGCAGTTCTCCCTCTTCGGGATTCATCGTTCCCACGATCACGAATCGGGCCGCGTGGGTGACCGAGATGCCGTCGCGCTCGACGGTCAGACGACCCATGGCCGCGGCGTCGAGCAGCAGGTCGACTAAGTGGTCGTGCAGCAGGTTGACCTCGTCGACGTAGAGAATGCCTCGGTGCGCCCTGGCCAGCAGGCCGGGCTCGAAGTGCACGGCGCCGTCGCTGAGGGCGCGCTCGAGGTGGATGGAACCCGCGACCCGGTCCTCGGTGGCACCGACCGGAAGCTCGACCAGGCGTACGGGCCGCGTCTCCACGGGTGCATCGGGGGCGAACGGACCGTCGGGTGACAGCGGATCCACATCCGCGGGGTCGGTGGAGAATCGGTCACCCGCGACGACCGTGATGTCGGGCAGCAGATCGGCCAGCGCCCGCACCAGCGTCGACTTCGCCGTCCCCTTCTCTCCGCGCACCAGCACGCCGCCGATTGCCGGGGAGATGGTGGTGAGAATCAGCGCCAACGCCATGTCGTCCAACCCGCCGGGTGCGTCGGGATCGGCGCCGAGGACGGCGGGAAAGGGATACAGCTGATGCAAGGGAGCTCCGCTCGTCACTGCGACATCGCGATGGATGGGCGTTCTCGGGTCTTCCTGCGACGGACTGCACCGGATTGACTCGGGGCGCAGGGAACCGGTCGCGGCGACAACGCTAGCATCGCCGGCGAAGCGGTCTGCGAGGTCGCGTCGTCCACCGGGTGGACGCCGGCTCAGCGCGCCTGGTAGCGCTCATGGTGGATCACCGTGTCGAGCGGGGCGCGGTTCCGCCAGCCGTATCGTTCCAGATCGGGGGTGTCGGGCAGGTCGGCGACGCGCCCGAGGCACAACCAGGCGACCGGCCGCACGTGGGCGGGCATGCCGACCAGAGCCTGCAGGAAGTCCTCACGGTAGAACGACACCCAGCCGACGCCGAGGCCCTCCGCCGTGGCGGCGAGCCACAGGTTCTGGATCGCGCACACCACCGAGTACAGGCCGGCATCGTCGATGGCGTGCCTGCCGAGGATCTGGCGACCCCCGCGAGTGGGGTCGTACCCGACGACGACGCCCAGGCCGGATTCCTGGATGCCTTCGACCTTGATCCGCGAGAACGTCTCTGCCCGTTCCCCTTCCAGGGCGCTCGCAAAGAGATCGCGCTCGGTGAGGACGTGGTCGCGAAAGGCCGACAGAGTCTCGGTCGAGCGCACCAGGACGAAGTCCCACGGCTGTGACATGCCGACCGACGGCGCGGCGTGGGCCGCGGTCAAGACGCGATCGAGAACCTCGGGTTCGATTGGTGAACCGGTGAATTCGCGACGGGTGTCGCGGCGGCGGTGGATGACGTCGTAGAGGCCGTCTATGGTGGGCGCGCTCATCGGGACCGCTCTCTCAGTGGGTCGTACAGGTGGCTCTCCCCCGCGCACGGGTCGGTCCGTTCGGCAAGCGCGCGGCCAACCAGGATCACCGCGGCCTGACGCAAGCCGGCCTCGGCCACGCGATCGGCGATGTCGGCGACGGTGCCACGCAGCACCACCTCCTGCGGTTGTGACGCCCGGTAGACCACCACGACGGGGCAGTCGGCGCCATACGGCTCGACGAGCTCGGCCATCAGCTCCCGCGTCCTGGTGATGGCCAGGTGCAGCACCAGCGTCGCCCGCGTCGCGGCAAAGGCGCCCAGGGACTCGGATTCCGGCATCGCCGTCGAGCGCTGATGGGTGCGGGTGAGCACCACCGACTGGGTGACCAGCGGCACGGTCAGCTCCCGTCCCACCCGCGCCGCGGCGGCCGCGTAGGCGGGCACTCCGGGGGTCACCGCCCACGGCACGCCCGCGGCGTCGAGGCGCCGGGTCTGCTCGGACACCGCGCTGTAGAGCGTCGGATCCCCGGAGACCAGTCGTACCACTCGCAACCTCGCCTCGTATGCCGCGACGATGCGCGCCACGATGGCATCGAGGTTCAGATCCTTCGTGTCGACGAGATCAGCTGCGCGAGAGCAATTCTCGAGGACTTCGGCGTCGAGGTAGGTACCCGGATACAGCACCACGTCGGCGTCGCCGAGCAGACGTGCGGCACGCAGGGTCAGCAGATCGGCCGCGCCGGGACCCGCCCCGACGAACTGCACCGGATTCACTCCGTCGACCATCACTGGACCCACCTGGGCGTCCATACCCGACCCGTCGCCGTCACCCGGGTCGACGACGCCCCGATCAACAGCAGGCACTTCATGTCGACGGAATCGGTGTCGAGCTCCCCAAGGGTGGTCACCAGCAGGGACTCCTCGGCCCGTCCGACGTCCCGGCCGACCACCACGACGGTCTCCGCGGACCGGTGCTCGAGCAACAGCTTTCGGGCCAGCTCGATCTGATCGGGTCGGCTTCGCGAGGCGGGGTTGTAGATGCCCAGCACCAGGTCGGCCTCCGCGATGGCGCGCAACCGCGCCTCGATCACCGCCCACGGTTTGAGCCGGTCGGACAGACTCAGCACGGCGAAGTCCGCACCGATCGGCGCCCCGGCGCGGGCCGCGACGGCCTGCACCGCCGACAGGCCCGGCAGCACGCGCACCGGGACGTCGGCGACGGCCTCGTCCTCCGCGGCCTCGAAAACCGCTGCAGCCATGCCGAATACCCCCGCATCACCCCCGGAGACCACGGCAACCCGTTCACCCCGCTTGGCCAGATCGAGGGCGAACCGAGCGCGGTCGACCTCGACGGTGTTACCCGAGGCGTGCCGTTGCAGACCCGCGCGCTGCGGCACGCGGGCGACGTACGGCCCGTACCCCACCACGTGGTCGACCTCGGCCAGCGCGGCGGACGCCTCCGGCGTCAGCCACTCCTCGGGGCCGGGCCCGAGGCCCACCACCAAGAGTTCGGCGGCCGTGGTGGCCGGGCTGGCCACCGCGGCAGTCAGCTCGTCGGGCGTGCGGGAGCGCCGACCGTTGAGCGAGTCGCCGTTGACGACGATGAGTGACAGATAGGGCACCGACGTCTCGTCGACGTCGGCGACCGGCATCCAGCGCTCTTCGGGGTGACTGGCCCGTTCGACGTACAGGGCGTGGGCGAGCCGCCCCGAGGCCGCCAGCGCCCGGCGGACGGCGGGGAACGTTCGGCCCAGCTTCATGATGATGGCGCCGTCGGTGTCGGCAAGCCGGCGGGCCAGCTCGGGCTCGGGCAGGGTGCCGGGCAGCACGGTCAGCACGTCGGTCTGTCGGACCAGCGGCGACGCCGTCGTCGCGGTCGCGGCGAGGAACGCGGGCAGGCCGGGCACGACCTCGGTCGGAAAGCGCGAGCTGAGCCGGTCGTGCATGTACATGTACGAGCCGTAGAACAGTGGGTCGCCCTCGGCGAGCAGCACGACGGTCCGGCCGGCGGACAGGTGCACGGCGAGCCGCGCGGCGGACTCCTCGTAGAAGTCGGCGAGCGCCCCGGCGTACCCGCCGGGGTGGTCGGTGCTGCCGGTGGTGACGGGGTAGCGCAGCTCTTCCTCGACCACGCCGTCGCGGATGAGATCCGCGGCGATGCTCCTGGCGTAGGACTGCTTGTTGACGCCCGCGTGGTACGCGACGACGTCGGCCTCGCCGATGAGCCTGGCGGCCTTCAGCGTCATCAGCTCGGGATCGCCGGGTCCCAGCCCGACGCCGAAGAACCGTCCGGTGGTCATTCCTTCTCCGCGGCAAGCGCATTCAGGGCCGACGACGTCATCGCCGAACCACCGAGTCGTCCGCGGATCGTGACGAACGGAATGTCGACGCCGTGCTCGGCGGACAACGCGATGAGCGCGTCCTTCGACTCGGCGGCGCCGATGAAGCCGACGGGGCAACCGACGATGGCGGCGGGGCGCGGCGCCCCGTCGAGGATCATCTCCAAGAGGTGGAACAGGGCCGTCGGGGCGTTGCCGATCGCGATGACGGCCCCCTCGAGCAACGGTGTCCACAGCGAGACCGCCGCGGCGGTCCTGGTGGTGCGCCATGCCCTGGCGAGCTCGGGGACACGCGGGTCGTGCAGGAAGCAGTGCACGTCGTTGCCGGCCGGGAGGCGGCTGGCGGTGACACCGGTGGCGACCATCTGGGCGTCACAGAGAATGGGGGCGCCGGCGTCGAGCGCCGACCGGGCCGCAAGGACGAGGTCGGGATGGATGACCAGATCCTTGACCAACGCGGGCTGCCCGGTGCCGTGGATCATCCGCACCGCGAGCTTCTCGGCCTCGGTGGGGATCGCGGACAGATCGGCCTCGCGACGGATGGTGGCGAACGAGTCCACGTAGATGGCGGGTCCGTCGTCGATGTACTCGTACCGCTTGGTGGGGCGGGCGAGTTGGTCGGAGCTCATCATCGAAATCCTTCTGGGCATGCGTGCTGACGCTGCCGGAGTGGGGTGTCGCGTCCGTCGGGCACGCCGACATCACTACCACCCCCCACGTTGCAATGGGGTAGCAGTGCCACGATCGGTGCCGAAAGCGCCCGGGTGTGACCACCGGGAAGGAAACCTGCACTACTCTGACCTAGCACGTCTCGCGGCGAAGGAACCCGGTGCAAACCCGGGGCGGTTCCGCCACTGTGAGGCCACTTCGTGGCCATAGCCAGATACTGGCCACGAGACTTCGACGACGAGGGGCGAGAACCCCGAGTAGGAGCCCACGCATGCCCGATGTCCCGCCGAATTCGATGCCCCTCCCCCGCATCGCCCTGCTGTCCACGTCGGACACCGACCTGCTCTCGGCCCGGGCCAGCGGTGCGCCGTTCACCCTCGGCAACCCGGTGCGTCAGGAACTCGAGCCACTGATCCGCGGCGCGCAGCTGGTGGTGTTGCGGGTGCTCGGCTCGTCGGCCGAGATCGAGTCCGAGCTGGCGGTCCTGCGCGCCAGCGGTCTGCCCCTGGTGGTGCTCGGCGGCGAGCGCCAGCCCAGTGCCGAGCTGATGGAGTGCTCGAACGTCCCGATCGGCGTCGCCGCCCAGGCGCACGCCTACCTCGCCGAGGGCGGCCCGGCCAACCTCGGCCAGATGCACGCGTTCCTGTGTGACACGGTGCTGCTCACCGGGGAGGGTTTCGAGGAGCCCGTCGTCATCCCCGAGTGGGGGTACGGTGCGGGCGCCGGCGCGTCCAGCCCGAAGGACATCCGGGTCGGCGTGCTCTACTACCGTGCTCACGAGATCAGCGGCAACGCCCACTTCGCCCACGCCCTCGTCGACGCGGTGGACGCGACCGGCGACGCGGTCGGGGTGCCGATCTTCGCATCCTCCCTGCGCAGCGCGCCGCAGGAGCTGTTCGACGCAATGGGCACGCTCGACGCGCTGGTAGTCACCGTGCTGGCCGCCGGCGGGTCCAAGCCCGCCGGGGTGACCGCTGGCGGCGACGACGGCGCCTGGGACATCGAACGCCTTGCCGCCCTTGACATTCCAATGCTCCAAGGGTTGTGCCTGACGTCCTCACGGGAGGACTGGCAGGCCAGCGACGACGGGGTCACCCCGCTCGACTCGGCCAATCAGATCGCCATCCCCGAGTTCGACGGACGCATCATCACCGCGCCGTTCTCGTTCAAGGAGATCGACGAGGACGGTCTGCCGCACTACGTCGCCGACCCGGAACGCTGTGCGCGGGTGGCGGGCATCGCCGTCAAGCACGCCCGCCTGCGGCGGCTGCCGAACGCGGAGAAGAAACTCGCCCTCGTCCTGTCGGCGTACCCCACCAAGCACTCTCGCGTCGGCAATGCCGTCGGCCTCGACACCCCGGCCTCGACGGTGCGGTTGCTGCACCGGTTGGCCGAGCAGGGTTACGACGTCGGCGACGGATTCGGCGTACTCGACATCGCCGACGAGACCGAGGCCGGCGACCGGCTGATCCACACGCTGATCGCGGCGGGCGGACAGGATCAGGACTGGCTGACGACAGGCCAGCTCACCGACGCCCACGTCACCGTCACCGCCGAGGAGTACGCGCGGTGGACGGCGCACCTGCCGGCCAGCTTGCGCGACGCCATGACCGAAGCGTGGGGACCGGGCCCGGGCACGCTCTTCGTCAACGACGACCACCAGATCGTGCTCGCGGCGCTGCGGGCGGGCAACATCGTGCTGATGATCCAGCCGCCCCGCGGTTTCGGGGAGAATCCGGTGGCGATCTACCACGATCCCGACCTGGCGCCGAGTCACCACTACCTGGCCGCATATCGTTGGCTGGAGCGCGGTTTCGGCGCGGACGCGGTGGTCCACCTCGGCAAGCACGGCTCGATGGAATGGCTGCCCGGCAAGAACGCCGCGCTGTCGGCCGAGTGCGCGACCGACGCGACGATCGGCGACATGCCGCTGATCTACCCGTTCCTGGTCAACGATCCCGGCGAGGGCGCCCAGGCCAAGCGGCGCGCGCACGCCACCATCGTCGACCATCTCATCCCGCCGATGGCGCGGGCGGAGACCTACGGCGACATCGCGCGGCTGGAGCAGCTGCTCGACGAGTACGGCAACATCGCGTCGATGGATCCGGCGAAGCTGCCCGCGATCCGCGGTGAGATCTGGAATCTGATGCGGGCGGCCGAGATGCACCGCGACCTCGGTCTCGACGACCGGCCGGACGACGAGGAATTCGACGACTTCCTGCTGCACGTCGACGGCTGGCTGTGCGAGATCAAGGACGCCCAGATCCGGGACGGGCTGCACGTCCTCGGCGGCGCGCCGCAGGGCGAGGCGCGGGTCAACCTGGTGCTGGCCATCCTGCGCGCCGCGCAGGTGTGGGGCGGCCAGGACCACGCGGTACCGGGACTACGTGCCGCGCTGGGCCTGAAGGACGACGCCGAGACCCGAGCGGTCGACGAGATCGAAACGCGGGCAAGGCAACTCGTCGAGGCGATGGAGGCGGCGGGCTGGGCGGTCGAGGCAGCGGGTTCGCTGCACGACGACCCCGGGGTGCAGAAGGTGCTGCACTTCGCCGCCACCGAGGTGGTGCCGCGGCTGGCGGGCACCGCGGGCGAGATCGAGGCCGTATTACACGCCCTCGCAGGTGGTTTCATCCGTCCCGGGCCCTCGGGCTCACCGCTGCGCGGTCTGGTGAACGTGCTGCCGACGGGCCGCAACTTCTACACCGTCGACCCCCGCGCGGTGCCGTCGCGGCTTGCCTGGCAGACCGGCCAGGCCATGGCCGACTCGTTGATCCAGCGCTACCTCGACGACACCGGCACATACCCGGAGTCGGTGGGCCTGTCGGTGTGGGGCACCAGTGCCATGCGCACCTCAGGTGACGACATCGCCGAGGTGTTCGCGCTCCTCGGGGTGCGCCCCGAGTGGGACGAGGCGTCCCGGCGAATCAGCCGTCTCGCGATCGTCACGCCAGAGGAACTCGGCCGGCCGCGCATCGACGTGACGGTGCGCATCTCGGGCTTCTTCCGCGACGCCTTCCCGCACGTGGTGACGATGCTCGACGACGCCGTCCAGATGGTCGCCGAACTCGACGAGCCCGACGACCAGAACTTCGTGGCCGCCCACGCCCGGGCCGACATGGCCGAGCACGGCGACCAACGCCGGTCCACCACGCGGATCTTCGGCTCCAAGCCCGGGTCCTACGGAGCGGGCATCCTGCAGGTCGTCGAGGCGGGCACCTGGCGCGACGACAAGGACCTGGCCGAGGTCTACACCGCGTGGGGCGGGTTCGCCTACGGCCGTGGTCTGGACGGCGCGCCCGCCGCCGACGACATGCGCACCAACTACCGCCGAATCAAGGTGGCGGCCAAGAACGTCGACACGCGCGAACACGACATCGCCGACAGCGACGACTACTTCCAGTATCACGGCGGCATGATCGCCACCGTGCGGGCGCTCACCGGCTCGGACCCCAAGGCCTACGTCGGGGACTCGACGACACCGGATGCGGTGCGCACCAGGACGCTCTCGGAGGAGACCGCCCGCGTCTTCCGTTCCCGGGTGGTCAACCCGCGGTGGATCGCCGCCATGCGCAGGCACGGATACAAGGGGGCCTTCGAGCTCGCCGCGACGGTGGACTACCTGTTCGGGTTCGACGCCACCGCCGGCGTCGTGCACGACTGGATGTACGAGAAGCTGGCCCAGGAGTACGTGCTGGACCCCACGACGCGGGAGTTCCTCGACACCTCCAATCCCTGGGCGCTGCATGGGATCGTCGAGCGGCTGCAGGAAGCCGCCGACCGTGGGCTGTGGGCCGACCCCTCCGCCGAGACGCTGGCCGCGCTGCAGCAGGCCTACCTGGAGGTCGAGGGCGACCTGGAGGACCGTGGTGCGACCACCGGTGCCTGAGCCCGTGCAGATCCGGATCCTCGGGGTCGGCATGGGCCCGCACCAGGTGACCCCCGAGGTCGGCGACGCGTTGCGGTCGGTGGACTACGTGCTCGCGGCGGCCAAGAACGACGACGACGGACTGCTGGCGCTGCGTCGCGAGATCGTCGAGGCGTTCCCCGGCGCCGACGGGCCCGCCGAAATCGTGGTGGTGCCCGACCCCGTACGCGACCGTTCGGCCGGGTTGACCGACGCCAATTATCAAGGCGCGGTGGCTGATTGGCACGACGCCCGAGCCGCCCGGTACGCCGAGCTGCTGCGCGAGCGGGGTGGCACCGCGGCGTTCCTGGTCTGGGGCGACCCCTCGCTCTACGACTCCACGATCCGGGTCGTCGAGAAGGTGCGCGCGCTCGGAGTGGCGGTGGAGTTCGACGTCCTGCCAGGCATCAGCGCACCGCAGCTGCTGGCCGCCCGGCACCGCATCGTGCTGCACGAGGTCGGCAGGTCGGTACACGTGACGACCGGACGCCGGCTGCAGGAGGCGGTGGCCGCCGGGCAGGACAACATCGTCGCCATGCTCAACCCGCCGCCGGACCGGTTGGACCTCACCGGACTCGACGACTGGACGGTGTGGTGGGGCGCCAACCTCGGTGCCACCGGCGAACGCTTGGTGTCGGGTCGTCTCTCGGAGGCGTTGCCCGCCATCGTCGACGCCCGCGAGAAGGCGAAGTCCGAGGCAGGGTGGGTGATGGATCTGTTCCTGGTGAGGCGGACCTGATGGCGGGTCTGCTCGTCGCCGGCACCACCAGTGACGCGGGCAAGAGCGTGGTGACCACCGGATTGTGCCGGGCCCTGGCGCGCCGCGGCGTGAAGGTGGCTCCGTTCAAGGCGCAGAACATGTCCAACAACTCCATGGTGTGTGCGGGGCCCGACCTGGACGGCGCCGAAATCGGCCGCGCACAATGGGTTCAGGCGCTGGCGGCCCAGGCCGTTCCCGAGGTGGCGATGAACCCGGTGCTGCTCAAGCCGGGCAGTGATCGTCGCAGCCACGTCGTGCTGATGGGCCGGCCGTGGGGTGAGGTGTCGTCATCGGACTGGCTGGAGGGACGGCGGGCGCTGGCGACCGCGGCGCACGCGGCGTTCGATGACCTGGCCACGCGGTTCGACGTCGTGGTGGCCGAGGGCGCGGGGAGTCCGGCCGAGATCAACCTGCGCGCAGGCGACTACGTCAACATGGGCCTGGCCCGCCACGCCGGACTGCCGACCGTCGTGGTCGGCGACATCGATCGCGGCGGCGTGTTCGCGGCGTTCCTCGGTACCGTGGCGCTCCTGTCCCCCGAGGACCAGGCGCTGCTGACGGGCTTCGTGGTCAACAAGTTTCGCGGCGACGTCGACCTGCTGGCGCCGGGGCTGCGCGACCTGGAACGCCTGACGGGCCGGCGGGTGTACGGCACCCTGCCCTGGCATCCCGACCTGTGGTTGGACTCCGAGGACGCACTCGACTTGCAGGGACGCCGCTCGACGGACACCGGGGCGCGGCGCGTGGCGGTGATCCGGCTGCCGCGCATCAGCAACTTCACCGACGTCGACGCGCTCGGTCTGGAACCGGACGTCGACGTCGTGTTCGTCTCCGATCCCCGCGCCCTGGCCGATGCCGATGTGGTGGTGCTGCCCGGCACCAGGTCCACCATCGCCGACCTGGCGTGGCTGCGGTCGCGGGGACTGGACCGGGCGCTGCTGGCGCACGTCGCGGCCGGCAAGCCGCTGCTGGGCATCTGCGGTGGATTTCAGATGCTGGGCAACGTGATTCGCGATCCCGACGGTGTCGAGGGCGGCGTTCCCGAGGTGGCGGGGCTCGGGGTGCTCGACGTCGAGACCACGTTCGCGCCGGCGAAGGTGCTTCGGTTGCCCCACGGCGAGGGTCTCGGCGCACCCGCGGCGGGGTACGAGATCCACCACGGCCGCATCACCCGGGGGCCCGATGCGGAGGAATTCCTCGGCGGGGCCCGATCGGGTGCGGTGTTCGGCACGATGTGGCACGGGTCGCTGGAGGGTGACGCGCTGCGGGCGGCATTCCTGCGCGAGACGCTCGAGCTCGAGCCCTCCGGCGTCAGCTTTCCCGCGGCCCGCGAGCGCCGCCTCGACCTGCTCGGTGAGCTCGTCGACGCGCATCTGGACGTCGACGCGTTGTTGGACTTGGCCCTTCGGGGCGCCCCAGAGGGATTGCCGTTCCTGGCTCCGGGGGCGCCGTGACGGGCCCGCGGATCCTGCTGCTTGGTGGCACCTCGGAGGCGCGGGCGCTGGCCGCCCGATTGCTGGCCGACGGGTTCGACGTGACGAGTTCCCTTGCGGGACGGGTTGCCAGGCCGCGGATGCCCGAGGGGCCGGTCCGCATCGGCGGGTTCGGTGGTGTGGCCGGGCTGAGGTCGGCACTCGTCGACTACGACGCCGTCGTCGATGCCACGCACCCGTTCGCGGCGACGATGTCCGCCAACGCATCCGAGGCCTGCACCGCCGGCGAGACGCCGAGACCGCTGCTGCGGTTGGAGCGCCCGGGCTGGGCGGACCGCGCGCGGCCGTCCTGGTGCTGGGTCGACACCCACGACGAGGCCGCCGCCGAGGCGGCGCGGCTCGGGCAGCGACCACTGCTCACCACGGGACGGCAGCAGCTGGCGCGGTTCATCCCGGCGCTCGCCGACCGCGCGGTACTGGCGCGCGTGGTGGACGAACCCGACGTGACGCTGCCCCCGCGCTGGCGGCTGCTCAACGATCGCGGCCCGTACGCGCTGCCCGGCGAGGTGGCCGTGTTCCGTGACCACGCCGCAGACGTGTTGGTCACCAAGGACTCCGGGGGTGAGTACACCTGGCCGAAGATGCTCGCCGCCGAGCAACTCGGGGTGCCCGTCGTCATCGTGCGCCGGCCACGACTCCACGCCGACGTGCCCGTCGTGTCCACCGTGGCCGATGCCGTCGCCTGGGTTCGCGCATTGGGTTGACGCGGTCTCGGCGCCCGGCCGAGGCCGCGGGCCGCACCACCGTCAGATCGACGACAGACCGTGGTAGACCGCGGCCACCCCCACGACGAGGAAGACGACGGGAACGGTCCACCGTCCGAATCTCCTGATGGCGAGGATGACCAACCGTCGCGATCCGCACCACGCACCCACCACGCACAGGACGGCGGCACCGATGGTGAAGACGCCAAGCGTGACGGCCAGTTGCGACATGTCGTCGGTCCGGAACACCGGCGTATAGGCCGCGAGATTGTCGGCACCGCTGCCGATGGTCAGACCGGCGACCCCGACGACACCAACTTGCTGTTGCGGCGCCACGTCGCCGTCGGGAACGTCGAGGCGACTGCGGAAGCAAGCCCACAAACCCTTGAGCCCCAGCAGGATCGGAACCACACCGATCGCAGCGAGCCATCCGGCGGACACATGGGCGAGGCTGGCCGCCACGAGAAGTGCGATCACCACGACGATGACCATGCCCACGCATTGCCCGCACCAGATGCGCCAATTGCCGCCGCGCCCGGCATGGCGGTTGGCCGCCACCAACGCGGTGCTCGTCAGCAGGGTGTCCATGTTGGTCGCGGCGAAGAGAACGGCGGCGAGTGCGGCGGTGGCCGCAACCGAATCGATCACGACCTCACCGATGCGTCCACCACCGGTGCTCCTTCGATTGCCGCCGTGCCATGCCGACGCCGACGTGCTCGTCGTCGCCCACGCTAGGTGGTCCGGGGTTGCAGCAACGTTGCACCGCCCGCCCCGGACCTCAGCGTTGTTCGCTCACCGAATCGGCCACCCGCGCGGCCAGCAGGCGGGCGGTGTCTTCGTCGGCGGCCTCGACCATGACGCGGACGACCTGCTCGGTTCCCGAGGGACGCAACAAGATTCGGCCGGTGTCACCCAGCTCCCGCTCGGCCTCGGCCACCGCGGACCGGACCGACGGCGCCTCGGCCACGGTCGCCTTGTCCGCGACCTGGACGTTGATGAGGACCTGCGGCAGCGTGTGCATCGGCGCCGACAGGTCGGCCAGCGTGGACCGGGTCTGCGCCATCCGCGCCATCAGCCGCAGTCCGGTGGCGACGCCGTCACCGGTGGTGCCCAGCGACGGCATGACGACGTGGCCGGACTGCTCGCCGCCGAGCGCGTAGCCGCCGGCCCGCAGTTCCTCGAGTACGTAGCGGTCGCCGACGGCGGTGGTGCGCACCTCGATGCCCGCGGCGCGCATCGCGATGTGTAGCCCCAGGTTGCTCATCACCGTGGCGACCAGGGTGTTCGACGTCAGCTCGCCGGCGTCGCGCATGGCCAGCGCGAGGATCACCATGATGGCATCGCCGTCGACCACCTCGCCGGCCGCATCGACGGCCAGACACCGGTCGGCGTCCCCGTCGTGAGCCAGGCCCAGGTCCGCGCCGTGGGCGAGCACCGCCCGCTGGAGCACGTCCATGTGCGTCGACCCGCAGTCGTCGTTGATGTTGAGCCCGTTGGGTTCTGCGTTGATCGCGATCACGGTGGCACCCGCGGCGCGGTAGGCCAGCGGGGCGGCCGCGGAGGCGGCGCCGTGCGCGCAGTCGACGACGACGGTGATGCCGTGCAGAGGCGTGCGGGCCGCCGTCGCGACGTGTCGCAGATAGCGGTCGAGCGCGTCGCCGGCGTCGAGCACGCGACCGATCGCCGCGCCGACCGGACGGGCGCCGGGCCCGGCGCCGAGGAGTTCCTCGATGCGGTCCTCGGCGTCGTCGTCGAGCTTGTGCCCACCGGGACCGAAGATCTTGATGCCGTTGTCGGGCATCGGATTGTGCGACGCGGAGATCATCACGCCGAACTCGGCCTCGTAGACGCCCGTCAGATGGGCGACGGCCGGGGTCGGCAGCACGCCGACGCGCAACACGTCGACGCCCTCGCTGGTGATCCCGGCGACGACGGCGGCCTCGAGCATCTCCCCGCTGGCGCGCGGATCACGGCCGACGACGGCGACCCGCCGCTTGCCGACGGAGGTGCCCAGTCGACGGGCGGCGGCCGACCCGAGGGCCAGCGCCAACTCGGCGGTCAGATCGGTGTTCGCGACACCGCGGACGCCGTCGGTGCCAAACAGGCGACCCATGCTCCTCCTAGATAAACCGAAAGCAGTGCACGGCTTGGCGTCGAAACGGGCAAGCCGCGCACTGCTCGCGGGTCTTCGGTACGAGGGATCAGCGCTTCGAGTACTGAGGCGCCTTGCGGGCCTTCTTGAGGCCGTACTTCTTGCGCTCGATCGCACGCGGGTCACGAGTGAGGTAGCCGGCCTTCTTCAGCGGCGGCCGATCCTCGGGCTGGACGATGATGAGCGCCCGGGCGATGGCCAGACGCAGGGCGCCCGCCTGTCCGGACGGTCCGCCACCGTCGAGGTGGGCGAAGACGTCGACGGTGTCGAGCCGGTCGACGAGCACCAGCGGCGCCTTGATGAGCTGCTGGTGCACCTTGTTGGGGAAGTACTCCTCGAGGCTGCGGCCGTCGAGGATGAACTTGCCGGTGCCGGGGGTCAGGCGCACCCGCACCACGGCCTCCTTGCGGCGGCCGACGGTCTGCACGGGCCGGTCGAAGATCAGCGGCTCGCGGGCCGGGGCCTCGTCGGCAGCCGGCGCCTCGGTGGACTCGGACACGTAGCCACCCTCGGGCACCTCGACCTCGACCTCGGTCGAGTCGGTCACGTCGGTCGTCTCGGTCACTGGGCCACCTGCTTGATCTCGAACGGAACCGGCTGCTGAGCGACGTGCGGATGCTCGGCGCCGGCGTACACCTTGAGCTTCTTCTGAACCTGACGGCTCAGCTTGTTGTGGGGCAGCATTCCGATGATCGCGTTCTCGACGACCTTCTCGGGGTTCTTGGCCATGATCTCGCCGATCGTGCGCCTGCGGAGGCCGCCGGGGTAACCCGAGTGGCGGTAGGCGAACTTGGTGTTCAGCTTGTCGCCGCTGATGGCGACCTTGTCGGCGTTGATGATGATGACGAAGTCGCCACCGTCGACATTCGGCGTGAACGTCGGCTTGTGCTTGCCGCGCAGCAGGGTTGCTGCTGCAACGGCGAGCCGGCCGAGGACCACGTCCGTGGCGTCGATGACGTGCCACGTTCGCGTGGTGTCACCCGCCTTCGGCGTGTACGTAGGCACAGCGCTACCTTTTCTTTCTCTCGGGTTTCCCGGCGTAGCCGGGGTGTCGGTCAGGCGCTGGGCCGGAGTCCTCGGCGACCGACGTAGACCCGAGGACCCGCGGAGTCCGGGGACTCACCGCGCGCCAACCGAGCAGCCTACCGGCCGCCGTCGCCGCAGGTCAAAACGCCCACCCCCGCCCCGCCGACTCCCCGCCGACCCCCGGCCAGCTCCCCGCCAATTCCCCGCCACCCCCCGTCGTCGAGTGTGCTGGCAGATCGCGAATTCGTCGCGTGGAGCGATCCCACAGCACACTCGACGACGGGTGGCGCGCCGCCGGGGCCCGGACATGACTGTGCGGTCCCTCCCGAGCCTCTCCACCCGTTCGGGACCGCACAGGGTCTGGTGTGCCGAACGCCTAGAAGCCCCAGGCTCCCGCGGCGCGGCGGTCGGTGTCGGCGACGTCGTCGGATCCCTCGCGGACCGCGTTGCCGAGGGCGACGAGCATGTCGTTCAGCGCGGCCGCCGACTGGTCCCACCTCGCCTGCTCGACGCGGTAGGCCTCGGCGGCCTCACGTGTCCACACCGCCTGCAGAGGCGCTATCTGGGCACGCAGATCGTCCAGCGCCGCGTTGAAACGCGCGGAGGTGTGGTGAATCTCCTGACGGACCGTGTACTCGATCTCGGCGAAGTCGTAGGACAGAACCGGTTCCATGAATGCTCCATTCGGGTGGGTGGACGGGGTGGTCAGCGGACGTCGACCGAGGCGATGCGGTGCGAGTGCTGGTCGGCGGCCTCGCGCAGGGTGCGCTCGTTGAACCGGATGGTCTCCGAGATCCGTTGCAGCGACTGGTGCAACGCGAGGGATTCGGTGTTCCAGCGGTCGACGACGTCGCGGAAGCGCGCGGCGGCGGCGCCACCCCACACCGACGGCGGGACCGTGCTCATCTGCCCGATGAACGTCCTCAGCATGGCCCCGGTCTCCTCGTTGCAGGTGTCGATCTTTCCGGCGACGGTCGACATCAGCCCGAAGTCGGTGTTCAATGCTCCACTGGTCATCGCAATCCCTTCCACGTGTGATCCCTTGATTGATTCGACGCACCACACCGCGCTTCGGTTCCGTTGTGCATGAATCACTTTCGTTGAATCGCGTGTGCTGACCGAATGGCGCGGTCGCACGCGGCGCGCGGAACCGGCCCGGCGCCCTGACAACCGATCGCGATCCGCACGCCCCCGTCGAGCAGCACCGTCCAGTCGACCCGTCGGTCGGCGCGCACCTCTCGGTAGGTCACGGCGCTGCGATTCGCGCGTTCATCGGCGGCGGAGAAGTCGACGAAGGTCCCGTCGGGTTGCGCCGCGAGGGCCGACGCCAGCGCAGTGGCCGTCGAGTCCAGCGTCTCGGCGTCCGGCACCCGGGATTGCGTCAGGTGGATCACCGCGGAGCCGTCGTCCGGTGAGATCACCTGCACGCGAGCCGAACCCGGACCAGCGGTGATCCTTTCGACGCTCCACCCGCTGGGGACCTCGACGGCGACGCGGCCCTCCACCAACCACGAGACGTCGACTGCGGCGGCGGCCGCCGGCGCTTCGGCAGACTGCCCGCCGACGGTCACCGCGGCGACCACCAGTCCGGTGGCCACGAGTATCGCCGCGGCCAGTCCGGTGGTGCGTGCCGACACGGGCCACCTGAGTGCGCGGCCACCGGTGGAGCCGACGGCGGCCGCGAGGGTGCGATCGTCGACGAGCGTCACCTCGCCGCCGCGCAGACGAAGCACACGAACGAGATTGGCGCCCAGCAGCTCGAGGCCCGAGGGCGCGTCGACGGTCACCGCGGACCGCCCGTCGAGGCGGTCGACGACGGCGTCGACGATCGCCTCACCGTGGTGGGCCCTCGCGATGGCGTGCGATCGGCCGCCGGCGTGCACGACGACCAGGTCGGGTCCGAGTTCCACGATGGTCTCAGCGGACCACGCCTCGGCGCGCGGCAGCACCGTGACGGCGCCGCACCAGTGCCGTCCGGCGGTCGCCACGCGGGCCAGCCGCCGGGCGCTCCACCACGACGGACAGATCAACGTCAGCCGGGCGCACCGACTGCCGATCGCCGACCCGACCGCCTCTCGCCACAGCTCGTCGACCGAGACGACGCGGTCCTCGACGAGGGCATGGTCGTCGTCGATGCTCGCCAGCGCGGTCGACGCCAGCTCGGGTTCCACGACACCCGGACCGAGGACCTCCTTCGGCCCCACCACCACGACCACCGCGCTCACGGCGGATCGGTCCAGGACACCTGGACGAGCTCGTCGGCGTGCCCGCGCCGGATCAGCGTGCCTCGCCCCGGCGGCAGCGGGACCGGGCGCACGGACCCGAGCAACACACCCTCGTCCGGACTTGCGCTCATCATCAATCCCATGCAGCCAAGATCCTTGGTACGCGCCAGGATCGGGTCGAACATCGCCCGTGCCGCACCGCCGGACCGGCGGGCCAGCACCAGATGCAGGCCGAGGTCCCTGGCGTGTGGCAGCAGGTCCAGCAGCGATAACAGCGGATTGCCGGACGTACCGGCCACCAGGTCGTAGTCGTCGACGACCACGAACACCTCGGGGCCCGACCACCACGACCGTTCCCGGAGTTGCCGCTGGGTGACGCATTCGTCGGGCAGCCGGTCGGTCAGCAGGGCGGTGGCCGTGGCCACGTGGGCGACGGCCGCAGCCGCGGACATCGCGTACCCGAGCAGATGATCGTCGTCGACGACGCCGAGCAGGGTGCGACGGAAGTCGACGACGAGCACGCGGACACCGCCGGGTGCACCGGTGCGCACGATCTCCCCGCACAGGGTGCGCAGCGTGGCGGTCTTTCCGCACTCGGTGTCGCCGAGGATCATCAGGTGCGGGTGGGCCGTGAAGTCCAGGACCGTCGGCGTCATGTCGTCCTCCCCGAGCCCGAGCGCGACGCGGCCGCCGGCCCGCTCGACGACCTCGGCGTGGGGCACCAGCGCCGGCAACAGACGCACGGCCGGGGCGCCTCGGCCGGCGAACCGGGCGGCCACCTCGGCCACGTCGGTGCCGTCGGCGCATGGCAGGCCGATCACGAATTCCAAACCGTCGCGGGTGATTCCGTGTCCCGGCGGGCGGGAACCCAGGAGGCGGGCCCGTTTGCGGTCCATCTCCGAGTCGGCCGGGTCGCCGAGACAGAGCTCGACCCGGGTGCCGAGCTGATCCTTGAGCGCTGGACGTAGTTCGGCCCAACGCGACGCGGTGATCACGACGTGCACCCCGAGTGAGAGCCCCTGCGTCGCAATGGCGGTGACGGCCTCCTCCATTCCGTCGAATTCCTGGCGTGCGACCGCCCAGCCGTCGACTACCAGGAACACCTCCGCGAGATCCGACGATTCACTCCGGCACTCGCGGCGAAGGGTCTCCCGCTCCCGCACCAGGCCCTGCACGTGCGCCACGATTCGCCGGGCGAGATCACGCTCCAGCCTGCCGGCGACGGCGCCGACGTGAGGCAGTGACCGCAGCGAGGCGGACGATCCGCCACCGAAGTCCAGACCGTAGACGTGAACGGCCTCGGGCGGGTGGGTCACCGCCAGGCCGACGATGACGGTGCGCAGCGCGGTCGTCTTGCCCGACCGAGGGCCGCCGACGATCGCGACGTTCCCGCCCGCGGTTCGCAAGTCGACCAGGAGCGCGTCGCGTCGCTGCTCGAAGGGGTTGTCCACCAGACCAATCGGCAACACCAGCGGCTCCTGCTCACTCGTCATGGCAACGAGCGCCCCCAACCCTGGCGAGGCGGTGAGCGGCGGGAGCCACACCTGGTGGGCCGGCTGACCACGATCGGCGAGACGGTCGACGACGACGTCGAGCAGCGCGCGCGACGTGCGGGCAGTCGACCGCGGTGGCAAATCGACGGCGTCGGCGGCGGTGAAGCGGCGGGCCACCTGCCGGTGATCTCCGGCCGGGGTGTCGACCGGGCCGGAGACGAAGGCGCTGCGGAACCGGACGAGGTCGCCTGCGGCCGTCTTCAGGATCGCCGCACCCGGGGTGCCGGGAAGCTCATAGGCCTCGGCCGTGCCCAGTACGGCGCGGGACTCGCTGGCGGAGAACGTCTTCAGGCAAATGCGGTACGACAGGTGCGTCTCGAGGCCGCGCAGCCGGCCTTCGTCGAGCCGCTGGCTGGCCAGCAAGAGATGCATCCCGAGGGACCGGCCGAGACGACCGATCGCAACGAAGAGTTCGGCGAAGTCGGGGTGTTGGCTGAGCAATTCGGAGAACTCGTCGACGACGATGAACAGCGCCGGCAACGGCGCCAGCACCGCGCCGCGGGCGCGCGCGGCGTCGTAGTCGCCGATGCCGGGGAAGCCCCCCGCGGCCCGCAGCACCCGTTGACGCCGCGTCATCTCCCCGGCGAGCGCGTCCCTCATCCGCGCCACCAGGTGAGCCTCCTCGGCCAGATTGGTCACGACGGCCGCGACGTGCCGCAGGCGTTCCATGCCGAGGAACGTGGCCCCTCCCTTGAAGTCGACCAGTACGACGTTCAGGGCGTCGGGGGCGTGCGTCGCCACCAACCCGAGGACCAGCGTCCGCAAGAACTCCGACTTACCCGAACCCGTGGCACCCACGCACAAGCCGTGCGGGCCCATGCCCCCACGGGCAGCCTCCTTGAGGTCCACCTGCACCGGCCGGCCGTCGTCGGTCAGGCCGATCGCGACTCGGAGATGGTCGGCCGGGGTCCGTGGCCGCCACGTCCGGTCGACGTCCAGACGGGTGACGGCGCCGACGCCGACCAGTTCGGCCCAGTCCGCCCCGGCGGCCGCGGCGGTGGTCTCCGCTCGGAACGGGGCGAGCATCCTCGCGCAGGCGAGCGCCTGCGCGGCGGACGACGAGTCGGGAGACTGCACCCCTGCGGTGCCGTCGAGCGCCACGGTCGGACCCTCACCGGCCACCGCACCCACCGCGATCGTCGTGTCGGCGGCGGGAGCACCGTCGACCCGTCCGTCGATGATCACGACGTGCCGCGCCCGAGGCCACGTCTGCTCCGAACGACCATGATGTGGAAGCCATTTCAGCCAGTCCCAGTGGGCGTCGGCGTGGTGACCGATCGCGGTGACCCGTACGACGTCCGGACCGTGCAGGACGCTCAGCTGGCAAATCATCGCCCGGACGACACCTCGGGCGGCCTCTGCCGACCCCGGGACGGCAATGCGCTCGCGCATCGACAGGTCCAGGGTGACGGGCACACCGGGCACCGTCGACCGGTCGGCCAGCAAGCGGTCGACGGCGTCTTCGACCACGGGGTCGCGCGCGTCCGCCCCCCGCGCGCAGGACCCGGACGCGTCGGGCACCACCACCCGGGTCGACAGTGGGCGGCGGCCGGTGCCAACCCGCACGTGGCAGAAGTCCTCGTCACCGGGGCGGCGCTCCCACATGCGCACACCGCCAATCAACGTCCACAGCGCCGCAGGGTCGGGGTGACTCCAGTGCAGTGACTCATGTTGCGCCTCGGCGGTTCTCGCGAGCGTCTGGTCGAGCTCGTCGAGGTAGCGCAGATACGCGCGGCGGTCATCGTCGAGCTCGGCCCCCCGCCGTGCCCCTCGCGACTGATAGGCGACCGAGCCGAGCACCGACACCAGCATCATCACCGGAAGGAACAGGAACATCGGACTGCGCGACGACGCGGCACCCGAGCTGAAGTACAGCACCGTCATCCCGCCCATCGCGATCAGCATCACGATCGGGAGCACCTTGGCGACGAGGTTCGTCGGAGGATCCTTGGGCACCGCAGGTGGCGCCTGCACCACGAGTTCGCCGTCGTCGAACGGCGGCGGACGCAGGCGGCGCTGACTCGTGGCTCCCATCGTCTGAATGGACGCTCTCGACGACGGTTTGGTTCCCTTCGGATGGTGACGAAATTGCCGCTGCGGCTGCCCCTCCGGGGCCATTAGCGTCGGTGGGATGTCGGTGTCGAAGGTCTGCGTTCAGACCGACCGCGACGGCGATCCATTGGCGGTCGACCTCGTGCTCCCGTCCAGGACGACGGTGGCCGAGTTGCTCCCCACGATCGTCGACCTGGTCGGTGTCGGTGCGACGGCCGACGGCGCGGCCCGGGACTGGCGGTTGCAGCGCGTCACCGGTGAGCAGCTTGACGAGTCGACGTCGTTGGAGGACAACGACGTTTGCGACGGCGAACTGCTCATCCTGGACGCGGGCACCACGCCGGCACTCGGACCCATCCGGCACGCAGCCCCGTGGCAGGTGGTGGCGTCGCCGCCGGCGGGCGGGCTCCTCGGCGTTCGGCTGTCCAACGTGGCGGCGGTGCTGGCGACGGTCCTGGCCGCCGTCGTGCTCGCCAGCACCGCGGGCTCCGACGACGCCGTCGTCGCAGCGATGGTGGCCGCGGCGTCGGCAGCGGCCGCCGCCGTGGCGGCCTTCGTCACCGGGTACTCGACGACGTCGAGTGTGGGGGTGATCGCACTGGTCGGAGCCACCGGCTTCGTCGTCGTACCGTCCGGCCCCGCCGCGCCCAACGTCTTCCTGGCCGCAGCGGCCGCGGCGTCGGCCTCGTTGATGCTGCTGCGCCTGTCCGGACGGCCGTCGGCGCCCGTGATCGCGGCCGCGTCGGTGTCGGGGTTGGTGGCCGCGGCCACCGTCGTCGCCCTGCCGACGCACGTGCTGGGCGCCGCACTGGCCACGTCGGCGATCGTGCTGCTGGCACTGGCTCCCCGACTGTCGATGCTGACCGCCGGTCTCGGGCCCGGGCAGTCGCAAGGTGATCTGACGACCCGGGTCGCCGCCGGACACGTCACGTTGAGCGGGCTGGTGGCGGGCTCGTCGGGGACGGCGGCGGCGGGTGCGGTGGTCGTAGCCGTGTCCGGCCACTCGGGCGCTGCGCCGTTCGCAGGATTGGTGGGCGCTGCGCTGTTGCTGCGGATCCGAACCCATGCCGACGCCGACCGTCGGACCTGTTTGGCGGCAGGCGGATTCATCGCCGTCTGCGCCGGGCTGTGGACACTGGTCGACACGCGGCCCGAGACCGTCGGCCCCGTCGCGGGTGTCTTGGTCGTCGCCGGCCTGGTGACCGCTCACCGCCCCCGCGTCGGGCCCATGGTGGCGCGGGCGCTGGACCGTGTCGAATACTGCGCGTTGGTCGCCGTCATACCCGCCGCGTGCTGGGTCGGCGGCGCGTTCGTCGCGCTCGAAGGGCTCGTGCCGTGACGGGCGCGGTCCGAGCCGCGGCGGTCGTGGGGATCGCGGGAGCCGTCTGGGCGGCTCCGACCGCCGCCGCCGTACCGCCTCCGACGGTCGACGACGCAAACCTTCCCCCCGCGCGACCACCCGCGCCGCGCACCCCGACCGAGCAGACCGACGCGTGCCGGGTCGCTCCGACGGTCGCCCGCGAGGCACGGTCGAACTCGAATCTCGCTGAGCTGCAAACGGTGTGGCGCCTGACCAAGGGTGCAGGGCAGACCGTCGCGGTGATCGACACCGGCGTCGCCAGGCACCGACTGCTACCCCGCCTGCTTCCCGGCGGCGACTACGTGTCGACCGGTGACGGCACCCAGGACTGCGACGGGCACGGCACGATCGTCGCCGGCATCATCGGGGCCGCACCGACCGATCCGTCCGACGCAGCCTTCAGCGGTGTCGCACCCGAGGCGTCGATTCTCTCGATCCGACAGTCCAGCAACGTCTTCACACCGAGTGAGGCCGCCGACGGACCGGGGGTCGGTGACGTGGAGACCCTCGCCGCAGCGGTCCGCACCGCTGCGGACGCCGGTGCGACGGTGATCAACATCTCGTCGGTCGCATGCGCAACGGCCGACCAGGAACTCGACGACCGAGCCCTCGGTGCGGCACTCGCCTACGCCGTCGACGTCAAGAACGTCGTCGTCGTGGCGGCGGCGGGCAACGTCGGCGGGTCGGGTCAGTGTCCGCGGCAGAATCCGGCAGCCGACCCCGCCCGTCCCGGCCGACCGGACTGGGATGCCGTCGACGTCGTGGTGACCCCTGCCTGGTACGACGACTACGTGCTGACCGTCGGTTCGGTCGACGCCACGGGTCGGCCGTCGAGGTTCACCCTGGCGGGTCCCTGGGTGGACCTCGCCGCAGCCGGTGAAGGCGTGGTGTCCCTGAGCCCGGACGGTGACGGCGTCGTCGACTCCGTCATGGGGTCGACCGGACCGGAACGGATTTCGGGGACGAGCTACTCGGCTCCGGTGGTCGCGGGCGTCGTCGCCCTGGTACGGTCGGCGGCACCCCAGCTGACCGCGCGGCAGGTGATGCGTAGGATCACCGAGACCGCGCACCATCCGGCCGCCGGATGGGATTCCTGGGTGGGTCACGGCGTCGTCGACGCGCTGGCTGCCGTCACCGCGGGCGGTACCGAATCACCCACGCCGATGATTCGATCCGTCTCGGAGCCAACCACTCTCACCCCGCCAGCCGACACGTCGGCGCGACGCGTGTCGCTGATGGGCGCGGCGGCCTGCGTCGCCGGGGCGGCCGCCGCGGCGGCCGCGTCGGCGGGCCGGTTACGACGCCGCGGGGAGTCCGTCGCGAACGACTGAGGCGGCGTCGACGCTGAGCTCGGGTCCCCGCGGCAGGTGTGCCAGCAGGGGCCATGGCGCCGCTTCGGGCGGCCCACCCAGACCGAGGAACCTCGCGGCGTCGTCGTCGCGCACGCCGAACACCACACCGGCATCGGTGACCAGGAACCGGGTGCCGCTCGCGCCGTCGTCGCCGACGATGCGGGCCGATCTGACGTAGGCCACGGTGCCTGCGGGGATCGCGACGGCGTCGACGCCGGGGCCCGGCCCGTCGGCCTGCGCGAGTGCGGTCACCCGTACGGAGTTCCGGTATGGCGAATCACCGACGAGGACAGCGATATTCGATGCGATGCGACCCGTGCCACCCTGGTGCCATCGGGCGCAGACCGCATATCCGTCGGCGGCGCCAACCGGCGTGCGTGCCTGCCGTGGAAAGGAATTCGTGGGCAACCGGTCCACGACGGGGAGCGCCGCGACCGCGGCCGCGGCGACGCTCACCGTCGGGCGACCGGCGGTGTCGTAGGCGTATCCGATGAGGTCGGCGGCGACCTCGCCCACCCGCTGGAGGCCGTCGCGCAGCACGACGTACCGCTCGACGGCGTCGGCGCGGCGGACGGTCACGACCGAACCGATGGTCGCACCCGAGAGCGAGACGGGTCCCGGTGAGCCGTGGTCGGCGATGAGTGGCGGGGCAATTCGCGGCACCTCGGGCACCACGTCGAGGAGGGTGCGCGAGACCGGGACGGGCGCGACGCCGTCGAGGCGCAGCGCCCGCACCACGGCGAGGTTTCGCAGGTCGACCTCCGCGCGCTGACCGTCGTACATCAGGAAGGTGGCGGCCGCACCCTCGCCGCGCGGGGCCACCAGGACGGCACGGGTCGCGTCGGACCGGTCGTCTGGACGGTCGTCGTCCGAGCGGCCGACGGCGACGACCGTGCGATCGTCGTCGTCGCACACCGTCCACGTGGATTCGCGCAGCGGTTCACCGATGGACGCCGGGGCACCGGGAATGCCCATCAGCGGTCCGCGCCGGAGTGCCGAGATCGATCCGTCGGCCACCGCGACTGGCGTGGCGGCCGATCGCGCGACGAGCCGCGCCGAGGCCAGGTTGAGCACGGGATGCAGGATGCCGTCCACGCGGACGTAGAGCGCACCGCTGTTGCGCCCCATCACGATTGGCGCAGAGTCGGGCACACCCCCGATCCCGACCAGGCCGAGCACGACTCCCACCCCGACGACGAGGCTCGAGACGACCGCGCCCGATGCGAGCGAGATCGACTGCGCGCGTAGTGGATCGTCGAACATCGCGACGTCTCTGCGTACCAGCGCGTGCATCATGCGGCGGGCCAGAAAGCGCCGTCCGCTGAGTTCCAATCGTGTGGTCGGTCGAGAAACCATGTGCCCCCCCGCCTTCGAGGGTAACGGGGTGGCGACGGCTGCCGGATCACCGATTTCGGGTCAGTCGTGATCCTCGTGGGCGCGGCGCTCGCGGTAGGCCGCGACGTGTTGACGGTTGCCGCAGTTGCCGGTGTCGCAGAACATCCGCGACCGGTTGCGCGAGAGGTCGACCAGGACCGCTTCGCAGTCTGGTGCCGCACAGATCTTGAGCCTGCGCAGTTCCCCGGCGCGAATGAGGTCGGCCAGCGACATGGCCATTTCGGCGCCCATGCGCTGCCACAGCGGATCGTGAATGGAGGCAAGGTGCAGATGCCACTCCGGCATCTCGGCGTGCCGGGTCAGCCAGGGCGCGGCCCTGGTGTCGCTCAGCAGGGCGTTGACCTGCCCGACGACGCGCTCCTCGTCGCCGGCGTCGGCCCAGATCTTGCCGACCCGGGCGCGCAGCTTCCGGACGGAGTCCAGTTCGGCGTCGTCGCGATCCCGGCGCCCCGTCCAGCCGAAACCGTCGAGATAGTCGTCGAGCGCAGACATGCCGTCGAGCCGCTCGCCGTCCACCCGATCGGTGTTGACGAGGACGCACGCGGCACGGAGGGTCAGCTCCGTGTCATGACTGAAATTCAATTGACTCATGACTCCTGTCGGCGGTAGCGTCACGACCAACAATCATTTTACTCATTACATGCCGGGAGGTGCCGCATGACCGCCACGACGGACGTACGACCCGCCGCCGAGCAGTTCCGATCGGGTCTCCTGCTGGCCCTCGGCTCGGCCTTCGCCTTCGGCATGTCGGGCCCGCTCGGCAAGGCTCTCATGGAAGCCGGCTGGAGCCCGACCGCCGCTGTCACCGCACGTCTGGCCGGCGGCGCCGTCGCGATGGCGGTGTTCGCCACCGCGATGAACCCGGCCTGGGTGCGCGAGGCCCTCGCGCATTGGCGGACGGTGCTCGCCTACGGTGCCGTCCCCATCGCCGGCGCCCAATTCTGCTACTACAACGCCGTCTCACACCTGTCGGTCGGGGTGGCACTCCTCATCGAGTACACCGCGCCGATCCTCGTCGTGGGCTGGCTGTGGGCCACCACCCGCCGCCGGCCGGGCAACCTCACCCTGGCTGGCGTCGCACTCGCCGTCGCCGGAATCACGTTGGTGCTCAACGTGTTCTCCGAGGCCCACATCAACCTCTTCGGCGTCGGCTGGGCGTCGGTAGCCGCGGTCTGCGCGGCGTGTTACTTCGTGATGTCCGACGAGGTGAGCACCGAGGAGGGTGGGCTCAATCCCATCACCCTGGCCGCCGGGGGCCTCATCGTCGGCGCCGTCGCGGTCGTACTGCTCGGCGCGACCCGCGTGATGCCGATGACCTTCACCGCGGACGACACCACGATCGCCGGCGTGACGACGCCGTGGTTCGTGCCGGTGATCGCGATGGCGCTGATTCCCACCGCGATCGCCTACACGCTCGGCATCATGGGCGTCACCCGCCTGCGCCCGAGGTTTGCCTCGCTGGTCGGGCTGTCCGAGGTCCTCTTCGCCGTCCTCACGGCCTGGGTACTGCTCGGTGAATCCCTCGCGGTCATTCAAGTCATCGGCGGCGCAGTCGTTCTGGCCGGCCTCGTGCTGGCCCGCCTGGGCGACCGCGGCGAACGGTTGGCCCTGCCTGAGCCACCTATGTGAAGATGAGCTAGTGACCTTGCTCAGGATGTCGGCCCGTGCGGCCGCGATCGCATCGGCCGTCGCCTGCACCGTGGCGACGGTGGTGGCCGCCCCGACGGCGTCCGCGGAGCCCTGCCCCGACGTCCAGATGGTGTTCGCCCGCGGCACCAGCGAGCCTCCGGGAATCGGCCGCGTCGGCCAGGCGTTGCTTGACGCCCTCACCCCTCAACTCGGTGGACGCTCGATCGCGGCCTACGGTGTGAACTACCCCGCCACCTACGACTTCCTCGCAGCGGCCAACGGCGCCACCGACGCCACCAACTTCATCACCACCCTGGTCGCGCAGTGTCCGAGTACGCGTATCGTCCTGGGCGGATACTCCCAGGGTGCGGCCGTGATGGACATGCTCGCGGGCATCCCGCCGCTGGGCAACAAGATCGGTGAGGTGGGATCGGCCCCACCGTTGCCGGCCGCCCTCGACCCCAGCATCGCCGCGGTCGCCGTGTTCGGAAACCCGTCGGCCAAGTTCTCGATTCCGATCACCAACTCCACCTTCAGCGGGCGCGCCATCGACCTGTGCGCCGACGGCGACCCCATCTGTTCGGACGGCCGCAACCCGTTCGCGCACACGCACTACGAGTCGTCGGAGTTCATCCCGCAGGCCGCGAGTTTCGTCGCAGGACTTGTTTAGCCGATCTAGGCGTTACCATTCGGCGTGGCCTTCGATCTCGTTAAGCGAACGACTCTCGCCGTTGCTGTGGCGTGCCTCGCCGTCGTCGCCCCCGTCCTGTCGACCGTTCCCACGTCGGGCCTCGGCCTCGCATCCGCCGACGACTGCCCCGACATCGAGGTGGTCTTCGCCCGCGGCACCAGTGAGGCGCCAGGCCTTGGACTGCCCGGCGGGTCCTTCGTCGAGGCGCTGCGATCCAAGGTGGGTGGCCGGTCGGTCGGCAGCTACGCCGTCGTCTATCCCGCCGACTACGACTTCCTCGCCGCAGCGGCCGGCGCGAACGACGCCAGCGCGCACATCCAGTACATGATGGGCGCCTGCCCCAACACCAAACTGGTCGTCGGCGGCTACTCCCAGGGCGCGGCGGTGGTCGACGTCATCGCCGCGGTGCCGTTCCCGGCCATCGGATTCAACAATCCGCTGCCGCCCAACACTCCCGACTTCGTGGCGGCGCTCGTCGCGTTCGGCAACCCGTCGGCGAAGGTGGGGTTGCCGCTGACCTCGAGCCCCATCTGGGGTGGCCGGTCCATCGATCTCTGCAACGCCGGTGACCCCGTGTGCACCAGCGGTGACGACGTCGCCGCCCACCGCGCCTACGCCGGCGGTCCGGCAAACGCCGCCGCCAACTTCGTCGCCGGGTTGGTGTAACGATCCGTCCTAACCCTCGGATATCACGAACGTGACAACCTCCCGGGTTCATCGTCCCCGCCACCTCAGGCGCACTCTGGCTTCGGCATGCTTGGTCGTCGTCGCCGCGTGCGCAATGGTGTCCGGCCTGACCCAGATTGGCGTTGCCTCCGCCGCACAAGTGCCCGGACGTTCAGGTCCTGTTCGCCCGCGGTACCGACGAGCCGCCGGGCCTCGGCCAGGTCGGAGACGCGTTCGTGTCGGGGCTGCGTGACCGCACGGGTCGCGACATCGCGGCAGCCGCAGTCAACTATCCCGCCCACCAGGACATCGGTCCCGGCGTCGCCGACTTGTCGGGTCAACTCGACTCCATCGTGAAGCAATGCCCGAACACTCGGATCATCGTCGGTGGCTACTCTCTCGGCGCGGGCGTCACGAACCGCGTGCTGAACGACCCGTTGCCACAGGCCGTGAGCGATCACATCGCGGCAGTCGTGTTGTTCGGCAACGCGAGTCGACTCCTCGACGTTCCCGTCGCGCCCGGCCCCGAATTCGCCGGCAAGTCGATCGACGTGTGCAACCCGGGTGACCCGATCTGCTCCGGCGGCCCGCTGGTTCTGTCCCATCTGCAGATCGCCTACGTCGCGGGTGGCGGCGTCAACTCCGCGGTCGAGTTCGCGATGGGGAGGATCTAAGCCGACCCGGACGTGTGCCGACCGCCGGGCGAGACCCGTCGCCGCATCACCGATGTCGGCTAGCATCGCGCACGTGACCTCTCAGCTGCTTCGCAGGTTCGCCGCCCTCGCGCTGTCGACCGTCGCCGCCGCGGCCGCCATCACGGCCGTCCCCACCGTGACCGCGACCGGCATCCCGACCGCCTCGGCAGCGTGTCCCGCGGTCGAGGTGATCTTCGCGCGGGGCCGGCTGGAGCCCGCCGGCCCTGGACAGATCGGCAACACCTTCGTCAGCGCGCTGCGAAGGAAGAGCGGCAAGAACGTCAACCTGTACGCCGTGCGCTACCCCGCCGACAATCAGATCGACGTCGGCGCCAACGACATGAGCGCCCGCGTTCAATCGACCATGGCGAGTTGCCCGGACACCCGGATCGTGCTCGGCGGGTACTCCCTCGGCGCCGCCGTCACCGACGTCACGCTCGCGGTGCCCTTCGCCTTCTTCGGCTTCGACAATCCGCTGCCCCCGGATGCCGAACGACACATCGCCGCCGTCGCCGTGTTCGGCAACGGCAGCGCCTGGGCGGGACCGATCGGGGCGTTCAGCCCGGTGTACCGGGAGCGGACCATCGAGATGTGCCACGGAGCCGACCCGATCTGCAATCCGGCCGACCCGAACACGTGGGAGAAGAACTGGACCGACCACGCGGCGCAGGCCTACATCGACGCCGGCATGGTCAACGAGGCCGCCGACTTCGCCGCGGCGCGGGTCTAACCACCGCCGCCGACCTCGTCGGCCGTTCGACGGTCACGGGTGACGGCGATCCTGGCTTCGAGTTCCGCGTCGACCGGATAGTCCACCCCGACCAGCGTCAGGCCGCGGGCCGGGGCGGTGGCGAAGTCGCTCGACCGCTTCGTCGACGTCAACAGCTCGGCGCACCAACGTGGTTCGCGCCGGCCCTCCCCCACGGCCAGCAACGCACCGACCAGTGAGCGCACCATCGACCAGCAGAACGCGTCGGCGGTGACGTGGCCGGTGAGGGTGTCTCCGTCGCACGTCCAGTCCAGCCGCTGAAGGTGACGGATCGTCGTCGCCCCTTCCCGGTGACGACAAAACGCCGCAAAGTCGTTGAGCCCCTCGAGCTCTCGCGACGCCGCGCGCATCGCGTCGACGTCCAGCGGGCGGGGCCAGGGGGTGACGAACCTCGCCTGGAACGGCTGCACGCCGAAGGGAGCCGTCGACAACCGGTACTCGTAGTGGCGTCGTAGCGCGGAGAATCTGGCGTCGAAACCCGTTGGCGCTCTGACCACGTCGAGCACCCGGACGTCCTCGGGGAGCAAGCGCGACAGCCGTCGGACCAGCGGCTGGAATTCCGGTTCGTCGCGGGGCGTACGCGGATACGCCAAGGGGATCGCCTCGGCGGGCACGTCGACGTGGGCGACCTGACCGGTGGCGTGCACGCCGGTGTCGGTGCGGCCCGCCGCCCGGGTGAGCACCGGCGTGCGGAACACCGTCGACAGCGCCTCGTCGATCGCGCCGGCCACGGTGCGCTGGTCGGTCTGCGTCGCCCAGCCGGCGAAGTCGGTTCCGTCGTAGGCGATGTCGAGGCGCAGGCGGACCTGGGCGAGCGAAGCGACGGGAAATGGATCCTGGGCGAGCGAAGCGACGGGAAATGGATCCTGGGCGAGCGAAGCGACAGGAGAGCGAACGAGCCCGCCACCGGAATCGATGGCGGGCTCGTTCACTGGTCGACTACTTGGCGTCGTCGGCCTTCTCGTCCTCGGCGGCCTCGGCCGGGGCGTCGGTCTCGTCGACCGTGTCCGTGGCCTCGGGGGCGTCGGCGGTCTCGACGACCTCGTCGGTGTCGGGACCGACGGCGGTCTCAGGCTCGACCGCGGCCTGCGGTGCAGCGGCAGCCGCGACCGGCGCAGCGGCCTTGCTCCGGCGGGCCCGGTTGGCCTCCGAGGTGACCGTCTTCTCCTGCACCAGCTCGATGACGGCCATCGGGGCGTTGTCGCCCTTGCGTGCCTCCACCTTGATGATGCGGGTGTAGCCGCCCTCGCGCTCGGCGAAGTGCGGGCCGATCTCGGCGAACAGCGTGTGCACGACGTCCTTGTCGCGAATCTTCTTCATCACCTCACGCCGGTTGTGCAGCGTGCCCTTCTTGGCGTGGGTGATGAGCTTCTCCGCGTAGGGCCGCAGCGCCCGCGCCTTGGGTTCGGTCGTCTTGATGCGACCGTGCTCGAACAACGACGTGGCCAGGTTGGCCAGGAGCGCCTTCTGGTGCGAGGACGACCCGCCGAGGCGAGCACCCTTGGTGGGCTTGGGCATTGCGACTATCTCCTTGTGTGGCCGGCCCCCGTATCAGGTAGGGCCGGGACGGTTTGAACTTGTTAGAGCTGTTCGGTTTCGGCGTAGTCCTGGGTGTCGTCCAGGTCGTAGCTGGCATCGCTGTTCCAGGTTCCGGTCGCAACGTCGTAACCGGCCACCTCGGACGGGTCGAACGTGGCGGGGCTGTCCTTGAGCGAGAGACCCAGCTGGTGCAGCTTGATCTTCACCTCGTCGATGGACTTCTGGCCGAAGTTGCGGATGTCCAGCAGATCGGACTCCGTCCGCGAGACGAGCTCGCCGACGGTGTGCACACCCTCGCGCTTGAGGCAGTTGTACGACCGGACGGTGAGTTCCAGATCGTCGATCGGCAGCGCGAAGCTGGCGATGTGATCTGCCTCGGCAGGCGACGGGCCGATCTCGATGCCCTCGGCCTCGACGTTGAGTTCCCGTGCCAGACCGAACAATTCGACCAGCGTCTTGCCGGCCGAGGCCAGCGCGTCACGCGGGGTGATCGAATTCTTGGTCTCGACGTCGAGGATCAGCTTGTCGAAGTCGGTGCGCTGCTCGACGCGGGTGGCCTCGACCTTGTAGGTCACCTTCAGCACGGGGCTGTAGATCGAGTCGACCGGGATGCGGCCGATCTCGGCGCCCGAGGCCTTGTTCATCACGGCCGGCACGTAGCCGCGGCCACGCTCGACGACCAGTTCGACCTCGAGCTTGCCCTTGTCGTTCAGGGTCGCGATGTGCATGTCCGGGTTCTGCACCGACACACCCGCAGGCGGCACGATGTCACCGGCGGTGACGGCACCCGGGCCCTGCTTGCGCAGGTACATGGTGACCGGCTCGTCCTCCTCCGAGGACACGACCAGGCTCTTGAGGTTCAGGATGATGTCGGTGACGTCTTCCTTCACCCCGGGAACGGTGGTGAACTCGTGCAGCACGCCGTCGATGCGGATGCTGGTGACCGCCGCGCCCGGGATGGACGACAGCAGCGTGCGCCGAAGCGAGTTGCCAAGGGTGTAGCCGAATCCGGGCTCCAAGGGCTCGATGACGAACTTGGACCGGTTCTCGGCGAGGCTCTCTTCGGACAGGGTGGGGCGCTGAGAGATCAGCATCTTCTATCTCCTTCTCGACATCCGCTATTTGATGCCGTCTTGGGTGACCCGGGCCCCCGATCGTGGGGGCCCGGTGTCGGTCGTTACTTCGAGTAGAACTCGACGATCAGCTGCTCGGTCAGCGGCACCTGGATCTGGGCGCGCTCGGGCAGCTGGTGGACGAGGATGCGCTGGCGTTCGCCGACGACCTGCAGCCACCCCGGGATGGGGCGCTCCCCGGCAGTCTGACGGGACAGCTCGAAGGGCAGCGTGTTCAACGACTTCTCGCGAATGTCGATGATGTCGTACTGCGAGACGCGGTAGCTGGGGATGTCGACCTTCTGGCCGTTGACGGTGAAGTGACCGTGGCTGACCAGCTGACGGGCCATCCGGCGCGTGCGGGCGAGCCCGGCGCGGTAGATGACGTTGTCCAGGCGGCTCTCCAGGATCTGCAGCAGGTTCTCACCGGTCTTGCCCGAGTGGCGGTTGGCCTCCTCGTAGTACCGGCGGAACTGCTTCTCCATGACGCCGTAGGTGAAGCGAGCCTTCTGCTTCTCCTGCAGCTGCGTGCGGTATTCGCTCTCCTTGATCCGCGCGCGACCATGCTGGCCGGGCGGGTAGGGGCGCTTCTCGAAGGACTGATCCCCACCGACGAGGTCGACGCCGAGACGACGCGACTTGCGGGTGACGGGTCCGGTATAACGAGCCATCTTCTAAATCTCCTCTAGACCCGGCGCCGCTTGGGCGGACGGCAGCCGTTGTGCGGCTGCGGCGTGACGTCGGAAATGGCGCCAACTTCGAGGCCGGCTGCCTGCAGCGAACGGATCGCGGTCTCGCGGCCCGAACCCGGGCCCTTCACGAAGACGTCGACCTTCTTGACACCGTGCTCCTGAGCCTTGCGAGCGGCGTTCTCGGCAGCGAGCTGCGCGGCGAACGGCGTCGACTTGCGCGAGCCCTTGAAGCCCACGTGACCCGACGAGGCCCACGCGATGACGTTGCCCTGCTGGTCGGTGATCGACACGATCGTGTTGTTGAACGTGCTCTTGATGTGAGCGGCGCCGTGCGGGACGTTCTTCTTTTCCTTGCGGCGCGTCTTCTGACCCTTCTTGCGGCCAGCCGCTCCACTCTTCTTGGCCTGTGCCATGTGCTTACCTGGCCTTCTTCTTGCCGGCGATGGTGCGCTTCGGGCCCTTGCGGGTGCGCGCGTTGGTCTTGGTTCGCTGGCCGCGCACCGGCAGCCCGCGGCGGTGCCGCAGACCCTGGTAGCAGCCGATCTCGATCTTGCGTCGGATGTCGGCCTGCACCTCGCGGCGCAGGTCGCCTTCGACCTTGATCTCGGAGTTGCTCTCGATGTAGTCGCGCAACTGCGACACCTGATCGTCGGTCAGGTCCTTGGTACGCAGGTTGAAGTCGATGCCGGTGGCCGACAAGATCTCCTGCGAGCGGGTACGGCCGATACCGTAGATGTAGGTCAGCGCGATCTCCATGCGCTTGTCGCGCGGGAGATCGACGCCCAGTAGACGTGCCATCAGGCAGTGATTCCTTTTCGTTGCGGAGGTCTAGTCCCAGTCCGTTCCCGCTTGCCCGAGGGCCTTGAGCGGGGTCCGGCCTCCGTGCCGGACGCGATGAGCGGCCAATCCGCTCAGTGGTGCTGGGATTTCATCATTCAGTTGTGTCGTCGCGAACTGCTGGAGCAGCTCGGACTAGCCCTGACGCTGCTTGTGGCGTGGGTCAGAGCAAATCACCATGACCCGCCGGTGGCGACGGATCACCCTGCACTTGTCGCAGATGGGCTTGACGCTCGGGTTCACCTTCACGGCGGTCGATCCTGTCTTGGTTGTTCGGCGGTCAGGGCGGGCCCTGGTCGCGGTCTAGTTACTTGTAGCGGTAAACGATGCGGCCCCGGGTCAGGTCGTAGGGCGACAACTCCACCACGACGCGGTCCTCGGGCAGAATGCGGATGTAGTGCTGCCGCATCTTGCCGCTGATGTGCGCGAGCACCTTGTGACCGTTCTCCAGCTCAATGCGGAACATCGCATTGGGCAGGGGCTCGACCACGCGGCCCTCGACTTCGATGGCACCGTCTTTTTTAGCCATGTCCTCCGTAATTCCCTGTCTGGCGCGGCAAGCACCGCCTCCGACTTCAAAACGTGGGCCGGATTCGTGAAATTCCAGGACAGGGCACGCAAGGAGCCGGCGCGGAAGCCGCACCGTTGGTCAATGGTACCCGCTTGCGCGCGTTGCCCAAAATCACCGTCACCAGCAACGGCCGGAGGGTGGCAAGATCGGTCGAGGGTTCGCCGCCAGGGTCGGCGGGGGCCCGCGACGACGACGCCATACTAGCCGTGGGGGGACGCGTGACAGCTGCCTATGCGGTGGCGTTCATCGTCGGTGGGATAGCCGTGCTGTCGGCCCTGTTGCTGGTCGACGTGGGGCACGGCGTCGGTCACGACGGGCTCCCGTTCCTCAGCCTGACCGGCCTGTCCGCTGCCCTGCTGGGTGCGGGTGCCGGCGGGCTGATCAGTTCCTGGGCCGGCCTGGGCGCCGTGGGCTCCGGGCTGGTGGCGGGCGGGGCCGCCGTGGTTCTGCTGCTCGCCTACCAGGGGCTGCTGCTCCCCTACCTGCGCCGGCAGGAGTCGAACTCCCAGCGGTCTCGCACGTCCTACATCGGCCTGCTCGGCACCGTCACGCTGGAGGTCCCGGTCGGTAGCTGGGGCGAGGTCGCGTTCGTCGACCCCGACGGTAACCGGGTGCGAGCCAGGGCCGTCACCGAGGAGCCCGAGGCCTTGACGAAGAACACCAGCGTCTACATCGCCGACGTCGACGGCGACTATCTGCACGTCGTCGCAGTTCCCGACCACTAGAGCAGTTCCCGACCACTAGCAGTTCCCGACCACTAGAGCAGTTCCCGACCACTAGCAGTTCCCGACCACTAGAGCCCCACCCAACCACCACGAGCGGAAGGCACCTCCGTGTCCACTGTCCTCATCGTCGCCATCGCGGTCATCGCCGGGCTGCTCCTCCTAGTCGTGCTTCCGCTGATCTACGTGAAGAACTACATCAAGGTGCCGCCCAACGAGGTCGCGGTGTTCACCGGTCGCGGCCAGCCCAAGGTGGTCCGCGGCGGGGCCCGGTTCCGGGTGCCCGGCATCGAACGCGTCGACATCATGTCGCTGGAGCCGTTCAACGTCAGCATCAACCTGCAGAACGCGCTGTCCAACAATGGCGTCCCCGTCAACGTCGAGGCCGTCGGCCTGGTGCGCATCGGTTCGGCCGACGAGGCCGTGCAGACCGCGGTTCAGCGCTTCCTCACCTCAGACCTCAGCGAGCTGCAACGCCAGATCAACGAGATCCTGGCCGGCAGCCTGCGCGGCATCACCGCCACCATGACCGTCGAGGACCTCAACTCCAACCGCGACACCCTCGCGCGAAGCGTCGTGGAGGAGGCGGGCAGCGACCTCGCCCGCATCGGCATGGAGGTCGACGTCCTGAAGATCGCCGGGATCAGCGACGCCAACGACTACCTCAAGTCACTCGGCCAGCGACGCATCGCCGAGGTCAAACGCGACGCGACCGTCGGCACGGCCGAGGCGGAGCGGGACTCGCAGATCCAGTCCGCGAAGGCCCGCCAGGCTGGCTCCGTCGCCCAGGCCGAGGCCGACACCGCGATCGCCGTCGCCAACCAGAAGCGCGACGTCGAGCTGGCCCGGCTGCGCGCACAGACCGAGGCCGAGAACGCCCAGGCCGATCAGGCCGGTCCCCTAGCCAACGCACGCGCCCAGAAGGACGTCGGCATCGCCACCGAACAGGCCGAGGCGGCACGCGTCCAGGCCCGCACCGAGGTGGAACAACGCCGCGCCGAGCAGGCCCAGGCCGCGCTGCAAGCCGATGTCATCGCACCGGCCGAAGCCCAGCGTCAAGCCGACATCGCCCGGGCCGAGGGACAGCGGCGGTCGACGATCCTCGCCGCCGAGGCGAAGGCCGAATCAGCGGTCCGGGCCGGGCAGGCCGACTCCGACGCCCGCAAGGCCGCCGCCGACGCATTGCGCGTCGAGCAGCAGGCCGAGGCCGACAGCCTCAAGGCCAAACTGGTCGCCGAGGCCGCGGGCAAGAAGGAACTCGCCGACGCCTCCCGGGTAGAGATGCTGGCCGAGGCGGCCGGTATCGAGGCAAGGCTGCTCGCCGAGGCCACTGGCAAGAAGGAGATCGCGGCCGCGCTCAACGGCTACAGCCCCGAGGCGGCGCGCCTGCTGATGCTCCCCGACGTGTTGGCCTCGGTCGTCAAGGCCACCGAGGCGGCGGCCGCGCCGCTGGCCGAGATCGACCGGCTGTCGATCATCGGCGGATCTGCCGACACCCAGGACGCGATGGGTGGCCTACTGGGGGTCAGTCCCCTGGCGGTGGCCAAGATCGTCGAGGCGCTGAAGACCTCGGGCATCGACGTCGCCGCGATGTTGAGTCGCTTCGGCGCCGAGACTCCGCCGCCTGCGGGCGCCCCGTCGATTCCGCCGTCGGAGTAACCGGTGCATCTCGTGGTCGTCCGTGGCGATATCGGGTGGACGACCAGCGCATAATTGAACGCGATGACCGGACCCACTTCGCAGCCCCGCCATCCCGTGATTCTCACAGTGGACGACGATCCCGCCGTGTCGCGCGCCGTGGCGCGCGACCTGCGCCGCCATTACGGCGAGCGGTATCGCATCGTTCGCGCCGAGAGCGGGCCGGACGCGCTGGCGACCCTCAAGGAACTCAAGCTCCGCGGCGACACCGTCGCGGTGCTCGTCGCCGACTACCGGATGCCCCAGATGAGTGGCATCGAATTCCTCGAGAAGGCGATGGATCTCTTCCCGCTGGCCAAGCGCGTACTGCTGACGGCCTACGCGGACACCCACGCCGCCATCGACGCCATCAACGTCGTCGACCTCGACCACTACCTGCTCAAGCCGTGGGACCCGCCGGAGGAGAAGCTCTACCCGGTGATCGACGGGCTCCTCGAGGAGTGGCGCTCCGTCGGCGACCGGGCGATGCCCTACACCAAGGTGATCGGGCACCGTTGGAACCAGCGGTCCTGGGAGGTGCGCCAGTTCCTGGCCCGCAACCAGTTCCCGTTCCGGGCGTACATGGCAGACGAGCCCAAGGGCGAGCAGTTGCTCGACGCCGCCGGGCTGGACGGTCGTGACCTGCCCGTCGTGATCACCGAGAAGGGCGAGGCGATCGTCGAGCCGACCGACGGCCAGCTGGCCGAGTTGCTCGGCCTGTCGACCGAACCGTCGCTGCCGATGTACGACCTCGCGGTCATCGGGGGTGGGCCCGCGGGCCTCGCATCCGCGGTCTACGGCGCCTCCGAGGGGCTCGAGACGGTGCTCATCGAACGCACCACGACCGGTGGACAGGCCGGCCGCAGCTCGCGGATCGAGAACTACCTCGGCTTCCCGATCGGCGTCTCCGGGGCCGAGTTGACCAACTCCGCGCGCCGACAGGCCGAGCGGTTCGGCGCCGAGGTCATCACCACCCGCGACGTCGTCAAGCTGCACGTCGGCGAGACGGCGCCGACCATCGAGTTCGAGGACGGCAGCACGATCGGTGCCCGCTCGGTCATCCTCGCGACCGGCGTCGAGTATCAAGAGCTCAAGGTCGTCGGTTGTTGGAACGACCCCGAGGACCCGGACGGCTGCAACTACGTCGGCCGAGGCGTGTACTACGGAGCCTCGGTCTCCGACGCCGAGGAATGCCGCGACGAGGACGTCTACATCGTCGGCGGTGCGAACTCGGCGGGTCAGGCCGCGATGTTCATGTCCAAGACCGCCAGGTCGGTGACGCTGCTGGTGCGTGGCCCCTCGCTCGAGGCGTCGATGTCGCACTACCTGATCGAGCAGATCGAGGCGAACGACAAGATCAAGGTCAGGACCTGCACCGAGGTGGTCGACACCGTCGGTGAGGACGGCCACCTGTCGGGGCTGGTCCTGCACGACCGACGGTCCGGCGAGCGGGACACGGTGCCCTCGGGTCGGTTGTGCTGCTTCATCGGGGCGAGCCCGCGCACCGAATGGCTCGACGGCGTGCTGGCCCTCGACGAGCGGGGCTTCGTCCTGGCAGGACCGGACCTCAAGGACGTCTGCGGCTGGAATCGCGAACGTCCACCGCACCACTTGGAAACAAGTGTGCCCGGTGTGTTCGTTGCAGGAGACGTGCGCTCGGAATCCGCGAAGCGGGTGGCGGCCGCCGTCGGTGAAGGATCGATGGCCGTGATGCTGGTGCACCGCTACCTGGCCGAAGCGTGAGTGCCGGCGCCGCCGGCGAAGCCTAGAGAGAAGGACTGTCCCCATGGGCGAAACGTGTCTGCCCGACGAGCTCCGGACGCTGTTCCTGTTCGAGAAGCTGAGCGACCGCCAGCTGAAGTCGCTGTGCGACCACGGGCACCTCGCCCGGTTCGAGCCGGGGCCGATCTGCATCGAGGGTGAGGCGGCGACCTGCTTCTACGTCCTCATCGAGGGCGAATTGGCGATGTCGAAGCGCTCCGGCGGAGCGGACATCGAGACCAACCGGACCAGCCAGCGCGGCGTGTACTGCGGCGCGTGGAGCGCCTACGTCGACGGCGTGCCGCAGGTCTACGAGTCCTCGGTGCGGGTGACCAGGCCGTCGAAGTTCTTCGTGCTCGACGCGACCGCGTTCGGCGAGTTCGTCAAGACCGAGCTGCCGATGGCGGTGCACCTGCTCGAAGGCCTCAAGGTCGGCGGCCTGCGGCAGCGCCAGATCATCGACCAGCGGGAGAAGCTGCTGGCTCTCGGTCAGCTCTCGGCGGGCCTGACCCACCAGCTCAACAATCCGGCAGCGGCGGCCGCCCGGGCGGTGTCCGATCTGCGCGAGAAGGTCGCGGGCATGCGACACAAGCTCGCGATGCTGGCCGACGGCAAGTTCAGTCCCGAGGGGTTGCGCGTCCTGGTCACCATCCAGGAGGAGGTGGCCGAGCAGGTCGCCAAGTCCAAGGCTCAGGAACTGACCGCCCTGGAGGCCTCCGACCGAGAGGACGCGATCGGCGACTGGCTCGAGGACCACGGCATCGTGGGCGCCTGGGACTATGCGCCGACGTTCGTCGAGGCGGGGCTCGACATCGACTGGCTGGAGCGCATCTCCGCCTCGGTCGACGAGGTCGACGCCACCGCGTCGTTGCAGGGGGCGATCGGCTGGCTGCGGTACACCATCGACACCGAGCTGATGATGAATCAGATCGCCGAGGCCAGCAGCCGAATCTCGGCCCTGCTGGCGGGTGCCAAGCAGTACTCGCAGATGGACCGTGCGCCGTATCAGAGCGCCAACGTCCACGAACTGCTGCGCAGCACCATCATGATGTTCGGCGAGAAGCTCGGCAAGGACGGACCGGTGAAGCTGGTCAAGGAGCTCGACAAGACGCTCCCCGAAATCCAGTGCTACCCAGGCGATCTCAACCAGGTCTGGACCAACGTCATCGACAACGCGATTCAGGCGATGGGCGGGCACGGCACGCTGACCATCCGCACCTCCGCGGTCGGCGAGGACGCCATCAAGGTGGAGATCTGTGACGACGGCCCAGGCATCCCGCCCGACATCGCCGACCGCATCTTCACGCCGTTCTTCACCACGAAGGCCTTCGGCGAGGGCACCGGGCTCGGGCTGGACCTGGCCTGGCGCATCGTCGCCCAGAAGCACCACGGCAACATCCGGGTGGAGAGCAAGCCCGGCGACACGCGGTTCATCATCGTGCTCCCACTGGTGGCGCCCAAGCCGGAGGAAGCCCCCGCCGACGGCGCCGAATAGCCAAGGTTTCGGCTCGGTCGGATCGCAACGGAATAGGCGCGACGACGCAGCGGGTTGACCCAACCATGGCGAAACCAGAGCTCGGCAAGTTCGGCGTCTTCGGTCACTACGAGCAGTGGCAACGACTGTCCCCCGACCAGCTTCGCGAGATCGAGGCCCTCGGGTACGGCGCGATCTGGGCAGGCGGATCCCCGCCCGCCGACCTCGACTGGGTGGAACGCATCCTCGGCGAGACCGAGACGCTGACGGTGGCCACCGGCATCGTCAACGTGTGGACCGCCGCCGCAGGCCCGGTTGCCGAGTCCTTCCATCGCATCGACGCGGCTCATCCCAACCGCTTCCTCCTCGGCATCGGTGTCGGGCACCCCGAGGCCCAGGCCGAGTTCACGAAGCCGTATGACGCACTGACCACATACCTCGACGAGCTGGACCGGCACGGCGTGCCCACGGACCGACGCGTCGTCGCCGCCCTCGGACCGCAGGTGCTCAAGCTCTCGGCACGTCGGAGCGCGGGCGCCCACCCCTACCTGACCACCCCCGAACACACTAGACAGGCAAGGGAATTGGTGGGCGAGGACGCCTTCATCGCCCCCGAGCACAAAGCCGTCCTGACCACCGACCCCGAGCACGCCCGCGCCGTGGGGCGCAAGGCCCTCGAGGTCTACCTCAACCTGGTCAACTACACCAACAACTGGAAGCGGCTGGGGTTCACCGACGAGGACGTCGCCAAGCCCGCCAGCGACGCGCTGGTCGACGCCGTCGTCGCCTACGGCACGCCGGACGCGATCGCGGCTCGACTGGCCGAACACCTCGCCGCTGGCGCCGATCATGTTCCGGTTCAGGTGTTGACGGGTACAGACACTCTCGTGCCCGCGCTCGCCGAGCTGGCTGGACCGCTCGGGCTGCAGTGACCAACCCCATCGGAAAGGGACCGTTTCACGCATGACTGACGCAACCGATCTCAAGCCCAACCTGGGACGCTTCGGCGTCTGGACCGCCGGGCCGGTCACGCCCGAGGGGGCCAAGCAGATCGAGGAGCTGGGCTACGGCGCGGTGTGGGTCGGCGGGTCCCCCGCCGCCGATCTGGCCTTCGTCGAACCCATCCTCGAGGCCACCGACACGCTGCAGGTCGCGACCGGCATCGTCAACGTCTGGGCGTCCCCGGCCAACGAGGTCGCCGAGTCCTATCACCGCATCGAGAAGGCCCATCCCGGTCGCTTCCTGCTGGGTGTCGGCATCGGACACCCCGAGGCCACCGAGGAGTACCGCAAGCCGTACGACGTGCTCGTCGAATACCTCGACGCGCTGGACGCCGCGAACGTGCCGACCAGCCGCCGGGTTCTGGCGGCACTGGGCCCCAAGGTGCTCAAGCTCGCCGCCCAGCGCAGTGCCGGCGCCCATCCGTACCTGACCACGCCGGAGCACACCGCCCAGGCCCACAACCTCGTCGGCAACGCGGTGTTCCTCGCGCCGGAGCACAAGGTCGTCCTGGCCAGGGATGCCGAGCAGGCCCGGGAGATCGGTCGCCAGACCGTCGACTTCTACCTGGACCTGAGCAACTACGTGAACAACTGGAAGCGCCTGGGCTTCACCGACGCCGACGTGGCGAAGCCCGGCAGCGACAAGCTCATCGACGCGGTCGTGGCCCACGGCACCCCAGACGACATCGCCCAGCGTCTGCGCGAGCACCTCGACGCCGGCGCCGACCACGTCTGCATCCAGGTGCTCGGCGGCCAGGATGCGCTGATCCCGACGTTGGCCGAGCTGGCGGGTCCGCTGGGGCTCTCGACCGAGGACTAGCACGGGACCACCCCGCTAGGGTTCATCACCATGCGTCTGCTGGTCACCGGTGGTGCCGGATTCATCGGTGCGAACTTCGTCCACACCACGGTCCGCGAGCATCCCGAGGTTCGCGTGACCGTTCTCGACGCGTTGACCTATGCGGGCAGCCGGGATTCCCTGGCGCCCGTGGCCGACGACGTGCGCCTGGTGCACGGCGACATCGGTGACGCCGGGTTGGTCGAGAAACTGGTGGCGGAGTCCGATGCGGTGGCGCACTTCGCCGCCGAGACCCACGTCGACAACTCGCTGGCCGAACCCGAGGCGTTTCTGCACACCAACGTCGTCGGCACGTTCACCCTGCTGGAAGCCGTTCGCAGACATGGCATTCGGCTGCACCACGTGTCCACCGACGAGGTATACGGAGATCTGCCGCTGGATGAACCCGTCCGGTTCACCGAGGCGACGCCGTACAACCCGTCGAGTCCGTACTCGTCGACCAAGGCGGCCTCGGACATGCTGGTGCGCTCGTGGGTGCGGTCCTATGGCGTGCGGGCGACGATCTCCAACTGCTCCAACAACTACGGGCCGTATCAGCACGTGGAGAAGTTCATTCCGCGTCAGATCACCAACGTGCTGACGGGGCGGCGCCCCAAGCTGTACGGCACCGGCGCCAACGTGCGGGACTGGATCCACGTGAGCGACCACAATCGCGCGGTGTGGCGAATCCTCGCCGACGGTGAACCCGGGCGGACGTATTTGATCGGCGCCGACGGCGAGCGCGACAACCTGAATGTGATGCGGACGCTGCTGCGGTTGATGGATCGCGATCCCGACGACTTCGACCATGTGACGGACCGCGCCGGACACGATCTGCGCTATGCGATCGACCCGTCGATGCTGCGCGACGAGCTGGGCTGGACACCGCAGCACGGCGACTTCGAGTCGGGCCTGGCGGCGACGATCGCGTGGTACCGGGACAACGAATCATGGTGGCGCCCGCGCAAGGACGCCTCCGAGGCGATGTACGAGGAGCGCAACCAGTGACCTTCCGCGAGTTGTCGATTCCGGGGGCATGGGAGATCACCCCCACCGTGCGACCGGATCCCCGCGGACGATTCTTCGAGTGGTTCACCGATGCCGAGTTCACCGCGATGACCGGGCACGCACTGGACCTACGACAGGCCAACGTGTCGGTGTCCGCGGCCGGGGTGCTGCGCGGGTTGCACTTCGCCCAACTTCCGCCGAGCCAGGCCAAGTACGTCACCTGCCTGCGGGGTGCGGTGTTCGACGTGGTCGTCGACGTCCGGGTCGGTTCGGCGACGTTCGGTCATTGGGACTCCGTGCTGCTCGACGACCGAGACCACCGGACCATCTACCTGTCGGAGGGTCTGGCACACGGATTCCTTGCGCTGGAAGATGATTCGACGGTCAGCTACCTGTGCTCGGCCGGCTACTCCCCCGAACGCGAGCACACCATCTGCCCAACCGACCCGGCCATCGGCGTCGACTGGCCCCTCGTCGACGCGGCGGTGCCCAATCTCTCCGAGCGCGACGCCGCGGCGCCCAGTTTGGCCGACGTGCTCGCCGCCGGGCTGCTGCCCACGTGGGACGAGGCGCAGGCGTTCGTGGCGGGCCTGCGACGCGACTGACGACACCGCCTCAGGACCGCGTCTTCGCCGTCAGCGCGAGAGCCTGATCGGTCTGCTCGATCGATGGGCCGACCGTCATGGTCGGCACTACGCTCGAAATTCATGGAGTTTCGGCAGCTCGAGGCGTTCGTGGCGGTGGCCACGGAATTGCACTTCGGGCGTGCCGCCGAACGGCTGGGCATCGGTCAACCCACCCTCAGCGACCTGATCCGCCGCCTGGAACGCGAACTCGGCGCACCGCTGCTGACCCGCACCACGCGCAAGGTCGCCGTCACCGGTGCCGGTCAGGAGCTCCTCGGACGGGCCAAGGTGATACCCGACGAAGTCGCAGCGGCGGCGGCCGCGGTGCGGCGGACCGCGGCCGGCGACGTCGGAACGGTACGGGTGTCGATCACCCCACCCGTGGCGCCGGTACTGGCTCCCTTCCTCGACGCGGCGGCTAGAGAACGCCTGCCCGGGGTCGCCGTGTCCGTCCGTCGGATGTGGTTGCCGGATCTGGTGGCGGCCATGGCCGACGACACGACCGACGTCGTCCTCACCTGCGGACGGCTGCCCGACGTGCCGGGATTGGTGAACACGATCTTCTGCAGCGAACCCCTGCTGGTCGGGCTGCGCCCGGATCATCCCCTCGCCGCCGCGACCGAGGTGGCGCTGGGCGACCTCGCACGCCACCGCCTCGGGATCCCCAGCCAGACGTTGTTCCCGGCCTTGGCGCTGGCCCAGCGCCAAGCCCTGGATGCCGTCGGTCTGACCCCGCCGGAGGTGGATCTCGACACCACCGACCTGTCGGCGACGGGCTGGACCGATCAGAGCGAGGTGACGTGGATCCTGCTCACCGCCTCGCTGGGCACACCACCGTCGACCGCGGTCCGGCCCGTCGTGCCGCCACTGCGAATTCCGTACACGCTGCAGTGGAGTCCCGAGCGCACCCAGACGGCGGCGGTCGCCCGCTTCGTTCGCCTGGCTCTCACCCATGCCGCTCCCCCGGGATGGCTGCTGGAACCCGGCCACCTGAGGTATGGGCTCGACGACGACGGGACACCGCGCATTGATCGGCCTGAGCGATGAGTGCCAGAGCGGCTTGACGCTTTTTCCGCACTCCCTTCGAGCGCACTCTTCAAGCGACGGACGAAGACCTGGCGCTAGGAGTTCCCATGACCACCGCACTGGAGACCCCCGCACCGACGACCACGTCGGCGGCGACACGGCGCGTTCAGACCCCGTGGGCGGCGCTGGTCGTAATCGGCGCGATCGGCGGGGTGCTGTCGGGGTTGTTCGCGATCGGCGGTGCCGTCGTGATGGTGCCGCTGTTGCAGTGGCGCGCGGGCATGGATCACCGCCGTGCCGCCGCCACCTCTCTGGTCGCGATCATCCCCACCGCCGTCGCGAGTTCCGCGACCTACCTGGTGCACGGCGACGTCGACCTCGTTGCCACGGCGGCGATCTCGGTCGGGGCCATCGGCGGCGCCATGATCGGCAGCCGGCTGTTGCGACGACTTCCACTGAAGTGGTTGCAGTGGTTCTTCATCACCTTCATTCTGCTGATCGCCGCCCACCTTCTGATCGCCGTGCCGGAACCCGTTCGCGCCGTGCCACTCTCGCCACTGGTCGTGCTGGGCTACCTCGGCCTCGGCCTGGCGACGGGCATCGCCTCTGGTGTGTTCGGCATCGGGGGCGCCATCATCACAGTGCCCATGCTGGGGTCGCTCTTCGGGTTGAGTGCTGCCATTGCCAAGGGGACCGCCCTGCTGGTGAGCATTCCCACCAGCCTCGCCGGGACCGTCGGCAACCGACGGGGTGGCAATCCGGTCGACGTGCGGGCCGGGCTCGTCCTCGGCCTGACGGCAGCGGTGACGGCGGTGCCCGCGGTGTATCTGGCCGTGGCACTTTCGCCCGAGGTGTCTGCGGTGACGTTCGCGGTGCTGCTCGTCGCGATCGCCGCTCAGCTGATCGTCAAGGCCGTCCACACCCACTAACCGACACACCGAGGAAAGCAGGATTCACGTGAGCGAGCACCCCACCACCGATGACGTGCTGCACCACCCCGAGCGCATTCCCGGCTACAGCTAGGGCACGGGTCACGCCGGTCCGTCGCCGCTGACTCTCGAGGATCTGGCCGAACTGCAGGCCGCCGTGGGCCTCGACGGCTCGGCGGTGGCCAGTCTTCGGTCCGCCGGCGAGGTGCTGGCCTCGCGGGCAACCGAGATGGTCGCCGCGTGGCGAGGCCAGGTAGGGCGACACCCCTTTCTGGCCCGCTATTCGATGCGGCGCGACGGCACGCCGAACCCGGAGTACGCGGCGGCGTCGACGCTTCGCTTCGACCGTTGGGTCGTCGACGCCTGCACCAGACCGTTCGACCAAGCGTGGCTGGATCAGCAGCAGGAGATCGGCTTGCGCCACAACCGCGCCAAGAAGAACCAGACGGACCACGCGGACTCGGTCGACCACATCCCGCTGCGGTATCTGCTGGCATTCACCGCGGTCGTCATCACCACCTCCCGCGCCTACCTCACCGACGGTCGGCACACCGCCGAGGAAGTCGACGCCATGCACGCCGCCTTCACGAAGTCGGTGATGCTGCACGTGACGGTGTGGACTCGGGCGTACACCGCCGGTGATCAATGGTGAAGCCGTCGCGCACCCTTGCGCCCGCCTTCGCGGATTACTAGGATGTCCTAGTAATCCATTCCCGTCGGAGGGTCCGCGCTATGACCACACAGATTCCGCACTTCGTCGACGGCCGTCGGGTCGAGGGAACATCTGGCCGAACCGCCGACGTCCTCAACCCCAGCACGGGTGAGGTGCAGGCCCAGGTCCCCCTGGCCTCCGCCGAGGAGGTGGACGCCGCCGTCGCCGTGGCAGTCACGGCGCAGAAGGAGTGGGCCGCCTGGAATCCGCAGCGCCGGGCACGGGTGATGATGAAGTTCGTCGAGCTGGTCAATGCCAACGCCGACGAACTCGCCGAACTGCTCTCCCTGGAGCACGGCAAGACCGTCGCCGACGCACGCGGCGACATTCAGCGTGGCGTCGAGGTCATCGAGTTCGCCATCGGCATCCCACACCTGCTCAAGGGTGAATACACCGAAGGTGCGGGCGGCGGCATCGACGTCTACTCCTTGCGGCAGCCGCTCGGCGTCGTCGCCGGCATCACCCCGTTCAACTTCCCCGCCATGATTCCGCTGTGGAAGGCCGGCCCGGCACTCGCATGCGGCAACGCCTTCATCCTCAAGCCCAGCGAGCGCGACCCGTCGGTGCCCGTCCGGCTGGCCGAGCTGTTCGAGGAAGCCGGCTTGCCCACCGGCGTCTTCCAGGTGGTGCACGGCGACAAGGAGGCCGTGGACGCGATCCTCCACCACCCCGACATCCAGGCCGTCGGCTTCGTCGGCAGCTCCGACATCGCGCAGTACATCTACTCGACTGCGGCCGCCAACGGCAAGCGCGCACAGTGCTTCGGCGGCGCCAAGAACCACATGATCGTGATGCCCGACGCCGATCTCGACCAGGCCGTCGACGCGTTGATCGGCGCGGGCTACGGCAGCGCGGGCGAGCGGTGCATGGCGATCAGCGTCGCGGTGCCCGTCGGCGAGGAGACTGCGAATCGGTTGCGCGCCAGGCTCGTCGAGCGGGTCAAGGAACTCCGAGTCGGCCACAGCCTCGACCCGAAGGCCGACTACGGGCCACTGGTGACCGCCGCGGCGCTGGCCCGGGTCAAGGACTACATCGCCCAGGGGGTCGAGGCCGGCGCCGAAGTCGTCGTCGACGGACGCGATCGCGCCAGTGACGACCTCACCTACTCGGCCGATTCGGGCGAAGCCGACCTGACGGGCGGGTTCTTCATCGGCCCGACCCTGTTCGACCACGTCACCCCCGACATGTCGATCTACACCGACGAGATCTTCGGCCCGGTGCTCTGCATCGTTCGGGCCGACACCTACGAGGAGGCTCTGGCGCTGCCGTCGGAGCACGAGTACGGCAACGGCGTGGCGATCTTCACCCGCGACGGCGACACCGCCCGCGACTTCGTCTCCCGTGTCCAGGTCGGCATGGTCGGCGTCAACGTGCCGATCCCGGTTCCGGTGGCGTATCACACCTTTGGCGGGTGGAAGCGATCCGGTTTCGGCGACCTCAACCAGCACGGGCCGTCGTCGATCGTGTTCTACACCAAGGTCAAGACGGTCACCCAGCGCTGGCCCTCCGGCATCAAGGATGGCGCTGAGTTCTCCATCCCGACCATGAAGTAGCGCGGGCCCGTGGACTACTTCGGTCTCGACGCCGACGAACGGGTCATTGCCGAGACGGCGGCGGAGTTCGCCGCCAAACGCCTTGCGCCCCACGCCCTTGGGTGGGATGAGGAGAAGCATTTCCCGGTCGACGTCATGCGTGACGCCGCGGAGATGGGCATGGCGGCGGTGTACTGCTCCGAGGACGTCGGTGGCAGCGGTCTGCGCCGTCTCGACGGCGTGCGCATCTTCGAACAGCTCGCGACGGCCGATCCGACGATCGCCGCCTTCATGTCGATCCACAACATGTGCACGTGGATGGTCGACACCTACGGCACGGCCGAACAGCGCAAGGCCCTGGTGCCGCGCCTGGCCTCGATGGAGTTGGTCGCCAGCTACTGTCTAACCGAACCCGGCGCGGGATCGGATGCGGCGGCGTTGCGCACCAAGGCGATTCGAGACGGCGACCATTACGTACTCGACGGGGTCAAGCAGTTCATCTCGGGAGCAGGCGTGTCCGACGTCTACCTCGTGATGGCGCGCACCGGGGGCGACGGGCCGCGCGGCATCTCCGCCTTCGTGGTGGACAAGGACACCCCCGGGGTCGGCTTCGGCGCCGACGAGGTCAAGATGGGCTGGAACGCCCAGCCCACCGCGCAGGTGGTGTTCGACGGTGCGCGGGTTCCCGCCACGGCCATGCTCGGTGGCGCCGACGGCGAGGGCACCGGGTTCGGCATCGCGATGACCGGGCTCAACGGCGGCCGCATCAACATCGCCGCCTGCTCGCTGGGCGGAGCGCAGGCGGCCTATCAGAAGGCGGTCTCCTACCTGGCCAGCCGCGAGGCGTTCGGGCTGACCCTGCTCGACGAGCCGACGATCCGGTTCACCCTGGCCGACATGGCGACCAAGCTGGAGACCTCACGAAACCTGTTGTGGCGGGCGGCATCCGCATTGGATGCCGACCATCCCGACAAGGTCGAGCTGTGTGCGATGGCCAAGCTGTACGTCACCGACACGTGCTTCGACGTCGCCGACCAGGCGCTGCAGTTACACGGCGGCTACGGCTACCTGCGCGAGTACGGCGTCGAGAAGATCGTCCGCGACCTGCGGGTGCACCGGATACTCGAGGGAACCAACGAGATCATGCGCGTGGTGATCGGCAGAGCTGAAGCTGCCCGTCGCCGTGCGTCATGACGACTAGCGACGGGACACACACGATGGCGACGATCGCGTTCTTGGGACTCGGCAACATGGGTGGACCCATGGCAGCCAATCTGGTGGCCGGCGGGTACGTCGTCCGGGGGTTCGACCTCGTCGACGCGCTGCGCGACGCGGCGGCGGCCACGGGGGTCGACGTCGTCGGCAGCGGAGCCGAGGCCGTCCGTGGCGCCGAGGTGGTGATCACCTCGCTGCCCAACGGCGCAATCGTCAAGGCCTGCTACGACGAGGTGCTGCCTGCCGCCGCGCCCGACACGCTGTTCGTCGACACCTCGACCATCTCCGTCGATGACGCGCGCGCCCTGAACGCCCAGGCGCAGGGTCGGGCGCACGCGCACGTCGACGCTCCCGTCTCCGGCGGGGTCAAGGGGGCGACGGCGGGCACGCTGGCGTTCATGGTCGGCGGCACCGACGCCGCCGTCGAACGCGCCCGACCAATCCTGGAACCCATGGCGGGCAAGATCATCCACTGCGGCGGCTCCGGCACCGGCCAGGCCGCCAAGGTGTGCAACAACATGGTCCTCGCCGTGCAGCAGATCGCCGTCGGCGAGGCCTTCGTCCTGGCGGAGAAGCTCGGCCTCTCGGCCCAGTCGCTGTTCGACGTGATCACCGGGGCGACGGGCAACTGCTGGTCGGTGCACACCAATTGCCCAGTGCCCGGACCGGTTCCGACGTCACCAGCCAACCACGACTTCAAGCCGGGCTTCGCGACGGCACTGATGAACAAGGACTTGGGGCTGGCGATGGCAGCGGTCGGCTCGACCGGATCGTCGGCGCCGCTCGGCACGCACGCCGCGCAGATCTATGCGGAGTTCAACGAGGCCAACGCCGACAAGGACTTCAGCGCCGTCATCGAGCTGCTACGCGGCAGCTGAGCCAGACCCGCGCGCCCACGACTCGGCGTGCAGCCGCTGGCAGTCGGTGATCCGCAGACCGTCGTAGTCCGCGCGGGCACCGACCGCCTCGGGGTCGACGAGCACACCGGCCACGCCGACGGCGGCCGCAGCGCGCAGCCCGTCCCGGGAGCCGGTGAACACCAGGGTGTCGTGCGGTGATGCGCCTACCTCGGCGAGTGCCGTCCGTAGCGCGGCACCGAGGGGCGCGGCGTTAGGCAGGTCGTCGGCGGCGACGATCGTCTGGATCAGGCCGTCGCCGACGAGTTGGCGAACCAACGGGTCGACCCACTGCCGGCGACCGGTGCCGAGGACCGCGACGGCCACGCCCGCGGTGAACGCGTCGGTGACCAGTTCGACCAGACCCCGCCGGGCGTCCAGGTCGGCGGCCAGGATGACGTCGTCGAGCAGGCGGGCCTTGGTCGCGCAGATCTGCTCGACGAGCAAGCGGAACAGCACGTCGCATTCGGTACAGATGCCCCGCGCCCGCAGTTCGGCCGCCACCCGCTGCCGTTCGTCGGGCAGCGCGAGCAGCCTGCGGTACCGCGCCGGTGACCAGGTCAGCCCCAACCCGTGGGCGGTGAAGGCGGCGTTGAACGCCAACCGGTGCCCCCCGCATTCGACGTCGGCGAGGGCGTCGAGATCGAAGATCACGGCGCGCACCGGGTGGGCGCCCACGTCACCGGGACGGGACGCATCCCACCAGAACCGGCCAGCCCGCCACGCTCTCTCCACCGTCTGCGTCATGCTCCCAGGGTGGCGCACGTCACACGTCGGCCGCCTCCCCCATCCGGGGGATTGAGGGGGCCAAGTTGGGTAGCGGGCCGCCGGACCGGTCCTATGCTTCCTGCCATGCCACCCGCCGCACGCCCTCCCGTGCGGCTCGTCCTGGTCGACGACCACGAGATGGTCATCGAAGGACTCAAGGCGATGCTGACCGCGTTCGGCGACCGCGTGGAGGTCGTCGGCCAAGCCGTTGGCGCTGAACGGGCGATGGCGGTGGTGGCCGACCTGGACCCCGACGTCGTGCTGTGCGACGTCCGGATGCAGGGCTCCAGCGGGCTCGATCTCTGCGCCGCCCTCAAGGAGCGGGAACCGCATCGCAAGGTCGTCATGCTGTCGGTCTACGACGACGAGCAGTACCTCTTCCAGGCGTTGCGCGTCGGCGCGTCGGGATATCTGCTCAAGAGCATCGGCAGCGACGAACTCGTGCGACAGCTGGAGTTCGCCCACGCCGGCGAGACCGCCATCGATCCGGGAATGGCGGCGCGGGCCGTCGACACCGCAGCCCGCCTGCAGCGCGACGAGTTCTGGCCCGGCGCCCGGCAGGGGTTGACCCAGCGGGAGAGCGAGATCCTCTCCTACGTCGTCAACGGGCTGTCCAACCGCGGCATCGCGACCAAGCTGGTCATCGGCGAGGAGACCGTGAAGACCCATCTGCGCGCCATCTACCGCAAGCTCGACGTCGCCGATCGCACCGGCGCGGTCGCCACCGCGCTGCGCGAGGGGATCTACCGGTGAGGCCGGGCCGCCCGTCCGCCCGGCGCGGCGCCAACGCCGTCCGCGACCTGGTCGACGCCGACCGCGAACTGGCCCTGCTGCGCGAACTCATCCAGGCCGCCTCGAGCGGCCCCGGCGTGGAGCCGTTGGCCGAGGCCGCCGCGCGGATGATCACCGCGGCGACGGGTACCGACGTGTGCTTCGTCCACGTGCTCGACGACGCCGAACGGTCGTTGACCCTGACGGGGGCGACGCCGCCGTTCGACTCCGAGGTGGGCAAGATCCGGCTGCCGTTGGGGCGTGGCGTCTCGGGGTGGGTCGCGAGCCACCGCGAACCCGTCGTGATCGTCGGTGACAAGGAGTCCGATCCGCGGTATCTGCCATTCGAGTCGCTGCGCGGCTCGGACTTCACCTCGATGGTGTCGGTGCCGATGGAGACCGATCCGGGCGGCCTCGTCGGCGTGCTGAACGTGCACACGGTGGCCCGCCGCGACTTCACCGCCCGCGACGTGGAATTGCTGTTGGTGATCGGCCGACTGATCGCCGGGGCGATGCATCAGGCCCGGCTGCATCGCCGGCTGGTGGCCCGCGAGCGGGCGCACGAGAACTTCGTCGAGCAGGTGATCGAGGCCCAGGAGATCGAGCGCCGTCGGCTCGCGGGCGACATCCACGACGGCATCTCCCAGCGGCTGGTGACGCTGTCCTACCGGCTGGACGCGGCGACGCAGGCGGTGGGCATCGACGCCGCCGCGGCCGCCGAACAGCTGGGCAAGGCCCGCGAGTTGGTGGACCTCACTCTGCAGGAGGCGCGTGCAGCGATCGGGGGGCTGCGCCCGCCGGTGCTCGACGACCTCGGCCTCGCCGGCGGCCTCGCCAGCCTGGCCCGGTCCATCCCGCAGGTGGAGATCGGTGTCGACCTGGCCGACACACGACTGCCCGACCACGTCGAGATCGCGATCTACCGCATCGCCCAGGAGTGTCTGCAGAACGTGGTGAAGCATGCGCATGCCTCCCACGCCAGCCTCACCTTCTCGGTGAGCGAGGACACCGCCCGGCTGGAGATCGTCGACGACGGTCGTGGCTTCGACACCTTGGAGAATCCGCTGGGCGGTGACGAGATGGGCGGCTACGGGCTGCTGTCGATGGCCGAGCGTGCCGAGATCGTCGGCGGCCGGCTCAACATTCGGTCCAGGCCGGGGGCGGGCACGGCGGTCACCGCGACCATTCCGCTGCCGGCCTCTCCCGGGCGAGAGGCCGGGGAGCTTCGCTAACCGTCGGCACACGCGTCCACGTGCCGGTCGATTGCGGCGAGCACGTCGTCGGAGGCGGCCTTCAGGACCGCCAGCCGTTCGGGTCCGACGACCTCGACGAAGAGTTCGCGCACCCGGGCCGCGTTTGCGGGGGCGGACGCGGCGATGGCGGCGCGTCCGGCGTCGGTCAGCACCACGTCCGGATAGCGGGCGTCGGACGCCTCGCGGCGGACCAGGCCACGCTTCTCCATCCGGCTCAGGTGGTGCGACATGCGGCTCTTCTCCCACTGGGTGAGGCGGCCGAGTTCGAAGGCGCGCAAGCGCCCCCCGGGCGTCTCGGAGAGGTTGACCAGGACCTCGAAGTCGGAGTCCGACAGCCCGAAGTCCCGCTGCAGGTGCTTGACCAGGTGTCTCTCCAGGTGGTGATGCATGTCTACGAAGCTTCGCCACGCCGACAACTGATCGTCGTCGAGCCCAGTCACATCCGTCATGCCGCCACCCTAACGCCCTGGGTTGACATGTCAACCCAAGCGGGTATCGTCGAGTGGGTTGACACATCAACCCGATAGAGATGGAGACATCATGACGAACGAAAAGCTGATTGCGGTGGTCGGGGCGACGGGATCCCAAGGTGGCGGCCTGGTCCGAGCCATCCTCGAGGACCACGGCCGGGAATTCCGCGTCCGAGCCCTCACGCGCAGCGCCCAGTCCGAACGGGCCCGCGAACTGGCCGACGCGGGTGCCGAGGTGGTGGAGGCCGACCTCGACGACGGGCCGAGCATGCGCCGCGCCTTCGAGGGGGCCGACGGCGCCTTCGTGGTCACCAACTACTGGGCCGAGCGCACCCCCGAGCAGGAAGCCACCCGCACCCGCGCCGCAATGGAACTCGCCCAGGCCGACACCGCGGCGCTGGCCGCCAAGCAGGCAGGTGTCGGTCACGTGGTCTGGTCGACGCTGGAGGACACGCGCGACTTCTTCGTCGGAACCTCCGGGGTGCCCGACGTCGACGGGGTCTACAAGGTTCCGCACTTCGACGCCAAGGCCGAGGCCGACGCGATCTTCCGCGACTACGACGTCCCCACGACGTTCTTGAGGACGACGTTCTTCTTCGAGGGCTTCGCCGGCGGACTCGCGCCCTCGCGTGCCGACGACGGCACGCTGGTGCTGACCCTTCCCATGGCCGATCAGCCGATGTCGGGCATCGCCGTCGGCGACATTGGCCGGACGGCACTGGGCGTCTTCCGGCGCGGCACGGATCTGGTCGGCGCGACCATCTCCATCGCCGGTGACCACCTCACCGGCGAGGAGTACGCCGCGGCCATGGGTGACACCCTCGGCGAAGAGGTCCGCTACCAGCCGCTGGGCTGGGGAGAGTTCCGCGCCCAAGGCTTTCCGGGCGCCGTCGAGATGGGCAACATGTTCCAGTACTACGCCCAGAACTCGGCCCGCTTCGTCGGTGACCGCAACCTGTCCGCCGTGCGGGAACTGAACCCCGGCCTGCTGTCCTTCCGCGACTGGCTTGCGTTGCCGGACAACGGCATTCGGGCAGCGAGCTAGAAGTCTCCGGCCTGCCGGCGCAGCGTCTCGATGGCCGAGGCCAGCGCGGACGATTCTGCGGCGGAGATCCCGATGTCGGCGAACACCTCGTCGTTGAGCGTCCGCGTGGCGTCCTCGACGGTGGAGCGGCCCAGCTCGGTGAGCCTGACCAGGGTGGTGCGCCCGTCGGTGGGGTGCGGCGTGCGCTCGACGAGGCCGTCGCCCTCCAACCGGCGAATGGCGTGCGTGACGCTGGTGACGTGGACCTGCAATCGGTCCGACGCCTTGGTGATGGGCAGGGCGCCGCTGCTGCTGAACGCCAGGAGCCGGAGCAGTTCGTAGCGGGAGAAGCTCAGGTCGTAGGGACGCAGCGCCGCCTCGACGCGGGCCAGCAGGATCTGATGGGCCCGCATCACCGAGGTGACGGCGACCATGCCGTCGGCGACGGCGCCCCAGCCCGCGCGCTCCCAGTTGGCGCGGGCCAGCGCGATGGGGTCACGCTCCGTCGGCGGCTCCGCCGGCTGTGAGGACACGCCCCTTCATACCGCACCGACGTCAGAGCGCGCTCACGTGCGGCGCTCGAGCAGCACCTGCCCGGTGTCGGCGTAGACCAGCTGCACCGAGGCGATCCGATCCTTGGGCATCGGCGTGTTGCCACTGGGCAGCGCGGTCGCCCCGGCCAGGCCCAGCCAGGTGGCCACCTGGGTGCGGCTGCCGTCGCGACCGACCACGACCATGCCCAGGTTGCTCGGCTTCGCGTCCGACCCGCCGGACCATTGGCCGTAGGTGCACGCCATGTCGATGCGGGTGCCCCAGGCGAAGCCGGTCAACCCGACCGTCGCGCTGAACGACGTCGGCGCGAGCTTGGTCATCTCGAGCTGCGCGACGGGTCGATCGTCACCGCTGCGCAATCCCATCAGCTCGGGCCGGACCACGACCACGAGTCCGACGGCGAGTAGCGCGGCCGCCACGGCGACGGACGTCGTCGTCAGCCAGCGCGAGCGGCGTCTGCGCCACTTCACCTTGTCGAGCACCGAGGCCAGCACCTCGTCACGCAGCGGCGGCGGCTCGGGCCGGTCGCCGTCGAGACCCCGGACGTCGTCCTCGTCGAGCAGGCCGAGCAGCGCGGGCATCCCGCTGAGTTCGGCGACGGCCGCGCGGCACCGGTCGCACGTCAGCAGGTGCGTCTCGAATTCGCGTCGCTCGGCGCTCGACAGCGCTCCGAGCACGTACGCGGCGTCCCACGTCGCATATCCGTCCCCGTCGACGGCGCCGAGACCATGTCCGCCGTTGTAGTAGGTCATCGCGTCACCCCCATTTCCTGCAAGTTGAGCCGCAGCGCCCGCACGGCGTAGTGCAGCCGGGACTTGACGGTGCCCTCGGCGATGTTCAGGTCGGCGGCGGTCTGCGCCACGCTCCAGCCCTGGTAGTACGCGCGCTGGATCACGGCGCGGTGGTCGTCGGAGAGCTGGCTGAGCGCGGTGCCGAGCAGCAGCTTGTCCAGTGCCGTGTCGACTTCGTCGGGTCCGGCGCGGTCGGCGACGGCCTCCACGTCGGCGGTGCCCGCCTCGTGTCGGAACCTGGCGCTGCGGCGTTCGTCGATGATGAGGTTGCGGGCGACGGTGAACAGCCACGCTCGTGCCGAGCGTTCGACGTCGTCGCTGACTTCCGGGTGCCGCCAGGCACGCAACAACGTCTCCTGGACGACGTCCTCGGCCCTGGCCTGGTCACCGGTCAGTCGCAAGGCGTACCGCCACAGCGCGGCGGCGTGCTCGTCGTAGAGCACCCGCATCATCGCGGCCTCCGGATCGTCCACGGGGCACCTCCACTGTTGACACGTGGTGGACGCCCGCCTGGTTCACCTCAGAGGGTGAGGATGCGTGGTCCGTCGTCGGTCGCGGCGACCGTGTGCTCCCAGTGTGCGGCGCGGGTGCCGTCGGCGGTGATGACGGTCCACTCGTCCGCCAGCACCACGGTCTTCGTGGTGCCGAGGGTCAGCATGGGTTCGATGGCCAGGACGGAGCCCGCCGCGAGGTGCGGCCCACGCCCGGGCGAGCCCTCGTTGGGCAGGAACGGGTCCATGTGCATGCTTCTGCCGATGGCGTGTCCGCCGTAGCCCTCGACGATGCCGTACTTGCGGTCGTGACGCGCCTCGGCGGCGTGCGTTCCGACCTCGATGGCGTGGGAGACGTCGGTGAGGCGATTGCCGGGCACCATGGCGGCGATGCCGGCCTCCATGGCCGAGCGGGTGGCCTCGGAGAGTGCCTCGTCGGCGGGGATGAGCGGCCCGACGCCGAAGGTGACCGCCGAGTCGCCGTGCCAGTCGTCGAGGATGGCGCCACAGTCGATGGACACCAGGTCGCCGGCGGCGAGGATCTCCTCGGCCGAGGGGATGCCGTGGACGACGCGGTCGTTGACCGACGAGCAGATGCTGCCGGGAAAGCCGTGGTATCCGAGGAACGAGGGGATGCCGCCGCCGTCGCGGATGACCGCCTCGGCGATGGCGTCCAATTCGAGGGTGGAGACGCCGGGGACGGCGGCCTGGCGGACGGCGCGCAGCGCGGCGGCGACGAGGGCTCCGGCTGCGGCCATCGAGTCGAGTTCGCCCGCCGTGCGCTGCGGGACGACCTTGCGGCCGCGCAGCCCGGGCAATCCGATCATCGGTCTACTTGCCGAGGGCGCGCAGGGCGCGGGCGAACACCTCGTCGAGATCGCCGACGGCGTCGACCGTCTTGAGCTCGTCGGTGTAGTAGTCCAGCAGCGGTGCCGTCTCGGCCTTGTAGACCTTCATCCGGTTGAGGATGACCTCTTCGGTGTCGTCCGCGCGGCCCCGGCTCTTGAGCCGCTTGAGCAGCTCGTCCTCGGAGACCCGGAACTCCAGGACCGCGTCGAGCACCAGGTTGCGCTTGGCCAGCATCTCGCGCAGCGCCTCGGCCTGCTCGACCGAGCGGGGGAACCCGTCGAGGATGAAGCCGTCGGCGACGTCCTCGTCCTCGAGCCGGTCGTCGACCAGGGCGTTGGTGAGGGTGGCGGGCACCAGGTCGCCGGCGTCGAGGTACTTCTTGGCCTCCAGGCCGAGCTCGGTGCCGGTGCTGATGTTGTGCCGGAACAGGTCGCCGGTGGAGATCTGCGGGATGCCCAGCTTCTCGACCAGCTTCTCGGCCTGTGTTCCCTTGCCTGCGCCAGGGGGTCCAAGCAACACGATTCTCACTTGAGGAACCCTTCGTAGTTGCGCTGCATCAGCTGGCTCTCGATCTGCTTGACGGTGTCCAGTCCGACACCGATCATGATGAGAACCGCAGTGCCGCCGAAGGGCAGGTTCTGCACGCTTCCGGTGTTGCCGATCTCCAGGAACAAGTTGGGCAGAACGGCGATCACACCGAGATAGATCGAGCCGGGCAGGGTGATTCGGCTCAAAACGTATCGCAGATAGTCCGCCGTGGGTTTGCCAGGTCGGATGCCCGGGATGAAGCCGCCGAACTTCTTCATCTCGTCGGCGCGCTCGTCGGGGTTGAAGGTGATGGACACGTAGAAGTACGTGAAGAACACGATTAGGCCGAAGTAGATGCCGATGTAGACCGGGCTCGCGGGGTTGGTCAGGTAGTCCGCGACGAACTTGTCCCACCAACCCGTGCTCGGGCTGGAGCTGCCGTTGCGGATCAACTGCGTGATCAGGTTCGGGATGTAGATCAGCGACGAGGCGAAGATGACGGGGATGACGCCGGCCTGGTTGACCTTCAGGGGCAGGTAGGTCGACGTACCGCCGTACATGCGACGCCCGACCATGCGCTTGGCGTACTGGACGGGGATGCGTCGCTGACCCTGCTCGACGAAGACGACGCCCACGATGATGATCAGCGCGGCGATGCAGACCATGGTGAACACGGTCGGCCCGCGGCCGTCGAGGATCATCTTGCCCTCGGCCGGGATGCGGGCGGCGATGCCGGCGAAGATCAGCAGCGACATGCCGTTGCCGATGCCGCGCTCGGTGACCAGCTCACCCATCCACATGACCAGCGACGCACCGGCGGTGAGCACCAGCACGATGACGACGAGGGTGAAGATCGAGGAGTTGGAGATGATGTCGAGGTTGCAGCCCTGCAGCAGCCCGCCGTTGGCGGCCAGCGCGACGATCGAGGTGCCCTGCAGCAGTGCCAGGGCCACCGCGAGGTAGCGGGTGTACTGCGTCATCTTGGCCTGGCCGGACTGGCCTTCCTTGCGCAGTTGCTCGAAGCGCGGGATGACCACGGTCAGCAGCTGCACGATGATGCTCGCCGTGATGTAGGGCATCACGCCCACGGCGAAGACCGACAGCTGGAGCAGCGCGCCGCCGGAGAACAGGTTGATCAGCGAGTAGATCTGCGCCGAGCCGCCCTGGTTCACCTGCTCGATGCACTTCTGCACGTTGGGGTAGTTGACGCCGGGGGACGGCAGCGTGGCGCCGACCCGGTAGAGGATGACGATGCCGAGGGTGAAGAGAATCTTCCGTCGGAGGTCGGCCGTCCGCAGTGACGAGATGAAAGCCGAAAGCACTCTTCCTCCTGCGCAGCCGGATCGAGTCGCGGCGTGCCGATGGGGCTGGTCCAACCAGCGCGTTATGGGTAAGTCCCGAGCGATCCGTCAGCCGGTGCGCAGGCATGCGTGCAGCCAGCGCAATCGCGCGTTGGAACAGTCTACGAGACTAACAGTTGCCGCCGGTCGGACCCTCATCCGATCGACGTGGCCGCGGCCTGGTGGCCGTGCCAGCTCCGAAGCGTACAGTCGTCTCCGTCTCATTACATCAGCTAACTAATAGTTGGAGCATCGATGTCAGACACCGTTTCGACCGGCTCACAGCGTTCCGATGGCGACGAATGGGATCTTGCGTCCAGCGTGGGGGCTACGGCCACCATGGTCGCGGCCGCGCGCGCGATCGCCTCCAAGGAACCCGATCCGCTCATCGACGACCCCTTTGCCGCTCCCCTGGTCCGCGCGGTCGGCGCGGACTTCTTCGTCAAGCTGGTCGACGGCACCCTTCCGCTCGACGCGGACGGGACCGGCGCGGGCAAGATGCTGGCCGACGTGATGGCGGTCCGGACCCGCTTCTTCGACGACTTCTTCATGGATTCCACCCGGTCCGGGGTTCGCCAGGTGGTGATCCTGGCCTCCGGCCTGGACTCGCGGGCCTACCGGTTGCCGTGGCCTGCGGGCACGACGGTGTTCGAGATCGACCAGCCCGCGGTGCTGGGCCCGAAGTCCGCGGCGATGGCCGATCTCGGGGCCACCCCCACCGCCGACCGGCGGGCCGTCGCCGTCGACCTGCGCGACGACTGGCGCTCGGCGCTCGCGGACGCCGGCTTCGACGAGACCGCCCCGACGGCGTGGAGCGCGGAGGGTCTCCTGGTGTACCTCCCGCCGGAGGCCCAGGACCGTCTGTTCGACGACGTGACCGCCGCCTCGGCACCGGGCAGTCGCCTCGCCACCGAATATCACCCGGACGGGGGCGCCGCCCTTGGTGGCCGCGCGACCGCACTCGCCGACCAGTGGCGGGCCCACGGTTTCGACGTCGACGTGGCCAATCTTTCCTATGGCGGTGAACGCACGCCCGTCGCCGACTATCTGGCCGGTAGGGGTTGGCGGGTGTCAGCCCGGCCCCGGCCCGACGTCTTCGCCGACTACGGCCGGCGGTTCCCCGACTCCGAGGCCCTCGCGGCCCTTCGCAATTCCCTATCGGTCATCGCCACCCTCGAAGGAGAACGTTCATGACGCGTACCGCCGACGACAGCTGGGATCTCGCCTCCAGCGTGGGCGCCACCGCCACCGCGGTGGCCGCCATGCGCGCCACCGCCTCACAGGGTGAGAGCCCGCTGCTCGACGACCCGTGGGCCGAGCCGCTGGTGCGGGCCGTCGGACTGGACACCTTTGTCAAGGTGGTCGACGGAGAGTCCTTCGGCGCCGCCGACGATCCGCTGCTGAGCCGTCGGGCCATGATCGAGCAGATCGCCGTCCGCACCCGCTACTTCGACGACTTCTTCACCGCGGCCACCGCCGGCGGGATCCGCCAGGCGGTGATCCTGGCCTCGGGGCTCGACACCCGGGCCTACCGGTTGGCGTGGCCGGCCGGCACCGTCGTCTACGAGATCGACCAGCCCGAGGTCATCGCCTTCAAGACCCAGACCCTGGCCGAACTCGGCGCCGAACCCACCGCTGCACGCCGCACCGTCGCGATCGACTTGCGCAACGACTGGCCGACGGCACTGAGGGAGGCCGGGTTCGACTCCACCATCCCGACGGCGTGGGCCGCCGAGGGCCTGCTCGTCTATCTACCACCCGAGGCGCAGGACCGGCTGTTCGACCACATCACCGCGCTGTCGGCGCCGGGCAGCCAAATCGCCACCGAACACATGGATCTGAACTCCATGCCCGACGACTGGGCCGACAAGCTGACCGAGCGCACCAAGCACCTTGGGTCCGGCATCGACCTGACCGAGCTGTTCTTCAGCGGCGAGCGCAACACCGCGGCGGACTACCTCGCCGGGCACGGCTGGACCAACGACATCCAGCCGACCGCGCAGGCGTACGCCGCCAACGGTTTCCAACTACCCGACGACGAGCTCGCCTCCTTCGGCGGCAACTCCGGGTACCTGACGTCGACGTTGAAGTAGAGGAGAGATCATGGCGAGAACTGACGGTGACAGCTGGGACCTGGCCTCCAGCGTCGGGGCGACGGCGACGATGGTCGCGGCCCAGCGCGCGCTGGGGCACCGCGAGAAGCTGATCGAGGACCCCTACGCCGAACCGCTGGTGCGGGCAGTCGGGGTCGACCTGTTCACCAAGATGCTCGACGGGGACGTCGACTTCACCACCATCGACCCGGCGTACACGCCGCTGCGCGCGGCCGAGGGCATGGCGGTCCGCACCCGCTTCTTCGACCAGATGTTCCTCGACGGTGCCGCCAACGGGGTGCGCCAGGCCGTGATCCTCGCGGCCGGTCTGGACGCCCGCGGCTATCGGCTGCCGTGGCCGGACGGAACGGTCGTCTACGAGGTCGACCAGCCCGAGGTCATCGCGTTCAAGTCCGAGACCCTCGGCGGGATCGGCGCCCAGCCGACCGCCACCCACCGGACGGTCGCGGTCGACCTTCGAGACGACTGGCCGAAGGCATTGCGCGACAACGGGTTCGACCCATCTCAACCAACGTCCTGGAGTGCGGAGGGCTTGCTGATCTATCTCCCTCCCGAAGCGCAGGACAAGCTCTTCGACAGCATCACCGCGTTGTCCGCGCCGGGCAGCCGGCTCGCGACCGAGCACGTCCCGGACTTGACCGCGTTCACCGACGAGCGGTCTCAACACCTGCGGGACCGTCTCAAGCAGCTCGGCTCCGACCTAGAGATGGCCGACCTGGTCTACCAGGGTGAGCGCAACCACCCCGTCGAGTACCTGTCGGCACGCGGCTGGGACGTCACGGCGGTACCCAATCGGGAGGCGTACGCCGCCAACGGCTTCGAGTATCCCGACGACGAGATGTCGAAGCTGATGGGCGACCTGAGCTACGTTCGCGCGGTGTACGTCGGCTGACCTCGCCTCAGAAGCGGACGTCGCCCAGCCACAGGGCGTTGACGCCGGTCAAGGTCCGCTCGGCTTGGGTGAGGAAGGCCGCCGCCGAACGCCCGACCAGCGAGCCGAAGGCGTCGGGCACCGACGCTGCCGCCGGCTGAGACGAGGGCTTGGGCCGCAGCGCGTCGAGCAGTGACGAGCCGGGCAGGGCGACGATCTTGACCTCGGCGTCGGCGTCGAAGCCCGCCAGCACCTTGGCGCGGCTGATCGCCGTGCGGAGGCCGCCTAGTTCGTCGACCAAGCCCCGCGCCAATGCGTCGGCTCCGGTCCACACCCGCCCGCGCGCCACCGCGTCGACCTCGTCGGCGGTCATGCCCCGGCCCTCGGCGACTCGCTGCACGAAGTCGGTGTAGAACAGGTCGGCCTCGGCCTCGACGTGGTCGTGCTGCTCGTCGGTGAACGGCGCATTGGTCGACCAGGCGTCGGCATTGGCGTTGGTGCGCACCGAATCCGAGCCGATGCCCAGTCGGTCCTTGAGCTCACGGGCGACGAGCTTGCCCGTGACCACCCCGATCGAGCCGGTCAGCGTGCCCGCATTGGCGACGATCGCGTCGGCGGCCATCGACACGTAGTAGCCACCCGAGGCGGCGACCGCTCCCATCGACGCCACGACGGGCTTGCCGGCGGCACGCAGTCGCACCACCTCGCGCCAGATGGTCTCCGACCCGGTGACCGAGCCGCCCGGGCTGTCCACGCGCAGCACGACGGCGGAGACGTCGTCGTCGGCGGCGGCTTCGCGCAACGCCGCGGCGATGGTGTCACCGCCGGCGCTCGAGGTACCCAGCGGAGAGAGGGTGCGACCGCCGCGGCCGCTGACGATGGGGCCGGCCAGCGTCACCACCGCGACGGTCGGCTTGGACTTGCGGCCGGGTAGCGAGGGCACCGCCGCCGCCGCGCGGGCGTAGCGCGACAGATACAGCCGGGACGGCGCCTCGGGGTCGTCGGGCGAGACATCCGGTGAGCCGGCGAGTTCGGCGATCCGGGCGTACGCCTCGTCACGGAAGCCGATGCGGTCGACGAGCCGTCCCGTGACGGCGTCCTCCCGCAGCAGCGGTGCCCGGTCGGCCAGCGCGTCGAGGTCGGCGAGGTCGACGTGACGGGATGCCGACACCGCAGCGAGCACCTGGTCGTGCAGGCTCTCGACGAGTCTGCCGTCGGCCTCGCGGTGAGCGTCGGTGTAGCTCGCCTTGGTGAACATGTTAGCCGCCGACTTGTACTCTCCGCGCGCGACGAATTGCGCTTGGATGCCGGCCTTTTCGAGGGCGTCGTGTAGGAAGAGCGCGTTGGTCGCGAAGCCGACGAGGCCGACCGTCCCGGACGGCTGCATCCATACCTCGCGGAACGCCGATGCCAGGTAGTAGGACATCGTGCCCGGGTAGGTCTCAGCCCACGCCAGGGAGGGCTTGACGTCGCTGAAGGCCACGATGGCCTCGCGCAGCTCCTGCACCGGGCCCGGCGAGGCGGCGGCCGGCTGTACCCGGGCGATCAGCGCCGAGACGCGATCGTCCTTGGCCGCGCGGTGGATCGCGGCGACGGCCTCGCGCAGCAGCAGCGGCTTGCCGTTGCCGCTGAGCATGGCCAGCGGGTCGAAGCCACCGGTCTCCTGCGGTACCGACTGAAGGTCGAGTTCGAGCACGCAGCCGCTGGGCACGCCGTGATGGCGGGCGGTGTCGACCTTGCGCACGATTGCGCGAAGTTCGTCGGTGCCGGGGACGTCGGACAGGAAGCTGAACATGTCGCCGAGCCTACCGACGGCGCACGGGTGGGCCCGGGATGGCAGGTGACCGCCGTAACGTGACCACGATGCGGTACTCCATCTCACTGCCCCAACTCGACGTGGACGGCTTCGACGCCGAGGGCTTCAAGGACTACGTGACGCGCGCCGAGGATCTGGGTTTCGAGGCCGGGTGGACGTTGGAGCAGACGATCGGCGCCGAGCCGTTGATCGCGCCGTTGGAACTGCTGGCGTACGCCGCGGCGTGCACGACGCGGCTGCGGTTGGGCGTGGCGGTGCTGGTCACCTCGCTGCACGATCCCCTGCAGTTGGCGTCCTCTGCGACCGCGGTCGACCGGCTCAGCCACGGCCGGCTCGACCTCGGGGTCGCGCCCGGCGGTGGTTTCCGGCGTTTCGACGCCTTCGGCGTGGAGCCCAAGACGTTCATCAGCAGCTTCACCGAGGGCTTGGAGCTGATGAAGGCCGCCTGGTCCGATGCGGAGCGGGTGACGTTTCACGGCCGGTTCCGCGACGTCGACGACTTGCCGATCGAGCCCAAGCCCGTGCAACGGCCGCATCCGCCGATCTGGTTCGGCGGCACGGCCCCCGCGGCACTTGCTCGCGCGGTGCGACTGGGCGACTCGTTTCTGGGCGCGGGCTCGTCGACGACGGAGACCTTCACCGGCGTGGCCGCGACGGTGCGACGAGAACTCGACGCCCAGGGCAAGGACGCGTCGCGCTTCACCATCGGCAAGCGCGTCTACCTGATGGTCGACGACGACGCCGAACGGGCGCGCGATCGGGTCGTCGCCGGCCTGCACCGCAAGTACGGCGGCATGCGCGGCATCGAGGACGTTCCGGTCTCGGGCACCCCCGACGAGGTGGCCGCGGGACTGCGGGCCGTCGTCGCAGCGGGCGCGGACATGATCCTGCTCAACCCGCTGGGCGACGGCGTCGCCGAGGATCGCGAACAGATGGAGAGGCTGGTCGACGAGGTGTTGCCGCAGCTCGACTGAGCCAGCCCGACGCACGAAGGGCCCCGCACGCCGAGGCGTGCGGGGCCCTTCTGGGAACGTGTGCCTACAGCTCGGTGACCGAACCGCCTGCGGCGCTGATCTTCTCGCGCGCGCTGCCACTGAACTTGTGAGCGGTCAGGTCGACCTTGACGGACAGCTTGCCGTCGCCGAGGACCTTCACCAGGGTGTTCTTGCGAACCGCGCCCGCGGCGACGAGCTCGTCGACGCCGACGGTGCCGCCCTTGGGGAAGAGCCGGCTGATGTCGCCGACGTTGACCACTTCGTACTCGGTACGGAAGCGGTTCTTGAAGCCCTTGAGCTTCGGCAGCCGCATGTGGATGGGCATTTGCCCACCCTCGAACGTCACGGGGACGTTCTTGCGGGCCTTGGTGCCCTTGGTACCGCGGCCGGAGGTCTTACCCTTCGAGCCCTCACCACGACCGACACGGGTCCTGGCGGTCTTCGACCCGGGCGCTGGGCGCAGGTCGTGCAACTTGATGGTCATTACGCCTCCTCGACGACGACGAGGTGGTTGACGACGGCGAGCAAGCCACGCGTCTGGGCGTTGTCCTCGCGGACGACGGTCTGACGGATCTTGCGAAGTCCGAGACTCCGCAGGCTCTCGCGCTGCTTCCAGCGCGCCCCGACGGTGCCACGCACCTGGGTGATCTTTAGTTCAGCCATGACTATGCCGATCCTTCACGCGCTGCCGCGACGGCCAGCGCTTCGCTCTCGCGTCGCGCCTTGAGCATGCTCGGCGGTGCGACGTCCTCGATCGAGAGGCCGCGACGTGCGGCGACCTCTTCGGGGCGCTGGATCATCTTCAGCGCGGCAACGGTGGCGTGCACCACGTTGATCGCGTTGTCGCTGCCCAGCGACTTGGCCAGGATGTCGTGCACGCCGGCGCATTCCAGCACCGCGCGGCACGCGCCGCCGGCGATGACGCCGGTACCCGCGCTGGCGGGGCGCAGCATGACCACACCCGCGGCCGCCTCACCCTGGACGGGGTGGACGATCGTCCCGCCGATCAGCGGCACGCGGAAGAAGCTCTTGCGGGCCTCTTCGACGCCCTTGGCGATCGCGGCGGGAACTTCCTTGGCCTTGCCGTAACCGACACCGACCATGCCGTTGCCGTCGCCGACGATGACCAGCGCGGTGAAGCTGAAGCGACGACCACCCTTGACGACCTTCGACACGCGGTTGATGGCGACGACGCGCTCGAGGAAGTTGCTCTTCTCCCCGCCGTCGCGGCCGCCACGGCCACCACGGTCGTCACGACGACCGCGTCCGTCGCGGTCACCTCCACCGCCGCCACCCCGCGGGGGGCGGCTGCCGGTCGTCCCGGCGCCGGTTCCGGTTCCTGCTGTTGGCTGATCGGCCATCACGCAGTCCTTCCGTTTCGAGTCTTCATCAGAATTTGAGTCCGCTCTCGCGGGCGGCGTCGGCCAGAGCCGCGATGCGGCCGCCGTAGGTGTAGCCGCCGCGGTCGAAGACCACGGTGTCGACGCCAACGGCCTTGGCGCGCTCGGCGATCAGTTGTCCCACGCGGATGCTGTGGGCCTTCTTGTCGCCGTCGACCGCACGCACGTCGGCTTCGATGGACGACGCCGCGGCCACCGTGGTGCCGGACTGGTCGTCGATCAACTGGACGTGGATGTGGCGCGAGGAGCGGTTGACCATCAGGCGGGGGCGATCGGGAGTGCCCGCGACCTTCTTGCGCAACCGCGCGTGGCGACGCAGCCGGGAAGTCCGACGCGTCTCGGAGACGCTCTGCCCCAGCGGCTTGCGCTTGGGAGCTTCGGTGTCAGTGTTTGTCTTGGCCATGGCTTACTTACCCGTCTTTCCGACCTTGCGGCGGATCTGCTCGCCTTCGTAGCGAACGCCCTTGCCCTTGTACGGGTCCGGGCGGCGCAGGCGGCGGATGTTCGCCGAAATCTGGCCGACTTGCTGCTTGTCGATGCCCGTGATCGAGAACTTGGTGGGCGTCTCGACTGCGAACGTGATGCCCTCGGGGGCTTCGATGACGACCGGGTGGCTGTACCCCAGCGCGAACTCGAGGGTCTTGCCCTTGAGCGCGACGCGGTAGCCGACGCCGAAGATCTCCATCTTGGTGGTGTAGCCCTCGGTCACTCCGGTGACCAGGTTGGCGACCAGCGTCCGCGAGAGACCGTGCAGCGATCGGCTGCGACGCTCGTCGTCGGGGCGGGTGACCAGGATGGCGCCGTCGTCATCGCGGTCGACGGTGATCGGCTCGGCGACGTCGAGCGTCAGGGTGCCCTTGGGGCCCATGACCGAGACGTTGCGGCCGTTGATGGTGACGTCGACTCCGGACGGAACCGGAACCGGCTGCTTTCCAATGCGTGACATGTCTTCTTCCCCTACCAGACGTAGGCGAGGACTTCGCCGCCCACGCCTTGTCGAGCTGCCTGACGGTCGGTGAGCAGACCCGAGGACGTGGAGATGATCGCCACGCCGAGGCCACCGAGAACGCGGGGCAAGTTGGTTGACTTCGCGTACACGCGCAGGCCGGGCTTGGAAACCCGCTTGAGGCCCGCGATGCTGCGTTCGCGACTGGGTCCGTACTTGAGTTGCACCACGAGCGCCTTGCCGACCCGAGCATCCTCGGTGCGGAAGTCGGTGATGTAGCCCTGCTCCTTGAGGATCTCGGCGATGTGCACCTTGATCTTCGAGTGAGGCAGGGTCACCTCGTCGTGGTACGCCGAATTGGCGTTGCGCAGACGCGTCAAGAAGTCTGCGATCGGGTCCGTCATGGTCATGACAGCCAGCTCACCTTCCTCGCGGCGGTTCCCGCCGGGTTCACACCCTTGGGGGCCTACCGCGTGCTTTCTCTAAAGTTGGTCGATTGGTTTTGGCTGTTACCAGCTGGACTTCTGGACACCGGGCAATTCGCCGGCGTGCGCCATCTCCCGAAGGCAGATGCGGCACAGACCGAACTTGCGGAACACCGCGTGCGGACGTCCACACTTGTTGCAACGCGTGTAACCGCGCACCTTGAACTTCGGCTTCTTGTTGGCCTTGTTGACCAGCGCCTTCTTTGCCATCTGCTCAGTTCTCCTTGAACGGGAAGCCCAGCGCACGCAGCAGCGCCCGGCCTTCGTCGTCGTTGGTCGCCGACGTGACGACGGTGATGTCCATGCCGCGGGGACGGTCGATGCTGTCCACGTCGATCTCGTGGAACACCGACTGCTCGGTCAGACCGAAGGTGTAGTTGCCGCTGCCGTCGAACTGCTTGGCCGACAGGCCACGGAAGTCGCGGATACGCGGGAGGCTGATCGAGACCAGCCGGTCGAGGAACTCCCACATCCGGTCGCCGCGCAGCGTCACGCGGGCGCCAATGGGCATCCCCTCGCGAAGCTTGAACTGGGCGATGGACTTGCGGGCCTTGCGGATCTCGGGCTTCTGGCCGGTGATCAGCTGCAGGTCGGTGACGGCGCCGTTGATCAGCTTCGCGTCGCGGGCGGCGTCGCCGACGCCCATGTTGACGATGACCTTGACCACGCCGGGGATCTGCATGACGTTGTCGTAGTTGAACTGCTCGTTGAGCGAGCCCTTGATCTCGTCGAGGTAGCGCTGCTTGAGACGGGGCAGCGTCTTGGTCTCTGCGGTAGTCATCTCTAGATGTCCTTGCCGTTCTTCTTCGACACGCGGACCTTCTTGCCGGTCTCTTCGTCGAAGCGGTAGCCGATGCGGGTGGGGTTGCCATCGGAGTCGACGACCATCACGTTGGAGACGTGGATCGGAGCCTCCTGCGTGACGATGCCGCCCGAGGATGCACCACGCTCGTTCTGTGAGACGGCGGTGTGCTTCTTGATCCGGTTGACGCCCTCGACGAGGACCTTCTCGCGGGTCGGGTAGGCAACCAGGACCTTGCCCTTGGCGCCCTTGTCCTTGCCAGAGATGACCAGGACGGTGTCACCCTTGTGCACCTTCATTTACAACACCTCCGGAGCAAGCGAGACGATCTTCATGAAGCGCTTCTCGCGCAGCTCGCGACCAACCGGCCCGAAGATGCGGGTTCCGCGCGGGTCGTTGTCGGGCTTGATGATGACGGCGGCGTTCTCGTCGAACTTGATGTAGCTGCCGTCGGCACGGCGGCGCTCCTTGACGGTGCGCACGATGACGGCCTTGACGACCTCACCCTTCTTGATGTTGCCACCGGGGATGGCGTCCTTGACGGTCGCCACGATGACATCGCCGATGCCGGCGTAACGCCTACCCGAGCCACCGAGTACGCGAATGCACAAGATCTCCTTGGCGCCCGTGTTGTCGGCGATCTTGAGCCGCGATTCCTGCTGAATCACTAGATCTCCTCGAATCGATTGCACGACGAACAGCATCGAACTGCTCGGCATGCGCGGTCTTCGCCACCGAAGGGCACGCAGGGTGTTCGCTTGCTTTCACACGCGACCACCGAGGTCTGCCCAGGGCAACCCCTACATAGTAGGTGAGCTTGGGCTATGCACCAAATCGTCCCGCGCGAGCCCTCAGGGCAGGGTGATCGCGAAGTCCGCGGTCAGCGTCGTCGTCGCGGCGTCGAATGCCGGCGATCCCTGCGGGGCGCCCACGTGGATCACCACCAGGTAGTCCCCGTCGTCGGTCCAGACGTGGCCGATGCGGTCCTCATAGGTCTGCGCACCGCCCGGGCCGCCGGACAACACTCCCATCAGTCGCTGACCGCTGTATCCGCAGTTCTCCGCGGGCAGCACGCTGACGCTGCTGATGGGAGCCAGCGCCGAGACGTCGTCGGCATACTTCTCGAACGCGGCCGCCGGGTCGAGAGCGGTTTCGGTGATGTCGACCGCCCCGGACATGCCGTCGGGGCCGGTGAGCGCCAGACCGGTGGTCGACGGTGCCGAGGTCCAACCCTCGGGCAGCGCGAGGACGATCCTCGGTGCCGAGGGGTCGGGGACCTGCACGGTAACCGGCGTCCCCGCCGCCGGTGTGGGCAGGCACACCAGGGCGTTCGGTGGGACGGCCTCCCGCAGGGTCGGCGTCACGCCCATCGCCGGGTAATCCTTCGGCGCGGACGTGCCGGCGGAGGGTGCCGTGACCGACGTGCTGGTCGTCGCGGGTCGAGTCGCGGGCGAGTTCGCCACCGGGTGGCCCTCACTGGTCTCGGTGCAGCCACTCACCACGCCGAGCGCGACGACCCCAGCTGCCATCGTCAGAACCCGCACCGGCTCAGTATGGGCCGATCAGAGGTCGACGACGCAGCGAAATCCGATGTGGGTGGTGGCGCTGTCCTGCGATTGCGACGACCGCGCCGCCGGACGGTAGCGGTGGCAGTACTCAGGTGCGCAGAGGTGGGATCCGCCCTTGAGAGTCTGGTCGACGCTCGGGTCCGCCTCCCGCGACGGCGTGCAGCAGCCCTTCTCCCTCGGTCCCTCATCTGCCCGCCGGTCCTCATCCCCCGGTCCCTCATCTCCTGCCCGCCGGTCCTCATTCCCCGGTCGCTCCGCTCCTGCCCGCCGGTGGTGCCTCATCGTGTATCTCGTCGTCGTCCACTCCCAGACGTTCCCGATCATGTCCGACAGCCCAAACCCGTTAGCCGGGAACGTTCCCACCGGCGAAGTGCCCACCCACCCCTTGGCTCCGTCGTTGCGGTACGGAAAGCGGCCCTGCCACGTGTTGGCCATCAACGCACCGCCGGGTGACACGTCCTCACCCCACGCGTACGTCGTACCCGCTCCGCCGCCGGCCGCGTACTCCCACTCGGCTTCGGTCGGCAGCCGTCGGCCCGCCCACGTGGCGTAGGCGATCGCGTCGGCGAAACAGACCTGTACGACGGGGTGGTCGAGCCGGTCCTCGACGGTGCCGTCCACGCCGAACGGTTTTCGCCACGAGGCGCCCGGTGCCCAATCCCACCACTGCCGCCAGTCCCTCAGATCGACGGGGCCGGCGGTGGGCCGGAACACCATCCCGCCCGCGACGAGGTCCTCCTTGGCCACCCCCGGATACGCCGCGGGGTCCAGGGGTCGCTCGGCCACGGTGACGTATCCGGTGTCGGCGACGAACCGCGCGAACTGCGCGGTGGTGACCGGATGCCGCTCCACTCCCAGGGGGCCGACCGTCGCGGGGTGTACGGGCGTCTCCTCCGGGTAGAAGGCCGCCGATCCCATCTGGAACGTCGCGCCCGGCAGCTCGATCAGCTCCGTCAGCATGGCGTCCAGGGTAGGCCCGGCCGTCAGTCCTTGGAGAAGGCTTGCGCCAGTTCCCGTTCCACGTCCAGATACGGGGTACCGGACACGTCGACCACGACCTTGGCGATGGTTCCGCCGGTGAAGGCGAACGGCGCCTGATAGGTGCGCGAGACGGCCTGGCCGGAGTTGCGACCGACGGCGATGCCCCCGCCGGCGAGCCCGAAGGTGCCGGGGTGGGTTCGCACCCCCTCCAGGACGGCGACGGTGTCGGAGTCGACGAACAGCGAGGCCGTGCCCAGGGGTGTGTGACTGCCCTCGACCGTGCCGGTCCGTTCGTATCTGACGCCGAAGACGTGGGCTCCCAACGGGATCGGATCGGTGGCGACGACGCTCTGTTCGTCCTCGCCCATGAAGTTGTACACGTAGTGCAACCTGCCGTCCTGCACGAAGAGCACGTGCCCGCCGTGGCCGGCGCCCTGCTTGAACAGCACGCCATGGGCATCGGCGTCGTCGACGGTCACCTCGGCCAGCACGGAGAAAGACTGCCCGCGCATCTCGACCATCGCGCCCATGCCCACCTCGGCGGTGCCCGGGTAGTAGGTGAAGGTCTTGCGATCCTCGGACAGATAGGGCCGCCACCGCGTCAGCGTCTCCACCAGGTTGAGATCGGCCAGCGGCAGCCCGTTGTACTTCGCGGCCTCGGCGAACCAGAGCTCCTTGAGTTCCTCGAGCTTCTCCGGTCGTTCGGCCGCCAGGTCGTGACACTGGCTGCGGTCGGCGGCGATGTGGAAAAGCTCCCATCGGTCGTCGTCGAAGTGCGACCACCCGGCGGGGCTCGCGGCGTGCACGGTGTTGGCGAACCAGCCGTCGTGCCAGATGCCTCGGGTGCCCAGCATCGCGTAGAACTGCGTCTTCTTGTCGGTCTCGGCGCCCGCGTCTGCCAGGGCCGCGGTGAAGCTGACCCCGTCCAACGGCTTCTGCGGGATGCCGCCCACCTCTTCGGGCGGGGCGATGCCCAGCAGTTCGTAGATCGTCGGGGTCACGTCGCAGACGTTGACGTAGTTGTCGCGCACCTCGCCGTGGGCGTCGATACCGTTGGGCCAGCTGATGATTGCGGTGTCGGCGATGCCACCTTCATGGGAGGCGTAGCGCTTGAACAACTTGTAGGGCGTGTTGAAGGCCATCGCCCATCCGATGGGATAGTGGTTGTAGGTCTGCGGTCCGCCGAGCTCGTCGTAGAGCGCCATGCTCTCCTCGACGGTGTCGATGTAGCCGTTGAAGAACTTGACCTCGTTGACCGAACCGTTGGGTCCGCCCTCGCCACTGGCTCCATTGTCCGAGATGACCACGATGATGGTGTCGTCGAGCTGACCCGATTCCTCCAGGTAGTCGAGCACCCGACCGATCTGGGCGTCGGTGTAGGACAGGAAGCCGGCGAAGACCTCGGCCATCCGGCTGAACAAGCGCTTCTCGGCGTCGTCGAGAGTGTCCCACGGCCGCACGGTGTCCTGGTACGGCCAGGCCTCCCCGTTGGGTCCGGTCACGTCGAGATACGGGTTCACCGGCGACAATTCGGTGTCCTGCGGCACGATGCCCAGCTTCTTCTGGTTCTCCAGGACGATGTCGCGGTAGGCCTCGTAGCCCATGTCGAAGCGACCGGCGTACTCGTCGGCCCACTCCTTGAACACGTGGTGCGGTGCGTGTCCGGCCCCGGGGCACAGGTAGCCGAACCACGGCTTGTCCGGTGCGATCACCTTGGAGTCCCTGATGAACTCGATGGTCTTGTCGGCCAGGTCCTTCGAGAGGTGGTAGCCCTCCTCGGGCGTGGCCGGCGGGGCAACGGGGTGGTTGTCGTACACCAACTCCGGATACCACTGGTCGGTTTCACCGCCCATGAAGCCGTAGAAGCGCTCGAAGCCCCGGCTGAGCGGCCAATGCCGTTTGGTGGCAGCCAGATTCGACTCTTCAAGCGGCGTCAGGTGCCACTTGCCGACGCAGTAGGTGTTGTATCCCCGCTCGGCGAGCACCTCCGACAGCAACGCCGTGTCCTTGGGGATGCGGCCGTTGCAGTTCGGAAAGCCGTCGGTGAACTCCTCGATGGTCGCCATTCCGACGGTGGTGGCGTTGCGCCCGGTGAGCAACGAGGCCCGCGTCGGAGAGCACAGGGCGGTGGTGTGGAACTGCGACAGGCGCACGCCACGGTCGGCGATCCGGGTCATGGCGGGCATGTCGACGAGACCACCGAAGCAGTCCCACGTCGCAATGCCGGTGTCGTCCCAGACGAGGTAGAGCACGTTGGGTGACCCGGGCGGCGCGACCGGAGCCTGGTATGGACCCCAGTCCGGCTCGGAGTCGCGGATGTCGAGTTCGATCTTGCCTCTGAAGTCCGTCATGTCGTCCCGTCGGCTCGAGTGTCGGCGAAGAGCGTGCCCGTCGTCGTCGACGGCCGCGGTGACGCTACACCCGTCATCACCCTCATCGACCTATATTGACGATATCGTCATCTGATTCACGGGAAGTTGCCGACGACTAGATTTCAGCGTTCACACGCCGTCGAACCGACCGTCATCGGAACGGAACGATCGGCGAACGGAGTCGGCGACCGGAGTTTGGGGAATGGGCCGCTGAAATAGCCCGCGACGCTTGGCCTTCGCCTCGTACATCGCGCAGTCTGCATCCCGCAGGACTTCGATCGCACTCCTCCTGTCATCGGGCGCGACCACCGTCACGCCGATGCTTGCCCTCGTCCGTACCGTGGCGGCACCCAGCGGAACCGGCTCCGACAAACGGTGCTCGAGCCGGCTCATGACGGCGTCCAGTTCTGCCGCATTCCACCCCTTCACCAGCGCCACGAATTCATCGCCACCGAGGCGCCCCGCGAGGTCATCGTTACCCAGACAGCGCTGAAGACGCGCAGCCACGCTGCGGAGCAACTCGTCCCCGGAGTCGTGACCCAGCGAATCGTTGATGGCCTTCAGGTTGTCCAGATCGATGAAGAGGACCGCGCCCAGCCGAGACGGACCTTGCGCGCGAAGCGACTCCGAGATGTGCGTCAACACCGCTGCACGATTGGGCAGCCCGGTGAGGGCGTCGTGGGTGGCTCGGTACGTGAGTCGCTCCTGGGCAACCCTTTCCGCGGTGATGTCGGAGAAGGACACCAGTGTCATGGGCCGGTCGTGATCGCCCGCGTTGATGCGGCGCGCGCTCACCCGCAACCAGACGCGCCGCCCGTCGTGATGGTCGATCCCGAAGATCAGCGCCTGAAATGGCCGACCTGTCGTCACGGTCTCGACGACGGGGTTTTCCTGAGGTGGGACGCGACGGCGTTCGACGTCGTATACCAACATCGAATGGAGACTCCCATCGTTCCCGCTCTTGAGCGTGGCCGCGGGTATTCCGAGAATCCTTGCGGCAGAGGGATTCGCAGACATCACTCGGCCCTGGTCGTCGATGACGAGTATTCCTTCGTCCAGGGAACTGATGATGCTTCGCAACATCTGCTCGGCCCGATCGGCCTCTGTCTTGTCGGTGCACACCAAGACGTAGCCAGTTTCCATCGCCCTGACCGATACCTGCATCGTGAGTGGTTGCCCGTCGGCGGCATGATGCGTGGCAAGCACGACGTCGCCACGCTGGTGGATTGCGGCAGGGTCGATCATTGCGCCCACGGCGACTCCGATCGGCTGCGCCAACGCGCTTGAGGCCGGCCTGCGGTACAGCACCTCTGCGGCACGATTCCACTTGGTGACCAAGCCGGTCGTCGTCGTGGCGATGATGGCCACGTCCACCCGGTCGACCAGCGCCGCCTGCTCGCGCAGGTTGCGTTGAAGAGTGCGCTGGTAGGTCAGATCGCGGATGGTTGCGTGATAGGCGGCGTCACCGTGCCAGGTTATTCTCGTGGCGATGACTTCCGCGTTCATCGTGCTGCCATCCAGCCTTTGCAGAACCACCTCCGCAGGATTCGTCGCGTCACCGTCGTGGCGCAGTGCCGCAAGGCGCATCAACGCGGGCTCGACCGACTCCGGGTGCAGGAACTCCGTCACCAGTTGCCCCCGGACCTGATCGGGATACTGGGCACCGAGCCACCTCAGCGCGGTCGCATTTGCGTATACGACACGACCGTCTCGATGCACCATGATCGCATCGGGACTATTTTCGACGAGGCTCCGCAGCCCCGATTCGGCAGCGTCGAACTCCAGTTGTCCGGCGCGGATCGAACGGCGGGTCATCCCGTCGTGCATGGAGTCGCTCGCCGCCTCGCTCACTTCGCCCAGAGGTCCGCAACGTAACCGAGGCGCACGCGGTGGTTTGGCGGACGACACCGCGACGACGAGTGCTGACGGCTCATCACGGCGCACCGTTCACTCGCCGCACTTGCGTAGCCGCTCACCCGCGACCTGCCTTCCTCGAGGTCAACGCACCGAGGGCCCGGTCCTCAAGGTCGAGCCATCCTGATCGTCGGCGCTCCACAGACGCACAGTTAATCCCTGGAGCCTGCGCCAACGGCATCATAGCTCTCCCCTGGGCGATCGGACGGTATCTCCGCGCGGTTGCCTATCGTTTGCTTAGCCGATGTTGTGCAAGTAGAGAGGCCTGCCGCGCCGCATTGCAAAGTTTGCCGACAACATGTTACGCCATCGGCAGATGGGGGTGCTAGCGCAGGGCTCAGCAACACCCCTCACCAGGGGCCACGACGAAGAAGACCCCCGTACGCCGGGGCGTACGGGGGTCTTCGTGGAGCGTGGGTACTACTTGGCGCGCTCGAGCACCTCGACCAGGCGCCAGCGCTTGGTAGCCGACAGAGGCCGGGTCTCCATCAGCGAGACGCGGTCGCCAACGCCGGCGGTGCCGTTCTCGTCGTGGGCCTTGACCTTCGTCGTGGTCCGGATGATCTTGCCGTAGAGCGGATGCTTGGAGCGGTTCTCCAGCTCCACGACGATGGTCTTCTGCATCTTGTCGCTCACCACGTAGCCGATGCGCGTCTTGCGCTGTCCCCGTGGCGCTTCGGTGCGCGCGGTGTGCTGCGCGCCCGCGGCGTCTGTTGCGTTCTCTGCCATTACGAATCCTCACCAACGGGTCCGGAGGCCAGACCCAACTCACGTTCACGAAGCACGGTGTACACCCGTGCGATCTCTTGGCGCACCACGCGCAGCCGACGGTTGTTGGCCAGCTGGCCGGTCGCCGTCTGGAAGCGGAGGTTGAACAGCTCTTCCTTCGATTCACGCACCCGGGCGGCGAGCTCCTCGTCGGTCAGCTCACGCAGTTCGCCAGGCGAAACTCCCAGTGCCATCAGAACTGCTCCTCTCGGGTGATGATGCGCGCCTTGATCGGCAACTTGTGGATGGCGCGCGTCAGGGCTTCCTTGGCGGTCTTCTCGTCGGGGTAGCTGATCTCGAAGAGAACGCGACCCGGCTTGACGTTGGCGACCCACCACTCCGGCGAACCCTTACCGGAACCCATGCGGGTCTCGGCGGGCTTCTTGGTCAGCGGGCGGTCCGGGAAGATGTTGATCCACACCTTGCCACCACGCTTGATGTGCCGGTTGATGGCGATACGAGCGGACTCGATCTGCCTGTTGGTGATGTAGGCGTGCTCCAGAGCCTGGATGCCGTAGTCACCGAAGCTCACCGCGGTGCCGCCACTGGCAATGCCACGTTGGCGCGGGTGATGTTGCTTGCGATGCCTTACCTTGCGGGGAATCAACATGTCTAGTTCTCCGTGCTCTCTGCCGCTTCGGGGACCGTGACGGCCTCGGGAGCGGCGGACGTGGCGACGTCCGATGAGGTGTCGGCGGCGGGCGTTTCCTCGCTCGCGGCGCGACCGGCCTCGGTGCTCGTCGCCGTGGTGCCCGAGGCGCCACTACGACGCGGCCGGGTTCCGGTAGGACGGTCACGACGCGGACGCTCTGCGCCTGCGGCGGCCGGGGCGGCGAGCTCGCGCTTGCCACCGACGACGTCGCCCTTGTAGATCCAGACCTTCACGCCGATGCGGCCGAAGGTGGTCTTGGCCTCGTAGAGGCCGTAGTCGATGTCCGCGCGCAGCGTGTGCAGCGGGACGCGACCTTCGCGGTAGAACTCCGAGCGGCTCATCTCCGCACCGCCGAGGCGGCCCGAGCACTGCACCCGGATGCCCTTGACGTTCGGCTGGCGCATGGCGGACTGAATCGCCTTGCGCATCGCGCGACGGAAGGCGACGCGGTTGCTGAGCTGTTCGGCGACGCCTTGGGCGACCAGCTGGGCCACCGACTCGGGGCTCTTGACCTCGAGGATGTTCAGCTGGACCTGCTTGCCGGTCAGCTTCTCCAGCGTGCCGCGGATGCTGTCGGCCGCCGCGCCGCGACGACCGATGACGATGCCGGGGCGGGCGGTGTGGATGTCCACGCGAACCCGGTCACGGGTGCGCTCGATCTCGACCTTGGCGACGCCGGCCCGCTCGAGCTCGACGTTGCGCTCGCCCGGGATGACGAACGGCGCGAAGAGACGGCGACGGATCGCGACGTCTTCCTTGACGTAGTCCGAGTACTGCTTGTCTGCGTACCAGCGGGACTTCCAGTCGGTGGTGATGCCGAGGCGGAAGCCGTGGGGATTGATCTTCTGGCCCACTACTCCGAGCCTCCCTTCGAATCAGAAGTCTCGGAAACCGTTTCGGGTGCCGCCTTCGTGGCTGCCTTCTTGGCAGGTGCCTTCTTGGCGGGGGCCGACGTCGCGGCAGCCTTGCTGCCCTGTGCGCGACGTGCCCGGGTCGACGATGCCGAGGAGGACGCACCCCTGGTGCCGCGCTCCTTGGGAGGACGGCTTTCCACGATCACCGTGATGTGGCTGGTGCGCTTGCGGATTCGGTACGCGCGCCCCTGGGCGCGCGGCCGGATGCGCTTGGCGGTCGGGCCTTCGTCGGCGTACACCGACGCGACGACGAGGGTCGCCGGGTCGAGGCCATCGTTGTTCTGGGCGTTGGCGGCCGCACTCGCGATGACCTTGGCGACGGGCTCGCTGGCAGCCTGGGGCGCCCAGCGGAGGATGTCGAGCGCCTCGGCGACGGACTTGCCGCGCACCAGGTCGATCACGCGGCGGGCCTTGGATGCCGAGACACGCACGAAGCGTGCCTTGGCAACCGCGGACGGATACTCAATCGTCGTGGTCATTTAGCGCCGCTTCGCTTTCCGGTCGTCCTTGATGTGACCCTTGAAGGTCCGGGTCGGGGCGAACTCGCCCAGCTTGTGACCGACCATGGCCTCCGAGACGAACACCGGCACGTGCTTGCGGCCGTCGTGGACGGCGAAGGTGTGACCGATGAAGTCGGGGATGATGGTCGACCGACGGGACCAGGTCTTGATGACCTGCTTGGTGTTCTTCTCGTTCTGAACGTCGACCTTCTTCAGAAGATGGTCATCGACGAACGGGCCCTTCTTCAGGCTGCGTGGCATCGCTGGATACTCCTAGCGCTTGTTCTTGCCGGTGCGCCGGCGGCGGACGATGAGCTTGTCGCTCGGCTTGTTCTTGCGGGTGCGGCCTTCGGGCTTGCCCCACGGGCTGACCGGGTGGCGACCACCGGAGGTCTTGCCCTCGCCACCACCGTGCGGGTGGTCGACCGGGTTCATCACGACGCCACGGACGGTCGGGCGCTTGCCCTTCCACCGCATGCGGCCGGCCTTGCCCCAGTTGATGTTGCCCTGTTCGGCGTTGCCGACCTCGCCGACGGTGGCGCGGCAGCGCACGTCGACGCGACGGATTTCACCGGACGGCATACGCAGCGTGGCGTAGGAGCCTTCCTTACCGAGCAGCTGGATGCTGACACCGGCGGAGCGGCCCATCTTGGCGCCGCCGCCCGGCCGCAGCTCCACGGCGTGGATGACGGTACCGGCGGGGATGTTGCGCAGCGGAAGGCTGTTCCCGGGCTTGATGTCGGCGTTGGGACCCTGCTCGATGCGGTCGCCCTGCGACAGTCCCTGCGGCGCGATGATGTAGCGCTTCTCGCCGTCGACGTAGTGCAGCAGCGCGATGTTCGCCGTGCGGTTGGGGTCGTACTCGATGTGAGCGACCTTCGCGTCGACGCCGTCCTTGTCGTGGCGACGGAAGTCGATCACGCGGTAGGCACGCTTGTGACCGCCACCCTTGTGCCGGGTGGTGATGCGGCCGTGTGCGTTACGGCCACCGGTGCTGTGCAGTGGGCGAATCAGCGACTTCTCCGGGGTCGACCGAGTGACCTCGGCGAAGTCGGAGACGCTGGACCCGCGACGACCGGGGGTCGTCGGCTTGTACTTGCGTAAAGGCATGTCTGTCTAGTCCTCTGTGCTATTGGCTCTTCGCGCGAGCGCTCATCGCGGCTTCCCGCGGGGCCGTCACGCCGGTGCTCCGAACAGGTCGATGGGCTTGCTGCCCGCGGACAGGGTCACGATCGCGCGCTTGGTGCTCTTGCGCTGGCCGAAACCGGCGCGGGTGCGCTTGCGCTTGCCCTGGCGGTTCAGCGTGTTCACCGAGTCGACCTTGACGCTGAAGATCTTTTCGATCGCGATCTTGATCTGCGTCTTGTTCGAGTCCGGGTGCACCACGAACGTGTAGGTGTTGTCCTCGATCAGCCCGTAGGACTTCTCGGAGATGACCGGCGCCAGGATGATGTCGCGGGGGTCGGTGATGGTTGCCACTACGCCGTTACCTCTTCCTTGTCGGCGGTGTTCGCCTGGATGTAGGCGTTCAAGGCCTCCACGCTGAACACCAGATGATCGGCGTCGAGCACGTCGTAGGTGTTGAGCTGATCCGGCGAGATGACGCGCACGTCGGGCAGGTTGCGCACGCTCTTGGCGCCGACCTCGTCGGCGCGGCCGATCACGACGAGCACCTTGCGCTGGCCGGTGAGCAGCGTCTCGAAGAACGCCTTGACGGCCTTGGTCGACGGCGTCTGGCCGCTGATCAGTTCGGTGACCGCGACGATCCGGTCGTTGCGGGCCCGGTCGGACAGGGCGGAGCGCAAGGACGCGGCGATCATCTTCTTCGGGGTCCGCTGGCTGTAGTCGCGCGGCTTGGGGCCGTGCACGATGCCACCACCGGTGAACTGCGGTGCGCGAGTCGAACCCTGACGGGCGCGGCCGGTGCCCTTCTGGCGGTACGGCTTCTTGCCGCCACCGGAGACCTCGGCGCGCGTCTTGGTCGAGTGCGTGCCCTGGCGCTTGGCGGCCAACTGAGCCGTCACCACCTGGTGCATCAGGGCGATGTTCGGCTCGGCGTCGAACAGCGCGGCGGGCAGGACGACGCTTCCGTCGGTCTTGCCGTCCGGCGTGCGGACGTCAATGGTCTTGTCAGCCATTACTTCTCACCTCGTTTGATCGCAGAGCGGACTACGACGAGTCCACCGTTGCGGCCTGGGATGGCGCCCTTGATCAACAGCACACCGTTCTCGGCGTCGACCTTGTGCACCTTCAGGTTCTGGGTCGTGATGCGGTCACTGCCCATCCGGCCGGACATGCGGGTGCCCTTGAAGACGCGACCCGGGGTGGCGCAGCCACCGATCGAGCCGGGCCGGCGGTGCACTGCCTGTGCGCCGTGGCTGGCGCCCTGGCCCTTGAAGCCGTGACGCTTCATGGTGCCGGCGAAGCCCTTGCCCTTGGACGTGCCGGTGACGTCGACGTAGCTGCCGTCGGCGAAGATCTCGGCGGTCAGCTCCTGGCCGACCTCGTAGTCGGCGGTGGTCGCCTCGTCGTCGAACCGGAGTTCGGCCAGGTGCCTGCGGGGGTTGATGCCCGCCGCGGCGTACTGACCGGTGACCGGCTTGTTGACCTTGCGCGGGCTGATCTCGCCATAGGCGAGTTGCACGGCGCTGTAGCCGTCGCGCTCGGTGGTGCGGATGCGGGTCACCACGTTGGGGCCGGCCTTTACGACCGTGACTGGGACGACCTTGTTGTTCTCGTCGAACACCTGCGTCATGCCCAGCTTGGTGCCCAGAATGCCTTTGCGTGCCATGGTTTCTGGTCTCTCCTACTGGATGTTGACGTCGACGCTCGCCGGCAGATCGATGCGCATGAGGGCGTCAACGGTCTTCGGCGTCGGGTCGAGGATGTCGATCAGGCGCTTGTGGGTGCGCATCTCGAAGTGCTCCCGCGAGTCCTTGTACTTGTGCGGGGAGCGGATGACGCAGTAGATGTTCTTCTCCGTCGGCAGCGGCACCGGGCCGACGACGCTCGCGCCGGTACGCGTGACCGTCTCGACGATCTTGCGCGCCGAGGCATCGATCGCCTCGTGGTCATAGGCCTTGAGCCTGATGCGGATCTTTTGTCCCGCCACGCTTGTCCTACCTCACTATTAACGGGCCCATGGGAGGGCCATGTTCGCCTGCTCGGTCTAGGGCGCTCTACCCGTTGGGTAGCGCGCTGGCTATGCCGCCGCTGTTTACCTGTCTGTGGTCCACCGGCACCCGCGCTCGGGCGTGTCGCCTTCGCGCACACTCTCCGGCGTCGAGAATCCGTCGCAGTCAAGGTGGGAACCGGACGCGCCCGCAAGGGCGCTGGTCGGTCGCCCAAGCCAGGCATGCTCTACATCAAGCATCATCCCGGCTCAAGGCAACCCGAACAGTATGCCTCAGATCGCCGCGTGCTCCAAATTCCTGGTCGACGGCGAGAGAACCATTCCTTACTCCAGAGTAAGGTGGGGCTCCATGTCACTTGTCGGGACGTCGTCGACGGCCACCTATCGCATGTGGAGGCGCCTCGCGGGACGCCCGGGCGGCAGCCGGTTGTTCTCCGCCGCGGCGATGGCGCGGGTGCCGTACTTCGCGTCGGTGCTGCCTCACGTGGTGCGGATGGAGCCGGGTGCGGCCGAGGTGACGGTGCCCAAGTGGTTCTTCGTCCATAACCACCTGTCGACCGTGCACGCCATTGCGTCGTGCAACGCCGCCGAGATGGCGATGGGCATGCTGATGGAGGCAACCGTCCTCACCACGCACCGCTGGATCCCGAAGGCGATGACCGTCCAGTACCTCGCCAAGGCGACCACGTCGCTGCGGGCGACGGCCGGAGTGGAGCCGCCGGACTTCGGCACGATCGTCGAGGGCACCGAGCTCGTCGTTCCGGTCAGCGTGACCGATCGCCGCGGCGTCGAGGTCGTGCACGCCGACATCACCACCTGGGTCACACCGGTGGCGTCATGACCGCCCAACGCGATTCCGCCTCCTTCACTCACACCGAGGCGCACTTCGACTCCGGCGGCACCCTGTGCGCCGCACGGGTCTACCGGCCCGACTCGAGCGCGGCGGCGCCGGTGGTCGTGATGGCCCACGGCTTCGGCGGAGTTCGGACGATGCGGCTGTTCGCCTACGCCGAGCGGTTCGCCGCCGAGGGCTACGCCGTCGTCGTCTTCGACTACCGAGGCTTTGGGGACAGCGACGGCGAGCCGAGACAGGTGCTGGACATCGAGGCTCAGCACGCCGACTGGCGGGCGGCGTTGGGGTTCGCCCGTCGGCTGCCCGGCGTCGACTCCGCTCGTGTCGTGGCGTGGGGGACGTCGTTGTCCGGTGGTCACGTCATCACGCTTGCGGGCACCGGCGTACCGCTGGCCGCCGTGATCGCGCAGGTGCCCCACGTCAGCGGCCCGGCCGCCGTGCGGGCCACCGGCGTGCTCGCGGGGCTGCGACTCGCGCCGTCGGCGCTGCGGGACCAGGTGCGTGTGTGGCGTCACCGACCGCCGGTCTACGTCGACGCGGCCGGCGCACCGGGTGCCACGGCCGTCATGACGTCTCCCGACGCACTGCCCGGCATGAAGCGTCTCGTCGCCGAGTCGGGACCGGACGCGGCCACGGTTCCGCTCTACGTGGCGGCGCGGGTCGCGCTGAAGATCGGGCTCTACTCCCCCGGGCGGCACGCAGGCGAGGTGACCTGCCCGGCACTGGTACAGGTCGCAGCGCACGACGCGGTGACGCCACTGAAGGTCGCGCTGCGCGCCGCCGACGCCATGGCGCGCTCGACCGTACGGACCTATGACTGCGGGCACTTCGACCCCTACGTCGAGCCGCACTTCTCCACCGTCGTCGCCGACCAGCTCGCGTTCCTGTCGGCCCATGTTCCGACGGCTCACTCCAGATAGGTACCGTGCCCCTCGCGCACCAGACCAGCACCGTCGAACATCAGCACCTCGTTCACCAAGCCACCGCGTTCGTTGCGGTAGTTGATCACCAGCAGGGATTCGCCGCGGTAGACCCGGACTACCTCGAAGTGCAGGTCGGGCACCATGGCCAGCGCCGTCACCCAGTAGTGCCGAAGTGCGTCCTTGCCGCGGACCACGCCCCCGGTCTCGGGCAATACGCGTGCCGCGACGGGCGAGGTGAAGACGACGTCGTCGTGGAAGTGGGCCAGGACGGCCTCGACGTCGTGGTCGTTCCACGCCCGGACCCACTTCTCGGCGAACGTCACCGCATCCGGTGTCGGCATCCCTACTCCTTGAGTCCGGCCCAGAACGGGCATTGACGCGCTTGGTCGAAGTCGGTCATCACCCTGCTGCCGTCGGGCCGCAATGACAACCGCTTTTTTTGCGCGTCGAAGGCGGGCCAGTCCTCACCGGGGTGCCCGTCGCGGACGAACTGGCTCCACGCGTCGATCATCTGGTCGGACAAGACCTGCTGGTCGGGATTCAACGTCGGGGCCCCACCAATGTCGAACAGGTACCGCAGTTCCAGCGAATGGCTGGCTCCGACTGGAAAGGGCAAGCTGCGCAACGGGTCTGGCGCCGGGGCGCCGCGGTCGTCGAACTCGTAGGCGTATACCGAGTCCTGCTTGGCCAACCCCTCGGTCATCCTGGCGGCCACGCAGGCGAAGACCCCGTCGGTGACGGCCGCCGAGTAGGCCAGCGGCACGCTGCCCCGATAGCGGCTCAGCGGGTAGTGGGCGGCCACCGCCGTGGCGTCGCGGCCGAAGGTCTGCGACAGCAACTGCGGGTACCGCGCCTCGGTGTAGGGGCCCTTCGACCGCAGGTATTCCAGCGCCACGAACAGCGTGAACTCGTCGCGGTTGGTGCCGATGAGCACCGGCACCTTGGCGGCCCGACCCTCGGAGATCTCGTGCATCGGGTCCACGGGAAGCACCTTGGTTCCGGTGACGGGACCACTCAGCGCGTCGTCGCCGATGCGGTAGTACCAGACCGGCTTTCGAAGTCGGTCGGCCGGCAACGCGCGAAGACAGGTGGCCACGGTCCGCAGATCCTCGCAGCCCGCGTCGCGGGCGTAGGCGACACTGGCCCGCTGCGCCTCGGGCAGGGCGAGCTGAGCCTGGCAGGGACCGCTCTGGATGATCGCCGCGCGGAACAGACCGTCGGACCCCGGGGCGACGAGGTGGTCGCAGACCGACATGCCGCCGGCGGACTCCCCTGCGATGGTGACGGCATCCGGGTCGCCGCCGAAGTTGGCGATGTTGTCGCGCACCCACCGCAGGGCGGCCTGCTGATCCTGTAGCCCGTAGTTGCCGACGGCGCCGGGCGGGCCGAGCCCGGGATGAGCGAGGAAGCCCAGGGCGCCGAGCCGGTAGTTCAGGGTGACGACGACGACGTCACCGCGGGTGGTCAGCCACCGTGAGTCGTAGATTCCGCTGCTGCCGTTGACGAACGCCCCGCCGTGGATCCACACCATCACCGCGCGCTTGCGCTGCGAGGGCGGCGGTGTCCACACGTTCAGCGACAGGCAGTCCTCGGAGGTCTGCCGGCCCATCTCCAGGTCGCTGGCGTCCTGCAGGCAGCGAGGACCGGTATGCGTCGCGTCTCGCACCCCGGGCCAGGACGGCGCGGGAGCGGGTGGCTGCCAGCGCAGCGGGCCAACGGGCGGTGCCGCATAGGGAATTCCGGCGAAGAGACGGTGATCGGGGGCGACGGTTCCGCGGACGGCCCCGGTGGCGGTCTGGACGACGGCGGGGTCGGTGGGCGGCGCGGGTGACGGCGAGGCCGACGGGTCGTCACCGCGGGAGCAACCGGCGAGCACCAGCAGCACCGCGAGGACGATCACCGTCACGCGGCGGCCGAGCGGTTGGGGATGCATTCCCACCGACCCTACCGAGACTGATCCTCGCAATCCCGCCATCGTCCCCACCGGCCGGCCCTAGACTCCGTTTGACACCCGTCAAGTGCCATTCGTCGTTCAGGAGCCCGATGAGCATTGAGACCAACGGCCGCGTCACCGACCCGGCCGCCGAGGTCCTCGCCGATCCCACCGCCTACGCCGACGACGAGCGACTGCACGCCGCGCTCAGCCAACTGCGGGCTCACAATCCCGTTGCATGGGTGGACAAATGGCCGTACCGACCGTTCTGGGCGATCACCAAGCATGCCGACATCATGTCCATCGAGCGGGACAACGAGCTCTTCGTCAGCGAACCGCGGCCACTGCTGTCCACCGCCGCCGCGGACGATCTGGCGAAGGAGCAACTCGAGGCGGGAATGGGTCTGCGGACCCTCATCCACATGGACGATCCGCTCCATCGCAAGGTGCGTGCGATCGGGTCCGACTGGTTCCGGCCCAAGGCCATGCGCGACCTCAAGATGCGCGTCGACGAGCTGGCCAAGCGCTACGTCGACCAGATGCGCGACATCGGTCCGGAATGCGACTTCGTCACCGACATCGCCGTCCAGTTTCCGCTGTACGTGATCATGTCCCTTCTGGGCCTGCCCGAAGAGGACTACGGCCGGATGCACGCGCTGACCCAGGAGATGTTCGGCGGCGACGACGACGAATACAAGCGCGGCACCACACCCGAGGAGCAGCTGGCCGTCCTGCTCGACTTCTTCGCGTACTTCTCGGCGCTGACGGCGTCGCGCCGGGAGCAGCCGACCGACGATCTCGCGTCCGCAATCGCCAACGGACGCATGGACGGCGAGTTGCTCTCCGACGTCGACGCCGTGTCGTACTACGTCATCGTCGCCAGCGCCGGTCACGACACCACCAAGGACGCCATCTCCGGCGGCATGCAGGCGCTGATCGACAACCCGGGTGAACTCGCGCGGCTGCGCGACGATCCGAGCCTGATGCCCACCGCCGTCGAGGAGATGATCCGGTGGTCGACCCCGGTCAAGGAATTCATGCGCACTGCCGCGCGGGACACCACCGTGCGCGGCGTCGACGTCGCCGCCGGTGAGTCCGTCTACCTGGCGTACGTCTCGGGCAACCGCGACGAGGAGGTCTTCGCCGACCCGTTCCGGTTCGACGTCTCCCGCGACCCGAACAAGCACATCTCGTTCGGATACGGCGTGCACTTCTGCCTGGGTGCGGCGCTGGCCAGGATGGAGATGAACAGCTTGTTCACCGAGCTGGTTCCCCGGCTGACGTCGGTCGAATTGGCCGGGGCACCAGAGCTTTCGGCGACGACGTTCGTCGGCGGACTCAAGCACCTCCCGATTCGTTATTCGATCCGCTGACACCGGAGGGGTCCTTGGCGTAGGTGCGCAGGAACCCGTCGACCGCGGCGACGGCGACTCGTTCGTAGTCGAAGTCGACGAGGGTGCTGAGCCGCCCGAAGGCCAACGGTCCGACCAGTAGCGCGAAGGCGACGGTGCGGTCGACGTCGGTCAGTTCCGCGGCGGCTTGAGGGCTGTCGAAGATGACGTCGAACGGCGCGGAGTACTGCTGGGCGATGCGTTGGCGCAGGGAACGCATCTCCGGGCTGGCGGAGTCGGCGTCCGACGGCTGCGGCAGCCGACCCATGTCCGGGCCCAGCGAGAGCCACGACATCGCGGTCAGAATCGTGGGCGCCTCGGCGATCGACTGCGCCCACGCCACCACGATCGCCACCAGCCGCTCGCGCAGAGTTCCGTGCTCCGGGGGCATTGGCGGGGGCGGTATCAAGCTGGTGAAGCTCGCGGCCAAGAGGTCGTTGGCGCTGGAGAAGTGCCGGTAGAGGGTGGCCCTTGCGACGTTGGCGGTGCGGGTGACCGCGTCGACGGTCACCGCGCTCGGCCCACCGGACCTCAGCAACACGGTGGCGGCCTCGAGGAGGCGGGCTCGCGAACGCGCAGGCCGCGGATCGGAGCGCTCGATCGACATCGCGTATCTCGCCTCCTACACCGCGGATTCAGATCTTCGAGACTATTGGTCTTCCACCAAGACTGCTAGTCTCGAAAGTGTCTCGATGCGAAGGAGTCAAGCCGTGGTCGACTCCCTCGCGCCGTCCGACCAGGATATCGACCGCCATCCCCTCGGCCCGTCGAGTCGCGCGCGACTGTGGTTGCTGGTGGTCTCGTGCCTGGCCGTGGCGATGGTCATCTCGTCGATGGTCGCGCTCAACGCCGCACTTCCCGACATCGCCGTCGAGACCTCGGCCACCCAATCCCAACTCACGTGGGTCGTCGACGGCTACACCCTGGTCTTGGCGTGCCTGCTCCTACCGGCCGGCGCCTTCGGCGATCGCTACGGCCGGCGCGGGGCCCTGCTGATCGGCCTGGCCGTCTTCACCGCCGCGTCCGCCGCCCCCATCGTCCTCGACGGACCCGTCGCACTCATCGCATCCCGGGCCGTCGCCGGTGCCGGCGCGGCCTTCGTCATGCCGGCCACTCTGTCCCTGCTCACGGCCGCCTATCCAAAGTCCGAGCGCAGCAAGGCCGTTGGCATCTGGGCCGGCGTGGCGGGTTCAGGGGCCGTGGTCGGGTTCCTCGTCACCGGCATCCTGCTGCAGTTCTGGTCGTGGCAGTCCATCTTCTGGGCGTTCGCGGGCGCGAGCGCCCTGCTGTTCGCTCTGGCGTGCACGGTCACGTCCTCGCGCGACGACGATGCCGCGCCGCTCGACTGGCTGGGCGCGGTCCTCATCGGCGCGGCGGTCGCCGTCTTCGTCTTCGGGATCGTGGAGGCGCCCATCCGGGGCTGGGCCCATCCCCTGGCGTGGGGCGCGATGGCGGCCGGGGTGGGCCTGTCGGTCGCATTCACCGCTGTGGAACTGCGGCACCGCCATCCACTCCTGGACGTGCGACTGTTCGCCAGACCCGACTTCGCGACCGGCGCGCTCGGTATCACCATTCTCTTCTTCGCCAACTTCGGCTTCTTCTTCGTCGTCATCCAGTACGTGCAGTTGGTGATGGGGTACAGCCCGCTGGGGACGGCAGTGGCCCTGGCCCCGCTGATCGTCCCGATCTTCATCCTCAGCGTCTCCACCGGCTGGTACCTCCCCCGGGTGGGCCTGCGCATCACGGTGACGGTCGGATTGCTGCTCATCGCGGTGGGCCTGCTGTGTCTGCGCCTCCTCGAACTCGGGTCCTCCTACCTCGACCTGGCGTGGCCCCTGATGGTGATGAGCAGCGGCATCGGGTTGTGTACGGCCCCAACCACTTCGGCGATCATGGGTGCGGTTCCCGACGAGAAGCAAGGGGTTGCCTCAGCCGTGAACGACGCCACCCGTGAGATCGGGGCGGCGCTCGGCATCGCGGTGGCGGGTTCCATCCTGGCCGGTAGCTACACCACCGCACTCGCGCCGAACCTGGTGCGGTTTCCCGAACCGGTGCGCGAGCGGGCGGCCGGATCCCTGGCGGAGGCCTTGGCGGTGGCGGAGCAGATCGGTCCCCCGGGCGGTCCCCTCGCCGACCTCGCCAAGACGGCGTTCGTGCACGCGATGGCGTCCTCGGTGCTCGTCCTGGCCGTCGTCATCGCGGTCGCCGCCGTGTTGGTGGCGTGCTGGGCACCGGGCCGCGACGGCCGTCAGCCGCGGCTCGTGCGCCGTCGGTCCGCGGGGCGGCACCGGGGCTGACTCCCGCTTACCCTTGGGGCGTGCGCCTGCTCATCGTCAATCCGAACACCACCGCCTCCATGACGGCCGCGATCGGGGCGTCCGCACGCTCGGTCGCCAATCCGGCGACGGAGATCGTGGCCGTGAACCCCGTCGACGGTCCCGCGAGCATCGAGAACGACGACGACGAACGGCGCTGCATCCCAAACCTTCTCGACGTGGTGGCCCGGGCCGAGGCGGGCGCCGATCGGCCCGACGCCTACGTGATCGCCTGCTTCGGCGATCCCGGTCTCGACCAGGTTCGCGACGCCGTGGACGTGCCGGTGCTCGGCATCGCGCAGGCCGCGATGCACGCCGCAGCGCTGAGCGCGGGGAGTTTCTCGGTGGTGACGTCGATGTCGGCGACGGTGCCCACCGCCTGGACCCTGGCCAAGACCTACACTCCCAGCCAGTGTCTCGGCGTGTACGCCAGCGACATCCCGGTGCTACGAATCGACTCCGACCCCACCACCGTCGGACCGATCGGCGATCTGTGCGAGAAGGCCCTGGCTCAGGACGCGAGCGGGTCGATCGTGTTGGGCTGCGCGGCAATGGCCAAGTTCGCCACCCCGCTCACCGAGCGCCTCGGCGTACCCGTCGTCGACGGCGTGGTGGCGGCGACGCTGCTGGCCGAGGCACTCGTCACGATGCGACGGGTCACCCGATGAACTCCGCCGCGCGATGACCGATCATGACGATGGTCGCGTGCGGCCCACGACTCGTGATGTCGGGCAGGATCGACCCGTCGACCACCCATAGCCCCTCGACGCCACGCACCCGGCATCGCTCGTCCAACGGTGCCTCGTCGTCGTGACCCATCGGGACGGTCCCGCACAGGTGTTGCGACGTCGACCAGGACGACTCACGGGCGTGGTACCCCGACCCCGCCAGATCGTGGGCCAGGTCTGCCCCACCCGCGAGGGCCGCGACGTCGGATTCCTCGCTGTCGTAGCGGTGTTCGATGCGGGGCGCCACGTTGGGGTCGGCCGAGATCAGGGTCAGCCGTCCCCGGGATCGCGGCCGCATCAGCGTCACCCCGAGATGCGGACGATCCGACGGGTCGTGCCCTGAGCCGGTCATCGCGGCGAATCCCGTGGTGTAACAACGGATCTCCACGCCCTCCGAGGTCGTCAGCAGCGTCTCCAGGGGGGGTCGGCCAGGCGCGGCGGGCCAGTCGACGGGGAGTACCCATTCGGGATGGTCGGCGCTTCGCGTACCCACCGGCAGGTTCGCGACCACGGGAACACCCACCGCGGATAGTTGGTCCGCCGGCCCTACTCCCGAGAGCATCAGCAGGTGCGCCGACCCGATGGCGCCGGCGCAGAGCACCACGTGGTCGGCGGTCAGGCGGGACGTACCGTCCGTCCCAACCAGGTCGACCCCGACGGCACGTCGGCGGTGCCAGCGGATCCGCGTGACCCTACGGTCGTGTACGAGCGAGAGGTTGGGCCGATCCATGGCCCCGCCGAGAAAGGCCTCTCCCGGCCCGACCCGGGTGCCTCGTTCGACGTTGAGCGGGACCGGGCCGACGCCCGGTCGTCCTCCCGCTGATCCGTTGAGGTCCTCGACCCAGTCGAAGCCGTGCCGTCGCGCCGCGTCGACGAAGGCGACCGCCCCCTCCTCGAAGTCGGTGATGCGCCCGATCCGCAACGGACCGTTCGCTCCGTGCAGCGGTCCGGTGAAGTCGAGGTCGGTCTCGACGTCGCGGAAGTGCGGCAGCACGTCGTCCCAGGACCAGCCGGGGATGCCCCACCCGTCGAAGTCGGCCGGCAGGCCGCGGCAGAAGTAGCCGCCGTTGACCGCGCCGGAGCCACCGACGACCTGCCCGCGCATGATCGACGCCGTGCGGCGCGGCCGGTCGGTCAGTGTCGTCTCGTAGCGCCGGACCACCGAACTGGCCGACCCGATCGGGAGGCGCAAACCGTCGGCGATCTGCGCGCTCACCTGGGGAGCCGAGGTCCCGGGTCCCGCCTCCACGACGGCGACCGAGCGGCTCGGGTCACGCGAGAGGCGTTCTGCGAGAACGCAACCGGCGCTACCCGCACCGACGATCAGAACGTCTGCACGCAAGGGGCGGATCAGCTTCGGATCTGCGGCTTGAGCGCGCCGAGATGACGCTCCCGCACGACACCCGTCCACAGGCCCAGGCCGTAGGCGATGTCGTCGAGTCGTCTGAGCAGGAGGTAGGAGAACAGTCCCACGCGTTTGGCGTCGTCGTCGGCGTTGCCGTTGCGATTGGCCCAGTCGACCACTCCGTCGACGACGGCGGCCACCAACACCACCTGACGGCATCGCCGGAAGCAGACCGCGGCCACCATCGCGACGGGCCAGTAGTGCCGGCAGATCGCGGAGGCCAGCTGCAGCGCCGCCGACCACAGCCCCTGGGCTGCGACCGCCGCCACCTCCCGGGGTTCGGTGTCCACCGCGCCCAGCGCCTTGGCGATCTTTCGTCCCGTCAACGCGGCCACCACCGTCGAGGCGGCGTAGCCGACTCCCGAGCCCACGGCCAGCAGCACCCACACCAGCAGGGTCCAGCCCGACAACACCAGCGGAGCGGTCTTGCCTGGGTGGCGGACGGCCAGGGGTGCGGCCGACGAACCGTAGAAGGCCTTGCGGGCGAACCACTCTCGAAGTTTCGTGCGGTGGTCGTGGCCGACCAGGGCAATGGGCTCGTAGCGCAACCGATCCCCCGCTTCGATGAAGCGCCAGCACAGGTCGACGTCTTCGCCGGACCGCAGCGTCTCGTCGAATCCGCCGACGTCGACGAGCGCACTGCGGCGGCAGATGATGGCCGCACTGGGAACATAGGAGACGGTCCCGTAGGGCACGACGGGAGCCTCGCGCTGACCCAGGTCGAGGGAGGATCGCACCGCTTCGTAGCGCGCCACCACGTTGTGCGGTTCGTACAGTCCGACGATCCGCGGCGCCACCAGCGCGACGGCCGGATCGCAGAAGTGGCCGAGGAGCGCCTCGAGCCACCCGCGACGCGGCACCACGTCGGAGTCGAGAAATGCGACGAAGTCGGTCTGGCACACGGCCAGCCCGGCGTTGCGGGCCGCCGCCGGACCCCTGGTGGTGGCGTGACGCAGCACGCGCACCTCACAGTGCAGACCCGCCAGGTCATCCATCCGGACCGCGGGCGACGAGCCGTCGTCGACCACGATCACGCACATGCCTCGCAGCGTCGACACCAGGCGTTTGAGGCCAATCGCGTTGTTCAGCACCGGAATCACGACGGTGACGTCGCGGTGCGACGGTCCGCTGGCAGGCCGGGGATGAGCCACGGTGGCGTCGAGAAGGGTCCGGGCGAGCTGCGCGCTCTGGGCGTCGTGCACCTCGAGGCGGCCGCCGTTGAGCATCGTCTGCGCCGCGGGCGCCAGCCGCAACAACCGAGTCGGCGAGCCGCCGAGGAGCGCCGACCCAGCCCCGAGCACCCTCACCCGTCTGTCCACCTGCACGGCGAAGCCGTCGGGCAGTCGTGGTCCCGTCACTGCAAGAGCCCCCCGGCGCCGGGGAGCCACGCCGCCACGCGGCGGGTGCAGGAGTCGACCATCTCAGCAAAGATACGCGAACCCGCGGCCGCCGATGCGGTGGTGGGGTTGCCGAGGACGCCGACCGCGCTGACCGCGCTGACGCCACCCTCGCGCAGCTGGGGCATGAGCTCGGCCAACGGTGCTTCGTTGCCGACCACCCACTCCTGGTCGTGCACCAGGTCGGGCGAAATATGTAGCAATACAGACGTTTCGGTGTGACCGGCATGTGCGTCGGCCCCGGCCACACTGCACGGGGACCATGCGACGTCGCGGCCTTCGCGACGAAGTAGAGTGACGGCCGCGGTGACGGCGGCGACGTTGCCGCCGTGGCCGTTGACGAACACCAGTCGCGAGGCCCACTCGCACGCCGATCGGCCGTATTCGACGAGCACGAGCTGCAGCGCTGCCGTGCCGATCGAGATCGTCCCCGGGAATCCCTGATGCTCACCGCTGGCGCCGTAGTTGATTGCCGGAGCCAGCAGCCACGACCCGCTCAACCGTTCGGTCGCCGCCCTGGCGACGGCGCAGGCAATCCGGGTGTCGGTGTCGAGTGGCAGATGTGGCCCATGCTGCTCGGTCGAGCCCAGCGGGACGATCAACGCTGGTGACAGATCATGGAGCTGCCTCGCCGTTGAGTTCCCAAGCTCGTTGGGGAAAGCCACCCGCCGATCGTAGGCCGAATTCACCTGGTGTGCGCCGAATGTTGGCCTTTGCGCGGCATTTGATCAAACCGAGGTCCGCCCGACGCCGACGGGCCTTCACGTCCGCCACGTGAGCACCGCCCGCCACACCGGGACCAGCGACGCCGGCGTCGAGGTGTGGTGGAGGGTTAGGAGTGCTCGGCGGCGGGCATGCCCAGCGCGCGCGCGAATCCCGCGGGCATCAAGACGTCGTCGGCGACGAGGTCGTGGATGGAGGCCTTGCCCAGGCCCATCAGAGCCGAGTCGATGCCGCTGCGCATGATGTCGAGGACGTTCTCCACGCCCGGTTGTCCCTCGGCCGCGAGCCCCCAAAGGTAGGCCCGGCCGAGCATGACCGCGCGTGCTCCGAGCGCAAGTGCCTTGACCACGTCGCTGCCGCGGCGAATGCCGCCGTCGAGCAGCACCTCGACCTGATCCCCCACCGAGGCGGCGACGGCCGGCAACGCGCGGATCGACGCGGGTGTCCCGTCGAGGTTGTTGCCGCCGTGGTTGGACACCGAGATGGCCGAGACACCGGCGTCGACAGCGCGTTTCGCGTCGTCGACGCGCATGACGCCCTTCAGCATCACCGGCCCGCCCCAGAGCTCGACCAGCCAGGCGATGTCCTCCCACGTCGGCGGCGGGGTGCCCATCCATTCGCCGTAGGCGGCGAAGAACGGCGGTCCGGCCTCCCCACGGTTCCCCTGATTGGGCACGCGCAGGTTCGGCGGTCGCATCGTCTTGGCCCATTGCAGCAACCAACTGGGCCGGGTCAGACCCTCGGGCATCATCTTGACCGTGGTGCGGAGGTTCATCTCCTCCGGTATCACCGGGCTGCCCCAGTCGCGGCCGTGGGAGAAGCTCCAGTCGGTGGTGACGATTATGCCGACCGCGCCCGCGGCCCTGGCCCGCTCCACGCGTGCGGCGATCGCGTCACGGCCACCCAGCCAGTACACCTGGAAGAAGAGCTTCGGGTTGGCGGCGATGACCTCTTCGATGGGCTTGCTGGCAAACGAGGACAGGCCCATCGCAGTCCCGCGAGCCGCGGCGGCCCGCGCCACGGCGACCTCACCGTCGGGATGCACGGCCTGCACACCGGTGGGAGAGATCATCACCGGTAGCGAGATCTCTTGTCCCATCACGGTCGTCGACAGATCGCGCTTCTCGATCGCTCCGATGACGTGCGGCGCGAAGCCAAGTTCGCCGAAGGCATCCACGTTGTCGGCGACGGTGATGCCGCGTTCGCTCGCGGCGATCAGCGAGCTGTAGACCGACTTGGGCAGCCGCTTCTTGGCGCGCTGCTGCGCGATGGCGACGGTCTCGAACCAGATGTCACGGGCCATGATCTATACGGGACTTTCGTTGCAGAATTTCTTGGGGGCGGCCAGGAGCTTGAGTGGGATGGGACCGGTGCGTCCGCCCGCACGGGAGTGGTCCCCGCTGGGCTTGGGCTTGTCGCGCTCCAACGCCAGGGCGGGCTCGCCGTACCCCTGGACGCATTCGGGGTCGGGACCGTCCAGCGGCAGACCGGTGAAGAACTTGGCGGCCATGCAGCCGCCGCGGCACCCGTCATAGTGATCGCAACTGCCGCACGCGCCAGCGGACTGCGGTTCACGCAGCTCGCGGAACAGCGTCGAGTTCTGCCACACATTCTGGAAACCACTGTCGGACAGGATGTTTCCGGCAAGGAAGCGGTCGTGAATGGCGAACGGGCAGGCGTAGACGTCGCCGACGGGGTCGATCAGGCACACCACGCGTCCGGCACCACACAGGTTCAGCCCGGCGAGCGCACCCGGCTGCCCCAGGCCCGAGAGGTGGAAGAAGGAGTCCCCGGTGAGGATGCCGTCGCCGCGGGCCACCAGCCAGTCATAGAGCTGGACCTGCTGAGCCGCGGTGGGATGCAGTTCGTCCCAGACGTCGGCGCCACGGCCCGAGGGACGCAGCCGGGTGATCCGCAGCGTCGCACCGTAGCGGTCGGCCAGCGCCTTGAATTCGTCGAGCTGGTCGACGTTGTGACGGGTGACGACGACGGAGATCTTGGCGTCCTTGAAGCCCGCCGCCGACAGGTTCTCCAGTGCCCGGATGGCCATGGCGAACGAGCCGGGGCCGCGCACGGCGTCGTTGACCTCGGCGGTGGCCCCGTCGAGCGAGATCTGGACGTCGACGTAGTCGCTTGCCGCGAGCTTGGCGGCGACCTTCTCGTCGATGCGCACGCCGTTGGTGGAGAACTTGACTCCCACGTGGTGTTCGGTGGCGTAGTCGACCAGTTCCCAGAAGTCCGATCGCACCGTCGGTTCACCGCCGCCGATGTTGACGTAGAACACCTGCATGCGCTCGAGTTCGTCGATGACGTCCTTGCATTGCCGGGTGCTCAGCTCGCGGGGGTCCCGCTTGCCCGAGGAGGACAGGCAGTGCACGCACGACAGGTTGCAGGCGTAGGTCAGCTCCCAGGTCAGACAGATCGGGGCGTCCAGACCACGCTCGAACTGCTCGACCAACCGTGGCACGGGCGCCGGCGACAGACTCGTACTCATGCGCGATCCCGCTTCGCTTCTCGCTGATGGCTCATGCGTTCTCCTCACGGACCAGCATCTTGGAGGTGACCAGCACGCCGAGTGCGTGCAGGTAGGGCGCCATCCCGGCGTCCTCGACACCGGCGGCGCGACAGGCCGACCTGACGTCGGGATGATCGTCGAGGGAGGTGACGACCTCGACGATCTTGGTGTTCTTCAGGAACGAAAGCTTGCGCGTCCCAAAGTGATACAGCAGGGCGCCGAAAGGCTCGGGCCGCACCGCCACCTGGGGATGCAACCGCCAGCGGACGTCGGGATCGAAGGCCTCGGCGTCCACCGCCGGCTCCGGGGAGGCGACCACCGTCAGTAGACGCCGCACATGCCGTCGATGGAGACCTCTTCGACGAGGCTCTCGGTGACGAGTTCGGATTCGGTCTCGGACTGCTGAGTCGGCTCCATGGTTTCGCCTTTCGATGGGAGGGGGTCTCGACAAATGTGATCGAGATCGCAAGAATATGGCATCGAGTGCCGAAACGGAAGGGCGGATCTCGATGAGTCGTGAACCCGCATCCCGGGTCGGCAGACGCAGGTCCACCACCGGAGACCACATCACCAACGTCGCACTCGAGCTGTTCGCCGACCGTGGCTTCGACGAGGTCAGCGTCGACGACGTCGCCCGCGCGGCGGGCATCGCCCGTCGCACTCTCTTCCGCTACTACTCATCCAAGAACGCCATCCCGTGGGGTGACTTCGACGCCCACCTCGACCACATGCGCCAGCTGCTCGACGCGGTCCCCGCCGATGCGACCACCGCCGTCGCCTTGCGCTCGGCCCTGTTGGCGTTCAACAGCTTCGACGACGCCGAGACCGCCCATCACCGCCAACGCATGCGCGTCATCCTCGAGACCGACGCTCTGCAGGCGCACTCGATGACCATGTACGCCGGGTGGCGGGCGGTCATCGCGGAGTTCGTCGCCCACCGACTGCACCTCGAGCCCGGTGACCTCGTCCCCCAGACCACGGCGTGGTCGATGCTCGGCGTGGCGCTCTCGGCCTACGCATACTGGCTCGCCGACACCTCGGTGTCCCTGCAGCAGGCCCTCGGCGACGCATTCGACACCGTCGGCACTGGCCTCGCGGCCCTCGACACCTAGACCCCTGGCGATTCGTGTGCGTTCGGCGCTCACCGCTGCCGAGACACCACCAATCGCGAGAATGGGCGTCGGAGTTCAGGCCGCAACGGCGACGATGAGGGTGTGGAAGCCGAATCGTCTGCTCGGGACGCGCCTCGCGCGTTGCTCGCGCTGTACGACGAGGCCCTGCCCGCCGTGTACGGATACTTCGTCCGCCGCTGCGGCGATCGAAGTGTTGCCGAGGACCTGACGTCGGAGACCTTCTTGGCGGCGATGGACGCCGCCAGGCGTGATTCGCCACCGCCGATGACGGTCGCGTGGCTGATCGGCGTGGCCCGGCACAAGCTGGCCGACCACTACCGGCGACGGCACGACCGGTTCACCGTCCCGGTGGCCGAGGTGCCCGAGCCCGTCGACCCGGCCGACGACTGGGACGCCGAACTCGACCGCATCGTCGCCGAGGGTGTCTTGGCCCGACTGCCCGAGCACCATCGCGTGGTGCTGGCCCTGCGCTACCTGGACGACCGGTCGGTACCCGAGTGCGCCGAGTTGATCGGCCGCACGGTGCACGCCACCGAAGCCCTGCTGGTGCGGGCCCGCCGCGCCTTCAGAACGCACTACCCGGAAGGAGGAACGCCGTGAACGGCGAGCGGAATGATCACGATCCGCTGGGCGTGCTGCGCGGCGACGACCTTCCGGCGACCCCCGATCCGCAGTTCGCGGCTCGGCTGCGGGCCCGCTTGGAATCCGCCGTCTCGCTACCCCGAGGAGTCATCGTGAGTGACACCGACGTCGTCGTCGCCGAATTGAAGACCGTCGCGCCCGCCCCACCCCGTCCCGCGGCGCTGCCCTACCTGGCCGTCGCCGGCGCACGGGACGCGATCGCGTGGTACGTCAGCGCCTTTGGCGCCGTCCTCGTCGGCGATCCGATCGAGATGGCCGACGGCCGCATCGGCCACGCCGAGCTGTCGATCGGCGGCGGGATGCTGTACCTGGCCGACGAGTTTCCCGAGATGGGATTGACCGCGCCTGCCCCGCAATCGGTTTCGGTGAGCCTGATGCTGCCCGTCGCCGACACCGACGCCGTGCTACGACGCGCCCGCGAGAATGGCGCCCGCGTCGAGCGGGAGATCTACGAGGCGCACGGCTCCCGCAGCGCCACCGTGGTCGACCCGTTCGGCCACCGGTGGATGCTCAGCGGCCCGGTCAGCGGTTCGGCGAGCCAGATTCGCCACGGCGACATCGGGTACGTGTCGGTGTGGACCCGTGATCCCGCCCGGTCGGCGGCCTTCTACGGCCAAGTGCTGGGCTGGCAGTTCGACGCCGAACCGCGCCGGGTGACCAACACCGACCGGCCCGTGGGCGTCGTCGCCATGGCTGGCCCGCCCACGCTGTTCTGCTGCTACGCGGTGAGCGACGTCGCGGCGGCGCGACGGGCGATCCTGGACGCCGGCGGCGAGGCCGGCGACGTCACGCAGACCCCGCACGGCCCGACGGTCGACGCGACCGATCCGTCGGGCACGGCGTTTGCGGTCTACCAGCCCACCGGCGACGATCCGCGGCCCGCGCTCAACGGCGCTGGGCCGGGCGAACTCTCGTACGTCACCTTCGAGGTGACCGATTCGGCGACCTTCCGCAACTTCTACGGTCGGGTGCTGGGCTGGAGCTTCGACCCCGGGCGCATCGACGACGGCTGGGAGCCCCGCGGGGTGCACCCCATGTCGGGCGTCGCGGGCGGCAGCGCCGCACCGGCGACCGTGCCGATGTGGACGGTCGTCGACGTGGAGGCCGCGGTGAAACGGGTCGAGGAGGCTGGTGGCACCGTCGTCGAGGCACCATCTGCGCAGTCCTACGGCATGTCGGCGCTGTGCGCCGACGACCAAGGCGTGCGCTTCTACCTCGGCCAGCACTAGCCCCCGTGCGATTTGTGGAGTCTTGGCGGCGGTCAGCGCCGCCGAGACTCCACAAATCGCTAGAGGACGTCGGCGATGGGCGCACCCGCGGCGATCTTGGCGCGGGCCTTCATCACCTTGCCCGGCATGCCGCCGCCCACCACGCCGACCACCGCGCCGTCGCGCTCGTAGTACGCCAGGAACTTGCGGCCGTCGTCTTCGACGACGTGCACGACGTCGTCGGCCTCCGGTTCGCCCAGGCACTGGATCTTGACGTCGTACTGGTCGCTCCAGAAGTACGGCACCGTCACCGCGGAGGTCGGCTCCTGGCCGAGCATCGCGGGCACGATCGCACGGGCCTGATCGGCGACGTTGCTCCAATGTTCAACGCGCACTTGCTGACCCGATGCATCCCGCCACGACGCGACGTCACCGACGGCCCACACGTTCGGGGCGCTGGTCCGTCCGGCGACGTCACAGATCACGCCGTTGTCCACGGTGACCCCGCTGCCCCGTAGCCAATCGGTCGAGGGCCGCGACCCGACCCCGACCACGACGACGTCGGCGTCGAGTTCGGTGCCGTCGGACAGCACCACCTTCTCGACGTGGTCGGCGCCCGTGACCTCGGTGACGCCGATGCCGCATCGCACGTCGACGCCCTCGGCCCGGTGCAATCGCGCGACGAGTTCGCCGATCTGCTCACCGAGCACCGAGGCCAGCGGTGTGGGCTGCGGTTCGACGAGCACCACGTCGACGCCGAGGGAACGCAGGCTCGCGGCGACCTCGCAGCCAATGAAGCCGGCACCGATGACGACGGCCCGCCGGGCCGAGGCGGCATGTTCGCGCAGCGCGAGGCTCTCACCGAGGGTCCGCAGCACGCGCACGCCCTCGATGTCGGGCAACGACGGAATCCGCTTGGGCACCAGGCCCGTTGCGATCACCAGCTCGTCGTAGGGCACGGCCTCACCGCTGGCCAGGGTGACCGTCTGGGCGGTGGTGTCCAGGCTCGTCGCGGCCGAGCCCAGGCGGACGGTGATGTCCTTCTCGCGGTAGAACTCGACGGGCTTGAGCGTGACGTCGTCGGTCTCGGCCCTCAGCACCTCCTTCGACAGCGGGGGCCGGTCGTACGGCAGGTGGTCCTCGTCGCTGAGCAGCGTGATCGGGCCGGCGTAGTCGGCGCGGCGCAACTGCTCGGCGGTGCGCAGCGCGGCGAGTCCGCCGCCGACGATGACGATGCCCCCGGTTGTAGTCACGGGGCTTTCTTACACGACGGCCGCGTCCCGAGGTACGCCACCCATGCTCAGACGGGTGCCCGCTCGATGATGTTGGACAGCACGACGATGCTCTCGCTGCGTTCGATGTCGGCGCTCGCGCGGATGCGTTCGAGGGCCTCCTCGAGGTGGCGCATGTCGCGGGCGAGCACGTGCAGGATGGCGTCGGCCGTCCCGGTGACGGTGGCCGCGCTGACCACTTCGGGAATGCCGATCCAGGCCTTGCGAAGTTCGGCCGGGGCAATCGTGCCGTGGCAGAACACCTGCACGTAAGCCTCGGTGTTCCAACCGATTGCATTGCGGTCGACGACGGTGGTGAAGCTGCGGATGACACCGTCGTCGAGCATCCGGTCGACCCGTCGCTTCACCGCCGGGGCGGACAAGTTCACCCGCTGCCCGATCTCGGCGAAGGTCGCCCGGGCGTGGTCGGCCAGCTCGGCGAGGATGCGCTCATCGGTGTGATCGAGCCGGTCCATGGCGTCTCGCTTTCGTTGCACAACAGATCGCCGGAATTCTAGCTCTGGCACAATGGATCGTGCACCGACACGCAATGAGTGGCGATTGCTTGCGCTCGGACGCGGTCGTACCGTCACTTGTATGACGATCGCTGATCTCGCCGGCACCCCGGCGCCCGATGTCGCCTGCGCGACGCCCCGAGTCCGTGTCCCGCGCCAGCGCCGGTACGCGATGACCGCGCCGACGTTCTTCGCCGTGGAGTATGCGATCAACCCGTGGATGGACACGTCGACCCCCGTCGACGCCGCGCTGGCCGTGCGTCAATGGGATGAGTTGCGCTCGGCCTACCGCGCGCTGGGCCACACCGTCGAGACGGTCGAACCCGTCGCCGGCCTGCCCGACATGGTCTACGCCGCCAACGGCGGACTGGTCGTCGACGACGTCGCGATCGTCGCCCGCTTCGCCTATCCGCAGCGCGCCGCGGAGGCCGACGCCTACGCCGACTGGATGAGCAGCCGCGGATTCGAACCCCTCGTCACCCAGTACGTCAACGAGGGCCAGGGCGACCTCCTGGTGGTGGGCCCCACGATCCTGGCGGGCTACGGCTTCCGTACCGATCTGCGGGCCCACGCCGAGGTCGCCGCATTCACCGGCCGGCCGGTGGTCAGCCTGGAATTGGTCGACCCCCGCTTCTACCACCTCGACACCGCGCTGGCGGTGCTCGACGACACCACCGTCGCCTACTACCCGCCGGCCTTCAGCGACGACGCGCGAGCACAACTGAGGCGACTGTTCCCGGATGCCGTCGAGGTCACCTCCGCCGACGCCTACGTCCTCGGCCTCAACGTGGTCTCCGACGGCAAGCACGTGCTGCTGCCCGCCAACGCCACCGGCTTCGCCGAGCAGATCGCGCACCTCGGCTTCGAGCCGATCGGGATCGACCTGTCCGAATTGTTCAAGGGCGGCGGATCCGTCAAATGCTGCACGCTGGAGGTGTACTCGTGACCATCCTGGAAACCGTCATGACCGAGAGCGGAACACTCAGTGAGGCGGCCATCGCCCTCGACGAGCGCTACGCTGCGCACAACTACTCCCCGCTGCCGGTCGTCGCCGCCTCGGCCGAGGGCGCCTGGATCACCGACGTCGAGGGTCGCCGCTACCTGGACTGTCTGGCCGCCTACTCGGCGGTCAACTTCGGCCACCGCAACCCCGAGGTGATCGCGACGGCGCACGCCCAACTCGACGCGGTGACCCTCGTCAGCCGGGCGTTCCACTCCGACCGCCTCGGACCCTTCTGCGCGGCGCTGGCCGAACTATGCGGCAAGGACGTCGTGCTGCCGATGAACAGCGGCGCCGAGGCCGTCGAGAGCGGCATCAAGGTGGCGCGCAAGTGGGGCACCGACGTCAAGGGCGTGCCCGTCGACCAGTCCAACATCATCGTGGCGCACGGCAACTTCCACGGTCGCACCACCACGATCATCAGCTTCTCCGACGACGAGACCGCGCGCCGCGGCTTCGGGCCCTACACACCGGGTTTCCGCGCGGTGCCCTTCGGTGACGCCGACGCCCTGGTCGCCGCGATCGACGAGAACACCGTCGCGGTGCTGCTCGAACCCATCCAGGGCGAAGCGGGCATCATCGTGCCGGCCGAGGACTACCTGCCGCGGGTTCGCACGCTGTGCACCGAGCGCAACGTCTTGATGATCGCCGACGAGATCCAGTCGGGTCTCGCCCGGACGGGTCGCACCTTCGCCTGCGACCACTGGGGCGTCGTCCCCGACATGTATCTCCTCGGCAAGGCCCTCGGCGGCGGCGTGGTCCCGCTGTCGGCGGTCGTAGCCGACCGCGACGTGCTCGGCGTGCTGCACCCCGGCGAACACGGGTCGACCTTCGGCGGCAACCCGCTCGCCGCCGCCATCGGCACCACCGTCGTGGCGATGCTCGCACGGGGTGAGTTCCAAGCTCGCTCAGCCGAACTCGGCGAGCGCCTGCACGCCCGCCTGCGCGGTCTGATCGGCCACGGGGTGCTCGCGGTCCGCGGCATGGGCCTGTGGGCAGGCGTCGACGTCGACCCGCGGATCGGCACCGGAAAGCTCGTCAGCTTGCGGTTGGCCGCGCGCGGTGTTCTCGTAAAGGACACGCACGGTTCAACCCTGAGGTTCGCCCCGCCCATCGTCATCACCGAGGAGGAGATCGACTGGGCCGTCGACCAGTTCGCCGCCGTTCTGGCCGAGGCCCTGTCGTCACCGACGGCCGCCACCGCTTGACCCCTGCCGAGGAGGCACCATGGCATCACCCTCACCGTCGGTCAGCCTGACCGAACAGATGCTCCGCCGCCGCCCGATCATGGGTGCACCCGTCGCACACGGCGCCTCCCAGGAACTCAAACGCACCATCGGCGTCTTCCAGCTGACCATGTTCGGCGTCGGCGCCACGGTCGGCACCGGCATCTTCTTCGTGCTGTCCGAAGCCGTCCCCCAGGCCGGGCCCGCCGTGCTGCTGTCGTTCGTGCTCGCCGGCGTCGCGGCCGGCCTGGCCGCCATCTGCTACGCCGAGATGGCCTCGGCGGTACCGGTGTCCGGGTCGACGTACTCCTACGCGTACACGACGCTCGGCGAGTTCGTCGCGATGGGTGTGGCGGCCTGCCTGCTCCTGGAGTACGGGGTGTCGACCGCCGCGGTCGCCGTCGGATGGAGCCAGTACCTGAACAAGCTGCTGCAGAACCTGTTCGGCGTCAGCCTGCCACACGCGATCACGGCGGCACCATGGGACGACGACCCCGGCATCGTGAACCTGCCCGCCATCGTGCTCGTCGTGATGTGCATGCTGCTGCTGATCCGCGGTGCTTCGGAGTCGGCCCGGGCCAACACCATCATGGTGCTCATCAAGCTCGGCGTGCTGGCGATGTTCTCCGTCATCGCGTTCACCGGCTTCACCACCGATCACTTCGCCAACTTCGCCCCGATGGGCACCGCGGCCGTCGGGCTGGCGGCCGGCACCATCTTCTTCTCCTACATCGGGCTCGACGCCGTGTCCACCGCCGGTGACGAAGTCAAGGATCCGCAGAAGACCATGCCGCGCGCCATCATCGCCGCGCTGCTGATCGTCACCGGCATCTACCTGCTGGTGACCTTCGCCGCGCTGGGCGCACAGGACTGGACGGGCTTCGAGGGTCAGGAAGCCGGGCTGGCCCAAATCCTCGACGACGTCACCGGGTTGAGCGTCTGGAGCACCGTCCTGGCTGCCGGCGCGGTCATCTCGATCTTCTCGGTCACGCTGGTGACCATGTACGGCCAGACGCGCATCCTGTTCGCGATGGGCCGCGACGGACTCCTGCCCTCGATGTTCGCCAAGGTCAACCCCAAGAGCATGACTCCGGTGAACAACACCATCGTCGTGGCCGTCGTGGTCTCGATCCTGGCCGGGTTCATCCCCTTGGACAAGCTCGCCGACATGGTCTCGATCGGCACCCTCACGGCGTTCATCGTGGTGTCCCTCGGAGTGATCATCCTGCGGCGGCGGGAACCCGATCTGCCCCGCGGGTTCAAGGTGCCGCTCTACCCGGTGACGCCGGTGTTGTCGATCCTGGCGTGCGGTTACATCCTCTACAGCCTGCACTGGTACACGTGGATTGCCTTCAGTGCGTGGGTGGTCGTCGTGCTCGCCTACTACCTGCTCTGGGGTCGACACCACAGCGCGCTCAACGATTTTGGTGACGGCGCGATCGCCGCTGCCGCGCCCGGGGTGGACGACGTCGAGATCGTGTCGCCGAAGGACGAGAAATAGGATGACACACCAGCGAGAAGCGAAGCGGGATCGCGCATGACACACCAGCGAGAAGCGAAGCGGGACCGCGCATGACACACCAGCGAGAAGCGAAGCGGGACCGCGCATGACACACCAGCGAGAAGCGAAGCGGGATCGCGCATGACACACCAGCGAGAAGCGAAGCGGGATCGCGCATGACTGTCGTCGTCGGCTACCTGGCGGGCAAGGCCGGAACCTCCGCACTTAATCTCGCGGTGGAGGCGGCCCGAACCCTCGACACGTCACTGTCGGTGGTCACCGTCGTGCCCAAGCCGTGGACCACGCCGTCCCCGGCCCGCGTCGACGCCGAGTACGCGCACTACGCCGACCGGTTGGCCGCCGATTCCGCCATGCAGGCCAAGGAATGCGTCGCCGAGATCGACGGCACCCTGGAGGTCAGCTTCCACAAGTACGCGCACCGCTCCGCGCCGGGCGGGTTGCTGCAGGCGGTGGCGGACATGAAGGCCGAAGCGCTGGTGCTGGGTTCGGCGTCGGACGGCAGCCTCGGCAGGGTGGTGGTGGGCTCGACCGCCGACCGGCTGCTGCACTCCTCACCGGTGCCGCTGGCGATCGCCCCGCGCGGCTACCGGGGCGCCAAGTCCCATGGGTTGACGCGGATCACCGCCGCCTATCCCGGCACCCCCGACTCGTTGCACGTCGTCCAACGCAGCGCAGCGCTCGCCGAGCAATTGCGAATTCCGTTGCGCGTCATCACCTTCGCGGTGCGCGGCCGCACGATGTACCCACCGGAGGTCGGACTGGACGCCGAGACCTCGATCCTGGAGTCGTGGGCAGCGGCCTCCCGAGAGGCGTTGGCGGCGTTGAAGTCCGGCGGCGTCGTCGGCGAGGACGTGACACTTCAGGTGGTGACGGGCAACGGCTGGGACCGGGCGCTGGACGCTCCGGATTGGGACGAGGGTGACCTCCTCGTCATCGGAACGTCGCCGCAGGGACCGATCGCCCGGGTGTTCCTCGGGTCGAAGGGCACCAAGATCGTGCGCCACAGCCCGGTTCCGGTTCTGGTGCTGCCGAACTAGTACTTCATCGTTCCGCGGTCGACTGCGATCTGCGATCCGGAGATGGTCGCCGAGGCGTCACTGGCCAACCATGTCACCACGTCCGAAACCTCTTCGGCGGTCATGAATTCCTGCAGGCCCTTCTTGCCCTCGTGGTTGACGGGGTGGAACGGCATCGGCGAGAAGCTGTGGATGTAGGTCGGGTACTTGCCGAAGATCTCCATCATCGCCTCCGGCTCCACCATCGGGGTGTCGATGGAGTACGGGTGGATCGAGTTGACCCGAATGCCGTACTCCCCCACCTCGAGCGCCAGCGAATTGGTGATGGCGACCAGCCCGTGCTTGGAGGCGGCGTAGTGACTGTTGCCAGGGGTGGCCTTCAGCCCCGCCGAGGAACTGACGACGATGATCGATCCGCCGTTGCCCGCCTCGATCATGGCGGGCACCGTCGCGCGCAGGGTGCGCCAGGTGCCGTTCAGGTTGACGTCGATGACGGTGTCCCACTGGTCTTCCGACATCTCGAACATCCGGCCCCAGCTGAGCACGCCGGCGTTGGCCACCACGACGTCGAGCCGGCCGAACTGTTCGATCGTGTCGGCGACCACCTGCTGCTGGGCGGCGAGGTCGCGGATGTCGACCTCGCGGGTCAGTACCTTGCGGCCGGCCGCCTCGACGGCGCTCGCGGTCTCGGCCAGTTCCTCGGAGGTGGCCGCCGGGTAGGTGATGGTGTCCGACACCGGTCCGCACACGTCGAGGGCGACGACGTCGGCGCCCTCGTTGGCCAGGCGGATGGCGTGAGCCCGGCCCTGCCCCCGCGCCGCGCCCGTGACGAATGCGACCCGTCCCTCGAGTGTCAATGCCATCAACCGACCCTTCGTCGACCATTCACGGTGCCAGGTGCAGGCTAGCAGCCAAACTGGAACGTGTTCTAGAACGGGTCAGAGTTCGGCGATGATCTGCTGGCGCTTCGCGGTGTATTCGGCGTCGGAGACGGTACCCATCGCGCGCAGCGTCTCCAGTTCCTGTAGACGCTGGGCGGTCGACGGTCCGGGCGGGGTCGGCGGGACGTAGGGCGCGGCGGGATCGACCGGGGGCGCGGCCATGTGGGCTGCTGGGGGAATGCGTTGGGCGGCGGCTCGCCTGACCACGTTCATGACCTGTTGCCGGACCGCCGGATTCGAGCGAATGTCGATGGTTCCGCCCATCGGCACACCGTGGGCCTTGAGGATCTGCATGATCTCCATCAAGGGTTCCGCCTGGCCGGACAGGTCGTAGGTTCGATCGCCGTCCTCGGTGAGGGTGAACTGGGCGGGCATCATGCCGCCCACCAAAGCGCTTCGGTTCCAATCGATCTGGTAGTCGTTGGTGGCAGGGTCGACCAACACCACCAGCTTTCGCCCGGTGATGAGCGGCAGCCTGGTCACCGACGCGATCACCTTGTCCTCGACCTCGAAGGGGCGCACCCCCGGTCCCTCGACGTGCAACCCGATCTTCACGAGCGGTTGGTCGTTGATCCGCGTGCCGGTCTCGCCGATGGACGTGACCCGCGCGAGCGCCAGCACGCCGTCGGCCTCGAGCATCTGGGTCTTGGCGGCCGACCGCGCGCCGTAGTTGGCCAGCGCGATCGCCACCAATACGTCGACGGCGGTGATCAGCAGGCCCGTCCAGAACATCCACTTCATGGAGTCGCCGAACCCACCCTGCCCGACGGTGAAGTAGACGCCGAGGAAGATCGGGCCGACGAGGCCGCCGCACAGCAGCACCATCAGCTGCGCCTTCACGTACCGCCCCACCATCGCCACCCTCCTCGCCGGCTGGGCCATCGTGCAGGTCAGACTAGCCGCCGGAGGACAGTTCCGGAATCTCCACGATGAGGAAGGAGAAGTTGTCGTGCGCGCCGTTGCGACGGGTGGTCTCGATGATGGTCGCCGCCAACTCGTCGAGGTCGGGCTCCATGACGGCCTCCCGCAGCTCCTCGGGTGACATCACCCCGCTGACCCCGTCGGAACACAACAGATACGTGCCCGCCTCGATCGGACGCACCTCGAGGTGTGGTCGAACCTGCGGGAACTGGCCCATGGACTGGGTGATGATGTTCGTCGGCCGGCCGTTGGTGTCGAACACCGAGTCGTCGATGGAGATTTGGGACAGCACTCCGTCGGTGATCGAGAACACCGGGCTGTCACCAACGTTGAAGACGACCAGACCGTCGTCGAGCAGACACAGGCCCGCGACCGTCGTGCCCAACCCCTGCAGGTCGGCGTCCACCCCCACCGCGCGCACCTGTTCACTGGTCTCGACGAGGGTGTTCTCGATGTCGGCGGGGCTGACCCAGTCCACCGACCGCTCGGAGATCACCGTCAGGGCGACCCGACTGGCGAGGTCGCCGCCCGCATGCCCACCCATGCCGTCGGCGACGGCACACGTGAACGGCGCGGTGGGCGCGAAATCCATTGTGACGAGCGAGCCTTCGCGCGTCTGGCTGAGCCACCCCGCAACCAGGATGGCGTCTTCGTTGCGTTTGCGCACCAGCCCGAGATCGGTGAATGCACGCACGTTGATCACGGACAACCCGCACCACCTTCGTCGACTGACCAGCTTGGTCCGCTCATCGTGCCAGATCACGAGGAAATCACAGCACCAGCCACGGAAACGGAACTGAGGTCGGGTGCGAACGCGAAAGCGGCGCCCACCCTTTCGGATGAGCGCCGCTTTGCGACTGACTAGATCAGATCATCACTTGATGATCTTGGTGACGCGTCCTGCGCCGACGGTCTTGCCGCCCTCGCGGATCGCAAAACGCAGACCCTCGTCCATGGCGACCGGCTGGATCAGCTTGACCGCGATGTCGACGTTGTCGCCGGGCATCACGATGTCGGTGCCCTCGGGGAGGGTGACGACGCCGGTCACGTCCGTGGTGCGGAAGTAGAACTGCGGACGGTAGTTCGACAGGAACGGCTTGTGACGGCCGCCTTCTTCCTTGGACAGGATGTAGACGCTGCCCTCGAACTCGGTGTGCGGCGTGGTGGTGCCGGGCTTGACCACGACCTGGCCACGCTCGACGTCCTCGCGCTTGACGCCACGAACCAGCAGGCCGACGTTGTCGCCCGCCATGCCCTGGTCCAGCAGCTTGCGGAACATCTCGACACCGGTGACGGTGGTCTTGGTGACCGTCGGGCGGATGCCGACGATCTCGACCTCTTCGTTGACGTTGATCACGCCACGCTCGACACGGCCGGTGACGACGGTGCCACGACCGGTGATCGTGAAGACGTCCTCGACGGGCATGAGGAACGGCTTGTCGGTCTCACGGACCGGGTCCGGGATCGACTCGTCGACGGCGTCCATGAGGTCTTCGACGGACTTGACCCACTTCTCGTCGCCCTCGAGCGCCTTGAGAGCCGAGACCTGGATGACCGGGGCTTCCTCGTCGAAGTCCTGGGCGGCCAGCAGTTCGCGGACCTCCATCTCGACGAGCTCGAGGAGCTCCTCGTCCTCGACCATGTCGGCCTTGTTCAGCGCGACCAGGATGTAGGGCACGCCGACCTGACGAGCGAGCAGCACGTGCTCCTTCGTCTGGGGCATGGGGCCGTCGGTCGCGGCGACCACCAGGATCGCGCCGTCCATCTGGGCGGCACCGGTGATCATGTTCTTGATGTAGTCAGCGTGACCGGGGGCGTCGACGTGTGCGTAGTGACGCTTCTCGGTCTGGTACTCGACATGCGAGATGTTGATGGTGATGCCGCGCTCGCGCTCTTCGGGTGCATTGTCGATCTGATCGAATGCGCGCGATTCATTCAACGCCGGGTACTTGTCGTGCAGAACCTTGGTGATTGCTGCAGTCAACGTGGTCTTGCCGTGGTCAACGTGACCGATGGTCCCGATGTTGACGTGCGGCTTGGTCCGCTCGAACTTCGCCTTCGCCACTTCTGTGTCCTCCTGGACTTCGATGATGCTTTGTTGAAAGGTTTTTCGGTTTTCAGTTGTGTGGTCGCCGCGAGGCTACCCGGTGTTGCCCAGTGGTTACTGGCCGGTGGCCTTCGCGATGATCTCCTTCGACACGTTCGCCGGAACTTCGGCGTAGGAGTCGAACACCATGGAGTAGTTCGCCCGGCCCTGGGTCTTCGACCGAAGGTCTCCGACGTAACCGAACATCTCCGACAGTGGCACAGTAGCCCGCACGACGCGGGCCCCACTGCGCTCCTCCATGGCTTGGATCTGACCACGGCGGGAGTTGAGGTCGCCGATCACTTCACCCATGTAGTCCTCGGGTGTGGTGACCTCGACGGCCATGACGGGCTCGAGGATGGTCGGCTGTGCTTGTGCCGCAGCCTTCTTCAGCACCTGCGAGCCGGCGATCTTGAACGCCATCTCCGAGGAGTCGACGTCGTGGTACGCGCCGTCGAGCAGGATCAGCTTGACGTTCACCAGCGGGTAACCGGCAAGCACGCCGTACTGCATGGCGTCCTGAGCACCGGCGTCGACCGACGGGATGTACTCGCGCGGGATGCGACCGCCGCTGACCTTGTTCTCGAACTCGTAGGTCGCGCCGTCCTCGCCCGTGAAGGGCTCGATGCTGACGAGCACCTTGGCGAACTGGCCGGAGCCACCCGTCTGCTTCTTGTGGGTGAACTCGACCTTCTCGACCTTGCGCTTGATGGTCTCCTTGTAGGCGACCTGCGGCTTGCCGACGTTGGCCTCGACCTTGAATTCGCGACGCATGCGGTCGACGAGGATGTCGAGGTGAAGCTCGCCCATGCCGCCGATGACGGTCTGGCCGGTCTCGTTGTCCTGGTGGACCTTGAACGTCGGGTCTTCCTCGGCCAGCTTCTGGATGGCCAGGGAGAGCTTCTCCTGGTCGCTCTTCGTCTTGGGCTCGATGGCGACCTCGATGACGGGATCGGGGAAGGTCATCGACTCGAGGACGACCTGCTGCTGCGGGTCGCTCAGGGTGTCACCGGTGGTGGTGTCCTTGAGGCCGATCACGGCGTAGATGTGGCCGGCAGCGGCCGTCTCGACCGGGTTCTCCTTGTTGGAGTGCATCTGGAACAGCTTGCCCAGACGCTCCTTCTTGCCCTTGGTCGCGTTGATGACCTGAGCACCGGAGTCGACCTTGCCGGAGTACACCCGCACGTAGGTCAGCTTGCCGAAGAACGGGTGGGTCGCAACCTTGAACGCGAGCGCCGAGAACGGCTCCGAGGTCGACGGCTTGCGGGTGACCAGTTCGTCTTCCTTGCCGGGCACGTGGCCGGTCACGGACTCGACGTCCAGAGGCGACGGGAGGTAGTCGATGACGGCGTCGAGCATGGGCTGAACGCCCTTGTTCTTGAACGCACTGCCGCACAGCACCGGGTAGATCTCGGAGTTGACGACCATCTTGCGGATCGCGCCCTTGATCTCCTCGACGGTGAGTTCCTCGCCACCGAAGTACTTCTCGAGCAGCGCCTCGTCGGTCTCGGCGACCGTCTCGAGGAGCTTGGTGCGGTACTCCGCTGCCTGCTCCTGGAGTTCTTCGGGGATGTCGATGGTCTCGTAGGTCTCGCCGAGCTTGGTCTCGCCGCGCCAGACCTTGGCCTTCATCTCGACCAGGTCGACGATGCCCTCGAAATCACCCTCGGAACCGATGGGGAGCTGGATCGGCAGCGCGCGGGCGCCGAGGCGCTCCTCGATGGTGCGCACGGTGAAGTAGAAGTCCGCACCGATCTTGTCCATCTTGTTGACGAAGCAGATGCGCGGCACGTCGTACTTGTCGGCCTGGCGCCATACCTGCTCGGACTGCGGCTCGACGCCTTCCTTGCCGTCGAAGACGGCTACGGCACCGTCCAGGACGCGAAGCGAACGCTCCACCTCGACGGTGAAGTCGACGTGGCCGGGGGTGTCGATGATGTTGATCTGGTTGCCGTCCCAGAAGCAGGTGGTAGCGGCGGAGGTAATGGTGATACCCCGCTCCTGCTCCTGCTCCATCCAGTCCATCGTGGCGGCGCCGTCGTGCACCTCACCGATCTTGTAACTGATACCGGTGTAGTAGAGGATGCGCTCGGTCGTCGTCGTCTTACCGGCATCGATGTGCGCCATGATGCCGATGTTGCGGACCTTGGTGAGGTCGGTGAGCACGTCCTGTGCCACGGCGTCTTCCCACTCTTTCTTGCTCGATGGTTGTCGATGAACGGCCGGCGGGCCGAATCGTTCAGCCGCCGGCGACGATCACCAGCGGTAGTGCGCGAAGGCCCGGTTCGCCTCGGCCATCTTGTGCGTGTCCTCGCGTCGCTTGACGGCGGCACCGAGACCGTTGCTCGCGTCGAGCAACTCGTTGGCCAGTCGTTCGACCATGGTCTTCTCGCGGCGTTGCTTGGAGAAGCCGACCAGCCAACGCAGGGCCAGCGTGGTGGACCGCTCGGGGCGGACCTCGACGGGCACCTGGTAGGTGGCGCCACCGACGCGACGGCTGCGGACCTCGAGGGCGGGCTTCACGTTGTCGAGAGCGCGCTTGAGGGTCACGACCGGATCGGTGCCGGTCTTGTCCCGAGCCTGTTCCAGCGCTCCATACACAATGCGTTCGGCGAGGGATTTCTTCCCGTCCAGCAGAACCTTGTTGACGAGCTGCGTGACCAGCTGCGAACCGTAGACCGGGTCGTTGACCAGCGGGCGCTTGGGTGCGGGCCCCTTACGCGGCATTAGCTCTTCTCCTTCTTGGCGCCGTAGCGGCTCCGTGCCTGCTTGCGGCTCTTGACGCCCTGAGTGTCGAGCGAACCGCGAATGATCTTGTAGCGCACACCGGGAAGGTCCTTCACACGGCCTCCACGAACCAGCACCATCGAGTGCTCCTGAAGGTTGTGGCCTTCACCCGGGATGTAGGCGGTGACCTCGACCCCGGTGGTCAGCTTGACGCGCGCGACCTTGCGAAGTGCCGAGTTCGGCTTCTTCGGGGTGGTCGTGTAGACGCGGGTGCAGACGCCGCGGCGCTGCGGGCTGCCCTTGAGGGCCGCGGTCTTGACCTTGGCGATCTTGTCCCGGCGACCCTTGCGGACCAGCTGGTTGATGGTTGGCATGTACCGGCTTCCTGTGTTGCTTCGTGAAACTGCTCTGCTGTCTTACGGTCGTTCTCAAGTCTGTGTACTGCGGTTACGCCCTGCCGCGCTACCACGCGGCCGGGTGTGTCGCACGCGCTCGCGCACCGAATCTCGTCGATGCATCGTGGACATGCGAATTGGCCCGGCGTGCAGGCTTGCTTGTTGGCGTCACAGCCTCAAGCGCCCTATCGGCCAGGCACGATCGACCACGATACCCGGCCGCGGGGGCTCGGGTCAAAGCGCGCCCACCCTACCCCCGACCAGGGCGATTCCCGACGATTCTAGCGCCCTCGGCGCGCGCTCATCGCGCTCGTCTGCTCTTCGCGCGAGCGCTCATCGCGCTCGTCTGCTCTTCGCGCGAGCGCTCATCGCCTCTCCATGCCGACCGCCAGCCTCAGCACCATGTCCGTGAACACGGCATCGGTGTCGATCGCGTCCATCACGCCCGTCATCTCCAGGAGCACGAATCCGTGCAGCGCCGACCAGAACTCCAGCGCCGCGAAGAACCCGTCCTCCCCCTCGAGCCCGAAGGACGCCAGCACGGCGATCACGGGTTCGGCGGCGGCGCGAGTGGCCGCGGTGTACTCCGGGTCGTCACCACCGAGCGGCATCCGGGTGAACGCCGAGTAGCGCCCGGGATGGTGGTGGGCGTAGCTGCGGTAGGCGCTGGCCATGGCGACGACGGCGTCGTCCCTGGTCCGCCCGTCCCCGACGTTGTTGAGCATGCCGATGATGTCCTCGATGACGCGCATCCGAACCGTGCGGCGCAGGTCCTCGAGGCTGTCGACGTGGTTGTAGAGCGACGGACCCTTGGTGCCCAGCTGCATGGCGAGCGCATTGATGGTCAGGGCATCCCAACCCTCGCGATCCAGGAACGTCAACGCGGCGTTGACGATTGCGTTGCGGCTGAGCTTGGTGGCCCTCGCCGGCGGACGCGGTCTGCCCGTGCCGGATGTCGAGTCCGACCGAGCTGCCATGGGTTTGCGTCCTTCGAATGGATTTTCTCGATGATGGAAGTCGTCGCGTGTCCTGCAATCCAAGACTGCTGACTGTAACCCGCCGCTGCTACGGCGAGTCAGTTCACTCTGTCCTGGCTGAGCTGCGCGAGCGTGCCGGAGATCGAGCACAGATCGGGCAGGCTGGCGGGGTTCCCGGTCTGCACCGACCAGGTGATGACGTCACCGCCCTTGGCCACGTAGACACTGCACGCGTTGGCGTCGCTGGCCCGGAAGCCCGCGTTTCCGTCGACCTCGAGTTCGGTGACGGTGCGGCCCGTGTTGCGTTCCAGCATCCGCTCGGCGTCCAAGTCGCTGCCGCGGTACCACCAGGTCGACAAGCCGATGCCCAATTCGACGTCGCCGATGGCGGTGTTCTCCTGCCAGAAGCAGCCGGCGTCGTTGGCCACCACGCGGGTGAACAGGGTGCCGCCGGCAGCCTTCGCCACGTCGGCGTCGGCCACCCCGTTGCAGTCCGCACTGCGAAATCCCGAGCCGGCCGGTGGCGGCGTCGCGGTGGTCACCGGTTCCGGCGATCCGCACGCCACGACCGCGCATCCGGTCGCCAGCACGAGCAGGATCTTCGTCACGAGGCCGCCGACAACGTGGCCGTCAGCAGTGCCTTCGCGTCTCCGCACGCATCGCCCGTGCTCTGCCGAAACTGCACCCACCAGGTCAGCACGCCGGTGCCCGCGGCCGCGGTGGCCGCGCAGGCGTTCGGCGCGGCGGGACGCTGGGCTACGAAGGCCTGGTGCCGCACCACGATCTCCTCCCGAAGGCGCGCACCCCGGCCGACCGCGACGTCGCGCTCCCGCTCGATGCTGCCGTGCTCGAACCAGGTGAAGACGACGTCGACGACGCCCGCGTCCGTCGTCAGCACGTATTGACACACCGCACCACTGAAGGGCTTGACGACGATGCTCGCCCCAAGCAGTCCCCGCAGGGTCTCGTCGTCCAGCAACCCGCAGCGGTCATCGACGAAGCCATAGCTCCGGGTGGGGTTCGGCACGGCGGGGCGGGCGCGTTCGGCGACCCCGCCGACGGTGCGGGTGCAGGCCACCACGGCGAGGGTGGCCAGGCCCACCGCGACGACGGCCGCGACGCTGCGTCGCATCGGGACACCCATAGTGCGCACACGCTACCCAGCGACAACGGTCGAAGTGCCGTCACCGGCAGCACTCGGCGACGTAGAGTCCGTGAAGACCGATCCTGGCCGCGCCGCAAGGGGGACCCACCGTGAATTGGAAGACGTCGAGCACGTCGCTGGGACTGAGCGTGGTCGCGATCCTCGGCACACTGGTGGCCGGGGCCCCGGTCGCCCAGGCGAAGAACGGCGACACCCACATCACCGGGCAGGGCGTCGTGCAGACGTTGGACTGCAACGACTCGGCGCTCATCGTCGTGGGCACCGGCAACAACATCACCGCGGTCGGCACGTGCTGGGGCGTCTCCGTCCAGGGCTCGGCCAACGTGATCGTGGTGGACAACGTCGTCAACGACATCACCGTCTACGGATTCGACCAGACGGTGCTCTACCACCAGGGCGAACCCCTGGTCTGGGACCGCGGCCGCGAATTGGGCATGACCAACCGCATCGATCGGGTACCCGCTTAGGCATGCACGCACGTTTCTCGAGACTCGCCGGCGCTGCGGCGGTGGGAGCCACGGTGCTGGTGGGCTGCTCCGACTCGGGCGCGCCCACGGTGAGCGCCGGCTCCTCCGGCGTGCAGGTCGAGATCGCCAACACGATCAACTACGGCTCGGTCGGCACGACCGCCGAGATCGACTGCGCCGACGGCAAGTCACTGACCGTCGGCGGCTCCAACAACACGCTGACGGTCAAGGGCAGGTGCACCAACGTCAACGTCGGCGGTGCGGACAACAAGTTGACCTTCGACGAGATCTCCGGCGCCCTCAACGTGGTCGGGCTGAACAACACCGTCAGCTACTCCACCGGCCAGCCAAAGGTCGACGACACCGGATCGGGAAACTCGATCCGGCGAGGCTGACCTAGGCCTTGGTGCCGTGGCGGCCGGCACCGTCGGCGAATCGTCTGGCCCCCGAGAGCGATTCGGCAGCCACCCGCGACATGCTGCCGAACTCGACGTCCATGGCCTCGGTCTCCGACATGCCCCACTGACCAAGCGCGGAGAGTCGGTCCGCCCGAAGACACTGCTGGGGAAGTGCGGCCAGTTCGGCGGCGAGCGCCTCGGCGGCCTGGCGCGCCTGCCCGGGTGCCACGACGCGATTGGCCAGTCCGATCGCGAACGCCTCGGCGGCGTCGACGCTGCGCCCGGTGAGGATGAGGTCCATCGCACGGCTGTGCCCGATGAGCCGAGGCAACCGGACGGTGCCACCGTCGATGAGGGGCACGCCCCAGCGGCGGCAGTACACGCCGAAGACGGCGTCCTCCTCGACCACTCGAAGGTCACACCACAGCGCGAGCTCGAGTCCACCGGCCACGGCGAATCCGCTCACCGCGGCGACGACGGGCTTGGACAACGTCATCCGCGACGGTCCCATCGGTCCGGGGCCCGTCCGGTGCACCGGGTTGGACTCCGGCGTGCCGAAGGCCTTGAGATCGGCTCCGGCGCAGAAGGTTCCGTTGTCCCCCCACAGAACGGCGACATAGGCGTCGTCGTCGCGGTCGAACTCCTCGAAGGCGGCGTACAAGCCGGCCGCGGCCGGTCCGTTGACGGCGTTGCGCGCCTCCGGCCGGTTCATGATGACCGTGGTGACGGGTCCGTTGCGCTCCACGCGCACGCCGCCGGAATGGGTCATGTCGTCTCCATCAGTTGGGTGTCGTCGCGTCGTGCCACCAGTTCGGCGGCGAAGTCGTGGTAGGCCTGCCGCAGTGCTGCGCCCGGCCACTCCGGGGGCAGCAATTCGCGGGGCAGCACGGGGTCCGACAGCAGATGTCGGACCGTGGCCGCGGCGGCCACGAACCGGGCCGGGACGTCCTCGGCGTCGGCCAGTTCGGCGAGCAGGCGGCGGCCGACGGCCACCCAGGCGGGCAGATCCCATAGCGTGGCGACCAGTCCGGCCGGGTCGTCGTCGCGCGCGTGCAGCACCCGCACCCGGTCCCGCAGATCGCCGGTCAACCGTAGGTCGAGATTGGCCGGTCGCATCCAAACCCCCTCGCGGAGCTCCCCGAATCGTCTGTCGTGCAACGTGGTTCGCAACGTAGCCCGGGTCCTGGCGTCGGTGCCGACGCTGGTGATCACGAGGGTCGACCACGTGCCGTCCCACGGACGCAGCTTGGGGTCGAGCGCGTCGTCCTGTCGCCGCTGCCTGCTGAGCAGCCGGTCCGAGAGCCGGTAGCCGTCAGCGGAGCGCACCAGGTCACCGGCCCCCACCATCCGCGTCAACGCCACCCGCAGCGTCGGCTCCCTGATGCCGAAATCGGATGTCAGGGTGATCAATTCGGATGCCGACGCCCAGGCGGGGTGGGCACCGAGCAGCACGCTCAACACGACGGACCTGGCGGTGAGCCGGGCCAACGTGCGAGCCATCGGGTCAGACCCCCGACGTCGTGCGGCCGGCGTCGCCGAACGGCTCGTCGCGGGACCTCACGGCGTCACGGAAGCCCCGTGCGGTGGCCTCGGCGACGAAGGCGTGCCCCTCCGGCGTGTGCCGTGCGACGCCGTCGAAGACCGTGCTGACCATGCTGCTGGTGGCGACGCCCTGGTTGAACAACGCGGTGTTCAACGCCAGCTTGGCCATGATGAGCTGGTTGACCGGCATCGCGGCGATGCGTTCGACCAGACGCTCGGTGCGATCGTCGAGGTCTTCGGGCTCGGGCGCTTCGACGGCGAGTCCCCACTCGGCGGCCTGGGCACCGCTGATGCAATCCCCGGTGAAGAGAAGGCGTTTCGCGCGCTGGTCGCCTAGCCGGTGTGCCCACAGTCCGGCGGCGGGCACGCCCCACACGCGCATCGGCGGATAGCCGATCTTGGCGTCCGACGCGGCGATCACCTGGTCGGCGTGCAGTGCGATGTCGGTGCCCCCGGCCACGCAGTAGCCGTGGATCTTGACCACCGTGGGCTTGTCGGCGTGCATCAGGCTGGCGAAGCCGCGGACGAACCGGCTCATCATCTGGTAGTCGACCATGGGGTCCCAGGGTTGATCGGGCAGATGGTTGACCGCCTGGGTCTTGCCGTCGAGCACCGTGCCCTTGTACCCGCCGGTACCGCCCGCCGAGGACGTGCGATCGGCGTAGGCCGACAGGTCGAAGCCCGCGCAGAACCCGGCACCGCGGCCGGAGATCAGCATGACGTGGACGTTCGGGTCGAGGTCGGCTCGCTCGACGAGCGCCGAGAGTTCCAGCGGGGTGTCGGCGACGATGGCGTTGCCCTTGTCGGGCCGGTTGAAGGTGATGCGGGCGACCCGGTCGGTGACCTCGTAGGTCATCGTCTTGAGGTCGCCGAAGTCGACGGGCCTGATGGCGTGGGTCACCCCTTCACCAGCGCCCGCTCGATGATCGGCGCGAGGTCCAGGCCCGTCGGCAGCGTGCCGAACGCACCGCCCCACTGGCCGCCGAGCCGGCTGGCCAGGAACGCCTCCGCGACTGCCGGATGTCCGTGGCGCACCAGCAGCGAACCCTGCAGGGCCAGCGAGATGTCCTCGGCGATCTTGCGCGCCCGGTACTGGATGGTCACGAGATCGTCGAGCTCTGCGCGCAACGCCGTTACGTGCGAGTCCAGCCGGGGGTCGTGTCCCGCCGTGCGGCTCAGCTCGTCGAACAGCACGTCGACGCACTCGGGCCGAGTCGCCATGGCGCGCAACGTGTCCAGGGCGCTGACGTTGCCCGAGCCCTCCCAGATCCCCATCAGCGGTGCCTCGCGGTAGAGCCGTGGCATGCCCGACTCCTCGACGTAGCCGTTGCCGCCCAGGCACTCCATCGCCTCTGCGGCGTGCGGGGTGGCGCGCTTGCAGATCCAGTACTTCCCGGCCGCCAGGCCAATCCGGCGCAGCAATGTCTCGCGCTCGTCGCCGCGGGTGACCGCATCGGTGGCGCCCGCCATCCGCATCGCCAGCACCGTGGCGGCTTCGGCCTCCACGGCCAGGTCGGCGAGCACGTTGCGCATCAGTGGTTGGTCGATCAGATACTCGCCGAACGCCTTTCGGTACTGGGCGTGGTGAATCGCGCGGGCCAACCCGGTGCGCATGCTGGTGGCGCTGCCGAGCGTGCAGTCCAGCCGGGTGAGGTTGACCATCTCGATGATGGTCGGCACCCCGCGCCCCTCCTCGCCGACCAACCAGGCGGTGGCGCCGTCGTACTCGACCTCGCTCGAGGCGTTGGCGTGGTTGCCCAGCTTGTCCTTGAGGCGCTGCAGGAACATTCGGTTGCGGGTGCCGTCGGGCAGCACCCGCGGCAGGAAGAAGCAGCTGAGACCGTTGGGGGCCTGCGCCAGAACCAGGAACACGTCGCTCATCGGAGCGGAGGTGAACCACTTGTGGCCCCGCAGGGAGTAGCTGCCGTCACCGTTTGGCGTCGCCTCGGTGGTGCCGGCGCGTACGTCGGACCCGCCCTGCTTCTCGGTCATCGACATGCCCGCGGTCAGACCGGCCTTGGTGGTGGGAATCTTCAACTCGGGGTCGTAGGCGCGACTGGTCAGCAGCGGCTCGTAGAGCGCGGCCAGTTCCGGGTTGTGCCGCAGCGCGGGGACGACGGCGTAGGTCATCGAGATGGGGCAGACGTGTCCGGCTTCCGGTGTCCACACCGACGTCTTGGCGGCGCGCACCACGTGTGCCCCCGGCCGGTCGTCGGCCCAGGGTGCCGCGTGGAGGCCGTGACCGACGGCGACGGTCATCAGTTGGTGGTAGGCGGGGTCGTATTCGACCTCGTCGACGCGGTGGCCGTAGCGGTCGTGGGTGCGCAGCGTCGGCTGGTGGCGGTCGGCCAGCTCGCCCCACCGCTGGGCCTGCTGAGAACCACCGAGCGCCCCCAGTTCGGCGACCTCGTCGGAACCCCACTGGCCGCCCTCGCGGATGAGGGCCTCGGCGAGCACGGGTGACGTCGCGGGGTTGTAGTCCTCCAGCGGCGGGACCTGGTTGGTGACGACGTGCGTGTCTGACATCCGTCCACTGTTACATTTTCTCGACAACCGCACAAGGTTCGTAACGAAGGAGTGGTGGTCTAGGGAAACACCCTATTTCTTCCCGTGCAGACCGGCCTTAGCGTCAGTGCCCTCGCGATGCCCGCCGGCATCGAAGAGCCGAGAGGAAGACGAATGTCCACCACAGCTACCCGAAGACTGCTCTCCGTCGTCATGTCGGCTGCCGCGCTCGGCGCAGCTGGATTCGTGGCCATGCCCATTGCACGAGCTGACACCTGCACCGTGAACGGCGACTACCTACGGCTCCAACAGAACTTCGGGCCCTACACGACCACCACTACCGTCAACGCCAAGGGATCAACGCTCGGACCGGGGGCTGTCACCGTCCCTCCCAGCGGAACCAACGGCACCTATGGCAAGGCGAGCGGCAGCGTCGACGGCCGCAACGTCGACGTCGTCATCACGTGGAACGACGGGAAGGGCACAGCCCATTTCACGGGCACGATCGGCGATGACGGCATTGCCAGGGGCAATTCGACCGGAACCCCGATCCCGGTCCATTTGTGGGACCCGGGACCATGGAACTCGGCTGAGCCACTCGTGTGCACGGGCAGCCCGACACAGGGCGGGCAAACCGCCACGGTCAACAAGAATGCCGACGTATACGACGCCCCGGAGGGCAACCGGCTGGCGGCGCCCTTCTTCCTGCCCGCCGGCCGCAAGCTGCCGGTGCTCGAACCGTGCGCGAACGACTGGTGCCATCTCGGGGGAATTCCCGAAACCGGTGGCGACGGCTGGGTCTACTCGGGCGAGGGCTACTTGACGGTGTCGTAAGCACGGATCGGGCGTCGACCCATACTTGGCCGATGAAGCCCAACTCCGTCATCCACGCCGCCGTCATCGATCTCGACCACGAGCCGGTCCCCGCCGAGCAGTCGGTCCGCGGTGAGCCGACGACGGCCGCGACCGCCGTCGACCAGTTCGGCGGGCTCGAGGTCGGCGTGTGGGAGATGTCGCCCGGGGTGATGAACGACGTCGAGACCGACGAGGTGTTCGTCGTGATCTCCGGTGCCGCGACCGTCGAATTCGCCGGCGGCAGCGACAAGTTGGAGCTCGGCCCGGGTGACCTCGTCCGGCTCGCCGCCGGCGCCGAGACCGTGTGGACGGTGACCGAGACGCTACGGAAGGTCTACCTCGCCGGGGGCTGAGACGCGGGTTCGCCGGGCCTCGTAGCGGTGCAGCACGGCAACCACGACCGCCGCGAGCGCCCATCCCAGCAGCACGTCGACCACGTAGTGCTCGGCGGTGTACACCAGCGTGAACGCCATCAGCGCCGGATAGGCGATTAGCAGGGGCCTCCAACGGCGAGCGACCCTGGGCCACAGGAATGCCGACACCGCGGCGGTCAGGCCTGCGTGCAGCGACGGAATCGCCGCCACCAGGTTGACGCTGGCCTGCCCCTGGTCGATGAGCGCGCTGGCCGTGTGCAGGTGCATGCCGTCCCAGCCCCGGCCCACGATGCGCTCCACCCAGGCATTGGCGCCGTCGTGGCTGGGCGTCATCGTGCCGAGCAGACCGCCGTCGGGAACGCCCCGCCCGGAGGTGAACATGCACCGCGGTGACGACGGCCCGGCGGCGACGTCTGCGGGGGTGCACCTCGCCGCCGCCCACGGTGGTGCGGCGGGCAACAGCGCATAGATCGCCAGCCCCGTGAACGACAGGCCGACGAACAGCCGCACGAACGCCTTCCACTCCTCGCGGTTGCGCAGCCACAGCACCGCGGCCACGGCGTAGGGCAGGACGAAGAACGACATGTAGACGGTGCTGAGCACCACCTCCCAGCCGGGCGGGTCGAACATCTTCAAGCGCTCCTGCAGCCACACCGTCGGCATGACGCCGGAGAACAACCAGCGGTCGGCATCGGCCTGCCAGTGCCACATCGTGGGGCGCCCGATCAGCGTGGCCGCACCCCTGCTGAAGTCGTATGCCACCAGCACCAGCGCGAACGGCAACCAGTCCCGCACGACGTAGAGAACCCGGCGACCCTGCCCGATGCTCGCGGCGGCCAGACCGGTGACGATGTAGAGGAACAGCAACTCCCGGTTGAACGCGATGCCCCGGGTCACCGTCAGAACGACCACGGCGCCGGCCCAGACCGCCACTGCGAGCCGACGCGCGACGCGCAGCCGACGCGCGCGGGAGCCGGCCGCCGCCTCGGCCTGGGCCAGGACCTCGGGTGACGACTCGTCGAGTAGGGACACGGGAACCTCTCGCGGTGGAAAGGGTAGGAGTTCCCTAGTTGACGTTCGTCAACCCTCCGTTCATCCGAGATTAACCGATGGGCCGAACCTCAGACATTCTCCCGAAGGAACGCGATGTCGTCCTTGCGCCCCTCGTCGGCGGTTTCGCAGATGACCGGCGCGTCGGCGGCCTTCACCACGGCGACCAGCAACTGGGGGTCGATCTGGCCGGTGCCGAAGTTGGCGTGCCGGTCGGCACCGGAACCGGCGGCGTCGCGTGAGTCGTTGCAGTGCACCAGGTCGATGCGACCGGTGATGGACTTGATCCGCTCTACCGCGTCGACCAGGGCCTCACCGGCCGCCCATGCGTGGCACGTGTCGAGGCAGAAGCCAATTCCCTTGTCGCCGATGTGATCCCAGAGCCGCGCGATCGTGTCGAAGTGACGCGCCATCGCATGGTCACCCCCGGCGGTGTTCTCCAGGTACACCGGCACGTCGGTCTTCAAGGCGTCCAGCGCCTTGACCCACCGCTCGAAACCGGCCTCCATGTCCTCGTCGTCGGCGTGACCGCCGTGGACGATGACGGCCGTCGCCCCGACGTCGGCCGCGGCGTCGCAGGTGTCCTGCAGGATCTTCCGCGACGGGATGCGAACGCGGTTGTTGGCCGACGCCACGTTGATCAGGTAGGGAGCGTGCACGTAGAGCGGCACGCTGGACGCCCGCAACGCCTCGGCGTCCTCGCGCGGCTTGGGCTTCTTCCAGCTCTGCGGGTTTCCGAGGAAGAACTGCACCACCTCGGCACCCTCTGCCGCGGCGGAGGCCAGTGGGTCGTCGTCGTGGACATGCGATCCGATCAGCACGGCGCCAGTCTAGGTCCGGTGACCGACACCTCAGGCCAGCGGTGCGTCGGCCCTGGCCGGCTCGACGTGCACCGGCCGACGCGGATCCGGCACGCCCAGCAGCGTGCCGTCGTGCTCGACCGCCGTGGCCCCGAAGCGCAGCGCACTGGCCAACGCGTCGGGTCCGCCACCAGGTACCGCCAGGTAGCCGGCCAGGAACGCGTCCCCCGCCCCGACGGTGTTCACCACCCGCCGCGCCGGGGCGGTTCCGTGCAGCGCGTCGGGCAGGTCGGCGTCGACGAGCACGGCACCGGCCCCACCGAGACTCACCAGGACCGTTCGCACGCCGCGGTCGAGCAGGCTGCGCGCGGCGACCACCACGTCGCCGACGGTGAGCAACTCCACCCCGAGCACCTCGGCGAGCTCGTCGGCGTTCGGCTTGACGAGGTGCGGCACCCCGACGGGGTCGGCCAGCACCGCCGCCAGCACCGGGCCGGATGCGTCCACCGCCACCCAGCGACCCGCGGTGCGGGCCTCGGCGACCGCGCGTGCGAGCCGGGTCGGGGTGAATCCGGTGGGCAGGCTGCCCGCCCACAGCACCCGCTCCCCCGTCCGCGCCGCGGCGCACAGGGCGTCGACTTCGTCGGCGGTCACCGTGGGACCGGGTTCGTTGACCTTGGTGCTGCGGCCGTCGGCCTCGACCAGGGAGACGTTGCTGCGCACCTCACCCGTGATCGGCACGCCCACGACGTCCAGACCCACGTGTCGCAGCGCCGATTCGATCTCGCGCCCGGTACCGCCGCCGACGGGCAGCACCGCACGCACCGGCACGTGGACCCCGTGCAGCGCGAGGGCGACGTTGACGCCCTTGCCGCTGGGTTCGGTCATCGTGGTGGTGGCGCGGTTGACGGCGCCCGGTTCGAGCAGCGGCAGGTGCAGGGTGCGGTCGAGGCTGGGGTTGGGCGTGACGGTGACGATCATCGGTCGGCCACCTCGACGGTGACACCCGCGGAGCGAAGCCGCCGTCGGTGCGCGGCGGTGAGTCCGGCGTCGGTGATCAAGACGTCGACGTCGTCGAGGGTGGCGTGCCTGGCGTGGCTGACGTGCCCGAACTTGCCGGAGTCGACGAGGAAGACCCGCTGCCTCGCCGCGGCCAGCATGCGGTGTTTGACGTCGGCTTCGTCGGCGTCAGGGGTGGTCAGCCCGCGGTCGAAGGACAGCGCGTTGGTGCCGAGGAAGGCGACGTCGACGTTGACTCCTGCCAGCGCCTGGCCGGCGAGCACTCCGACGGCGGCCATGGTCGCCGGCCGGATCCGCCCGCCCAGGGCCACCACCTCGACGCCGCGTGCGTGCAGGGCCGCGCCGACGGGCCAGGAGTTCGTGTAGACGACGAGCCCGCGGTTGGTCGGCAGCATCTCGGCCAGCCGCAGCGTCGTGGACCCGGCGTCGAGCAGCAGCGATCCGCCGTCGGGCACGAATCGCAGGGCGCGGCGCGCGATCGACGACTTCTCCGCCAGGCGTACGCCGCGGTCGGCGACGTGCGGTTCGGCGCGACTGGGCTCGCACGGCACCGCGCCGCCGTGCACCCGTCGCAGCGAACCCCGATCCTCCAGCAGGGCGAGGTCCTTGCGCACGCTCTCGGCGCTGATGCCGAATCGCTTTGTCAGCGAGGAACTCTCGACGCGGCCATCGGTCTCGAGTAACCGCAGGATCTCGGTGTGCCGCTCGTCGGCGAACCACGTCCTGGTCACGGCCGGCCCAGGTGGTCGTCGGCGCCGAGTTCGCCGCAGGCCCGAGCCGCCAGGGTCGCCGCACCGAGGGCGCCGGCCTCCTCGACACTCGACACCTCGAGGGGTCCGAATCGAGATCGCTTGGCGCGCATTACCTCCGCGCTGTGCCGCCATCCGCCCGTCACGACGACGCGCACCGCGGGCCCCACGACGTCGTCCATGGCGCGGTGCAACGCGAGTGCCTCGTCGGCGGCCGTGGCCACCACCGAGCGCCACTGGGCGCCCGGCTCGGTACCGGCCTCTGCGGCGGCGTCCGCGTCGGCCACGTCGGCGCCGAGGCGCTCCAGGGCACGCAGTTGCGCCAGCCCGCCCTCCGTGCCGCCGAGCAGGCTCCAGCGGCCGGGTTCGATGCTCGGGTCGGTGGTGATGCCCGCCAGGGCCAGACGCGCGACGTCGGCCCGGGACGGCACCGTCGTGATGGTGCGCACCAGCGCCTCGGCGGTGCCCGACGAATCCAGTTCGTGCCCTTGGCCGGTCGCGTGGGCGCCGAGAGCCGAGGCCTGATGGTCGTGCCCGGCCAAGGTCAGCACCGCGCCGCGCAGCAGCGGGCTGACCGCGTCGGAGCCGACGACGCCGACCGGCGTTCCGGCGGCCACCAGCGGTGGCATCAGTCGGCGCTCGGCACCCGACCACTCGAGCGCCTCGTCCCACCAATCGCGGGCGGCGACGTCGAGCCATCCGGTACGACCGGCAAGCGACAGTTCGATCACGACGTCGCCACCGAGTCGACGCACCACCCAACCACCCACGTCGAAGCGGGTCGTCGCCTCGCGGGTCACCGGGGCGTGGCGCAGCAGCCAGCGGTGCTTGGTCAGCGAGAATTGGCCGCGCAGAGGCTTTCCCGCGACACCGCCGAAGTCCTCGACACCGATGGTCGCGGCAAGGTCGGCGACCTCGTCGCCGTCGCGGTCGTCGTGCCAGGCGATCACGGGGGCCAGCGGCCGTTCCCGGGCGTCGACCAGCACACCGGACTCCCCCATGCACGTCACGCCGACGGCGCACACCTCGACTCCGGCAGCCTCGGCCGCGGCGCTGAGGGCGTCGACGGCGCTGCTGCACAACGCTTCCGCGCTCATCTCGGTGCCGTCGGCGGTCGTCTCCCACGTGGTGGCTGCCCGGCCGGTGCCCAGGACGCGCCCGTCGGCGTCGTAGACGACGGCCTTGCTCGACGTGGTGCCGACGTCCAGCCCGGCGTACGCCGTCATCGCTCTCCCCGCCATTGCCCAATTGGATCTATCTGGATATGGTTGCGTTTGATTGGACATCAGTCAAGCCCCGACGGGAGCCTCCATGCCGCTGGTCACCACGGCCGAACTGCTGCGTGCGGCCACCGCCAACGGCAGCGGCGTGGCCGCCTTCAACGTCGTCACCCTCGAACACGGCGAGGGCATCGTCGCCGGCGCCCAGCGCGCCGCCACCCCGGTCATCCTGCAGGTCAGCGAGAACACGGTGGCGTTTCACGGTTCACTGCGCCCGCTCAGTGCCGCGCTGGCGGCCTTGGCATTCGACGCCGCCGTCCCGGTCGGCCTGCATCTCGACCACGTCGAGGCGCCGCACCTGTGGGAGCAGGCGGCCGCCGCAGGATATTCGTCGGTGATGGTCGACGGCGGCGCCCTGCCCTATGACCGCAACGTCGCCGTGACCGCCGAGGCGACCGCCCGATTGCAGGGCCAGGGCCTGACCGTCGAGGCCGAACTCGGTTACGTCGGCGGCAAGGACAGCCAGGTGAGCAACGCCCACGCTCCCGGCGTGCGCACCGACCCACGGCAGGCGGCCGAGTTCGTCGCCGCCACGGGGGTGGACGCGCTCGCCGTCGCCGTCGGCAGCTCGCACGCCATGACCACTCAGACCGCCGAACTGGATCTGGAACTCGTTGCGGCCCTGCGCGACACGCTGACCGTGCCACTGGTGCTGCACGGTTCCTCGGGTGTGCCCGACGACACGCTGCGCGCCGCCGTGCGCGCGGGCATCGTGAAGGTCAACGTCGGGACGGCGTTGAACGTCGCCTACACCGGCGCGGTGCGGTCGGCCTTGGCCGCCGACGACGCCGTCGACCCGCGCAAGGCCCTACGATCGGCACGGACCGCGGTCGCCGACGCCGTCGCCCACCTGCTCGACGTCGTCAGCCGCTAGCACACCCTCTTCCCACCCCTCGCCGAGTGTGGACTTCTGCCACGCAGAACGTGAGATGGCGTGACAAGAGTTCACACTCGGCGCGGCGACGGTCAGCAGTTGGACTTGTAGGCCGCCGCCCCACCCGGCCCGTCGAGATTGTCCTTGGTGATGATCGTGAATCCGGTCTGCACGTTGGGCGTGCTCGTACCACCGTCGAGCGCGGTCACCGCTTCGTCGACGCCGAATCGTCCGATGGCGCCGGGATCCTGGGCGACGAGCGCCTGCACGGTGCCCTCCCGCAACGCCTGAATCTGGTTGGGGCCGGCGTCGAATCCGACGACCTGAACCTGGCCGCTCTTGCCCGCCTGCTTGATGCCGGTGGCCGAGCCCTCGGCGCTGAAGAGGTTCACTGCGAAGACGCCGACCAGATCGGGATCGCGTTGAAGCTGCGCGCCGATCAACTGCGCCGCGGTGGCGGGGTCGTTGTGGCTGTACTGCACGCCCACGTAGTCGAACTTCGGGTCGGCCTTGACCGCGTCCTCGAAGCCCTTCGCGCGCGCGTCGGTGGTGGAGACGCCGGGCTCCAGACCCATCACCATGACCTTGCCGCCGTCGGGGTGCAACTGCTTGATGGCGTCGAAAGCCGCTGCGCCGCCGCCCTCGTTGTCACTGGAGATCGCCGACGACGCGAAGGACGGGTCGGTGGTCGTGGTGTCGACGAGGATCACCTTGATGCCCGCCGCCGCGGCCTGTTGCAGCGGCTGCTGCATGGCCTGGACGTCGGTCGGCGCCACCAGCAGCGCGTCGGGCTTGCTCGCGACGATGGAGTCGAGGATCGGCTTCTGCAGCGTCGGGTCGAACTTCTGCGGGCCCTGGGTGTTCACCTTGACGCCGAGCTTGGCCGCCTCGTCCTGCGCGCCGCACTGCATGGTGATGTAGAACTGGTCCCCGACCACGCCCTGCAGCAGAGCGATGTCGTACTCCTTGCTCGCCTTCGGCGGCGCGGTCACGGTGGTGACCGCCGCCTGCGGCGCGGCCGACGAAGATGCCGCCGACCCGCCGGTGGACGTGCCGCTCGGTTCGGACTGGGGCTTGGACGACGTACAGGCGGCCATCGGCAACGCCAGCGTCATGACACTGGCGACGAACACGAGACGGTTTCGGTTCATGGACTTTCCCTTCGTTGCGAACCTCGCGGGGACCCCCTGCGGTTGAGGGGGTTTCGAGAACGTGCGCTGCGCATCGCGGCGGCCCGCCGGGACTGGTCGACGTAGACCGCGGCGATCAGCACCGAGCCGACCGCGACGCCCTGCCAGTAGGGCTGCACGCCGATGATCACGAATCCCGACTGCAGCACCGCCGGAATGAACAGCCCGACGAGGGTGCCGAAGACCGTGCCCTCGCCGCCGAAGATCGAGGTGCCACCGATGACGACCGCGGCGATCACGTTGAGGTTGGTCAACGACTGGCCCGCGATCGTCGTGGTGCCGTACTGGGCCAGCGACAACAACGCACCGAATCCGGCCAGGGTGCCCGCCAGGGCGTAGACGGCGATCAGGTGGCGGGTCACCTTGATGCCGGTACGGCGGGCCGCCTCCTGGTTGGAGCCGATGGCGTAGGTGTAGCGACCGAACCTCGTCTGGTGCAGCAGGATTGCCCCGAGGATCACGACGATCAGCGCCACGAACGGCAGCCCGGGAATGCCGAGAACCTTGATGTAGGCGCTGAAGTCGGTGAGTTCTGTTGGCACCGAGCGGATGTCGATGCCGCCGGTGAGCACCTGTGCCAATCCGAGCGCCACCGAGAGCGTGCCGAGCGTCACGATCAACGCGGGCACTCTGGCCTTGGCGACCAAGATGCCGTTGACCGCACCCCAGGCCGTCCCGCTGAGCACCGCGGCCACCAGGCCGGCGGCGGCGACACCCGGACCGTTGCCGCCCATCGCCGCCATCACCTTCGCCGCGACGACCGAGGAGAACACCAGCACAGATCCGACGGACAGGTCGATGCCCGAGGTGATGATCACGAACGTCATGCCCACGCCGAGCACCGCCCACACCGCGACGTTCTGCGACATCAGCGAGAAGTTGCCGGCCGAGAGGAAGCGATCGCCCGCGACGATCGAGAACGCCACGCAAATGACGATCAGCACGCCGAGGATCCAGATCGCCTGCAGGCTCAGCAGGCGTTTGAGGAGCGACTCGTCACCGTCGTCGCCCCCGGACACGGCCACCGTGGGTTGATTCGCGACCGTACTCATGCCGCACCTTCCCGTCCGTCGAGGGCGCCGGTCATCGCGCCCACCAACGTCTCCACCGTGGTGTCGTCTCCGCGGTAGGTGGCGACCCGGCGGCCCAACCGCAACACCTGGATGCGATCGCAGATCTCCAGCACGTGCGGCATCGAGTGGCTGATGAACACCACCGCAATACCCTTGTCGCGCACCCGCTTCACCGACTCCAGCACGTTCTTGGTCTGCACCACGCCCAGGGCCGCGGTCGGCTCGTCGAGAATGACGACCCTGCTCGCCCAGGCGATCGCGCGCGCAATGGCGATGCCTTGACGCTGCCCGCCGGACATGGACCCGACGGCGGTGTTGAGCGAGCGCACCGTCGCCCCCAGTTCGGCGAACGATGCGGCGGCCTGGCGGCGCATCTCCTTCTCGTCCATGAATCCGAACCGGCCGAGCAGGCCCTTGCGGTCGAGCTCCCGTCCGAGGAAGACGTTTTGCACGGGGTTCAGGTGCGGTGCGAGCGCGAGATCTTGATACACCACCTCGATGCCGAGGTCGTTGGCGTCGCGCGGACTGGTCAAGTGCACGGGGGCACCGTCGAAGTAGATGTCGCCCTCGTCGAGTTCGAGGCTGCCCGAGAGCGCCTTGATGAGCGTCGACTTCCCGGCACCGTTGTCGCCGACGAGACCGACCACCTCGCCGGCCTCGACGTCGAAGTCGGCGCCGTCGAGCGCGCGGACGTGGCCGAAGCTTCGCGAGATGCCGCGTGCCTCGAGCAGTGCGGTCACGGGTTGCCCTCCTGCCGTCGTGGTGGCCATGTCGTACCGGGTCCGCAGACGAGCAACCGGGCGTCGCCGTCGACGCGCCAGCCCCCGGCCGCCGCGGGGACGACGAGGGTCTGCCCGGCCGTCACCTCCAGCGGATCCCCGTGGTCCGGGGTCAGCATCGCGGCACCCGCCAGCACCACCGCGACGGCGAACCCGGCCGGCACGTCGACCCCGGGGCTGACGAGCACCATCCGAAAGTACGGATCCGCCTCGGCGGGAAGCACGTTCACCACCATGGCGGATTCGGCGGGCGCATGACACTGGAGCCGAGCCGGATCCGCGAGCGCGGTCCGGTCGACCACGGACAGTGCGACGTCGCGGTCCAGTCCGAGGAACACCTCGGCATCCGACGCCTCGGTGTTGGTGCGCTCCAACAAGATCGACTGATCCGTGGGCTCCTGCGCCTCGATCAGCAGGATGCCCGCACCGATGGCGTGGGGTGTGCCGCCGGGGACCAGCACACCGTCCCCGGGAACGACGGGGACCCGGTGCATCAGCGACAGCATCGCCTCGGCGTCCTGGTCGGCGACGAGGTCGCGGAGGCGTTGCGGCGTCACGGCCTCACGCCACCCCACCCACACCGCGGCATCGGGGCCGGCGGCGAGCACGTACCAGGCCTCGGTCTTGCCGTAAGCGCAGCTGAGGTGACGTGACGCGTAGTCCCGAGTGGGGTGCACGTGCACGGGAAGTCGTTGCCCCGCGTCGAGGAGCTTCACCAGCACACCGGTGTCACCCGGCGTCGCGTCGGTGCGGCCCACCCAGCCTCCGGGGTCCGCGCGCACGGCGTCGACGAGGCGGGTGCCGTCGGCCAGCGTGGCCGGGCCGTGCTCGGCGTCGCCGAAGCGGGCGACGGTGGCGCCGATCCACTCCTCGGGCGAGCGCTCCCCCACCGGCGCGAGCCCCCGCCATGCGGCCAAGGCGGGGCCACCGGCATACCAGTGTTCGATCACGTTCGGCGGCAACAGTTGTGGCTGTGGCCTCACAGTTCGATCACCACCTTGTGCGCGGCCGAGTCACCGCGCAGCGTCTGCAACGCCAGGCCATAGTCGTCGAGACCGAACCGATGGGTGATCAGGCCGCTGGTGCGCACCCGGCCGCCGCGCAACGCGTCGATGGCCGCCCCGAACGACGTCATCTCGGCGAACGATCCCCTGATGGTGATCTCGCGCCGGAACACGTCGAACGGGTGGAATCGCACCAGATCGTCGGCACGGGTGACCCCGTAGATCAGCACCGTGCCCCCGCGTCGGGTCAGGGGCACGCAGATGTCCCCGACGACGGGTGACCCGGTGGCTTCGACGACGGCGTCGTACCCGTCGCCGTGCGGGGAGGCCGCGAGCAGCGTGGCGGCGTTGGCGTCGGGGTCGTCGCGCGCGATCCGGACGGTCTTGTCCACGCCGAGGCCCCGTGCGGTGTCGAGCTTGAACTGGCTTGGCCCCGCCACGGTGACCGACGAGGCACCGCCGGCTGCGATCAATTGTGCGAGCAGCAGACCGGTCGGGCCCGCGCCGAGCACCAGCGCGCTGCCGCCGGGCCGCATCCGTAGCGACTCCAGGCCGTGCATGGCGCACGACGTCGGTTCGCAGAACACCGCGGTGTCCTTGTCGAGCCCCTCGGCCGAGAACACCAGGGTGTGCTCGGCGACCGCGTATTCGGCGAAGAAGCCGGGAAAGTTGCTGCCGAATCCCAGCATCGACTCGCACTGACCGAGCCGGCCGGCCAGGCAGTACGGGCACTGCCCGCAGTAGACGTTCGGGTTGACGGTGACCTGTTCGCCCAGCCGGAACCGGGTGACGCCGGCGCCCAACTGGTCGACCACTCCGACCACCTCGTGCCCGGGGATCAGCGGGAACACCGCACCGAACTCGCCCTCGTGGATGTGCAGATCGGTACCGCACACCCCGACCTGGTCGACCTTGATGCGCACCTGACCGGGGGCCGCCTCGGGGGTGGGGACCTCAGTCACCGACCACGCCTTGGGGCCCTCGTAGAACACGGCCTTCATCGGTCGGCTCCGCCTCTTCCCTGCCTCGTCGCTGTTACCTGCGTCACTCTCGTGACTGCTTCGACGCGTGACGGTACGCCACTTCGACGCTCATGTCACCGGTGTCAGAGAAACTGACGCGCCTTTTCTGACATCGATGACATACTGTCCCGACCCGAACCGGGAGGACGACCGATGGCGACGATGCGCGACGTGGCGACGCGCGCTGGCGTGAGCGCGAAAACCGTGTCCCGCGTGGTCAACAACGACCGATACGTCTCCACCGAGGTTCGTCAGCGCGTCGAGCAGGCCATCGAGGAACTCAAGTACGTACCCAACATGCTGGCGGTGACGTTTCGCACCGGTCGCGACGCGGCCATCGGCGTGGCGGTCCCCGGCGTCGCCGACCCCTTCTTCGCCGGCATCATCAGCGCGGTCGAGCGGGAGGCCAGCCGGCGCGGCGTCGCCGTCATCGTGACCAGCGTCGGATGGGAGCCGTCGCACGAGCAGCAGTCGATCGAGGCGCTGCTGCATCGGCGGGTCGCCGGCATGATCATCTGCCCCGTCGGCCCCGACATGTCCTTCCTCAAGCCCTGGCAGGCTCGCGCGCCGCTGGTGTTCGTCGACCGGATGCCCGGCAAGCTCACCGCCGACGCGGTGGTGCAGGACGACGTCGGCGGCGGACGGGAGGCGGCCGCGCACCTGGTCGAGCACGGGCACCGCTCGATGGCCTTCGTCGGCGACGACGTCGTCACCGGGGTCCTTCGTCTGCAGGGGTGCCGGGAGGCGCTGGACGACGCGGGCCTGCCCCTGCCCGAGGGCCTCGTCCATCTCGGCGCCGTGGACGCCGACGCCGTGACCGCGGTGCTGGGCCGCATGCTGACCGAACCCGACCCGCCGACGGCGGTGTTCTCGTCCAACGCCCGCTGCACGGTGTCGGTCGTGTCGGCACTGCAGGCGTTGGGCCGCAGCGACGTCGCCGTCATCGGCTTCGGCGACTTCCCCACCGCCGCGGCCCTGCGCCCGGCCATCACCGTCGTCAACCAGGACGGTGACGAGATGGGGCGCTTCGCCGTCGAGCGACTCTTCGACCGCCTCGACGACCCCGACCGCAAGATGCGCCGACGCACGGTGCTACCCGTCTCGCTGGTGACGCGGACGTCGTGTGCCATGCCAGGCGACACCGTCCACGCCGGCCACTAGCCCCCTCCCACGCATCGGGTGTGCTGTGGGATCGCGTTCGGGCGGGAATTCGCGATCTCCCAGCACACTCGATGCACGGGTGGAGCGGAAACCCAACACCAGCAACGCAAAAGGGCCCCGGCCGAAGCCGGGGCCCTTCCACACGGTGACTAGCGGTAGTCGCTGAATCCGTAATCGTCCAACGGCACGGCCTGGCCGGCGCCCTGACCGAAGTCGGGGCTGTAGTACTGATCCTCGTAGGACGGGATCGTGTACGCCGCGGCGCGGGCTTCCTCGGTGGGCTGCACCTGGATGTCCCGGTAGCGGGCGATACCCGTACCGGCCGGGATCAGCTTGCCGATGATCACGTTCTCCTTCAGACCGTTGAGCCGGTCGCTGCGGCAGTTGATCGCCGCATCGGTCAGCACTCGCGTGGTCTCCTGGAACGACGCCGCCGACAACCAGGAATCGGTTGCGAGCGAGGCCTTCGTGATGCCCATCAGCACCGGACGCCCGGCGGCGGGCTCAAGGCCCTCTGCCACCACGCGACGGTTGGCCGACTCGAACTCCGCACGCTCGGTCAACGAACCGGGCAGGAATTCCGTTGCGCCCGAATCGATCACCGTGACGCGACGCAGCATCTGCCGGACGATCACCTCGATGTGCTTGTCGTGGATCGACACACCCTGAGCGCGGTAGACCTCCTGGACCTCCTTGACGAGGTGGATCTGCACCTCGCGGGGGCCCTGAACGCGCAGCACCTCGTGCGGGTTGGCCGAGCCCTCCATCAGCTGCTGGCCCACCTCCACGTGGTCACCGTCGGCCAGGAGACGCTCGGAGCCGTCCTCGTGCTTGAACACCTTCAGGCGCTGACGACGAGTGAGCTTGTCGTACACGACTTCCTCGCCACCGTCGTCCGGCACGATGGTCATCTTGTAGAACTTCTCGCCCACTTCGATGTTGACCCGACCGGTGACGTCCGCGATGGGAGCGGTGTTGCGCGGCACGCGGGCCTCGAACAGCTCCTGCACGCGAGGAAGACCACCGGTGATGTCCTCACCGACGCCGCCCTCCTGCTTGAACGTACGCATGGTCAGCTGCGTGCCGGGCTCACCGATGGACTGCGCGGCGACGATGCCGACGGCCTCACCGATGTCGACCAGCTTGCCGGTGGCCATCGAGCGGCCGTAGCACGTGGCGCAGACGCCGGTGCCCGTCATGCAGGTCAGCACCGAACGCACCTTGACCTCGGTGATGCCGGCGGCCAACAGTGCGTCGATCGCCGGATCGCCCAGATCGTGTCCACGCTCGACGATCACGTTGCCCTTGGCGTCGACCGCATCCACGGCCAGCGTCCGCGCGTACGTCGAGGTCTCGACGTGCGCGTCGCGGGTCAGGGTGCCGTCGGCCTCGGTGGCCGCAATCGTCGTCATGATGCCGCGCTCAGTCTGGCAATCGTGCTCGCGCACGATGACGTCCTGAGACACGTCGACCAGACGACGGGTCAGGTAACCCGAGTCCGCCGTGCGAAGGGCGGTGTCGGCCAGACCCTTTCGGGCGCTGTGCGTGTTGATGAAGTACTCCAACACGGTCAGGCCCTCACGGAAGGACGACTTGATCGGGCGCGGGATGAACTCACCCTTCGGGTTCGTCACCAGGCCCTTCATGCCGGCCAGGGTGCGCGTCTGGTTGAACGTACCGGTGGCACCCGAGTCGATCAGCTGGATGATCGAGTTGGACGACGGGTAGTGGTCGCGCAGCGCGTTACCGACCTCTTCGGTCGCTTCCTTCCAGATCTTGACCAACGCGTCGGTCCGCTCGATCTTCTCGAGCAGGCCACGCTGGTACTTCTTCTCGATGGCGTCGGCTTGCTGCTCGTAGCCGTCGAGGATCTGTGCCTTGTTCGGCGGCACCAGCACGTCGGCCATGGACACGGTGACACCCGAGCGGGTGGCCCAGTGGAAACCGGCGTCCTTGAGCTTGTCGACGGTCTGCGCGACGACGATCATCGGGTAGCGCTCGGCGAGATCGTTGATGATCGCCGCCTGGACCTTCTTGTGCATCTGCTTGTTGACGAACGGATATCCGCGCGGCAGCAGTTCGTTGAACAGCACCCGGCCCAAGGTGGTCTCCGCCAACCAGGCGTCGCCCATCTTCCAACCGTCGGGGAACTGAGCGGCCTCGACCTCGGCCGGCGGACGCAGGTGCGTCAACCGGACCTTGATCTTGGCGCGAACGCTCAGAGCGCCACGGTCGACGGCCATCTGCGCTTCGGCCGGCGAGCTGTACACGCCGGTCGCGGCGTGGTCGGTGACCGCCGCGGTGCCCTCTCCGATGTCGCCGTCGATCTCGGTGGTCAGGAAGTACAGACCGGTCACCATGTCCAGACGCGGCATGGCCAACGGACGACCCGACGCGGGCGACAGGATGTTGTTCGACGACAGCATCAGGATGCGCGCCTCGGCCTGCGCCTCGGCCGACAGCGGCAGGTGCACTGCCATCTGGTCGCCGTCGAAGTCGGCGTTGAACGCCTCACACACCAGCGGGTGCAGCTGAATTGCCTTGCCCTCCACCAGCATCGGCTCGAAGGCCTGGATGCCGAGGCGGTGCAGCGTTGGTGCGCGGTTCAGCAGCACGGGGTGCTCGGAGATGACCTCTTCGAGGACGTCCCACACCTGCGGGCGCTGACGTTCCACCATCCGCTTGGCGCTCTTGATGTTCTGCGCGTGGTTGAGATCGACCAGGCGCTTCATCACGAACGGCTTGAACAGCTCGAGGGCCATCAGCTTGGGCAGACCGCACTGGTGCAGCTTGAGCTGAGGACCGACGACGATGACCGAACGGCCCGAGTAGTCGACGCGCTTGCCGAGCAGGTTCTGACGGAACCGACCCTGCTTGCCCTTCAACAGATCCGACAGCGACTTCAGCGGACGGTTGCCCGGCCCGGTGACGGGGCGGCCACGACGTCCGTTGTCGAACAGTGCGTCGACGGATTCCTGAAGCATGCGCTTCTCGTTGTTGACGATGATCTCGGGCGCACCGAGGTCGATCAGTCGCTTCAACCGGTTGTTGCGGTTGATGACGCGGCGGTACAGATCGTTCAGGTCGGAGGTGGCGAACCGGCCACCGTCGAGCTGAACCATCGGGCGCAGCTCCGGCGGGATCACCGGAACGGCGTCGAGCACCATGCCCATGGGCGAGTTGCGGTTCATCTGGAACGCCGCGACGACCTTCAGACGCTTCAGCGCACGAAGCTTCTTCTGTCCCTTGCCGTTCTTGATGGTGTCGCGCAGGCTCTCGGCCTCGGCGTCGATGTCGAAGGTCTCGATGAGCTTCTTGATCGACTCCGCGCCCATGGCGCCCTGGAAGTACTCGCCGTAGCGGTCGATGAGCTCGCGGTAGAGCACCTCGTCGACGATGAGCTGCTTGGGAGCCAGCTTGGTGAACGTGGTCCACACCTCGTCCAGGCGGTCCAGCTCGCGCTGGGCCCGGTCGCGGAGCTGACGCATCTCGCGCTCGCCGCCGTCACGAACCTTGCGACGGACGTCGGACTTGGCGCCGTCCTTCTCGAGCTCGGCCATGTCGGCTTCGAGCTTCTGGGCGCGCTCCTCGAGATCGCTGTCGCGCTGGGTCTCGACGGCCTTCTTCTCGACGACCATCTCGGCCTCGAGCGTCGACAGGTCGTTGTGGCGCTGCTCGGTGTCCACCGCGGTGATCACGTAGGCCGCGAAGTAGATGATCTTCTCGAGATCCTTCGGGGCCAGGTCGAGCAGGTAGCCGAGACGGCTGGGCACGCCCTTGAAGTACCAGATGTGGGTGACGGGTGCGGCCAGTTCGATGTGGCCCATCCGCTCACGACGCACCTTGGCGCGAGTGACCTCGACGCCGCAGCGCTCACAGACGATGCCCTTGAAGCGCACGCGCTTGTACTTGCCGCAGTAGCACTCCCAGTCGCGAGTCGGTCCGAAGATCTTCTCGCAGAACAGGCCGTCCTTCTCTGGCTTGAGCGTGCGGTAGTTGATGGTCTCCGGCTTCTTGACTTCGCCGTAGGACCAATTGCGGATGTCGTCCGCAGTGGCGAGGCCAATGCGGAGTTCATCGAAGAAGTTGACGTCGAGCACGTAACTCCCTTTCCCCTTGCGGGACTAGATGACTATCAATCAAATCGCGGGACGCGAAGCCCCCGAAACAGCAGTTACGCAAGATCCTCGACCGACGGTGATTCGTTGCGGGACAGGTTGATTCCCAGGTTCGCGGCAGCGCGCTCCAGGTCCTCGTCGTCACTGTCGCGCATCTCGATCCGCTGGCCTTCCGACGACAACACCTCGACGTTGAGGCACAGCGACTGGAGCTCCTTGAGCAACACCTTGAACGACTCCGGAATACCGGGTTCGGGGATGTTCTCGCCCTTGACGATTGCCTCGTAGACCTTGACGCGACCGACCGTGTCGTCGGACTTGATGGTCAGGAGCTCCTGCAGCGTGTACGCCGCGCCGTAGGCCTGCATGGCCCAGCACTCCATCTCACCGAATCGCTGACCACCGAACTGCGCCTTACCACCGAGCGGCTGCTGGGTGATCATCGAGTACGGACCGGTCGAGCGGGCGTGAATCTTGTCGTCCACCAAGTGGTGCAGCTTCAGGATGTACATGTAGCCGACCGTCACCGGGTACGGGAACGGTTCGCCACTGCGTCCGTCGAACAACTGCGACTTGCCCTCGGCGTTGACCATGACGTCACCGTCGCGGTTGGGCAGCGTGGCACCGAGCAGACCCTCGAGCTCGTTCTCCCGCGCACCGTCGAAGACGGGCGTGGAGACGATGCTGTCGGCGGGTGCCGAGAGCAGCTCGTCGGGCAGGTTCGCCGCCCACTCGGGCAGTTCGCCGCCGTCGCCGCCGGCCACCTGAATGTTCCAGCCGGCCTTGGCCACCCAGCCCAGGTGCGTCTCGAGGATCTGGCCGATGTTCATCCGTCGCGGCACACCGTGCGTGTTCAGGATGATGTCGACCGGCGTGCCGTCCGGCATGAACGGCATGTCCTCGATCGGCAGGATCTTGCCGATGACGCCCTTGTTGCCGTGGCGTCCGGCGAGCTTGTCGCCGTCGGAGATCTTGCGCTTCTGGGCCACGTAGACGCGAACCAGTTCGTTGACGCCGGCGGGCAGTTCGTCATCCTCTTCGCGGGAGAACATCCGAACACCGATGACCTTGCCGGACTCGCCGTGCGGAACCTTGAGCGACGTGTCGCGAACCTCGCGGGCCTTCTCACCGAAGATGGCACGCAGCAGGCGCTCTTCCGGGGTCAGCTCGGTCTCGCCCTTGGGCGTGACCTTGCCGACCAGGATGTCGCCGTCGCGGACCTCGGCACCGATGCGGATGATGCCGCGCTCGTCGAGATCGGCCAGCACCTCGTCGGAGACGTTCGGGATGTCCCGGGTGATCTCCTCGGCGCCCAGCTTGGTGTCGCGGGCGTCGATCTCGTGCTCCTCGATGTGGATGGACGTCAGGACGTCCTCCTCGACGAGGCGCTGCGAGAGGATGATGGCGTCCTCGTAGTTGTGGCCTTCCCACGGCATGATCGCCACGAGCAGGTTCTTGCCGAGGGCCATCTCACCGTTCTCGGTGCAGGGTCCGTCGGCGAGGACCTGACCGGCCTCGACCCGCTGGCCGCTGTCCACGATCGGGCGCTGGTTGGCGCACGTGCCGTGGTTGGAGCGGGCGAACTTGCGCATCCGGTAGGTGTGCCGGGTGCCGTCGTCTGCCATCACGGTGATGTAGTCGGCGGACACCTCTTCGATGACGCCTGCCTTGCTGGCGACGATGACGTCGCCGGCGTCGATCGCGGCACGCAGTTCCATGCCGGTACCGACCAGCGGCGCCTCGCTGCGCACCAGCGGAACCGCCTGGCGCTGCATGTTGGCACCCATGAGGGCGCGGTTGGCGTCGTCGTGCTCGAGGAACGGGATCATGGCCGTGGCCACCGACACCATCTGGCGCGGCGAGACGTCCATGTAGTCGACGTCCATCGGGGAGACGTTCTCGACCTCGCCACCCTTACGACGGACGAGGATCTTGTCCTCGGTGAACCGGTTGTTCTCGTCGATCGGCGAGTTGGCCTGCGCTACGACGTAGCGGTCCTCCTCGTCGGCGGTGAGGTGGTTGATCTCGTCGGTGACGACACCGTCGACGACCTTGCGGTACGGCGTCTCGATGAAGCCGAACGGGTTGACCCGCGCGTACACCGACAGCGAACCGATCAGGCCGATGTTCGGGCCTTCCGGGGTCTCGATCGGGCACATGCGGCCGTAGTGGCTGGAGTGCACGTCACGAACTTCGAGGCCGGCACGCTCACGGGACAGACCGCCGGGGCCCAACGCCGACAGGCGACGCTTGTGGGTCAGACCAGACAGCGGGTTGTTCTGGTCCATGAACTGCGACAGCTGCGAGGTTCCGAAGAACTCCTTGATCGCCGCCACGACGGGACGGATGTTGATCAGGGTCTGCGGCGTGATCGCCTCGACGTCCTGAGTGGTCATCCGCTCGCGGACGACGCGCTCCATGCGGGACAGGCCGACGCGGATCTGATTCTGGATCAGCTCGCCGACCGTGCGCAGACGACGGTTTCCGAAGTGGTCGATGTCGTCTACTTCGACAGGGACCTCGACTCCTCCCGGAGCCGTCATGACCGTTTGCCCCTCGTGCAGGCGCACCAGGTACTCGATGGTCGCGACGATGTCCTCTTCGTTCAGCGTCGACGACGTGATCGGCTGGCCCACGTTGAGGCCCAGCTTCTTGTTGACCTTGTAGCGACCCACGCGGGCCAGGTCGTAGCGCTTCTCCTTGAAGAACAGGTTCTCCAGCAGGGTCTGCGCGGACTCCTTGGTCGGCGGCTCGCCCGGGCGCAGCTTCCGGTAGATGTCCAGCAGCGCCTCGTCGGGACCAGCGGTGCTGTCCTTCTCGAGGGTCGACATCATGATCTCGGAGAAGCCGAAGCGCTCGGTGATCTGCTCGCTGGTCCAGCCGAGGGCCTTCAGCAGCACGGTGACCGGCTGACGACGCTTGCGGTCGATGCGCACACCGACGGTGGCGCGCTTGTCGACGTCGAACTCGAGCCAGGCGCCGCGGCCGGGGATGACCTTGACGCTGGTCAGGTCGTTCTCCGTGGCCTTGTCCTTCGACTTGTCGAAGTAGACGCCGGGCGAGCGGACGAGCTGGGACACGACGACACGCTCGGTGCCGTTGATGATGAAGGTGCCCTTCTCGGTCATCATGGGGAAGTCGCCCATGAAGACGGTCTGGCTCTTGATCTCGCCGGTGGTGTTGTTGATGAACTCCGCGGTGACGAACAGCGGCGCCGCGTAGGTCTGATCCTTTTCCTTGCAGTCGTCGACGGGTGCCTTGACCTCGTCGAACCGCGGATCGGAGAAGCTCAGCGAGAGTGTGCCCGCGAAGTCCTCGATCGGCGACAACTCCGTGAGGACCTCTTCGAGACCGCCGACGGGGTTGACCTCGCCGCGCTCGAGAGCCTTCTCGCGCCAGCCGTCGGAACCGATCAGCCATTCGAAGGAGTCCGTCTGCACGTCGAGCAGACCGGGAACCTCGAGCGGCTCACGAAGCTTTGCGAAGGAAACTCTGTTAGGTGCTCCAGGAACGGAGTTGTTGGGGTTTTCTACTGACTTGCTCTGGCGAGAGACTGCCAAGATGCATCCTTCCAGCACCGGATGCGACGTTCGGGTGGCCGGCCGAAGACCGGACCCTTGCCGCGTTATCTGCGTTAGGTTCGGCTGGCGTTCTCAAGCCCTGATCTCGGCCGCTGGGCACACCACTAGTTCCCTGAGCGGGGCTCAGGCTAGAACGGTGACGACCAAGGGCGGATGAGGGTGGGCAGGATGCAGCCAGCGCAACGTCCAACACTAGCGCAGAACGGCGCATTCCTCAACATCGGCATGATATGGGCTCCGGCGCTGGCTGGCGACTGGAACTTTCTCAACCCTCAGATACATGCTGACCAACAGACTGGCCCGGTTTCGCCTTTCCGTCAAGAGTTCACACGCGGATTGTGGAGGAAAGTTCGCGGGCGGCCGCAGGCTGTGGAGTCACCGTGATCCATCCCTTGACACCCTTCACCGACGCGCGATCCAGCAACTGCTGATACAGCTGGTAGGAGACCGTGCGGGTACGGCTGAGCAGGAAACCGGTGTTGCCCGTGGGGTCGCTGACGATCGCCCAGCTGTAGTCGGGGGCACGGTCGACGATCCAGTAATTGCCCGGCGGCGTGGCCGAAGGCGGCCCGAAGAAGGTGACGTTCAACTTGCCCTCGGCGGCGCTCACCGGCAGAGCGGTCCCGAAGATGCGGGACTGCGGACCGTTGTCGAAGAAGTAGTTGCCGGAGTTCTCCACCCCGATCGACCCATCGGTGTTGGCGGTGTAGACCGCGGTGGTGTTCACCAGGCCCAGAGAGAAGAACTGCTTGACGCTGCCCACCTCGTACCATGTGCCAAGGTAGCGGTTCAGGTCGACGACCGGGGCGGCACCGAGCACGACGCCAGCCGTCGGCCCGAAGACGAGGTACTGGTCGGGCCGACCGTAGGTGCCATAGGCGTTCTGGTCGGTGGGTCCGAGTCCGGCGTAGAAGTCGTTGATCCAACCGTTGGCCAGCGTGTAGACGGCCTGGGTGTTGCCCGGCGGGGACGGCTTGATGAAGAGCTGGCTGAAGAAGTCGATGATCGGTGAGCCGCCGATCAAGGAGTCGACGTGCGAGCCGTTGGCGAGGACGACGCCGACGAACTGGCCCGATTTCTGCGCGGCCACCAGATCGTTGGTGGTCTGGCCGTTGGCGTTCCAGGGCTGCGGGGGTGCCGCGATCTGGTAGATCGGGATGTAGCGGGCGTTCAGGCTCTTCAGCGCACCGGCGAAGGTGCCGTTGGACGAGACGCCGTCGTACATCACCACGCCGAGCAGGTCGTTGTCCTCGGGCTTGACCGCGTCGGTGTAGAAGCCGCCCGCAGCCGCGGCCAGTCCCCCACCGGCCGAGTGTCCGGTCAAGATGAACTTACCGGGCAGCACGCCGTGGTAGCCCGCGGCCTCGGCGCTGGCGGTGAGCGCGGTGCGGTTCGGGTCGATGAACAGGTCCGCGACGCCTTGCTGCATCGACACGCTGCTCAGCGTGCAACCGGGGCAGGTAAAGAAGCCGAAGGACGGGATGTTGGGGACGACGACGATGCTGTTGGTGCGCTGGGCCAGATCCTGGGCGAGCGCCGAATACCAGGACTTCGACCCCAGGAAGCCGTGCTGGAGCAGCGTGACGCCCTGGGCTTGCACCTCTCCGCTCTGCTGAGTGGGGAAGTACCAGTCGGCCGCGCCGGTATAGGTCCCGGTCCCGACCGGAATCGACAGATTGGAGCTGCCGACCACGACACCGGTGACGCCGTTGACGTTCGACGTACCGGGGGTCGCCTGCGAGGGGATGCCGACGACGTCGACCGGAACGGGTGCGACGGGCGGGAGCAAGCCGAAGGCCGACAAGAGGCTGATCACCACGGTGGCGATCGGGCCGGGCTGCGGCCGCGGGACGACGGGCGCGACCAGGGCGCTGACGGCCGCGACGTCCTTGACGACGGCGGACTTGTTGGCGACCGCGGTGGTCGTCGTCGACACGACGGTGGACGCGGACTGGTCGACGGCCTTCGCCGGTTCGACCGCAGCGGGCGCGGAATCCTTCACCGGCTCGACGACCTTCACCGGCTCGACATCCTTGACCGGCTCGACGACCTTGACCGGCTCGACATCCTTGACCGCGGGCGAAGCCGACACCGCATCGGTGGGCGCGAACTTTGGAGTCTCGTCCTTGCGGATGGTCACCGTCGATGCGCTCACCGTGCTCGACGGCTTGTCGGTGTCCTTGGAATCCCCGGCCGAATTCTGTCCGGCTGCACTGCCTTTCGACCCGGTGGACACCTCCGCGGTGTTCACCGCCGTTGGCGCCGACTCGGTACCGGATGGCGAACCCGGGGATGACGCCGACGCAGGCGAAGACGCGGATGAAGACTCGCTACTCCCACCCGAGGAGTCGGTCTCCGCGGCGGCAACGCCGTGGCTCGCACTCAGCGCGATGCCCGCTCCCGCGGCTACGACCCATACCCCTCGCAACCAGCGATTCGCTCTCACGGTCGGAATGTAACCGACCACACCGACATTCGGCCGTTAATCATCGCCGGCGTCAGATTCTGGCAATCCCTCACGGTCCGGGACGCCGCCCGCTCGTGGTCTGCGACACCGCCGACACGTCGCGGGTGACGTCGACCAGGCCGGCCTGACGCAGCACGCCACTCACGTCGTCGACGTCGAACAGTCGCACCGGCGCCCATCGCGACGCGCTGACGCCAACCCGCCGCACCGGTGCCGGTCCCCTGGCGCACGTGGTGAGCACCGCGATGCGACCGCCAGGGGTCAGCAGGCGAATCATCTCCCGGAGCGCACCGAACGGATCGTCCATCAGATAGAGGGCGCCGTAGCAACTGATCGCGTCGAACGTGCCGTCCTCGAAGGGCAGGTCGACCGCATCGGCCCGCACATAGCCGACCTGGCTGCCGGGGGCGGTGTCGCGAACCGCCTGCGCAAGCATCGTCGCCGAACTGTCGACCCCAACCGCGAGTCCGTCGGCCCCGACCATGTCCACCAGGGTGCGGGTGGTGTTTCCCGGCCCGCACGCGACGTCGAGCACGGTGTCGCCGGGTCGCACGTCGAGCAGTCGCCGCTTGCGTCGATCCTCCTGCGCGGTGTTGCGCGCGGTGAATCCCCAGAACAGGACCGGTCGCCACAACCGCTCATAGATCATCGGCAGCAGCGACGAGCCCATCATGCGTTGACCCGTGGTCTGCGGGACCTCCGCCTCGCCCATCACGTCCAGGTAGCCGTCCACCACGTCGGCGGGACGGTTGAGCAGATCGCGGGTTCTCCGGCCGCCGGGACCGGGAAGCGTCACTCCTTGGAGACGGGGATCGAGGCCGTCGGGGCCTCTTCTTCGGAGCCGTTGCGGTTGCGCGCGGTGGCGTCGTTGTCGGGGTTGTACCCCGGATGCTGGTTGGTGCCCTCGAGGTCGGCGCGGATGGCTTCCTGAGCGGCCGGGGGCAGGGTGTGCATGATCTCGCGCACCCGGGCCTGACGACGACCGACGGCCTTGCGCTCCGGCATGCCCGGAGTCGCGTTGACCTGCGGCGGCACACCCTCGATCTCCTCGGTACCACCGTCGTGGTGACCGGCGTCGATCATGGCCTGCTCCTCGGCCATCGTCGACTCGTCCTTCTCCTCCGACATACCGATCGGACCGATCCGGCGACCGTTGAGGAACTGCTTGACCACCGGCTCATCGGAGGTCAACAACACCTCACGCGGACCGAACATCACCAAGTGCTTGCGGAACAACATGCCCATGTTGTCGGGCACCGTGCGGGCGATGTTGATGTTGTGCGTCACGATCAGGATCGTGCAGTCGATCTGGGCGTTGATGTCGATCAACAACTGCGACAGATATGCCGTACGCACCGGATCCAGACCCGAGTCCGGCTCGTCGCAGAGGATGATCTGCGGGTCCAGCACCAGCGAGCGGGCCAGCCCGGCGCGCTTGCGCATACCACCGGAGATCTCCCCGGGGAACTTCGTCTCGTCCCCGGTCAGACCGACCAGGTCGAGCTTCTCCATCACGATCTGACGGATCTCGGATTCCTTCTTCTTCGTGTGCTCACGAAGCGGGAAGGCGGTGTTGTCGTACAGGCTCATCGAGCCGAACAGCGCGCCGTCCTGGAACATCACCCCGAACAGGGTGCGGATCTCGTAGAGCTCCTTGGCCGAGCACTCGATGATGTTGGTGCCGTCGACGATGATCGACCCGCGTTCGGGGCGCAGCAGGCCGATCAGCGACTTCAAGAACACCGACTTGCCGGTACCCGACGGGCCTAGCAGCACGCTGACTTCGCCAGCGGGCAGATCGAAGGTGACGTCCTCCCAAATTCGCTGGGGCCCGAAGGACTTCGTCAATCCCTCAACCTGAATACCGATGCCCACGCGCGACCCTTCCGCCAGTGCTTTTGCTCGCCAAACAGACACGCCCGCCTGTGGCTTGAGTCACTGTAGCGCACCGCCTCTGGACGCTCTTCGCTTTGCCCGCCATTGCGCGCCCAGCCGACGGCGCCGAGGTTTGCTCGAACTCGGTCCGCAGACGAAGAAAGCCGCCCGGGATCGCGAGGATCCCGGGCGGCTTTCCGCAGTCGTTACTACTTGACGGTGACGGTGGCGCCAGCGGCCTCGAGCTTGGCCTTGGCATCGTCGGCCTGATCCTTGTTGACCTTCTCGAGCAGCGGCTTGGGGGCGCCGTCGACGAGATCCTTGGCCTCCTTGAGGCCCAGGCCCGAGACGATCTCACGGACGACCTTGATGACGCCGATCTTCTTCTCGCCGGCACCTTCGAGGATGACGTCGAATTCCGACTGCTCCTCGGCGGCCTCGGCGGGGGCGCCACCGGCGGCGGGGCCGGCGGCAACGGCGACCGGGGCGGCCGCGGTGACGTCGAAGGTCTCCTCGAACGCCTTCACGAACTCCGAGAGTTCGAGCAGGGTCAGTTCCTTGAACGCGTCGAGCAGGTCTTCAGTGCTGAGCTTGGCCATTGTGTGGTCCTTCCTAGATTTCTTGCGTGATTCTGGTGGGTGGTGGTTATTCGGCGTCTGCCGGTGCTTCTACTGCTGCGTCGTCTGCAACCTCGGCGGCGGGAGCGGCGGGGGCACCTTCGGCGGCTTCCCTCTTCTCCTGCAGCGCGAAGACGAGACGGGCGACCTGCGACGCCGGGGCCGCGAAGAGCGCCGCGGCCTGACTGGTCTTGGCCTTCATCGCGCCGGCCAGCTTGGCCAGCAGCACCTCGCGCGACTCGAGGTCCGCGATGCGGTTGACCTCGTCCACGGACAGCGCCTTGCCGTCCATGTAGCCGCCCTTGATGATCAGGGCCTTGTTGTCCTTGGCGAACGTCTTGATTGCCTTGGCGGCATCGACGGGCTCACCCTTGATGAATGCGATGGCGGTCGGGCCGGTGAACAGCTCGTCGAGACCCGTCACACCTGCCTCGGACGCGGCACGCTTCACCAGGGTGTTCTTGGCGACCGAGTAGGTCGCGCCGTTTCCGAGCGACTTGCGCAGATCCGCAAGGTTGGCCACGGAGAGGCCGCGATACTCGGTGACGACCGTGGCGGTCGCCTCCTTGAACTGCTCGGCGATGTCGGCAACGGCGGTGGCCTTTTCAGCTTTGGCCATGCATGCCTCCTATCTAGGTGTGGGTCCGTCGGTCTAGTCCCGGAAATGACGAACGCCCCGGGCGCAGTGCGGCCGGGGCGTGAGAATCCGCTGATGCTAGCCAACGGTGGTGCCTCGTCCTCCTGCGTGGGCCGCCCGGACGGATCCGGAACCTTCAACCGATTTCTCGGTGACCGACGGTCTTCGGTGGAACAAGGCAAAGAATAGCGTGCCGCCCGCCGATCAGCCAAAACGCATGCCGCCGCGTGGTCACTGGCGACGCTCACCGCAGGCCCGGCGCCACCCCGAACCTGGACGAATGCTGCGAACGCCCGGGTCCAGCTACTCACAGCTCACGTTCAGATACCCGGATCGTCACGCGAGGGGCTCGCCCGGTTCGCCGGATCAACCGCGTTCTCTGCAGGTAACACGTAATACTTTCTGCATTGCGGTTGCAGTGGGGTGCTGCCATCATTGGCTCACTGATTGGGGGATCGGCAAACACATGAACAGTTCCAGGGGGCGTCGCCGCGAGGCGAACGCGGCAGTCAGCTCGACATCTCGAAACAGCCCGGAGCTGGATCGTCTGATCGAAGCGCAGGCCACACTCGACCACGCTCGGCGCAACGCCAAGTGGAAGCGCGAGTGCAAGAACCTGCAGTCCGCGTCTCATGCAGTGCAGGTCGCGGCGCTGGCCGCCCACGATGCGGGGATCGGATGGGCCGAGATCGGCGACGTCCTCGGCATCGAACGCGCCATGCCCCAACCGAACGCGGCGACGGTCACCCCGGTGCCCACCCCGCCGCCCTCGATCGCGCCCGTGCTCGAGACCGTCACCGAGCTCGACCCCACCCGGCACCGCACCCACCACGTCGTCACCGCTGCTCAGCACTTCTTCCCCGAGCAGAGGCAGTGGGCCACCAGCTAGTCAGGAACCCGGGGCGGTCAGCCACGCCGTCGCGTCCGACGGTAGTTCCTTGGAGATCCCCGCCGTCGATGCCAGCACCACCGAGCCCCCGGCCGGCAGGTCGACCGACGTGCTCCCCGTGTTGACCCAGCACTGAGCGTCACCCCGCCGGAACGCGATGACGTCCGACGAGGTCTCGATCCACTCCAGCTCACCGGCGTCGACCCACGTCGACCTACGGACCGACAGCGCGCGGCGGTACAGGTTCAGTGTCGAGTCCGGGTCGAGGTCCTGAGCGCCCGCGGTGCGCGAGGCCCAAGTCGACGGCTGCGGCAGCCACGTCGTGGCATCGGGATTGGACGAGAATCCGTAGGGCGCCGCATCGCCCGCCCACGGCAGGGGCACCCGGCAGCCGTCGCGGCCGACGTCGGTGTGCCCGGACTGCTCCCAGATCGGATCTTGGCGGAGGTCGTTCGGCAGGTCCTCGACCTCCTCCAGACCCAGTTCCTCGCCCTGGTAGACGTAGGCCGTTCCCGGTAGCGCCAACTGAAGTAGCGCGGCCGCGCGAGCGCGCCGCCGTCCGGTCTCGTAGTCGGCGGGCTCCTTGGCCCACCGCGTGCGCTCCCAGTCGGTCTCGATGAGGTGGTCGGGCTGCGACCGGGCGTACCGGGTGACGGTGCGGGTGACGTCGTGGTTGGACAGCACCCAGGTCGGCGGGGCGCCGACGGAGGCCGCCTCCTTCACGGCGTCGTCGACGACGGTCCGCAGAATCTCCGCCCGCCACGGCGCACGGAGGAAGTCGAACTGGAACGCGGTCTGCAGTTCGTCGGGCCGCAAGTAGCGTGCCAGCCGCTCGTTGTTCGGCACCCACGCCTCGGCGATGAAGATCCGTTCGGGCGCATAGCGATTCGCCACCTTGCGCCATCCCCGATAGATGTCGTGCACACCGTCCTGGTCCCAGGCGGGATGAGACTCGTTGTGCTGGACCAACCCCGGGGCGGTGTCGTGGCCGCGACCGCCGTCGGGCAACCCGTCGGCCTTCACCAATCCATGGGCGACGTCGATGCGGAAGCCGTCGACGCCCTTGTCGAACCAGAACGCCAGAACGTCTTCGAACTCGGCACGTACCTCGGGGTTCTCCCAGTTGAAGTCGGGCTGACCGGGCGCGAAGAGGTGCAGGTACCACTGGCCGTCGGGCAGCCTCGTCCAGGCGGACCCGCCGAAGACGCTCTGCCAGTCGTTGGGCGGTTGCGCGCCATCCTCGCCCCGGCCGGGACGAAAGTGGTACCGCTGCCGAGCCTTTGGTTCGCCTGCCAGTGCGGCGACGAACCACCGGTGATGATCTGAGCTGTGGTTGGGCACGATGTCGAGCAGCACGCGAATGCCGGCCTCGTGCGCCTCGGCGATCACCAGGTCGGCCTCGGCCAAGGTTCCGTAGAGCGGCTCGATGTCGCGGTAGTCGGCCACGTCGTACCCGCCGTCGGCGAGCGGTGACGGGTACCAGGGGTTGATCCAGATGGCGTCGACGCCGAGTCGCGCCAGATAGGGCAGGCGGTCCCTCAGGCCGGCGACGTCGCCGACTCCGTCGCCACTTCCGTCGGCGAAGCTGCGGATGTAGACCTGGTAGACGACGGCGGTCTGCCACCAGGATTCAGCGGGTGTCACGGCTCTCCTCGTATTGGGTGCGTCAAACGTCGTCGAGGACTACCCGGTGGGCGGCCCGGTGATACCCCCACACCGTTGGTCGGTCGGGAATCTCAGTTCTGCAACGGCTTTCGAGAGTCGGCGTCGACCATCACCGTTCAGCATAGGCAACCGGCCCAAACTCCCTGTGAGGTGTGCCACACTCGTGTGCAAGTTGAGATGGCCGCTGCTCGACAGACGAGGATGCATGACACGAATTCAGTTCGCCCATTCACCGATACGACGGGCAATCGCGCTGGCCAGCGCATCGATGGTCGCGGCAACCCTGTTGTCCGGCTGTGGGAGTGAGAGCGGTCCCCCGACGCTGACGTGGTACATCCTGCCGGACAACGGCGGGTCCGCGACGCGCGCTCAGCAGTGCGCCGACGCCTCGGGTGGCGCCTATCAGGTGCGGATCGAGTCGCTCCCCAGCACCGCGACCGCGCAGCGGGAGCAGATGGTGCGGCGCCTGGCGGCCGGGGACAGCTCGATCGACGTCGTGAGCATGGACGTGGTGTTCACCGCGGAGTTCTCCCACGCCGGTTTCCTGCGTCCCTACACGGCCGAGGAGACCGCCCGCCTGACCGCGGGGATGCTGCCGGCCCCGGTGAAGACCGGGATGTGGGAGGACGAGCTCTTCGGCGCACCGTACAAGTCGAACGCGCAGCTGCTGTGGTACCGCAAGTCGCTGGCGGCCGCCGCCGGAGTGGACCCCACCAGCCCGTCCTTCACCTGGGACGACATGCTGAAAGCCGCTGTGGGACAGGGCAAGAAGATCTCGTCCCAGGGCCAGCGCTATGAGGGCTACATGGTCTGGATAAACGCGTTGGTGTTGTCCGGCGGTGGTGAGGTGCTCCAGGACGTCGAGTCGGGTCGCAACGCCAAGCCGTCGCTGGCCAGCCCCGCCGGTGAGAAGGCGGCCGAGATCATCGGCAATCTCGCCCGGTCGAGTGCCGCCCCGGTGGACCTGTCCAACGCCGCCGAGGAGCAGGCCCGCGCGACGTTCCAGTCGGCGGAGGGCATGTTCATGGTGAACTGGCCCTACGTGCTCGCCGCCGCCCGCACCGCGGCCGATGCGGGCACGCTCGACCAGGCCGTCGTCGACGACATCGGCTGGGCCCGCTATCCCCGGGTGTCACCCGACCGCCCCAGCGCACCACCACTCGGCGGAGCGAACCTGGGCATCGGCGCCTACTCGAAGCATCCGGATCAGGCCGTCGCGCTGGTGGAGTGCATCAACGCCGAGCCGAAGGCCACTCAGTACATGCTCGACGAGAGTGAACCCTCGCCGTACGCGGCGTCCTACGACGATGCCAAGGTGCGGGCCAAGTATGCGAACGCCGATCTCATTCGGGAGTCGATCGCCGAGGGTGGCCCTCGTCCGGTGACGCCGTACTACACCGACGTTGCGGGCGCGATCACGCAGACCTGGCATCCGCCGGCGTCGGTGACCGAACGAACACCCGAGGAGTCAGATCAGTTCGTCGCCGACGTGCTGGCGGGAAGGCGGCTGTTGTGACCGCGGTTCAGGACGCACCCGTCCAGAAGAAGGGCGCCGCCAAGAAGGTCACCAGTGAGCGGGTCCGCGGTGAGCGACGCCTCGGCATCTATCTGACCCTGCCGTCGTACGTGGTGATGCTGCTGGTCACCGCCTACCCGCTGGGGTACGCACTGGTGTTGTCGCTGTACAACTTCCGGCTCACCGACCCGCAGGGTCGCACCTTCGTCGGGTTGAACAACTTCGGGGTGATCCTGACCGACCCGGTGTGGTGGAACGACTTCGTGACGACACTGGCGATCACCGTCGTGACCGTCGCGATCGAACTGGTACTCGGGTTCTGCTTCGCGTTCGTGATGTTGCGCATCATCCGGGGCCGCGGTCCGCTGCGCACCGCGATTCTGATTCCCTACGGCATCGTGACGGTGGTGTCGGCCTTCATCTGGCGCTACGCGTTCGCCACCGACTCGGGCTTCGTCAACCAATGGCTCAACCTGACCGACTTCGACTGGTTCGGCAATCGCTGGTCGGCGATCTTCGTCATCTGCCTGTCCGAGATCTGGAAGACGACACCGTTCATCTCGCTGCTGCTGCTGGCGGGCCTGGTGCAGGTGCCCGAGGACATGCAGGAGGCCGCCAAGGTCGACGGGGCGACGGCGTGGCAGCGGTTGTGGAAGATCACCCTTCCCAACATGAAGGCCGCGATCATGGTGGCGTTGCTGTTCCGCACGCTCGACGCCTGGCGCATCTTCGACAACCCGTACGTCATGACTGCCGGTGCCAACAACACCGAGACGATCTCCTTCCTGGCCTACCGGCAGAACGTGACGCTGGTGAATCTCGGCATGGGATCGGCGATTTCGGTGCTGCTGTTCATCACCGTCGTCGTGATCGCGTGGATCTACATCAAGGTGTTCAAGACCGATCTCTCCCAAGTCAGGGGTGACCAGTGAGCAGCGCCAAGAGCGCCCGGTGGTGGACCATCGCGGGCATCGTGATCGTCCTCTACAGCTTCGTGCCGCTGCTGTGGATGATCAGCCTGGCCTTCAAGCCGCCGTCGGACATCGTCTCTGGTACGCCGCAGTTCCTGCCGAGCACCTTCACCCTGGACAACTTCGCCCAGATCTTCGCCAATCCGCTGTTCACGCGGGCCTTGATCAACTCGATCGGCATCGCCGTCATCGCCACGTTGATCTCCGTCGTGGTCGCGATGTTCGCGGCGTATGCGATTGCACGGCTGGAGTTCCCGGGCAAGAAGGTGCTGCTGTCGCTGGCGCTGGGCATCGCGATGTTCCCGCAGGCGGCACTGGTCGGCCCGCTGTTCGACATGTGGCGCGGTCTGGGCATCTACGACACCTGGCTGGGGTTGATCATCCCGTATCTCACCTTCGCGCTGCCGCTGTCGATCTGGACCATGTCGGCGTTCTTCCGGCAGATTCCGTGGGAGATGGAGCACGCCGCCCAGGTCGATGGCGCCACGGCGTGGCAGGCGTTCCGCAAGGTGATCGTGCCGCTCGCGGCACCCGGGGTGTTCACCACCGCGATTCTGACGTTCTTCTTCTGCTGGAACGACTTTCTGTTCGCGATCTCGTTGACCTCGACCGACAGTGCCCGCACGGTTCCCGCGGCACTGGCGTTCTTCCAGGGCGCCTCGTACTTCGAGTCGCCCGTGCCCTACATCATGGCGGCGTCGGTGATCGTCACGATCCCCGTCGTCATCCTCGTCCTCGTCTTTCAGCGCCGCATCGTCGCCGGCCTCACCTCCGGCGCAGTGAAGGGATAACCATGGCATCGATCACCATGCGCAACATCGTGAAGAAGTACGGTGACGGCTTCCCCGCCGTCAACGACGTCAGCATCGACGTCGCCGACGGCGAGTTCATGATCCTGGTCGGCCCGTCGGGCTGCGGAAAGTCCACGTTGCTGCGGATGATCGTCGGGCTGGAGGACATCACCTCCGGGGACATGCTCATCGGCGACACCCGCGTCAACGACAAGGCCCCCCGCGATCGCAATCTGGCGATGGTGTTTCAGAACTATGCGCTCTACCCGCACCTCACGGTGTTCGAGAACATCGCCTTTCCACTGCGGTTGTCCGGCAAGCACTCCGAGGACGAGATCCGCAAGCTGGTGTCCGAGGCCGCCGCCACCCTCGAACTCGGGGAGCACCTCGACCGCAAGCCTGCCAACCTCTCCGGCGGTCAGCGGCAGCGCGTGGCGATGGGTCGTGCGATCGTGCGTCAGGCCGACGCGTTCCTCTTCGACGAACCGCTGAGCAATCTCGACGCCAAGCTGCGCGGCCAGATGCGCACGGAGATCCTGCGGCTGCAGCGCCGCCTGGGCGTCACGACCGTCTACGTGACCCATGACCAAACCGAGGCCATGACCCTCGGTGACCGCGTCGCGGTGTTGAAGAAAGGCGTGTTGCAACAGATTGCGAGCCCTCGTGAGCTCTACGACCAGCCTGTCAACCTGTTCGTCGCCGGCTTCATCGGCTCCCCGCCGATGAACTTCGTACCGGCGCGCGTCAACGGCGACAGGATCGAGTTGCCGTTCGTCGACGTCCCGCTGCGCGACGAATGGCGCGACGAGGTCGACGACGGAAAGATCTACATCGCGGGGGTCCGGCCCGGCGCATTCGAGGACGCGGAGTTCGTCGACGCGGGCAAGAAGCAGCGGGGTGTCACCTTCGACGTCACCATCGACGTCACGGAGTGGTTGGGCAACGAGCAGTACGCGTTCGTGCCGTTCGAGGCACCGGCCGAGATCGTCTCGCAGCTGGCCGATTTGGCGGCAGACCTGGACAGCGAGCAGATGCGCACCCAGATTTGCGTCGAGCTCGACCCGTTGAGCCGGGTACGCAACGGCGACGAGGCGACGTTGTGGCTCGACGCCGAGCGCATTCACCTGTTCGATCCCGCGACGGGTGACAACCTGACCCGCGTCGGCGAGACCAGCGACACCTCGGGTCGCCACGCCGCCGCTGCGGGCTGACCGAAGGTCACGTCGTGGCCGCGCCGGAGTTGCGGCTGCGGACCCCCTCTCCAGGCCTCTTGGGCCTGCCGTGGGAACGGCCGCTCGTCGAGTGGTCGACACCCCAGGTGCCGTTGCGCGACATGGCCGTCGGGCCCAGTCGGCATCTGGTCAAGTTCGTCGAGTGCGACGGCGCGCTGTGGGCGCTCAAGGAGTTGCCGCCACGCATCGCGGTCCGCGAGTACGACGCGTTGGGCCGCATCGAGGATTTGCATCTCAACGCGGTGCGGCGGGCGGGCCTCGTCAGGCAACCCGACTTCGACTCCTCGATCCTGCTGACCCGTTATCTGGAGGGGTCGTGGCAGTACCGACGGCTGTTCCTCCGGTTGCCGCCTGAGGCACCCAAGCAACGGTCCCGGTTGCTCGACGGGATGGCCTCGCTCTTGGTGGAATTGCACCGGCGCGGGGTGTTCTGGGGCGACTGCTCGCTGGCCAACACGCTGTTCTCCCGGGACGGCCAGGTGCTGCAGGCCTCGCTCGTGGACGCGGAGACCAGCGAGGTGCACCCGCACCTGTCCGACGGCCAGCGTGACCTCGACGTCGACGTGATGGTCGAGAACGTCGCGGCCGGATTGATGGACATCGCGGCTCGGATCGACGGCGGCACGGCGTTGCGGGATCAACTCGTCGGGGAGGCGCTGAGCCTGCGGACCCGCTACGTCGGTCTATGGGACCTGCTCCACGACGAGCCGGTGTTCGGTTACGCCGACCGCCTTCGGGTCCAGCGGCGCATCCGCAAGCTCAACGAACTGGGCTTCGCCGTCGACGAGGTGTCGCTGCGCCACGCCGAGGTGGGTGGTGACCAGCTGCGGCTGAAAGTGGCAGTGGGAGATCGCAATTACCATGCCACCCAACTGCGCGAGCTGGCCGGCATCGACGTCGGCGAGGGCCAGGCGACCCATCTGCTGGGTGATCTGCATGCCTACCAGGCGCAGTTGTGTGGTGAGGCCGGCCATGACGTCGACCTTCCGACGGCTGCCCAGCTGTGGGTCATGGAGCTGGTCCGGCCGACGATGGCCCGGGCGCACGCCGCCGTCGGGCGCCGGGGTACGGCAATTCAGGCCTACTGCGATCTGCTGGAGGTGCGATGGCTGCTCTCGGAACGGGCCGGACGCGACGTGGGCACCGAGCGGGCGCTGGTGGCATTGGCCGAGGCGGTCGTGCCGAACGACTCGGCCGCGCAGTTGATGGTGGTGGAGACGCCGACCGAGCCGTTCTCGGTGCTCGACGAGACGGACTGACCACCAGCGCAGGCTCCTTGCCAGACTCAGTCATACTTGACGAATTCGTCATTCTTTGCTTTGGTGGGGACCGTACGCGCCGGACATTCGAGGGAGGAGCATGCCGTGGGAAACTCCGCCCATGCCCCGGTCTATCGGCCGGACATGTTCTCCCGCAGTGGCATTCGTGATCCCTATCCGCATTACGCCCGGCTCCGCGAGCTGGGGTCGGTGGTGTGGTTGAGCCGCCAACGGGTCTACGCCCTGCCGCGGTACGCCGAGTGCAAGGCAGTGTTGCGCGACGACGCCAACTTCGCCTCCGGACGCGGCGTCGCACTCAACCCGCTGACCAATCGCTTGTCCCGCGGGACGACGCTCAACAGCGACGGGGCCGACCACGAGCGACGCCGCCGGCTGCTCGCGCATCGCCTCACCCCCAAGGCACTGCGGTCGATGGGCGACGCCGTCGATTCGCAGGCCCGGGCGGTCGTCCAGGCCGCCGTGTCGCGGCGGCACGTCGACGGCGTGCGCGACATCGCCGCGGCGCTCCCCCTCGCGATCGTGCCGGATCTGGTGGGGTGGCCCGAGGAGGGCCGCGAGCACTTGCTGACTTGGGCAGGTGCGACATTCGATTCCCTGGGTCCCCTCAACCGCCAGTGGCTGCGCACGTCCCCGGCCGTCCTGTCGATGCTGCGCTTCTCGCGCCGCGTCGTCCGGGATCGCAGCGTGCTGCCCGGCAGCATGGGAGACGACGTGCTGCGCGCGGCCGACGACGGGGCGCTGCCCCACTCGGAGTGCTCGGCACTGATGATCGACTACTTGGCGCCGTCGCTGGACACCACGATCAGCGCCATCAGCTCGGCGCTGCACCTCTTCGCCCAGCATCCCGATCAGTGGCAGGCGCTGCGCGACGACCCGTCCCTGGTGGCCAACGCCGTCAACGAGGTCGTCCGCCTGGAGTCGCCGTTGCGGGCGTTCTCGCGGAAGGTCGTCATCGACGCCGAGGTGGGGGGCCTCCAGATCCCACGTGGCTCACGGGTGCTCGTCGTCTACGCCTCGGCGAACCGCGACGAACGTGAATGGGACCAGCCCGATGCGTTCGACATCACCCGAGACGTCAACCGCCACTTGGGCTTCGGGTACGGCACCCACGGCTGCGCGGGTCAGGGCCTCGCCCGGTTGGAGTCGGCGGCCATCTTGCGCGAGCTCGCCGCCCAGGTGCGGCACATCGAGCTGACCGGTCGGCCGACCTGGGCGGTCAACAACATCATCCATCGCTACGACCGGCTGCCCCTCGAGCTGGTCCCGGCCTAGAAGGGATCACGTCATGCGAGTCATCGTCGACCACGACCGGTGTGAAGGTCACGGACTGTGCACCCAGGCCGCCCCGGCGGCCTTCTCCTTCGACGACGACGGGGAACTGGTCAACGCCTTCGCCGACGCCGAGGTGCCCGACGACGAGATCGCCGCGGCGCGCGAGGCGGTCGACGTCTGCCCAGTCGCCGCTCTGCGGGCCGAATAGTCGACTTCGCTCAGGCCGCCGGATGAGCCGGGGCGATGGCATCCAGGTCGGGCAGCGATCGACCACAGACGTCGGCCGCGTCGGCGGCCGACATGCCGAACAGCCGCAGCACGTCCGCGGTGACGGAGTCGGCCGCGTGCCCGTCGTCCCGGCTGGGATCCTTGGCCAGCAACGCGCCCAGGCCCATGATCGCACCGCCGGCCATGGCGAGCGCCAACTGCGGGTCCGCGACGGTGAAACGTCCTGCGGCGACGGCGGCTTCGATGTCGCGAAGCGCGCGCGGGGCCAGTCCGCGGTCGGACGTCAGCAGGGCGACGCCGTTGGCGAGCAGGATCTGGCTTTCCTGCGGGCGGCGGCGAAACAGCCGCCCGGTGAGCCGAAATCGGCAGGCGAAGGTCTCTGCGGGGTCGTCGACGTCGGCGGTCAGGACGTCCAGCAGCGCGCCATGGGCGTCGAGCGCATCGCCGACGGCAGCGGCGAAGAGTTCTTCCTTGCTGTCGAAGTGGTTGTAGAACGAACCCATCCCGACGTCGGCGGCCTGGGTGATGTCCAGAACCGGCACGTTGAGCTTGCCGTCGGCGATGAAACCCTGCGCCGCGCTGATCAGGGCCGCCCGGGTGCGCTGCTTGCGTCGTTGCACCCGGTTGACGCCCGAATCGGCCGACTTCTCCATCACTACCTCGCCGTCTTGTCGGAGGAGGCTCGAATGTACCAGGCGACTCACTTCTGAGGATATCGTCAATATGCTTGACTGATCGTTGCGTCGTATGTGACGATTTCATCAGTTACAACGAGAGGAGCGCGTCCGCTCATGGCCAACAGCCACAGCGAACTGCACAGCGAGCAGGGTGCCGCACGCGGCGAGCACCCCGGCCGCGCACTCAATCCCACGATCAAGATCCGCGACATCGCCTGGCTCGAATTCGAGAAGCCCGATCTGGTGCGCGCCGAGGCGTTCGCGCGCGCGTTCGGATTCCAGACCTCCTCACGGGGTCCGGACGAAGTCCACCTGCGAGGCACCGACTCAGGCTCGCCATGCGTCGTGCTGCGCCGTGGCGAGCGGTCTCGCTTCACCGGGATCGCCTTCCGCGCCTCCGACGAAGCCGACGTCCGTCGCCTCGCCGCCAAGACCGGGACGACGACGCAACCCCTGCCCGACGAGCTCGGCGGGACCCAGGTACGGCTGGTCGACCCCAGCGGCATCCCGGTGCGCGTCGTCGCCGGCACCCACGACCTGCCCGAATTGCCATCACAGGAGCCACTTTTCGTCAACGCCGGCCACGACGTCCTGCGCGCCAACGCCACCCAGCGCGCACCGCGCAGCCCGGCGCGGGTGCAGCGACTCGGGCACGTCGTGCTGCAGTCCACCAGGTACCGCGCCGCCCTGAACTGGTACCTGGAGAACCTCGGGATGATCGTCAGCGACTTCCTGTACTTCCCGGGCCAACGTGAGCGCGGACCCACCATGAGCTTCATCCGCTGTGACCGCGGCACCGAGCTCGCCGACCACCACACGCTGGCCATGGCATTGGGTCCGGCGGATCGCTACGTGCACTCCGCCTTTCAGGTCAGCGACCTCGACGCGCTCGCCGCCGGCGGCGAATACCTCCGCGAGCGGGGTTACTTCCGATCCTGGGGCATCGGCCGCCACATCCAGGGCAGCCAGCTGTTCGACTATTGGCGCGACCCCGACGGGTTCCTCGTCGAGCACTTCGCCGACGGCGACATGTTCGACGCCACCCTCGAACCCGGCTGGGCGCCGTTCACCGCCAGCGGACTCGCCCAATGGGGTCCACCGGTGAGCGGCGACTTCCTCGGCACCAGTGCCCGCGGGGCGCGCGCCGAGGCCGTGTCCATCATCAACGCGCTGCCCCGTCGCAACGAATTCGACGTCCACCGCCTCATCGGCCTACTGAAAGTTGCCCGCTCGTGAGCACTTCCGTCATCCGCACCGCCGACGCCTGGTGGGTCAAGTCCGCCGACCGCGCCACCAAGATCGCCACCGACGCCGTCACCACCGGCGAGCTGCTCGCCGACCGCTCGGCGATCACCGCCGCCGTGTCGGCCACCGAGTCCGTCGACGTCGACGGGCTGACACTGCTCTCGCCGGTCACGCGGCCCTGCCGCGTCGTCGCCCAAATGACCAATTTCGAGTCCCACGTCAAGGATTCGGGCATGGACCCCAAAACCGTCCCGCTGACGTTCTTCCGGAAGTCCTCCGCCTCGATCAGCGGTCCGTTCGACGACGTCGTCAAGCCTCAGCACGTCCGGTTCCTCGACTACGAGGTAGAGATCGGCCTCGTCATCGGCCGTGACATGCCGGTGGGCACCGCCGTCACCGACGCGACCCTCGCCGACTACGTCGCGGGCCTGGTGATCACCAACGACGTGTCGGCACGCGACATTCAGCTCCCGCAGACGCAGTTCTACGAGGCGAAGTCCTACCCCACCTTCACCCCGGTCGGCCCCGAATTGGTGCTCCTCGACTCCGCCGAGATGACCCGCTTCGGCGATCTGCGACTGAGGTTGAGCGTCAGCGGGGATGAACGGCAGAACGCGGTCGTCGAGGGCGACATGCTCTACCGGCCGCTGGCGGCGCTGCAGTCGCTGACCCGCTTCCAAGACCTCTCCCCCGGCGATCTCGTGCTGACCGGCACGCCGGCTGGCACCGCGCTGAGCGCTCCCCCGAAGCCGGTCGAGATGATCGGGGCCCTGCTCCCACCTGCGGTGAAGTGGAAGGCCTTCTTCAAGCGTCAGGCCGGCAACCAGAAGTATCTCCAGCACGGTGACGTCGTGGAGGCCAGCATCGCCACCGACGACGGCTCGATCGATCTCGGCGCTCAGCGCATGAAGGTCGTCTACTCGTGACCGGCCGGCCCCGGCTGACGTAGCGCCGATCCGTGACATCACCCGACCAGGCACCCGTCGTCGTCGTCGGCGCCGGACCCACCGGCGCCACGGTGTCGATCCTGTTGGCGCAGTGCGGAATCAAGACCTTGGTGCTCGACCGTTGGGCCGGGGTCTACCCGCAGCCCCGCGCGGTCCACATGGACGACGAGGTCTGCCGCGTGGTCGCGCGGATGGGGCTCGCCGAGAAGTTCGCGGCCATCTCGCGGCCCGCACACGGACTGCAGTTGCGCGACCGCGACCACCGCGTGCTCGCCGAGTTCCGCCGCGACACCGCCCCCAGCGCCAACGGTCATCCGCAGGCCAACATGTTCGACCAGCCCGAGTTCGAGGAGATCCTGCGCGCCGAACTGCTGGCCCACCGATGCGTGGACTTACGCGGCGGCGTCGACGTGACGGGCGTCGAGCAGGTCGGCGACCGCGTTCGGGTCACCTACCGCGACGCCTCTGGCGCCCCGACGACGGTGGACGCCGGCTTCGTGCTCGGCTGCGACGGCGCCAACAGCTTCGTCCGCACGGCGATCGGCTCGACCATGGACGACCTGCACTTCGACCAACGCTGGCTGGTGGTCGACGTCGACTCCGACGCCGATCTGCAGCAGTGGGAGGGCGTCCATCAGGTGTGCGACCCCGAACGCGCGGCAACCTACATGCGCGTGGGCTCCACCCGATATCGTTGGGAATTCCAGCTTCTCGAGGGCGAGTCTGTCGATCAGTTCGCCGACCTCGCCGCCGTCGCACCGTTCATCGAGCCGTGGACCCGAGGCGTTCCGACCGAGCGGCTGAGGTTGATCCGCGTCGCCGAGTACACCTTCCGTGCTCAGATCGCCGACCGGTGGCGGCGCGGCAACGTCTTCATCCTCGGTGACGCCGCTCATCTCACCCCACCCTTCATCGGTCAGGGCATGGGCGCCGGACTCCGCGATGCCGACAACCTGGCCTGGAAGCTGGCCGGAGTGCTGCGGGGCGAGCTGCCACCGAACGTCCTCGACAGCTACCAGCAGGAGCGACGGCCGCACGCGCGAGCCATGATCCGCCTCGCGCTGGCAGTCGGGCGGGCCATGACCGCAGGGGGCGAGGTGGGCAGCATGCTTCGGCGCGTGGTCGTCCCGCGGCTGGGACTGATTCCCGGCGTCCGCGCGCGGATCACGAGCTCGAAGACCCCCGCGCTGCACCGGTCCGCCCTGGTGGGACGCCGGGTGGGTCCGTGGTCGCTGACCGGAACGCTGTGCCCCAACCCGACGCTGCCCGACGGTCGCCGCGTGGACGACGTGCTGGGGAAGGGCTTCGCGATCGTCACCGCGGCGCCGCTCACCGCCGGGCAACGAGCGCAGGCCGAAAGACGCGGCGTCACCGTCCATGTCGCCGCCCACGGCTCCGATCTCGCGCGGTGGCTCCGCCGGGGTCGCACCACCGCTGCGCTGGTCCGACCGGACCGCACCGTGATGGCCACGGCCAGACGACCCACGGATCTGCTCGCGTCGACACCCGATTTCGGCGAATCGCTCAGGGCGAGCTGTTGAACAGCGCCGCCGTTCCGACCAGTCCCGCCTCCCCGCCAAGCTCGGCTGGCAGCACCCGCAGGTCCTTGATGAAGCTCAACCCGGCGTAGTGTCCCAGCGCCGTGCGCAGCGGATCGAACAGCAGCGCACCGGATTTCGCGACGCCACCGCCGATCACGACCAGGTCGAGATCGCACACCGCCGCGACTGAGGCGATCATCCGGGCGATCGCATTCGCCCCGCGGTCGAAGGCGCGCAACGCCACCGGATCACCGGCGTTGGCAGCGTCGGCGAGTTCCTTCGCGTCGGCCTCCGGCGGCGCGACCCATCCGTTGGCGCGGGCCCAGCGCGCGAGGTGCGGTCCTGCCGCGACGGTCTCGGCGCACCCGTGCCCGCCGCACGTGCAGAGGTCGCCGTCTGGTTCGACGACGACGTGACCCACGTGCCCGGCGTTGCCGGTCCGGCCGTCGTACGGGGCGCCGTCGAGCACCAGGCCACCGCCGATGCCGGTCGAGACCACCATGCCCATCAGGAACTCGGCGTCGCGGCCGGCGCCACGCCACCGCTCCCCCATCGCCATGCACAGCCCGTCGCCGCCGAGACGAACGGGCAGGCCGGTCGCGGCAGCGACCCGCTCCACGATCGGAAAATGTTGCCACGCCGTGATGTTGATGGGGCTGACCGTGCCGTTCGGCAGGTCGATCGGCCCCGCCGAGGAGATGCCGACGCCGCGCACGCCGTGCGCCGCGTGGGCCATGGCGTCGGTGATCAGCTGGTCGGTGACCGACCAGATGGCCTGCGCGTCGGTGCGCGGCGTGGGCAGCTGCGCATGGTGCAGCAGCTCGCCGTCGGAGTCGACGAGGCCGACGGCGATCTTCGTGCCGCCGACGTCGAGGGCAAGGGTTGGCGTCCTCGGGCTCATCAGTGCTGGTGGGTGTTGTCGGGTTGGCGGGGGTCACCGGGATGCTCGTAGCCGGGCGACAGGTGCACCAGTTCGGCGCGGCGGGCGTCGAGCCAGCGTCGGAATTCTCGGCGTCGAGCCGAGGCCAGTAGGTGTTCGGCGATGTCGGCGTGGACTTCGTCGAGCGCGGGCTGCTCCGGGCGAGGCGCCCACCCGCCGACGCCCACGGATCGACGGGCGAAGCGACGTGGGTTGCGGGCGTGGTACTCCGCGATCTCCCGGTCGGTGACGGTCACGTCGGATGTGCGGTGCACGAACACCGCGCGCGCCAGGCCGTCCTCGAGCGCAGTCGCGGCGACGCTGCCGATCTCCAGCCGCGCGGGCACGTCGGGCAGCAGATCGTCCTCCGTCGGCGCGTCGACGGCGGTGACGCCGGCCCGGGCCGCTTCGGCGGCTACCACGCGCGCGGTCACCAGCACCTGCACCAGCCATCGACGAAGCTGGCGGCCCTCGCTGGTGCCCGGCCGAGGCAGAGCACTGGCCAGCCGGGTGGCCCGCAGCCGGTCCTCGCGAGCGTCGACCTCTTCCACCAGGACGGCATCGTCGCCGACGGTCGCCACCACCTGTTCGCTCATCGCACCACCACCTTCACCGCGGGCGAGTACAGCAACTCTCCCGCGCAGGCCACCCTGATCAACGCCCACCATTCCCCGGGCTCCTGCCAGGGGGGCGGGGTGACGTCGAATGTCAGGTCGACCGTGCCCCTGGCCTCCATATCGGCTCCGATGGCGTTGGGCCCCAACCACTCCCACGTGCCCCACGGACTGATCAGATGCGCCTCGACGGCCAGGTCGGCGTACGCGTCGGTACCCACGGTGGCGCTCAGGGTGGCGGTGTTGCCGGCCGCCACCTCCACGGGCTCCGGGTCGGTGACGAACTTCAGCACACGGTCGTCGGTCGCCCCGACGGAGATCACGCACACGTCGTCGACGACCTGGCGCCACGCCGACGGGATGCCGCTGCCGGTCAGCCCCAGTTCGGCACGCAACGGGTAGAGCCCCGGCGGGATTCCGGCTGGCATCGTCAGGTCGACGATCGACTCCAGGAAGTCCCCGGGCGGCAGCACGAACGGGAGTTCGTCCATCTCCACCGACCAGCCGGGGGCGGCGATGAGCCGCACCTTGCCGTGCAGCGCCACGTCGGTCACGTCGCTGACCGCGGTGAGCTGCAGACGGATCGAGTCGTCGGCGTCGACGGCGAGTTGGTGCGGATGCAGATGGGCGACGGCGGGCAGGCCGCCGAGCGGAGCCGGGCCGCGGTTGTGCAACCAGTACCTGGCGAAGAGCGGTTGCGCCGCTTCGGCATCCGGTCCCAGCACCACGTCCTCGGCGTCCAGGACGCGAGGCAGGTTCAGCTGAGCGCCGAACGTCGCGATCTCGAACCCGTGCATGGCGAGGCCGGCCGACTGGTCTGCCAGCGGCTCCTCGAGCAGGTCGAGTCGACGGGGCGAGGTGACCGTGCGAAGTCCCGACCGGATCACGACGTCCGCGGTCGCGCCACGCGTCTCGACCAACCGCAGCGCGATGCCGTCCTCGGCGTGTACCCGCCGGCCGCTGCCGCGGGCGGTCGGATTGCCGAGCACCTTCAGAGCCCCGAGGGCGACGTCACGCGCGGGTTCGACCTCGAGCAGGGATCCCCACGGTGGCAGACCTCCGGAGGTCGGGTCGTGCTCGGCTGTCACGGCGAGAAGGGGCTGACCGAATTCCGCACTGCGCGAGGGAATGCCGACGTCACGCCAGTCACCGCCGCCGCAGGCGACGGCGTAGTCGAAGGTGTGCGTCCAGTGCTGAAGTTGAAAGTTGGAGCCGTCGGGTGCGGTACGCCGCGGCGGGTCGATCCACGTCCCCGACGGCCAGCCGGTGCATGACCGCATCAGCGAGCTGTGCAGCGTTCCGTCGACGTCGACGGCGAAGCTGGGGACGCCGCGGTTGAACACCGCGACGGTGAAGTCCTCGAAGTCCTCGAGATCCTCGGGTGCGTGCTGCTCGACCACGATCTCGGCGTCGGCGAGATCCTCGATCAGCGCGGTCGTCTCGGCCAGGTCGACGATCAGCGTCGGCAGGGCGTGGACGTCGCGCAGGTCGGCACCCGGCACCCAGACGTCCTTGAGCGGCCGCGCCGCCGGTACCCACGTGCGTGCGGCGACGGGGAGCGCCCCGCCAAGGACGGTGGTCGCGAACGCGTTGACGTCGGGTCCGCCGACACAGATCCGGACGTCGGGCAGGTTGGAGTCCACGGTCAGGTCACCGTATCGCGGTGCCGCGGCGTCGCTGCAGGTGGCGGTGACGCCGGCCCGGGCGAGGGCCACCATCAGATCGCGCACCACCGGGTCCGCGTCGCCGCCCGGGGAGATCACCTCGGCCACCGAGATCGCCCGCACCGCGGTGTCGGATCCGGTGAACCGCACCCGCACCGCCGACGACAGGCCGAACCACCCGTACGCCGGGTTGTCCAGGGTGGACGGAAACTTGCCGCTGTCAACGGCTTTGATGGCGCCACGGTCGTGGGTCAACCCGAAGCCGCGGCCGATCACCGCGTCTCCGACCTCGCTGACGGGCATCGCACCCGGGACGGGGCACGGCCAGCGCAGCCGCAGCATGCGGTCCTCGCCGGTGAACTCGTCGACGGTGGTGCGGCAGTCGACGCGGTCGACCCCCTGCCACAGCGTGATCGTCTGGGTGTAGCGCAGCAGATTCTTGACGCGGCCGGTGACGACGATCCGCTCGCCGAGCGCGCATCGGTACCGCTGCATCGAGATGGCGGGCGCTCCCGCGGACGTCGTGACGGGTCCCTTGGGCAACAGGTGCCAGGGCCCCTCACCGGCCTTGGGATGCGCGGAGTACTCGTCGTAGACGGCGAGCTCGTTGCCGACGCGTCCCGCGGCCATCCGCTCCCGACCGTTCACGGTCAGCGAGCTCACTCCCCCACCCCGGGCGGCGTCGACCCGCAGTCGACAGAACTCGTTGCCAATCGCGTCTCCCGGCAACGGTTCCCACTCCGAGGCACCGCCGCCGTCGACGATGCGGTAGGACCGCCACCCGAGCGACGGCACGTCGCGGGCCAGCCAACTGACCGAGTGCCGGTCGTGTTCGATCAGCACGTCCACCGGTGCGCCGTCGGCATCGACGACCGCGCCCGTGAAGGGCTCCGCCAGGCGAACGGTGACGACGTCGGTCCGGTCGTGCGCCAACGAATTCCACACCACCACCGAGGCGTCGACTGCGCTCGAGAGCAGGCGCAGGGCGGCGTCTCGGACCTCGGTGCCGAGCTGCCAGGCGTCGCGCCAGCTGGTCACCAGGTCGAGGTACACCTGGTCGGATTCCGAGCCGGTGATCGCGTCGTGGTGGGCGCCGTAGGCCAGCTGCACCCACGCCTTCGCCAACGCCGGCTCGGGATACGCTGCGCCGGAGAGCAACCCGGCGAACACCGCGAATCGCTCCGCCTGCAGAACGACGTTCTCGGCGGCCCGGTTGCCCTGCTTGGTGTCGACGTAGGACACGTCCTTGCCGGTGTAGATCGGGTTCATGTCACGGGTCTGGGGCGACGGTGCGATGCCGCGGGAGTCGAGTTCTGTACGCACCGCGGTGAAGAACTCGCTCGGCAGCGCGCACGCGAACCTGGGCCAGGTGTAGCGGGCGTTCCAGTCCCGGTGAATGTCGGTGACCCACTTGTTGGGTGGGGTGTAGTCGGTGCCCACGGGCAGCAGCACGTTGCGGGTCAGCGCGACCTTCTTCATCTTCGAGAACAGCTCGTAGGTGGCCCGTTCGGCGTCCTCGAGGGAGGCCGAGGAGTCCATCCACCAGCCGGCGGCGTAGTGCGCGGGCATGTAGTGGGTCAGCAGTCCCCGCCCCGAGGGCGCCATCCACTCGAACTCGCTGGCGAATTGCATTCGCCCGGCGTCGCCGCCGTCGGCCATCGGCCCCCACTGGTGGAACGGGCCGCGGGCCCACGAGCTCGACGTCAACCCCGCGTCGGCGGCCATCCCCGGGAACTGGGGGTCATGGCCGAAGACGTCGAGTTGCCAGGCCGTCGCCGGATCGGCGCCCATGACGTCGCGTTGAAAGCCGATGCCGTGCACGAAGTTCCGGATCGCGGTCTCGGGGCTGGTGAGGTTGGTGTTGGGCTCGTTGTAGGTGCCGCCCATGATTTCGACCCGACCGAGGGCGATCAGCCGGCGCAGGTCGTCGCGATCCTCGGGATTGGTGTCCCAGTACGGCTTGAGATAGTCGACCTCGGCCAAGACGAACTTGTACTCGGGCTCTCGTCGCGCCATTTCGAGGTGGGCGGTGACGAGTTCGAAACCGTTGGTCTGCCGGCAGCGTCCGGGCGGGTCCTCGGTCCACACGCTGGTGTAGGCGGCCTGGGTGTTCCACCACACCGGGTCGTAGTGGAAGTGGCTGACCATGTGCATCGTCCACCCGGCTTCGGCGACGACGAAGTCGAATTCGGTGGTGCTTCGGCCGGCCACCACCTGTGCGCGCCGCCGTTCGCCGACCACCGGATTGGCGACGCGGACCGACACCTCCACGTGCCGTCCGCGCGGAAGTGCCGTCGCGTCGCCCTCGGTGTGCAACCCCGGGCCCTCGACCCGCACCGGCGTCTCGTGGGAGCAGAAGCGGTAGGACACCCGCACCACCTGGAGTGGTTCGTCGGCCGGGCCGGTGAACAGCTCCGTCGACTCCGCCGAGGTGACGTGCATCCCGCCACCCTACGTGCGCACCACATCTCCCCGCGGGAGTACTCGACACTCCGCGTTCAGCGCACCGCGCGCAACAGCCGTTCGGCCACGGCACGCACCGCGGCGGCCACCTCGGGCGGCTCGAGCACCTCGAACTCGACGCCGGGCATCGCCAACCACGGCACCATGCGCTCGGGATCGTCGGCCCCGGCAGTCAAGATGCACGCGCTCGGTCCGTCGGCCTCGATCTCGGCGGAGGCATCCGAGAAGCACTGGGCGACAACGTCCTTCGATGCGAGATACCGCACTCGGGCGACGTAGCGATACGGAGAGGCGGTGATGGCGCGTCGCACGTACTGGGCGGCGTCGGGCGCCTCCCGCGACGTGAAGGTGGTGCCGCGGGCGGCGACGTTGGACATCCGGTCCAGGCGCAGACTGCGCCAGTCGTCGCGATCGCGGTCGAAGCACAGCAGGTACCAGCGCCGGCCGGTGGTCACCAGCTGATAGGGCTCGACGCGGCGGTCGGTCGTCGTGCCACCGCGGTCGACGTAGGCGGCCGCGACGTGTTCACGGTCGCGGCAGGCGCGGGCCAGGGTCATCAGCACGTCGGGGTCGACGAGTTCGTCGGTCTGGCCGGGAATCAGTGTCGTCGTGGCATCGTGGACCGCGGCCACCTGTGACCGCAGCCGCGCCGGCATCACCTGGTCGAGTTTGGTCAGCGCGCGCAGCGCGGACTCGCCGACGCCCGCGACGCTGCCCCCGGCGGCGACCCGCAGGCTGACGGCCATCGCGACGGCCTCGTCGGGGTCGAGCAGCAGCGGCGGCAGGGCCGCGCCCGCACCCAGCTGATAGCCGCCGCCGTGTCCCTTGCTGGCATGCACCGGATACCCGAGTTCCCGCAGACGTTCGACGTCACGGCGGACGCTGCGGCCCGTCACCCCGAGGCGCTCGGCGAGTTCCTCCCCGCCCCACACCCGGCGGGACTGCAGCAGGCCGAGGAGCTGAAGCACGCGGCTGGTCGTCTCGGACACGAGTCGAGTGTGCCTCAGCCATAGGACGGAAACAGTCCTAAAGGGCCCGCAAGGTTCAACAGATTGTTGAGACGGCTTCAACAAATTGTTGTAGCGTCGCTCGCATCACACCTTGGAGGTCATGATGCGTTCACCGCTGCCGGTCCGTACCCGGTTCTCCCTGCTGCTCGTCGGAGTCCTCACCGCGGGGGTCACCGCCTGCGGCAACGGCGTCGGCGGCGACGTGACGGAGTCCACGGCCGCCAGCGGCGCCCAGACCTCGGCGATCCCCGACAACGCCGGGCTCATCGCCGCCGTCACGCCGGACCCGGGTCTGGCTGCCGGGCTACCGCCTGCGGTCGCCCAGTCCAAGACCGTCAAGGTCGGCTCCAACATCCAGTCGGCGCCCAACAACTTCTACGCCGAGGACGGCAAGACACCCATCGGTTTCGAGGTCGACCTCGCCAAGGCCATCGGCAAGAAGATGGGCGTGGAAACGGCGTATCAGGACATGGCCTTCGGCTCGCTGATCACCAGTCTGCAGTCCGGCCGCATCGACATGACGATGGCCGGGATGAACGACACGAAGGAACGCCAGCAGCAGATCGACTTCGTCGACTACTTCTCCTCGGGCATCACGATCATGGTGCAGAAGGGCAACCCGGACGGCATCACGGGACCAGATGCGCTGTGCGGCAAGAACGTCGCCGTCGTCCAGGGCACCAGCCACCAGACCTTCGCCGCGGCGCAGAGCGACAAGTGCGTCAAGGACGGCAAGCCCGCCGTGAACGTGACGGCCACCGACAGCGACACCCAAAATCAGAACCAGCTGCGCACCGGCCGGGTCGCGGCCATCCTCAACGACCTGCCCAGCGCCGCCTACATCTCGCGCACCGCCGGTGACGGCAAGATCTTCGAAGTGGTCCCGGGTGAGCCCATCGACGGCGGCCCCTACGGCATCGGCTTCGCGAAGGACGATGCCGCCCTTCGCGACTCGGTGAACAAGGCCCTCGGCGAACTGATCGCCGACGGGACGTACCTCAAGATCCTGCAGAGCTGGGGGGTCGAGCAGGGCGCGGTGAAGGAGTCCGCCGTCAATGGCGCCTGAGACCCGCGCGGCGCCCCTGGAGATCGTCCGGCTCCGGCATTGGGGTCGGTGGGTCAGCGCCGTGGTCATCCTGGCGCTGCTCGTCGCGGTGTTCGTCGCGCTGTCGAAGGCGCAGATCGACTGGTCCTCGGTGCCAGACTTCGTCGTCTACCGGGTGATGCTGGTCGGGTTGTTGAACACCGTGCTGCTCGCGGTCATCGCCCAGACGGTGGCCATCGTGATCGGGATCGTCATCGCGCTGATGCGCCGTAGCGCGAATCCCGTCGCGAAATGGTTTGCGACGGCCTATATCTGGCTCTTCCGTGGTCTGCCCGTGCTGCTGCAGATCCTCATCTGGTACAACTTGGCGCTCGTCATTCCGACCATCGCCATTCCGCTGCCCTTCGGCGGATATCTGCTGAACGAGCCCACCAACGTCCTCGTCAGCGCGTTCACCGCCGCGCTGCTGGGCCTGGCCCTCAACGAGAGCGCCTACATGGCTGAGATCGTGCGGGCCGGGTTGAACAGCGTCGATGCCGGACAAACCGAGGCGGCCAAGTCAATTGGCATGTCGCCCAGCCTGACCCTGCGACGGGTGGTGCTCCCCCAGGCCATGCGGGTGATCATCCCGCCGACGGGCAACGACTTCATCGACATGCTGAAGGGCACCTCGATCGCCTCGGTCATCGGCGTGACCGAACTGCTGCACGCCTCCAACAACATCTCCTCCCACAACCTCCTGGTGATGGAAACCCTGTTCGCCGCCGCGATCTGGTACATGGTGGTGGTGACGATCGCCGGCGTCGGCCAGCACTATCTCGAGCGCACCTTCGGAGCCGCCGAGCGCAGCGTCGCCGCCCGAGCCGCCAAGGCGCTGCGAGCCATTCCGTTGACGAGGGGCGCCCGTGTCTGAGCCACTGCTGCGCGCCGTCGGCGTCCGAAAGAACTACGGCCACACCGAGGTCCTGCGAGGCGTCGACCTCGAGGTGCACCGTGGACAGGTGGTCTGCCTGCTGGGCCCCTCGGGTGCGGGCAAGAGCACCTTCCTGCGCTGTCTCAACCATCTCGAGGACATCGACGAGGGCGAGGTGTGGGTGGACGGCGAACCGATCGGCTTCCGGTTGCGCAACGGCAAGCTCTACGAACTCAGGGAGCGTGACGTCGCCAGGCAACGGCGCGACATCGGGATGGTGTTCCAGCGGTTCAACCTGTTTGGCCACCGCACCGCGCTGGAGAACGTCACCGAGGGTCCGATCCGCGTGCTGGGTACCGCACCCGACGTCGCCCGCAGGGAAGGGCTCGAACTGCTGGACCGGGTCGGACTCGGCCAGCGCGGTGACGCCTACCCGGCGCAGCTGTCCGGCGGTCAGCAGCAGCGCGTGGCAATCGCCCGGTCCCTGGCGATGAAGCCGAAGCTGATGTTGTTCGACGAGCCGACCTCGGCGCTTGATCCCGAACTCGTCGGCGAGGTGCTCGCGGTGATGAGCACCCTTGCCGCCGACGGCATGACGATGGTCGTCGTCACCCACGAGATCGCCTTCGCCGCCGAGGCGGCCGACGACGTGGTCTTCATGGCCGACGGCGCGGTCGTGGAGACCGGCCCGCCCGAGCGCATCCTGAAAGCGCCCGAACACGAACGGACACGGCAGTTCCTGGCGCGGGTGCTCGCGTGACGCCGATCTCGCCGCGCTACCTCCTGCAATTCTCCGAGCCGGCGGGCTACCTGGACTTCGCGCGCTTCGGACCGCCGTCACACGCCGTGCTGGACGCCACCGCCCGGTTGTTGGAGAAGGCGACGCACGCCGGGCCGGCCACCGTCGACGAGTTGATGCGTGAGGAGACCCGCGCGAAGGCGGCCGCGGCGCGGTTGTGCCACAGCGACGTCGACCACGTGGTGCTGCAGCCGAACACCAGCCTCGGGCTGCTGCAGGCGGCGTTCAACGCCGGCGGGGGCACCGTGCTCGTCTCGGCCGGCGAATTCCCCGCCAACACCTACCCGTGGGCCCGCGCCGAACAGGCGGGGCGGCTGACGGTGCGACGCCTACCGGCCGGGTACGTCACCGCCGACCGCATCGCCGAGGCCCTCACCGGCGACGTCACGACGGTCTCGGTCAGCGCCGTCGACTACCGCACCGGGTACCGGGCCGACCTCGCGGCGCTGCGCGACGTGGTCGGTGACCGCATCCTCGTCGTCGACGGCATCCAGGGCTTCGGCGTCATCGAGGCGCCGTGGGACGTGGCCGACGTGTTGGTCGTCGGTGGGCAGAAGTGGTTGCGTGCCGGGTGGGGCACGGGTTTCGCGGTGCTGTCGGACCGTGCGCTGGAGCGCATGGACCCGGTTCTGTCGGGCTGGACGGGTGCGCGCGACCCCGGCCTGTTCGACGACGAGATCCACCCCGCCGACGCCACGGCCGCCGCCTGGTCGATCTCCAATCTGAGCCCGGTGACGTCGGGGGCCTTCGCGGTGGCGCTGGAGCTGGTCGAGGAGACCGGCGTCGACGTCATCGCCGCGCACGTCGCCGCACGGGTGGCGGAGCTCGAAGACGTGCTCCTGTCTCGGGGCGCACAGATCGTGTCGGCCCGTGAGCGGCGCGCCGGCATTCTGGCGTTCACGATGCCGGAGCATCCTCCCGAGCAGATCGGTGCCGCGTTGACCGCGGCGGGAATTGCGGCAACCGTTCGGCCCGAACACATTCGGCTCTCGCCCCACGTGACCACCTCGTCGGAGACTGTCGAACGCCTTGGGGCGGCCCTGCTCACGCTGACCCAGCCGAGGCGCCCGGATCCCACGCCGGCTCCCGTCAGTGCGAGTGGCGCCACCCACGACCTGCTCGCGTCACTGGTGCCTGCGGTCCACGGCCTGGCGGCGATGCTCGGCCCCGGCAACGAGGTGCTGCTGCACGACCTGTCCCGGTTGCCGGATTCGATTGCCGCCATCGCGGGCGACCTCACCCACCGCACGGTCGGAGGTCCGATGACCGACCTGCTGCTGGGACTCATCCGCCGAGGCACCACCCAGGACCTGATCAACTACCGGACCAACAGTCCCGACGGTCGTCCCATCCGGTCGTCCACTCTGTTCCTGCGGGATGCCGACGGTCTCGCGATCGGCTGCCTGTGCGTCAACAGCCTTGAGCCCGAGGCTGTTTCGATGGAGGTGCCGCAGCGCGAGGAGAGCTTCCCGCCCGACGTCGACAGCCTGCAGCGGTTCCTGGTGGACCGCGCGATCGCGAAGGTGGGCGTGCGGACCCCCGAGATGAAGAAGCACCACAAGGCCGCCGTCGTCCGCGAGCTCGACGAGGCGGGTTTCTTCCTGATCCGGGATTCGGTCGACCACGTCGCGGGCCAGCTCGACGTCACCCGGTACACGATCTACAACTACCTCAACGAAATTCGCGGCTGACCGTTGGGCAGCAGTCACACCGGACCTGGACTCCGGCGGCGACGGCGCCCAGGTCTCGTGGCACAACCATGACGGACCGCCACACCTGTCCTACCGGGGCTCAGGCGCCGGCGGCCGTCAGCCACTCGCTGTAGAAGAGCGCGAGTCCGAGGCCGCACGCGATGGCCGTGATCAACCAGAATCGAATGGTCAGTCTCGTCTCGGGCCAACCCAACAGCTCGAAGTGGTGATGGAGCGGAGAGTTGCGAAAGACCCGTCGGCCCGTGGTGCGAAACGAGATGACTTGGATGACCACCGATGTCACCTCCGCGACGAAGAGTGCGCCCAGGATGACGGCCAGCACCTCGGTGCGGCTGGTCACCGACAGCCCGGCGATTATGCCGCCCAGCGCCAACGAACCGGTGTCACCCATGATGATCTTGGCGGGTGCGGCGTTCCACCACAGGAATCCGACGCAGGCGCCGGCTGTCGCCGCGGCGATCAGCGCCAAGTCAAGTGGGTCCCGCACGTGATAGCAACTGAGGTCCGGGCTGACCGCACACGTGTTTCGGAACTGCCAGAACGTGATCAGGACGTAGGCGGCGCTCACCATCGCCATGGCACCCGCGGCCAGGCCGTCCAGGCCGTCGGTGAGGTTGACGGCATTCGACCATGCGGACACCACGATGATGCAGAACAGCACGAACACGACGGCCGGCATTGCGAGCGTGGCGATGTCGCGGACGTAGGACAGTCCGGCGCTGCCGGGAGTGAGACCGTCGGCGTTGCGGAACTGCAGCGCGAGCACACCGAACAGGACCGCCGCGCCGAGCTGGCCGGCACTCTTGGCTCGCTTGTTCAAGCCGAGGTTGCGTGCGCGCCGCACCTTGACGTAATCGTCGGTGAAACCCACCGCGCCCAGGGCAGTGGCCAGGCCCAGGACGAGCAGTCCCGACGCCGACGGGCCCTCACCGCCGAATGCGAGCGAGACGAGGTGCGTGACCAGATAGCTCGCCCAGACCGCAGTGAGGATCGCCAGACCGCCCATTGTCGGCGTGCCACGCTTGTGTTGGTGGCTCTCGGGGGCCTCGTCGCGGATCTCTTGGCCCAACCCCTTCCGGGTGAACACACCGATCAACACTGGCGTCAGCAAGAGGGCGATTGCCAGAGCCAAGCCGGCAGCGATGAGAATTTGGCTCATTCAACGACGCAGATCTCTAGCGCCCGGCTCGGCCGGCCGCGGCTGTACTCATCCTCTGCGATCCATTCGAGCGGCTGCCGATTCACGCACCGGCCGATGCACCGGCGCCGCTGGCAGCAGCTTCGGGGTTGAGGATGAACAGTCCGGCTATCGTCCGATCGTCACGGAAGGTGATGCGCGCGACGAAGTCACCGGCCTCGAAGGCCAACGGCGTACTGGTGACGGTGAAGTCGCCTGCACGCGCGACGTCGGTGTCGCCGTGGCCCTCGTACGCACCGGCCAGTCCCACGATGTAGGCCCACGCCTCCGCGAGTCCCTCCTCGGTCAGTCCGGCACGCATCTTGTCGTCGAATCGCGCCCTGACATCAGCCCATCGGCTGTGAGCGTGATCGTCGATGACCGCCTGAGCCAATTCGACTGCACCAGGAACTGGGGTGGTGTTCATGACTTCTCCGTTTCGGGGATCGATTGGCTTGCCGTATCGCTGGAATGCGGCCTGACGCGAAACACCGATCACGTCGCCGATTTCCTGCCAGGTGCGGCCAGACGCTCGCGCCTGCTCCACCGCCGCACTCATCAACGCCTCGGCCCCGCCCCGGATCTCGAGCGCCGAGCGCACCGAGTCGAGGGGATCGTTGGCGCTACTCAGAACCGGGGCGGCCAGAATCTGGCCGAGCTGGCGGTGGAGCCGCTGGCCAATCTGCGAGAGCGAATCAGACACATGTCAAGCGTAAATTGACAGATCGTGCGATGTCAATCTTTGGTTGACGTAGGTTGGAGCCGATAGTCGATGCCACGGACGACGAATCACCGGGCGGGAACCTGCGGGTTGACCTCGAGGGCCGGCCAGGTTTTACGCTCAGTGGGTCGCCGCCCGAGAGGAGGCCAGCGTGTTGATCTGCGCGACCTGCGCCGTCGAATACGACCAACCCACGCCAGACGATTGTCCGATCTGTTCGGATGAACGGCAGTATGTGCCTGCCACGGGGCAACGTTGGACGACATTGGACGCATTGGCGGCGGCTGGCCAGCAGTTGACCTGGACCGACAACGAACCCGGGTTGACCGGGGTTGGCACCGATCCACCAGTCGGCATCGGACAGACGATGCAGGTCCTGAGAACTCCATCGGGTTCGGTCCTCTGGGATCCGATCGGCTATCTGGACGACGCGGCCTGTGCGCGGGTGCTCGCGCTGGGACCGGTCGTGGCGATCGCGTCGAGCCATCCACACATGTTCGGCGTTCAGGTGGAATGGTCTCGCCGCCTGGGCAATCCCCCGGTGCTGGTGGCCGAAGCGGACCGCGACTGGTTGGGTCGTCACGATCCGGTGGTCGAACCGTGGAGCGGAACGCAGGAGATCACGCCCGGTGTGACCCTGCATCAGATCGGCGGCCACTTCCGGGGAAGCAGCGTTCTGCATTGGGCCAACGGCGCCGGCGGGAACGGCGTCCTACTCACGGGCGACAGCGTCTTTCCGAATCCCGACCGGCGATCAGTCGGCTTCATGCGCAGCTACCCAAACCACATTCCGCTCTCCGGCGCCGTCGTGGAGCGAATCGTCACTCGGCTCGAACCGCTGAGGTACGACCGGATCTACGGGAACTTCAACAACTGCATCGAAGCCGACGCGAAGGTGGTGCTCCGCGCGTCCGCGGAGCGTCACATCGCTTGGGCCCGTGGGGACTTCGACCAGTTGACCTGACCCACTGGTGGCGGCGATTCGGCCCTTGCGCTCAAAAGAACGGATCGGTGGTGGCGACCGGTCCCCGGTCCGCAAGCTTCTGGACCACCCAGTGATTCAGCGAGACACCCTGTTCGGCGGATTCGACCATCAGCCGCGAGTGCAGCATCGACGACGTGCGGACGAGGAACGTGCCGCTGTAGAGCCGGTCGGTGAGCGACGAGGGAGGATCGGCGTCGTCCCTCTCGTACTCCGCGAGGATGACTGCGACTCTGTCGGTGATCTTCGCCATCGCCTCCAGTGCGGTCGTGGCATGGGTTTCCTCCAGCGGAAACTCGAGGCAGATGCCGGCGTAGTCGCCTGACTCCATCGACCACTGTGCTCGGTAGGTGTAGTTCTTCATGGCGTCGATCGTGTCGGGGCGGTACGACACGACCGGGGACGGATTGGGGGGTCGTCGACGGCCCATCCCCAGGAGCGAGGACCCACCCGATGTGGAATCCGTCATCACGGGCGATATCACCCACGCAGTGATATCGCCGGTGATAGAGACTTCGAGAGTGGGTCTGGCCCCGCCGGCGCCCGCCAAGGCTTTACAAATCAGATCCCCGTGTCCACCATGGGGCGATGATGCAACTGCGCCGCGAATCCCTTGGTCCACGGTTCCTCGGCCGCGGGCTGGCGGTGGTCGGGGGTCTCACGCGCGGCGTCGGCGCCCTGCACGACGTCGCGATGATGACGGCCGTCCACGTGCGACGTCTCGCCACCATCGTCGCGGGCGTCGACGCCGAGATCCGCGAACTGGTGTTGGACGTCAGGGACGTCGCGCTGACGGGACTGGCACCCACTCCAACCGATGTCGTGCTCCGGCCGGACGTCGGCCATGTTCAGCTTCGGCGACCCGCTGCAGCCCACCGCCAGGCGTCGACCGACTAGCCGTCGACGGGCAGCGGTGCCGCCTCCGACACCACTCCGCTGTCCCTGAGGTCGTGCCAGAAGTCGTCGGGGACCGCGAATTTGATTGCAGCGACGCCGTCGGTGATGCGGCTAGGCCGGACCGATCACGATGCCCGCCCGTAAGCGCCGCCGTCGATGTCGTCGACCAAGGTGGGTCCCGTTGGGGTCCACCCCAGGAGTCGTTGCGTCGCAACGCTACTGGCGGCCATGTCCCCGCTGAAGAACCCGCCGATCCAGCCGAAGTGCTCCTGGACACGATCATCAGGAATGGAAGCGACGGGCAGGTCGAACGCCCGGCCGATGGCCTCGGCGATCTCCCGGGTGCGGATGCCCTCCTCGGCGACGGCATGCAGACGCGAACCGGCAGGCGCCTTCTCGAGGCCGAGCACGACCATGCGTGCGGCGTCCGCGACGTGCACGGCGGCCCAACGGTTGAGTCCGTCACCGGGGTATCCGGACACGCCTCGATCGCGGGCGACGCCGCACAGGGTGGCGATGAAACCGTGATCTCCGATGCCGTGGGTGGTAGGCGCGAAACGCACTGCCACGGAACGCACTCCGTGGCCGGCGAAGTCCAGTAACAGGTTCTCGCTGCCCCCGCGCGGTGACTCGGGGCCGTGGAACGGGGAGGGGTCTTCCTCGGTCGCGGCCCGCCCGTCGGTAAGCGCGGCGAGTCCCGACGCCAGCAGGAACGGCGCTCATTCGAGGCCATCGCCATGGACGTGTTGGTCGACGTAGGCGCCGTGACCAGTCAACTCGTCGTGCCCCGTCCAAAACCATCTCACTCTTAGGACCGATTCCGTCCTAAGCACCTGCGACGCTCATGTCATGAACATCGCCGCTCATCTCGCCGAACAACTCGACTGGCATTGGACCCAGCAGCTCCGTCCCCGGCTGGACGGCCTCACCGACGACGAATACCTCTGGCAGCCGGTGCCGAACTGCTGGACGGTCCATCCGGACGGCGGCGTCGACTTCGCCCCGACGCCGCCGCAACCCGAACCCGTCACCACCATCGCGTGGCGCTTGGCCCACGTCATCGTCGGCGTCCTCGCGGTGCGGGCCCACTCCCACTTCGGCGGCCCGCCCGCGTCCTACGAGACGTGGAACTACGCCACCACCGCCGGCGACGCCCTGCACCAGCTGGACGACGCCTACGCCAGCTGGAGCGCCGGGGTGCAGGCTCTCGGCGCCGCCGATCTGGAGAGACCGATCGGACCCGCCGAGGGCCCGTGGGCCCAGAAGCCGATGCTCGACCTGGTGCTGCACATCAATCGCGAAGTCATCCACCACGGCGCGGAGATCGCGCTGCTGCGAGACCTGTACGCCCACACCACCACGAAGGAGAACTGACCATGCCCGCCATGCCCGGCCCCGTCGCCGACGAACGTCGCGCCTTGCGCGACTTCCTGTTTCAGCAGCACTATGCGTTTCATGCGATGGCGTTCGGCCTGACCGACGAGCAGGCGCGCTCGACGCCGTCGGTCAGCGCCCTGTCGATTGGCGCGCTGATCAAGCACGTGACGGGCTGCCAGCGCGGCTGGATGGCGCGCGTCGCCGCGGCACCCGAAACGCCGCCGGCCGACGACCGTCCGATGCAACGACGTCGGGCGGAGTTCGTCGACGAATTCACGATGCGGCCCGACGAGACGCTGGCGTCGCTGCTGGAGGCTTTCGCCGCGCAGAACGCCGAGACGCTGCACCTCGTCGAGACCGCCGACCTGGACGCGGCGGTGCCCGTACCGCGCGACGCCCCGTGGTTCCCCAAGGACATCGACGCGTGGTCGGTGCGCTGGGTGTTCTTCCACATGATGGAGGAATTGGCCCGGCACGCCGGGCAGGGCGACGTCATCCGGGAGAGCATCGACGGCGCCACGATGTATGAGCTGGTGGCCGGACTCGAAGGGTGGCCGGCTACCGACTGGCTGACGCCGTTCACCCCGGCGAACCGGTCCGATCAAGATTGACTTCGGCCAAGTGCGGGTAACAGCCCCACAGGTCCTCATTGGGGAGAAGCCATCTACACAGAATCGAGACCACACATGGCCGTCGTTCGCAGTTCCCTCCGTCTCCGCGCCGCTGCAGGCATCGCCGCCGCATTCGCGGTAGGCACGCTCACCGTGGCCTGCGGTGGCAGCGACAGTGGATCCGACTCGAGCACCTCCAGCACCACGGAGACGACCACCACCACGACCGTCAGCACGGCCCCGTCGGAGTCGACGATGGCACCGACGACCTCGGGCGCGCCCGGTGCGGGCGCGGGCGAGGGTGGCGCTTCGGCCACCGTGCCCGGTGCGGGCGCAGGTGCCGGACCCGGCGGAGCCACGGCCAGCGTGCCCGGCTCCGACACCGGCGCAGGCGCCGGACCGGGCGGGGCCTCGGCCAGCGTGCCCGGCGGCGGCGTCGGCGCCGGACCCGGCGGAGCGTCGGCCGGTGTTCCCGGTGCGGGCGCGGGTGCCGGGCCCGGCGGAGCCTCGGCGTGCGCCGGCGGCGTGTGCGTAGGCACCGGAGGCTAAGCCTTCATCGCAGTGACGCAGCGGGACCCGATGCCGGGTACGGCATCGGGTCCCGTTTCGCGTCGCGGGTAGAAAGGCGTCATGCGCAAGCGGACTGGCCGGGCCACGTGCGGCACGCCGGCCCACCCGGTGGAGCTGTACTACGAAGACCTGGGCGACCGGAAGCATCCGGCGATCCTGCTGATCATGGGCGTCGGCGCCCAGCTGCCGATGTGGCCGGACGGGTTCTGCAAGCTGCTGGTCACTCGCGGCTACCGCGTGATCAGGTTCGACCATCGCGACGTCGGGTTGTCGACGAAGATGAGCGGTCAGCGCGCCGAGGGCGCGGTGGTCCCGCGCATCGGGCGCTATCTGCTGGGTCGCCCCAGTCCGGTGCCGTACACGTTGGTCGACATGGCTCAGGACGCCGTGGGTCTGCTCGACCACCTCCGGGTCGACGCCGCCCACGTCGTGGGAGCGTCGATGGGCGGCATGATCGCCCAGATCCTGGCGGCCTCGCATCCCGACCGGGTCCGGTCGGTGGGGTTGTTGATGACCAGTTCGGGCAAGCCGTTGTCGGCCCTGCCGTCGTGGCGGGTGATCAGGCTGGCGCTCAACCCTCCGGGCAAGGACGCGCCGCGCTCCGCCAAGGTCGCCGTCGAGATGCACAACATCGCGGTGATCAACGGTCCCAACTTCCTGCCGACCGAGGATCAGCTGCGCCGGCGCGTCGAGACGCTGACCGCGCGCAGCGACTACAAGCAGGGCGGCCTACGGCAGTTCGACGCCATCCTCGGTACGGGCAGCCTGATGCGCTACACCCGGCGCATCACCGCGCCGACCGTGGTGGTGCACGGCTCGCACGATCCGATGATGCGAATTCGCAACGGCCGCAACCTGGCTCGCCTGATCGACGGTGCGCGCTTCGTCGTCGTCGACGGGATGGGCCACGATCTACCGAAACGGTGTGGCGGCCCGTGGTCGACGCGGTGCTCGAGAACGCCGCTAGCTCTTCCCGTAGCGCGCGGCCTTGACCACCGGCACGGCCTTGGCGGGCATGTCCTTGGCCGGGGTGGTGCTCGTCGTCGTCGCCCCCAGGTCCATCGCTCCCGATGCGTGTGCATCGGGCGCGCCGCCGCCCATCACCCCGATGAGACCCATTGCCACGACGGCGAATCCGCCCGCCGCTGCGGCTGCGGCCTTGACGCGCCGGGTGCGTACCTGGTTAGCGGACATTCGATGAACCCCTCGTCGTTCTTCGCGATCCAACCTCGTCGGTTGGTGGCACTCCGTTGAGTGCTAGTGTTCTGAGTCGTTAATTCGTTGGCAGTAGTTGCCGATGCTGGCGAGGATTTGATCGGCGGTCTTGGTCCACACGTAGGGACGTGGGTTCT